>JBFXAZ010000045.1:0-39055 GCA_050183765.1 Reyranellaceae bacterium | reverse complement strand
GGCAATCGCACATGGCGTTTTCTCCTACTCCCCGCGCTGGCGGGGAGATGGTGCCCGCAGGGCGGATGAGGGGCTTGCAGCGCCTCGACGGCACCGGCTGTTGTCGTTGCGCGAGAAGCCCCTCATCCGCCTCGCTGGCGCTCGGCACCTTCTCCCCGCCTGCGCGGGGAGAAGGAGAAAACGCCCGATGCGAAAGCCTACTGAATACCGACGGCGCGGCGCGCGCCTCGGCTGTGCTCTACCCGGTGATTGTGAAGCGCCTGTGATCGCGACGGAAGGGCCACAGCAACTGGCCGGGCAGGTGCGTCGGCACCGGCTCGTCGATCCCGAACGCGGTGGGCGGTCGGTCGGGCAGCCAGAAGGTGCCGAACAGGATGTCCCACAGCGGCAGCAGGCCGGCGAAATTGCGGTCGCGGCCTTCCGCCGCCGAGGTGTGGTGCCAGCGGTGGAAGGCGGGGCTGGCGATCACCTTGCGCAGCGGCCCGAAGCGCCAGTTCACGTTGGCGTGCAGCAGGATGGCGTAGAAGGTCAGGAACGGCACCACGCCGGCCGTGGCCAGCGGCGAGAAGCCCAGGGCCACCATCGGCAGGACGATCGCCACCTTGCTGACGACGTCGTTGAGCGGATGCAGGCGCACGGACGCCAGCCAGTCGAGATGCGTCGAGCTGTGGTGGATGGCGTGGAAGCGCCAGCGCCAGCCGCGGTGGAACCAGCGATGCGTCCAGTAGCCGATGAAGTCGCCCAGCACGATCATCTCGATCGCCTGCAGCCAGACCGGCTGGCGCGACAGCGGCCCGAAACCCTGGGCGATGCGCGCCGGATCGAGGCCCTGGCCGGCCAGCAGCAGCACCGGCACCAGCGCGGCGATCACCGCGACGCGGGTGACCGCGCGCGTCACCAGCGGGGTGAAGATCCAGTAGCACAGGTCGGTCCACCAGCCCGGCCGCACGATCTTCTGGCGCTGCGCCGGAAACAGCCGCTCGATCGCGCCGAAGACCAGCGCGAGCACGACGAAGCCGATGGCGATCGAGACCAGGGAGCCGACCATTTGGCCACTATACGGCCGACGCGCCCGATCCATCCCCGAACTCGGTCTTGCCTTCCCCGGAGCGGGAAGGCGGTCGGCGAAACGCTTTGCCCCAGTGGACCGGAAGCCCCGGGTCGTGGAGGATGCGCGGTTCGTGCCCACGCTTGATCGGGCACAGGGAGAGACAAGGCAATGACGACGGATATCGGTAAGCGGGCCATGCGCCGCCGCACCATCCTGGCAACGGCGGGCGCCCTGGGCGTGGCGGCGCCTTCCGTGCTGCGGGCGCAGCCGGGCGACTGGCCCAAGGGCCAGCTGCGCTTCGTGGTGCCCTTCCCGCCCGGCGGCTCGACCGATCCGGTGGCGCGCATCCTGGCGGCGCAGCTGCAGGCCACGCTGGGCTGGAACATCATCGTCGACAACAAGCCCGGCGGCACGGGCGTGGTCGGCGCCAGCATCGTCGCCAAGGCGCCGCCCGACGGCCAGACCTGGCTGGTCGTTTTCGACAACCACATCCTCAATCCGCTGTTCACGCCCAACCTGCCGTACAAGGACAGCGAGCTCGCCAACGTGATGCTGATCGGCCGCACGCAGCAGGCGATCGGCGCGCATCCCGCCCGGCCCTACAAGAATTTCGCCGAGGTCGTGGCCGACGCGAAGAAGAAGCCCGGCAAGCTGGCCTTCAGCGTGCTGGCCGCCAGCCAGGCGCTGGTGTTGCTCACGCAGATGCAGGCCGACAACGGCTACGACATGAACATCATCCCCTACAAGGGCGGCGGGCCGGCGATCGCCGACGCGCTGGCCGGGCATACCGACATGGTGATCTCGAGCCTCGCCGCGATCATGCCGCACATGACCTCCGGCAAGCTGCGGCCGATCGCCGTGACCGGCGAGAAGCGCTCGCCGGTGCTGCCCGACACGCCGACCCTGATCGAGCAGGGCATCAAGGCGCCGCCGTCCTATTCGTGGTGGGGCGTCTACGCGCCCACGGGCACGCCGCGGCCGATCGTCGATCGCATGAACGCCGAGCTGAAGAAGGCGGCGACCAGCGCCGAGGTGACCAAGAAGTTCGTCGACCAGTTCGCCATGGAGGTCATCACCAGCTCGCCCGATGAGTTCGCCGCGTTCCAGCGCAAGGAGCAGGAGATCTGGGGCAAGACGATCCGGGAGAAGGGGCTGAAGCCGGAGTGATGACCGGCCCCATGCTGGTCTAGACCGCATCGATTGCCGAAGCGCAGCAGCAGACAAGCTCGGCAATCGATGCGGCTCGATCCCGGTGGCGATCGTGTGCTCGCTGCTCGTCGAACACTGCGCCGCCGGACTCGCGGCGGGTTGGTCAACGGGTGTGGCTGCGGTCCGCGGCTACGGTGCGACTGCAGCCGGCGGGATGTCCGGCCCGATCTGCAAGGTGAAGAACCCGGCCGCGCCGCCGGCCTGGTCGCGCCCGGCGCCGATGCGCAGGCTGAGATCCGAGCCCCAGCTGGTGCGGCCCTGCACGCTCAACGCGCCGCCCGAGAACAGATATTGCGGCTTCTGCGACAGGACCGCGTCCTTGTCGGCGAAGAGCTGCACGCTGACGTCGAGATCGGTGGCGAAGCGGAAGCGCCGTCCGAAGCCCATCGACAGGCCGAGCCAGCGCGAATCGAGCGCCGTGCCGGCGACGGTGCCATCGGCGCCGTCGTAGCGCGGTCGCCCGGCGGGATCGATGACGCCGATCGAGAACGGCTCGCCGGTGACGACGTTGGTGGCGCCCGGTACGCCGATCGGCCGCCACAGCGCGCCCGGCGCGGCGTCGCCGATCAGGCCCGCGAGCTTGTCCCACAGCGGAGAGCCGGCCGAGAGCAGGCTGTTGCGCGCCGACTGCGTCGGCGTCAGCTTCGCGTTGAGGCGCAGCGCGCTCGACATGTCGCCCACGGCCGGCTTCAGCACGTCGTCGAGTCCGGCGAAGATATTGGCGCCCAGCGGCCGCAGGCCGCCGCCCGGGATGTAGCCGCACCAGCCCATCTGCGGCTGCAGCAACGCCGGATCGAGGGTGAGGTGAAAGTCGCCGAGCAGCCCCGTGCGCGGCGGCCGGTAGCCACCCTGCAGGAATGACGACGAAAGCTGGAAGTCGGACATCTCGGTCTCCCCAGGCCACGCCTGCCATCGACGAAGCGTGAGCGCGGATCACGGCGGAAATGAGACGGCGCTCATTTTGCACGCTGGGATCAATCAACCGGGCACGCCGTGCCCGGGTCTACGGGCCCCGACTCATGGGCCATCGCCCCAACCGGCTCGATCCCGGTGACGATCATCTGCTCGTTCGTCGTCGAGCGCCACGGGGGAGCGGGCGTGCCGCTGACGCCACCTCGAGGCCCGCCATTCCTGTGCCGCCAGTCGACGTCTCGCGGCAAAGCGCCGTGGAACACGCGAGCCGATCTGGAAGAATGAGCTTCGATTGGCGAAGGATTTCCCATGGCTGAGCGCGATCATTTTTCCGGCAGGGTCGACGAGGCCTGGCTCGCGAGCCACGTCGAGGAGATCCTCGAACCGGACTTGCCGATCGTCGACCCGCACCACCACCTGTGGGACCGGCCGGGCAACGTCTACATGTTGCCGGAGCTGGTCGCCGACCTGTCCTCCGGCCACGCGGTCAAGGCGACGGTCTTCGAGGAATGCCATTCGATGTATCGCATCGACGGTCTGGCCGATCTGCGCTCTCTCGGTGAAACGGAGTTCGTGACCGGCATGGCGGCGATGAGCGCGAGCGGTGGCTACGGGCCGGCGCGCGCCTGCGCGGCCATGGTCGGCAACATCAATCTCATGCTGGGCGGCGACGTCGCGCTGCTGCTCGATCTGCACATCGCCGTGGCCGGCGCCCGGTTCAGTGCCGTTAGGTACTCCACCGCCTGGCATCCCAGCGATGCCGTTCCCAATGTCGTGCCCGACGCCCATCGCCTGGCCGAGCCGCTCGTGCGCCAGGGGCTCGCCTGCCTCGAGCGTCGCGGCATTGCTTTCGATGCCTGGGTCTTTCACAACCAGATCGATGAAGTCGCGGACCTCGCTGCGGCGTTTCCCGGGCTGACCATCGTCCTGTGCCATTTCGGCAGCCCGGTTCTCGGCGGCCCCAATGCCAGGCGACAGGACGAGGTGTTCAAGGAGTGGCGCGAGTCCATGCGCCGGCTGTCCGCGCACGAGAACGTGCGCGTCAAGCTCGGGGCGCTGCCGGTTCGCCGGACTGGACCCGGCAAGGAGGCCGGTGGACCGCCTTTGTCGTCGACCGACATCGCCACCGCCTGGCGCGGGTATTTCGACGTCTGCCTCGAGCTGTTCGGTGCCGCCCGCTGCATGTTCGAGAGCAATTTTCCCGTCCAGAAGCGGTGGTGCAGCTACCCTGTCTTCTGGAACGCCTGCAAGCGGCTGGCGTCAGGTGCGTCCGGCGATGAAAAGGCCGCGCTGTTTGCGGGGACGGCCGCGCGTACCTACAAGATCCCCGCCGGGTTGGTTTGAGGGAGGACATCGTGGCAAAGCGAATCGTCGAGAGTCCGCAGGCGATGAAGGCGCTGGTCGGCCAGGAGCTGGGCGTCAGCGACTGGCTGGTGATGACGCAGGAGCGCATCAACACCTTCGCCGAGGCCAGCGGCGACCATCAATGGATCCATGTCGACGTGGAGCGCTGCAAGACCGACATGCCGGACGGCAAGACGATCGCGCACGGCAATCTCACGCTGGCCGTGATCTCCACCTTCGGCAAGGACGTGCTCAAGATCGAGAACGTGCGCAACGGCATCAACTACGGCTCGAACAAGGTGCGCTACACCAGCCCGGTGCAGGTCGGCGCGCGCATCCGCGGCCGCCAGAAGCTGCTCGCCGCCGACGACATGCCCAACGGCGGCATTCGCATGACTTATCAATGGACCGTCGAGATCGAGGGCAAGGACCGTCCAGCCTGCGTCGCCGAGACGATGAGCATCGCCTATCCCAGGACGTGAGCCCCGCTCTCAGCCGCGGCGCGCGAACCGCTCGACGTTGTTGATCAGCAGCAGGTCGCGGCCGAGCCAGCGGATGCTCCAGTGGATGCGCGCGGGCCCGATCGTCCACTGATAGGTCATGGTCAGCACGCCGCCGGTGGACGTCGCGCTCCAGCTGCAGGAGCCCGACACATTGACGGTGCCGCTTGCCGAGCACGCGCCGTTCGGCTGGACCATGATGTAGTCGCCGCTGTTCATGCCTTGCCAAAGGCCGATCGGCGGCGGCGAGCCCTGCGCATGCGTGCTCGGCGAAAGCGCCATGAGCGGCAGCAGGCACAGAAGAAGGCGGATCGTCGTCCGCAGGATCGGCAGGGCGATCCTGGCGCAAGGATACCGATCATGGGCCGGGAAGGCCCGGCGGCCGCTGCCGATCGCCATCTGTGCGAAGTCCGGTCCAGGACAAGTATTGGCGACTACTAGATCACTCCTGGCGAGTACCCACAAGCGGATGGCCTCGGCGGCTGCCGCGACGGACACGACATTCGCAGGGGCGGAAACAGGACCCACGGCCCCGCAGGCATGCGCTCGCTCCAGCGCCAACCCCTGGAGCCCCCGATGTCTCGTGATCAAGACCTTGGAACGGGGCGCCGCTGTGCGCGCGCCGCGGCGTTTGACATGATGCGCCCGACGCAGCGGGAAGGAACACGCCGATGAAGCTCGCCATCCTCGACGACTACCAGGACGTCGCCCTGAAGTACGGCGACTGGGACCGGCTGCGGGCGCGCGGCGTCGAGGTCACGGCCTTCGACCGCCATCTCGGCGCCCCCGACGCGGCGGCCACGGCGCTGGCGCCGTTCGACGCGGTGCTGCTGATGCGCGAGCGCCAGCCGTTCCCCAAGGCGCTGATCGATCAGCTGCCCAACCTGAAATTCGTCGTGCTGACCGGCGCGCGCGCGCCCAGCATGGATCTCGCCGCGCTCACCGCGCGCGGCATCCCGGTCAGCAACACCGGCACCGGCGGCTCGAGCGCGCCCACGGCGGAGCTGACCTGGGCGGTGCTGATGGACGCGGTGCGCCACGTCACCGCCGGCGACCGGCTGGTGCGCAGGGGCGGCTGGCACAAGGGCCTGCCGATGGGCTTCGCGCTCGAGGGCAAGCGGCTGGGCGTGCTCGGCCTGGGCAAGCTGGGCTCGCGCGTGGCGGGCTACGCCCACGCCTTCGGCATGGAGGTGGTGGCGTGGAGCCAGAACCTGACGGCCGACAAGGCGGCGGCGTCCGGCGCGACGCTGGTGTCGAAGGACGAGCTGCTGGCGACGTCGGACGTCATCACCATCCACCTGATCCTGAGCGGCCGCACGCGCGGCCTGATCGGCGCGGCCGACATCGCCAAAATGAAGCGCGGCGTGATCCTGGTGAACACCTCGCGCGGGCCGATCGTCGAGGAGGCGGCGCTGATCGCGGCGCTGAAGAGCGGCCACATCGCCTCGGCCGGGCTCGACACCTACGACGTCGAGCCGATGCCGCCGGGCCATCCGCTCACCACGCTCGACAACGTCGTGCTGTCGCCGCACCTGGGCTACGTCGTCGAGCCGGCGTTCCGCGCCTTCTACGCCGATGCGATCGAGAACATGCTGGCCTGGCTCGACGGCAAGCCGATCCGGGTGATGAACCCCGAGACGATCAAGTGAGCCAGGCGTGGTGGCGCGCCACTGCGGTGGCGCGCCCCGACCTCGTCAGTCGCGCAGGTTCTGCGTCCAGCTTTCGTTCTCTCCGGTGTCGACCTGGAAGAACATCTTCCGGTACTTGTCCGGCGGGCACAGACCGTACTGCTCAATATCGAACACCGAACGGCTGACGCAGATCGGCAGATCGCCCTTCCACTCCTTGTTCGCGCTCACGTTCTGGCCGAAAAGCAGGTAGTAACGGAACCCCAGCTTGCCGGGCCACAGCACCTTGCATTCGCCTTGGGCGAAGTTGTACCAGCCTTGCGCCTTGATGATCGGTCGACCCTGATCGTCCTTCTTGCCGGTGTTCAGTGCCTTGGCCACCTGGATATTGACCGAGGATCGATTGCACACCGTGAAGCCCTGCGCCTGGGCGCCCCCCGAAATCGCCATGACGCCAATGGCGCCGCAGACGATCGCCAGTTTACGAAGCATCTCTCCTCTCCTCTCGACTGTCGCCCTGCCGGCGCGGCGGCGCCCCGACGGGGCTCACCCCAAGACCCCGATCATACTCCGCTCCGCGCGTATCGCCATCATCTCGTGATCAGAGGCCGGTCAAGCGGCCGATCTCGGCATCGCCCAGGCCGACCAGCCGCGCGGTGTCGCGCAGCTGGCCCCAGGTCGTCTCGTCGACCGGCACGCCCTTGGCCAGGCGGTCGGCGCGGCGCGCGCGCTCCGGCTCGCCCGGCGTCAGCACCTGATCGACGCCGGGCTGCGGCTTGGCCGACTTCACCCAGGCGATGAAGTCCTGCGAATCCTTGCGCCAGATGCTCTCGCCGCCGAGCTTCGCCGGATCGATGATCACCGAGAGCATGTTGTTGACGATGTCGCCGGGCGGGCCCTTGGTCGTCTCCGGCGTCGCCGTCATGCCGCCGGTCAGCGCGCCCGAGAGGATGTCGCAGATCACCGCCAGACCGCCGCCCTTGTGCAGGCCGAAGGGCAGGATGGCGCCGAACGGGCCGTTGCCCCACATCACGCCGGGATCGGTGGTGTGGTTGCCTTCGTGGTCGATCAGCAGGCCGGGCTCCATCGCCTCGCGCTTGTTGTACGCCACGCGCACCTTGCCCATGGCGACCTGGCTGGTGGCGAAGTCGAGCACGATGTGCTCGCCGTTCACGCCGGGAATGGTGCAGCAATAGGGGTTGGTCGAGAAGCGCGCCTCGGCGCCGCCGAAGGGCGCCACCAGCGGCTTGTGGCCGTGCACGTTGACGTAGTGCATCGACACCATGCCGGCATCGGCGCAGCGCTCGCCCCAGGCGCCGATGCGGCCGATGTGGTGGCAGTTGCGCAGGCCGACGACGCAGACGCCGAGCTCCTTCGCCCGCTCGATGCCGAAGTCCATCGCCTCGCCGGCGACCACCTGGCCGTAGCCCTTGCCGCCGTCGACGGTGATCACCGCGCCGTTGTCGACGACGATCTTCGCATGCCAGTTGCGCTTGCAGTTGCCGGCGCGCGCGTTCTCGATGTAGCGCGGGATCATGCCGACGCCGTGGCTGTCGTGGCCGTAGAGATTGGCCAGCACGAGGTTCTCGGCGACGATCTTCGCCTCGCCCGGATCGCTGCCGTCGGTCTCGCAGATCGCCCGGATGAACGCCGTCAACCGCTCGGCGTTGACCCTGACCTCGCCGACCTTGCCCGCACCCGCCATTGTCCGTTCCTTCCCTCACGCGCTCTTGGCCGTGAGGCTACGCACGGGCATGGCGTTCATGCAAGCTTTGGCACCGCCGCCTTGCTTTACCTTCCCCCGGAGGCGGAAGGTAAACTGCTAGCCGCGATACCAGGCGGGCTTGCGCTTCTCGACGAAGCTGGCGAGGCCCTCGGCGGCCTCGTCGGTCTGCCGCTTGGCGGCATGCTCGCGCACCAGCTGCTCGACAGTGTCGGGATCCAGCATCGATCGCGCCACGAGCAGGCTGCGCCGCTTGGTCTGGGCGGTGGCGTCCGGCGCGTTGAGCAGGATGGCATCGACGATGCGCGCGCCTTCGGCCTCGAGCTGGTCGACCGGCACCACGATATGCGCCAGGCCGATACGGCGCGCCTCGTGCGCGTCGAAGCGCTCGCCGGTCAGCGCGTAGCGGCGCACCTGGCGCACGCCCATGGCGTCGATCAGCTGCGGGATGATGATGCCGGCCATCAGGCCCCAGCGCGTCTCGCTGATGGCGAAGAAGGCGTCCTCGGCCGCGACGACGACATCGCAGGCGGCGGCGATGCCGGTGCCGCCGCCGATGCAGGCGCCGCGGATCAGCGCCACGGTCGGGCAGGGCGCCTCGTTCAGCCGGCGCACCGCCTCGGCCGTCGCCATCGACGCCCTGTCGTTCGCCGCCGCGTCCTGGCCGCGCACCGCGCGGATCCATACCAGGTCGGCGCCGGCCTGGAAGTGCTTGCCGTTGCCGCGCAGCACCACCGCGCGCAGCCCGGCCTCGCGATCCAGCGTGTCGAGCGCCTGCAGCAGGCCGTCGATCAGCGCGCCGTTGTAGGCGTTGTTCACCTCGGGCCGGTTCAAGGTCACGGTGGCGACACCGCGCGCATCGAGCGTCAGCAGAACAGGATTTTCGGCCATCGACACACTCCCCCTGGCCGCGCCATCGTAGCCGCGCTGACCGAGGGGATGAAACGCATGCAATTGTCGCGGGCACGCGTGCTGGCGTTCGTATCGCAGGCCCTGCCGATCGCCGGGCTGGGCCTGCCGATCGTCATCTACCTGCCGCCGTTCTACGCCGAGGAGCTGGGACTGGGGCTCACGGCGGTGGGCTCGATCTTCATGATCACGCGTTTCTTCGACGTCGCCATCGATCCCGCGTTCGGCCTGCTGGCCGACCGCCACGGCACGCGCTGGGGCCGGCGCAAGCCATGGATCGCCGCGGCGATCCCGATCCTCGGCATCAGCGTGTGGCAGATCTTCCTGCCCTCGGGCACGGTCGCGGGCTCCTATCTGCTGGTCTGGCTGCTGGTGCTCTATGTCGGCTGGACCTTCGCGACGATCTCGATCGTCGCCTGGAGCGCCGAGCTCGCCACTGACTACGACGCGCGCACGCGGCTGCAGGGCGCCTACCAGGCGATGCTGATGATCGGCCTGATCGCCGTGCTGGCGGTGCCGGCGGTCTACGAGGCGGTGGGCGTGGCCTCGCTGCGCGAGAAGATGCGCGGCGTCGGCATCTTCATCGTCGCGCTGCTGGTGCCGACCTTCGTCGCCGCGATCGCCTGGGTTCCCGAGGTGCCGGTCACCGAGCGCGCCCATGTCGACTGGCGCGGCGTGGTCGCCACCCTGTGGAAGAGCCGCGCGCTGCGCCGCCTGCTGCTCGCCGACCTGCTGGTCGGCCTGTCCAGCGGCGTGTCGGGCTCGCTCGTGGTCTTCGTGATCAAGGACGGCTACGCGCTGGGCCAGCGCTCCGGCGTGCTGATGCTGGTCTATTTCCTCGCCGGCTGCCTCGCCATCCCGTTGTGGGTGAAGCTCGGCTCGAAGGTGGAGAAGCACACCACGCTGATCTGGGCGCAGCTCTACAGCGTCGTGCTGCTGCCGGTGTTCTTCCTGCTGGAGCCGGGCGAATTCTGGCTGGCGCTGCTGGTGCTGCTGCTGTTCGGCATCCCCTATGCCTCGCACCGCTTCCTGATGAAGGCGATCATGGCCGACATCACCGACGAGGATCAGGTCGCCACCGGCCGCATGCAGGCCGGCGTCTACTTCTCGCTGCTCGCCAGCACCGAGAAGATCGGCCTGGCGCTGGCGGTGGGCGTGACCTACGCGCTGCTCGACTGGGTCGGCTTCAAGACCGGCGTCGCCAACGACAAGGCGGCGATCCACGGCCTGCTCTGGGTGTTCGTGGCGCTGCCGACGGCGCTGCACATCCTGTGCGCGCTGACCTTGTGGCGCTTTCCGCTGGGCCGCGACCGCCAGCGCGCGCTGCGCCGGCAGATCGAGGGCGTGGGGGCGTAGCGGCCCTCCACCTCCCGCCAGACGACGCGCGCGAGTGCTCGAAAGCCGGAAATTACTGCCGTTGGTATGCGTCGGGCCTGTCGACCAGTTTCTCGATCAGCTGCCGAAGGTCAGCGGGTGTTGTGTGTCCAGCGACAACTTCGTGATACCCAATTCCCGCCCTTCGTAGAGCCTCCTTCTTCACCGCATCGCGCGCCGCTGCGGTGCCCTGATGATGTGAACCGCCCTGATACTCAATGGCATGACGGGGTTGGCAGTCGCTGTCCACCAGCAGCAGGTCGACTCGTTTCGAATTGACGCAGCTGAAGGCGACGGCATCCCGGCTTCGAAGGATCTCGCCCAGCGAAACCTGCGCCATCACATGCCAGGTCGGATTGCAGGCCAGCACGATGCGGTCGAGTTCCTTGAACACGCGTGCTTCGCTCTTGTTGAGAAGCGGCTGAATCGCAAAGCTCGCGCCCATGACGATGCGCAATTGATCGGCCGCATCCGGTTGCTTCCGCGAGTCTTGTTCTCGCGGCCTTGGCCCAGGCCCGGCACCGGCCTCGCGGCGCGTGTCATCCCAACGGTGACGATTCCTATTCCGCCACGCTCGACGGCGCCTTGCCGACAGGAGTCTTTCGATACCGACACCGGCAAAGGCGCCGCCCGCAAAAACGATCAGCAACGCGATGACCTCAAGCGGCATTCCTGCAATCTAGCGTTGCTGCCCGCGAGTGTCACCACAGAGCCTGCCGCGTGGACTCCAAACGGCAGGGCTCCATGTCCCATCAGTTGCGGCGAGAAGGGAACGCTCCGTGGGGTCATGGGGAGGCAACCCCGTCCTCCCACGGCGGCGGGTCGAACTTGGTGGTGAGGAAGTCGACCAGCGCGGTGACCTTGGGCGGCAGCAGGCGGCGGTGCGGATAGACCGCCTGGATGGGGATCGTGTCGCGCGGCGTGAAGGGCTGCAGGATCTCGACCAGGCTGCCGTCGCGCACCGCGCGCGCCACGGTGAGCCTTGTCAGCCGCACGATGCCGACGCCCTCGACGGCGAGCTGGTAGAGCACGTCGCCGTCGTCGGTGCGGCAGTTGCCGCGCACCATCACCTCGCGCGGCGCGCCGTCGACGGTGAAGGGCCAGCGGTTCATCGGCGTTCGGTCGCGGAAGCCCAGGCAGTTGTGACGCGTGAGCTCCTCGGGATGCTGCGGCTCGCCGTGTGCCTTCAGGTAGGCGGGCGCGGCGACGACGACGCGGCGGTCCTCGCCGATCTTGCGCGCCACGAAGCTGGAGTCGGCGAGCTTGCCGATGCGGAAGGCGACGTCGAAGCCGTCCTGCACCAGGTCGACGACGCGGTCGGTGAAGGACAGATCGAGCTCGATGCCGGGATGCGCGTCGAGGAACTCCGGCACCAGCGGCAGGATCTGGTGCGTGCCGAAGGCCAGCGACGTCGTGACCTTGACCAGGCCGCGCGCCTCGTGCCCGCGCCGGCCGATCGCCGCCTCGACCTCGTCGACCTCGCCGATGATGCGCGCGGCGTCGCGATAGAAGCTCTCGCCGGCCTCGGTCAGCGCCAGCTTGCGCGTGGTGCGGTTGAACAGGCGTACGCCCAGCCGCTCCTCCAGCCGCGTCACCAGCTTGCTGACCGCCGAGGGCGTCAGGCCGAGCTGCGGCGCGGCGGCCGAGAAGCCGTTTGCTTCCACCACCTTGACGAAGGCCGCCATGTCGCCGATCCGGTCCACGCTGTCCCCGCGCTATTGATGAACCGAATTCATCATGGAACGAGCATTGGACGATCTTCAGCCAATATCAATCGAGAACTACCCTTCGCAGATGCGAAATGATGCGGTTTGGACGCAATACGCCCGGTACAACACCCTGGCGAACCAGCGACTCTACGACGCCGCGGCCGGTCTCCCGGATGCCGACCGCAAGCGCGATGTCGGTGCGTTCTTCGGCAGCCTGCACGGCACGCTGAACCACCTGCTGATCGGCGACCGCATCTGGATGGCGCGCTTCACGGGCGGCGAGGCGCCGTCGACGGGCCTCGATGCCATCGTGCACGACGCCTTCGACGCGCTGCGCGAGGCGCGCGCGACGATGGATGCGCGCATCGAGGCCTTCTTCGCCGCGCTGCCGGAGGGCTTCCTCGATCGGCCCTTGCGCTACGTCAACAACGAGGGCCGCGTCTTCGAGGATGCGCCGTCGCTGATCCTGCCGCACTTCTTCAACCACCAGACCCACCATCGCGGCCAGGCGCACGCCATCCTCTCGATCCTCGGGATGGGTCGCGCAACGCCGGTGCTCGACCTGCACCGCGTCCTCAAACCCAATCCGTAGGCAGCGGCTTGGTGTCGGACGCCGCCTGCTCCAGCAGGCCGCGCTCGATGAGATAGGCCCAGGCCTCCTCGGCGGTATCGACCACGCGGAAGAGCGACAGGTCCTCGCCGTCGATCAGGCCCTGCGCGACGAGCCGGTCCAAGCCGACCGTGCCGCGCCAGAATTCGCCGCCGACCAGCACGACGGTCGCCCTATGGCTCTTGCCGGTCTGCTGCAGGGTCAGGATCTCGAACAATTCGTCGAGCGTGCCGAAGCCGCCGGGGAAGACCGCCAGCGCCCGGGCGCGCATCGCCAGGTGCATCTTGCGCATGGCGAAGTAGTGGAAGTGGAAGGTCAGCGCCGGCGTCGAATAGGGATTGGGCATCTGCTCGTGCGGCAGGGCGATGTTGAAGCCGATCGACGGCGCGCCGGCATCTGCGGCGCCGCGATTGGCCGCCTCCATGATGCCGGGGCCGCCGCCGGTGGCGATGACGTTGTGACGCCCGCCCGAGGTGTGCTTCAGCGCGCCGCCGCGCTGCGAGACGATGCGGCCGAACTCGCGCGCCATGTCGTAATAGCGCGCCAGCGGTGCCAGCCTGTCGAGCCGTCGCGCGTCGCGGCCCGGCGTGCCGCCGCCGCGCGCGGCCGCGAGCATTTCCGGCGACGGAATGCGCGCGCTGCCGAAGACGATGATCGTGGAGTGCACGCCCCAGTCGCGCAGGGCGAGCTCCGCGCGCTCGTATTCGAGGGCGAAGCGGATGCCGCGCAACTCGTCGCGCCGCAGGAACGCGCCATCGTCCACGGCCAGCAGGCCGGCCCGGCCCACCGGCGGCATGTCGTCGTCGGTCAATCGCGTTTCGCCAGCCGCGTCTCGACGACCCGCGCCCACAGGGTGGCGCCCAGCGGCAGCGCCTCGTCGTTGAAGTCGTAGCCCGGGTTGTGCACCTCGCAGCCGCCTTCGCCGCCGCCGTTGCCGATCAGGATGAAGGCGCCCGGCACCTTCTCCAGCATGTAGGAGAAATCCTCCGAGGCCATGACGTAGGCGCCCTCGCGATTGACCTTGTCCTCGCCGACGATCGAGGCGGCGACGTCGCCGATCCACTTCGCCTCGTCGGGATTGTTGACCAGCGGCGGGAAGACGATGCGCACGTCCGCCTTGGCCTCGCCGCCCAGCGTGTGGGCGATGCCCGAGGCGATGCGCTCGATCTTCTCCTTGATCGTCGCCATCACCTCCTTGCGGAAGGCGCGCACCGTGCCGCGCAGGACGGCGGTCTCGGGGATCACGTTGTAGGCGTCGCCGGCGTGCATCTGGGTGATGCTGATCACGCCCGAGTCGATCGGCGCCAGGGTGCGCGAGATCACCGTCTGCAGCGCGGTGATGATGTGGCCGCCGATCACCACGGGGTCGACGCCGCTCTCCGGCCGCGCGCCGTGCGCGCCCTTGCCCTTGATGTGGATGTCGAACAGCCCGCCGCCGGCCATCATCGGGCCGGAGCGGATCTGGAAGCGGCCGACATCGAGCTTCGGCCGGTTGTGCATGCCGAAGACGACCTCGCAGGGGAACTTCTCGAACAGGCCGTCCTTGACCATCGCCTCGGCGCCGCCGCGGCCTTCCTCGGCGGGCTGGAAGATGAAGTGCACCGTGCCGTCGAAATTGCGGGTCTTCGCCAGATGGCGCGCAGCGCCCAGCAGCATGGTGGTGTGGCCGTCATGGCCGCAGGCATGCATGCGGCCCTTGTGCTTCGAGGCGTGGTCGAAGGTGTTGGTCTCGTCCATCGGCAGTGCGTCCATGTCGGCGCGGAGGCCGACGGCGCGCGGGTTGTTGCCGACGCGGATGGTGCCGACGACGCCGGTCTTGCCGATACCGGTGGTCACCTCGCAGCCGAATTCCTTGAGCTTGCTGGCGACGATGGCGCTGGTGCGCTCCTCCTCGAAGCCGAGCTCGGGATGGGCGTGGATGTCGCGACGCCAGGCGGTGAGGTCGGACGCAAAGGCGGCGATCGCGGGATCGATGGACATGGCAACTCCGGACTGCAGGGTGGACGCAGTCTAGAACAAAATCGCGATGAACAGGCCACCCGTCATCCTGAGCGCAGCGAAGGATCCCGCGGTGGTACGAAAGGTCGAGGACTCGGTGCCTGACCGCGATACCGCAAGGTCCTTCGCTTCGCTCAGGACGACCGCGTGGCCGTGCTAGAGTGCGCCAACGCGCGCCGCGCAAGAGCGCGCGTCGGGAGCGGGATGCGCAGCAAGGTCATCGTCAATCCGATGGCGGCGAAGGGCCGGATGGCGAAGCGCTGGCCGTGGTACTGCGCGCGGCTGGAGGCGGTGCTGGGGCCGCTCGACGTTTCCTTCACCTTGCGGCCGGGCGATGCGACGCGCTGGACGCGTGCGGCGGCGCGCAACGGCTTCGAGCGCTTCATCGTGCTGGGCGGCGACGGCTCCGTGAACGAGGTGCTCAACGGCCTGCTGACATCGGGCATCGACGCGTCGAGCCTGACGCTGTGGCCGATGCCTGCCGGCACCGGCAACGATTCCTGCCGCGGGCTGGGCGTGCCGCTCGATCCGGCCAAGGCGATCGACAGGCTGGGGAGCCGGCACACGCGGCTGATCGACGCCATGCGTATCGAGCTGCAGGGGCTCGACGGCGCGACGCGCACACGCCACGGCCTGATCCTGGTCAGCTTCGGTGCGCCGGCCACGATCAGCCGCAACGCCTCGACGTCGCGCTGGAT
This sequence comes from Reyranellaceae bacterium, assembly GCA_050183765.1. GTDB lineage: Bacteria > Pseudomonadota > Alphaproteobacteria > Reyranellales > Reyranellaceae > JAFAZJ01. The sequence goes on along the minus strand of JBFXAZ010000045.1, from coordinate 23,390 downwards.
GAAGCGGCTGGGCAGGATCGCCTACTACCTGGCCACGCCGCCGGTCGTGCTGCGATCCGCCGCGCGCGCGACGCGCATCGCCATCGACGACGCGCCCGCCGAGGAACGCGCCCTGTTCGGCGGCATGATCGCCGGCCTGCCCTTCGGCGGTGGCGGCATGCGTCTGGTGCCGGTGGCCCGGCCCGACGACGGCCTGCTCGACATGGTCGAGCTCGGCCGGCTGGGCCGCATCGAGGCGCTGCTGCGGGTCATGCCGAAGCTCTACGACGGCAGCCATATCGCCCATCCGCGCGTCGACCTGCGGCAGGGCATGCGCGTGATCCGGCTCGAGTGCGAGGCCGAGACGCTGGTCGATGTCGACGGCGAGACGGCCGGCCGCCTGCCGGCGACCGTCACGGTGCTACCCGGTGCCATTCGCGTTCCGGACTTTCGCTGATGGCCGTGAGGGGCGTTTGGGCCGCGCCGCTCCAGCGGCGCTCATGATGCGTCGCTGGAGCGACGCGGCCCCTACGGCCACGCAGACCTATCGCGCGTCCCGATCCCGCGCCGCCGCCTCCGCCCCCGTCGCGAGTTCAAGGACCTCCGCCGTGATCTCCTGCTGCCGCAGCCGGCGCTCGAGATGGCCGAGATCCTCGAGCTTGCGCTGGATGTTGATGTGCGCCGATCCCATCGCCAGCATGCGCGCCTCGTTCTCCGCCTCGAAGGCCTGCATCGCCGCCCGGCACAGCTGGGCATAGATGTATTCGGCGGCCAGCCGTCGGATCAGGATCGCAGGCGCCAGGTTGGTCAGCGGCGTCCGGCGGCCGATCGGGCGCTGGAACTGGCCGTAGTCGAGCGGCAGCAGGGAGCGGCGCTCGATCTCGATGCCGCTGCCGTCCGCCATCCTGGGATAGACCACGTCGACCGAGGTCAGGCCGTCATCCGAGATCCTCTCGTACAGCGCGTCGGCCAGGCGGGCGGCCAGATCGGGAACGGCGCTGGCGTTCGACGCCATGGGCGAGGTCCAGGCCGGCGCCATGCCGCGTTCGCGGGCCAGCCCGCCGCCGCGCGTGCCGAGCAACAGGACCGTCGTGCCCGGCGGCTCGCCGGCCACGCGATCGAGCACGCGTTCGCTGAAGGCGCCGACGAAGCCCTGCTCGGCGCAGAACACGATGAGACCTCGGCCGGCCGATCGGTCGCGACCCGTCGGTGCGCCATCGGGCGGCAAGAGATTGAGCGCCGCGCCGATGGCGCGCGAGACGACGCGCGCATAGGCATCGATGCCCGGCAGCAGCACGCGACCGCTCTGGGCGCGCGAGGCGGCGATGCCGCGCATGGCGGAGACGACGGAGTCGAGTTGCCGCACGCCCTCGATCTGGGCCGCGAGGTCGGCGAGCCGTTCCGCCATCAGGCCGTGTCCGCCGGCCGCAGCGCCGTCACCAGCGCCGTGACGCAACGCTCGAGCTCGGAGCGGGCGTTGGCATCGAGCTTTCCGCTGTCCTGGATGCCGGAGACCGTGGCGGCGGCTTGCCGGTCGAGCCACGACGGCAACTCGCGGCGAAAGCGCGGGATCAGCTCGAGCGGCAGCCGGTCAAGCAGGCCGGACTGGACCGCGAGGATCATGGCCACCTCGTCGGCAAGACGCAGCGGCGCATAGAGCGGCTGCGACAGGATCCCGCGGATGCGTCTGCCGCGCTCGAGCCGGCCGCGGACCTGCGCATCGGCGACGCCGCCGAAGCGGGTGAAGACCTCGAGCTCGAGGAATTGCGCGTAGTCGAGCCGCACCGTGCCGGCCACCGCGCGCAATGCCGGCGCCTGGGTCTTGCCGCCGACGCGGCTGACGCTGGTGCCGATGTCGACCGCCGGCCTGTGGCCCTCCTGGAACAGTTTCGAATCGAGCACGATCTGGCCGTCGGTGATCGAGATGAGGTTGGTCGGGATGTAGGCGCTGAGGTTGCCGGCATCGAGCTCGGCGATCGGCAGGGCGGTGAGCGACCCGCCGCCCGCCTCCCGCGAGAGCTTCGCCGCGCGCTCCAGCAGGCGGGCGTGAACGTAGAAGACGTCGCCGGGATAGGCCTCGCGCCCCGGCGGCTGGCGCGTCAGCAGCGCGATCTCGCGATGCGTGGCGGCGTGCTTGGTCATGTCGTCGACCACCACCAGCGCGTGCTGGCCGCGATCGCGGAAATACTCCGCCATGGTGAAGCCGGCGAAGGGACCGAGCCAGCGCAGGCCGGGCGTGGCCGATGCGGCGGCCGACACGACGATGCAGCGCTCGAAGGCGCCGTGCGCGCGGATCGCGGCGATGACCCGGCTGACGGTCGAGGATTTCTGGCCGACCGCGACGTAGACGCAGACGATGTCGCTGGCGCGCTGGTTGATGACGCAGTCGACGGCGATGGCCGTCTTGCCGATGGCGCGGTCGCCGACGATCAGCTCGCGCTGGCCGCGGCCCAGCGCGAACATGGAATCGAGAACCAGCACGCCGGTCTGCACCGGCTCGGTGACGAAGTCGCGCTCGATGATCGTCGGAGCCGGCCGGTCGACGGGCTCATGGGCGCTCGCCTCGATGGCAGCGCCGCCGTCCAGCGGGCGCCCCAGGGGATCGACGACGCGGCCGAGCAGGCCCGGCCCGACCGGAACGCGCACGATCTCGCCGGTGCCGCGTACCTCGTGCCCGGCCTCGATGCCCTCGAACTCGTCGAGCAGGACGCAGCCCACGACGTCGCGATCGAGCGTGAGCGCGAAGCCCATCTGTCCCTTCTCGAAGCGCACGAGCTCGTTCAGCCGCACGCCGTGCAGCCCCGACACCAGCGCGATGCCGTCGGCGACCGATTCGACGCGACCGAACTCCTCGGCGCTGGCGCCGAGCGGCGCCGCATGCACGCGCCGGCGCGCATCCTCGAGCCAGTCGTCAAGCCTTGCGGCGTTGGTCACGGGCCAGTTCCTCGCGGATGCGGTCGAGGTCCGACCGCCAGTTGTTGCGCACGACGACCGTGGGGCCGCGCAACTCGAGGCCGGCCAGCAATCCCTCGTCGCGGCGGAATTCGAGGGTCGGATCGAAGCCGAGCGCCTGCGCCAGCCGGTCACGGACGAGACGCTTGTCCTCGTCGGAGAGGTCGGACGACGCGGACAGTTCGAGCGGCGCACCGGCCGATGCGGCGTTCAGCCCGGCGCGCATCTCGGCCGGCAGGGCGCGGATCTCCCGGCCAAGCCCCTCGGCGAACGCCGCCAGGGCCACGTCCGGCCGCAGGCGTTCGAGCAGGCGTCGCGCGATCGTGAGCGACAGCTCTCCGGCGTGCTGCAGGACTGCCTCTTCCGCCTCGGCGCGGGCGCGCTCGATCGCGGCGGTCGCCGCCGCCCGGGTCTTCGCCGCTTCGCCGGAAGCCTCCTCGACCAGCCGCGCCTTCTCGACCATGGCTTCCGTGCGGGCTTCGTCGAGAAGCCCCATCCGGCGCGCATCGATTTCGGCGCTGGCCTTCTCGGCGCTGGCCTTCGCTTCCTCCGCCTGCCGGCGCGCGGCCTCGGCGTCGGCCAGCAGCTTGTTCGCCTCTTCCTGCCGCCTGGCGACGATCGCCGCCACCGGCCGGAAGAAGAAGCGGCCGAGAATCCAGACCAGAATGAGGACGTTGACGGTCTGAAGGGCGAGGGTCCACCAGTCGAGCTGCATGGGCCTAGTGAACGAACGGATTCGCGAACAGGATGAGCAGCGCGATTACCAGGCAATAGATCGCCGTGGTCTCGATCATCGCCAGGCCGACGAAGAGCGTGCGCGAGATGGTGCCGCCGGATTCGGGCTGGCGGGCGATGGCGTCCATGGCGGCGGCGACGGCGCGCCCCTCCGCCAGTGCCGGGCCCAACGCTCCGAAGGCCACGGCGAAGGCTGCCGAGGCGACGCTGACGATCTCGAGCCAGTTCATGATGGTTCTCCTTTTCCGCCGTCCGCGCGCGCCTCGCCGACGGCGCCACCGATGAACACCATGGCCAGGACCGTGAAGATGTAGGCCTGCACCGCGCCGGTCAGCAGCTCGAGCGCCATCAGGGGGATGGGCACCAGCAGGCCGGCGAGCGACAGCACGATGCCGACGATGAAGACGCCGCTCATGACGTTGCCGAACAGACGGACGATCAACGAGAGGGTGCGCGTGAAGGTCTCGATGAGGTTCAACGGCACCATCAGCAGCGTCGGCTCGGCGAAGGTCTTGAGATAGGCGCCAAGGCCGCGGACGCGAATGCCGAAATAGATGACGGCGACGAAGACGATCAGGGCCAGGGCGGCGTCGGTCTCGAGGCTCGCGGTCGGGGGGGCGATGCCCGGCACCAGGGACGACCAGTTGGCGAGCAGCACGAAGGCGAAGATGGTGCCGATCAGCGGCAGATAGGGCTCCGGCGCGGCGCGCATGGTGTCGCGAATCAGCTTCTGCAGCGCCGTGACGACGAGCTCGACCGCCGCCTGGCCGCGCGACGGCAGCAGCGACAGGCGCGAGCGGACGAGCAGGCTCACCACGGTCAGCAGGCCGATCAGCCCCCAAGTCACGACCACGGGCTCGGTGACGGGAACGGGTCCCACCATGAACACGACCTTGGTGGCGAGGGGCGAGTCCATCAGCCTCTCCCGTAGATGCGCAGCACGGCGGCGCGGGCCAGCACCAGCCCGCTGGCGGACAGCAGCAGCGCCGGCCAGCCGTAGCCGATCGCCACCACGGCGAGGGCGGCGCCCAGCACCGCGACGCGAACCACCTGCACGGCGATCGCCAGGGCGATCGAGCGGCCGGTGGCGAGCAGCGCGACGCTCCATCGCAGGGTCAGCCAGTAGAGGCCGCCGACCAGCACGCCGGCGACGAACCACAACAGGACGAAAGCAGGCTGAGCCGTCATTGCCGATGCATCCACTTCCACGCCGAGAAACCACCGATCACGGCGCCGACCATGAGGAGAGGCGCGCTCCAGAAGATGCCGGTTCCGAACGAGCGATCGAGCCATCGTCCCAGGAACAGGCCCAGCAGCATCGGCGCGACGACGATCCAGCCGAGCACGCCGATCTGGCCGACGAAGCGCATGACCGAGGGCTCGCCCTCGCTGATCCAGAGCCGGCGCCGCCGGCTTTGCCGTCTCGCCGCCGCCGCCATCTGGTCTTCCTGCGGCGGTCCGGGCTGCGTCGGCTTCGCGGTCATGGCGCGCCATCCCCGCCGGGCCGCGCGGGATGCAGATAGCGGACGATCTGCCGGATCGCCTTCATCTGCAGCTCGAGACTCGCGGTGCGCGACAGCCGCTCGCTGTCGGCCTTTTGCCGGAACTCGGCCAGGACCACCTGCTCGAGATGATCGAGATCGTCGCCGGCGATCGCCTCGCGGGTGGCGATGGCGACCTCGCGCCCGCCCGAAACCGACAGCACGCCGCGGCGCACGGCGCAGTAGCGGGCCGGGCCGGTGGCGTGGCGCCAGATCACCACCGAGACGCCGAGCGCGGTCAGCAGATCGTCGTGCCCGTCGAGGATGCCGAAGCTGCCGCTCTCGTCCTCGGCGCGCACGGCGCCGACGTCGGCTTCGTCGACGACGACCGCGGTGGGCGTGGTGATCAGGAGCCTCATCGCGCCCCCGACTCCGCCGGCGTGCCTTCGTGACGCGCGCGCGCCTCGGCGATCGTGCCCACCATGTAGAGCGCGCTCTCCGGCAGCGAGTCGCACGCGCCGTCCAGGATGTCGCGGCAGCCCTTCAGGGTCTCCGGCAGCTTCACCGAGCGGCCCGGCGTGCCGGTGAACGCCTCGGTGACGGAGAAGGGCTGGGTCAGGAAGCGCTGCAGTCGCCGCGCCCGGGCGACGATCTGGCGGTCGCGCGCGCTCAGCTCCTCGACGCCCAGCAGCGAGATGATGTCCTGCAGCTCGACATAGCGCGCGATCGCCTCGCGCACCTCCTCGGCGATGCGGTAGTGCTCCTCGCCGACGACGACCGGATCGAGCAGGATCGACGAGGAGCGCAGGGGGTCGATAGCCGGGTACATGCCCTCTGCCGCCATCGCGCGCGACAGCACGATCATGCTGTCGAGATGGCTCGAGATCGCCGTCACCGCCGGGTCGGTGAAGTCGTCGGCCGGCACGTACACCGCCTCGATCGCCGTCACCGATTGTCCGCCGACGGAGGCGATGCGCTCGTGCAGCGCGGCGACCTCGCTGATCAGGGTCGGCTGGTAGCCGACGCGCGAGGGCAGGCGGCCGAGCAGGCCCGATACCTCGCTGCCGGCCTGGACGAAGCGGAACACGTTGTCCATCAGCAGCAGGACGTTGCGGCGCTTCACGTCGCGGAAATACTCGGCGATCGTCAGGGCCGTCATGCCCACGCGCCAGCGCGCGCCCGGCGGCTCGTTCATCTGGCCGTAGACCAGCACGGAGCGGTCGAGCACGCCGGAGCGGCGCATCTCCGACAACAGCTCGTGACCTTCGCGCGAGCGCTCGCCGATGCCGGCGAAGACGGAGATGCCCTGGTAGCTCTGCACCATGGCGTGGATCAGCTCCATCACCACGACCGTCTTGCCGACCCCGGCGCCGCCAAACATGGCGGCCTTGCCGCCCTGCGGCAGCGGTGCCAGCAGGTCGATGATCTTGATGCCGGTCTCGAAGATCGATGTCGCGGCGTTGCGCTCGCGCAGAGGCGGCGGCGGCCGATGGATCGGGTGGCGCGGCAGCCCGTCCGGCAGGGCCGGTCCGCCGTCCTGGATCGAGCCGGTGACGTCGAGCAGGCGGCCGAGGATCTCGTCGCCGAGCGCGATGGTGATCGGCGTGCCGGTGGCGCGCACGCGCTCGCCGCGGCGCAGCCCGGCGGTCGAGTGCAGCGCCACGCCGCGGACCGTGTGCGAATCGAGGTGCGCCTGCACCTCGACCAGCAGCGGTCCCGGCCGGTCCCATTCGACCACCAGCGCTTCGTCGATTTTCGGCAGATCACCGTCCTCGAAGCCGACATCGACGACGGCGCCGCGAACCGCGAGCACCCTGCCGATCGATGGTGTCGGTGTCGTCATGCCGGAGGTCCCGATCCTGGGGTTTCCGCTCACGCGATAAGTGGCCCATCAAGGCGTGGGCCACCTTGATCCAGGTCACTTGCTCAATCTAGCACCGGGTCTGGATCGCGGCAGCGAGACACATTGCGCCGCCAAGGACCGGCCCTCGCCCGGCGGGCATGTCCCACCGGCGGTTCCCGGGCGCTACGCGCCATCCGCCCGATCTTGCCGGCTTTCGATCCGGTCCGGATTCAGGATCGCCCAGGTGTGCCGCGCGATCATCAGATCCTCGTCGGTTGGAATGACCCAGGCGGAGACCTTGCTGCCGGGGCGCGACAGACGGGGTCCGCCCTGGTCATTCGCCGTGCCATCGACCTCGATTCCGAGCCAGGCCGCGTCCTGCAGGACCCGGCGGCGTATCTCCGCGGCGTGCTCGCCGATGCCCGCCGTGAACACCAGCGCGTCGAGCCCGCCCAGGCTGGCCGCGAGCGATCCCAGCTCGCGGCCGATGCGATAGACGAACAGATCGACAGCCTCGGCGGCGTGTGGCTCGCGGCTGGCGAGAAGCGTGCGCATGTCGTTGCTGACGCCCGAGACACCAAGCAGTCCGGAGTCGTGATAGAGCAGCGCGGCGACGGCGTCGGCGCTCATGCCCTTCTGCTGCATGAGATAGAGCACGACGCCGGGATCGAGATTGCCGCAGCGCTGCCCCATGGGAAGCCCGTCCAGCGCGGTGAAGCCCATGGTCGTCGCGACGCTCCTGCGCCCACGCATGGCGCACATGCTGGCGCCGTTGCCGAGATGCGCGACGACGACGCGCCCCGCGGCCACGTGCGCGCCGACGACCTGCGGCAGAACGCTCGCGACGTACTCATAGGAGAGTCCATGGAAGCCGTATCGGCGGACGCCCTCATCGCTGAGCTTGCGGGGCAGCGCGAAGGCGGTCGCGACGGCGGGCTGCGTATGATGGAACGAGGTGTCGAAGCACGCCACCTGTGGCAGCGCCGGATAAAGCCTGGTGAGGGCGGCGATCGCCGCGAGGTGGTGCGGCTGGTGCAGCGGCGCGAGCGGGATGAGGTCGGTCAGCGCCCCGATCGCCGCGCGATCGATCATCACCGGCCGGTCGTAGGCGGCGCCTCCATGCACGACACGATGTCCCGCGGCGACGAGACGGCGTTGCGGAAACGTCTGCGCCGTCCAGCGCAAGATGGCACCCAGGGCATCATCGTGAGTCGAGCCTTCGGGCAGGCGCTCGTCGACAAGCATGGCTCCTGAGGCGTCGCGCGCCCAGAAGTGGATGCGATGCCCGATACCCTCGCACGCGCCTTCGCAATCGAGGCCCTGCCGCGTCGGCCGGTCGTCGCCGGGAAAGAGCGCGAACTTGATGCTCGACGAGCCGGCGTTGAGGACGAGGATGGCGTCGCCGATCATTCGACCCGCCTCGAGTGATGCGACAGCAGCAGCGCGATGGCGCAGGAGCCGAGGCGCGCCAGCGTCTTGTCCGCCCGGCTCGTCAGGATGACGGGCACGCGCGCACCCAGAACGATCCCGGCGACCTGCGCGTCGGCGAGATATTCGAGCTGCTTGGCCAGCATGTTGCCGGCCTCGAGATCCGGCACGACGAAGATGTCCGCGCGGCCCGCCACCGGCGAGACGATGCCCTTGGTCCTCGCGGCTTCCTCGGACACCGCGTTGTCGAAGGCGAGCGGCCCGTCGAGGATCGCGCCGGTGATCTGGCCCCGGTCGGCCATCTTGCACAGCGCCGCCGCGTCGAGCGTGGATTTGATCTTGTCGGTGACGGTCTCGACGGCTGACAGGATCGCGACGCGCGGCTCGGCCACGCCCAGCGCATGCGCCAGCTCGATCGCGTTGACGACGATGTCGCGCTTTTCCGCGAGGTCGGGATAGATGTTGATGGCGGCGTCGGTGACGAAGAGCGGCCGCGGGTAGCCCGGCGCGTCGATGACGAAGACATGGCTCATCCGCCGCCCCGTGCGCAGCTTCTCTTCGCAGAGGATGGCGCCCATGAACTCGTCGGTGTGAAGGCTGCCCTTCATCAGCGCGTCGACCTTGTGGTCGCGCGCCAGCGCCGCGGCGGCGGAAGCGGCGGCATGGCTGTGCTCGGTCGGCACCAGCTCGTACGGCGAGATGTCGATCTTCGCCTGCGCGGCGGCGGCGCGGATCCTCGCTTCCGGCCCGACCAGCACGGGAACGATGATATTGGCCTTGGCCGCCTCGACGGCGCCCAGCAGGCACACCGTGTCGACGGGATGGACGACGGCGACGCGGATCGGCGCGAGGCCCCTGGCCTGGTGGATGAGGCGCTCGTACTGGTGCCCGCGTCGGTGGAACTGCACTTCCGGCAGGATCGTGCGCGGGCGCGAGATCTTCTGCGTCGGCGCGATGATCTCGGCGACACCGTCGATGACGGTTTCGCCGCGCTGGTTGCTCGCCACGCAATCGAGCGTGATGCGGTGATTCTCGGGGTGCTTCTGCGCGACGCTGACGGACACGGTCACGGTGTCGCCGAGCTTCACCGGGCGCTTGAAGCGCAGCGTCTGGCCCAGGTAGATCGTGCCCGGCCCCGGGAGCTCGGTGCCGAGCACCGCCGAGAACAGCGCGCCGCCCCACATGCCGTGTGCGACGACCTCGTGGAAAAGGTCGCTCTTGGCGAATTCCGGATCGACATGCGCGGGATTGATGTCGCCCGACATGACGGCGAAGAGCTCGATGTCGCGATTGCTCAGCGTCCGGACGATGCTCGCCGTGTCGCCGACCTGCAATTCGTCAAAGGTTCGATTTTCGATTCGCTCCACGACACGACCTCAACCAAGGATGTGATAGCCGGCATCGACGTGCTCGACATTGCCGGTCAGGGCCGGGGCGGCGTCGCCGACCAGGAAGGCCGCGACATTGCCGACGTCCTCGATGCCCACGAGCCGATGCTGCGGGGGCCGCGACGGGCTTTGCGGCCGCTCGGCAGGCGGCCGCGCGAAGGGCCGGGCCTTGTCGTTGCGACAGGTGACGGCAAGCTCGGCGCCGGCGTGACGAAACGCCTGCGCGCAGCCCCAGGCGATGCTGTGCTTGTTGGCGATGCCGACGACCAATCCCTTCCTGCCGTTGAGCAACATGGTCTCTTCCTCGCGGGCCTGGCGGCGCGCGGCCCTAGTGCTCGAGGACGTATCGGCCCGGCGCATGTTCGAGCGGCGGATATCCCATATCGGGAGCCCCGAGAGGCGGCGGCGCGCCGCGGCCCCTGGATTGATTGTCGAGCCATGCCAGCCACGCCGGCCACCACGATCCTTCCTTGACGTCGGCCGTGGCATGCCATGTGTCGGGATCCACGTACCGGGCATCGGCGGGACGCTGCGACATGCGGTAGTGCCTGCCCTTGCGCCCGGGCTCGGCGACAATGCCGGCATTGTGCCCGCCGCTGGCCAGCACGAACGTCACGTCGGTATCGCTGACGAGGTTGATCTTGTAGACCGATCGCCAGGGCGCGACGTGGTCGTGCTCCGTCGACACGACGAAGAGCGGAACGCGGACGTCGCTCAGCGCGACGGGACGGCCGTCGACCTCGTAGCGTCCCTCGAACAGATCGTTGGCGAGAAACAGGCGGCGCAGATATTCGGTGTGCATGCGATAGGGCATGCGTGTCGCGTCCGCGTTCCACGCCATGAGATCGATCATCGGCGCACGCTTTCCCATCAGGTAGTCGTGCACGACGCGCGACCAGACCAGATCGTTGGAGCGCAGCAGCTGAAACGCGCCGGCCATCTGCCCGGCGTCGAGGTAACCCTGGTCCCACATGATGTCTTCGAGGTAGTTGAGCTGGCTGTCGTCGATGAACAGCGTCAGCTCGCCCGCCTCGGTGAAGTCGGTCTGGGCCGCCAGCAGCGTCACGGAGTTGAGAACCGGCCTGCCCTCGCGCGCCAGGTAGGCGGCGACGATCGACAGAAGGGTGCCGCCGAGGCAGTAGCCGACGGCGTCGATGGCGCGCCCCGGCACGATCGTCTCGACCGCTTTCAGCGCATCGAGCACGGCCCGGATATAGTCGTTCATCCCCAGATCGCGATCCTTGGCGGTGGGATTGTGCCAGGAAACGGCGAAGACCGTGTGTCCCTTGTCGACGAGGTACTTCACGAGGGAGTTCGCCGGCGACAGATCGAGAATGTAGTACTTCATGATCCAGGCCGGCACGATCAGCACCGGCTCGGCACGGACTTCGGCGGTTGTCGGCGCGTACTGGATGAGCTCGAGCAATCTGTCGCGATAGATCACCTCGCCCTTTGTCGCCGCCGTGTGCACGCCGGGCTGGAAGTTTTCGGCGCCGATCGGCGGCTTGCCGCCGATCGCCCGCTCCCAATCCGCCCAGAAATTCATCGCGCCGCGTACGAGGTTCTGCCCGCCCTCGCGAAGCGTCGTGGCGAGCACTTCCGGATTCGTGGCGATGAAATTGACCGGCGAGACGGTATCGAGAAGCTGTCGCGTCGTGAAGGCGACGACCTGCTCGTGGTGGGGAGACACGCCGCCGACGCCCGTCGTGGCGCTGTGCCACCATTGCTGGTTCAGCAGGAACGCCTGGTAGATCAGGTTGAACGGCGGATGCCGCCACGCTTCGCCCCGGAACCGATGATCCTGCGGCAAGGGCTCGATGCAGAGCGGGCAATCGACCTTCGCCGGCAGGTGCGATGCGTAGGTCAGCAGGCGGATCGCCTTGCGCACGCTCTTCTCGACCAGCTGCTGGCACTTGCCGGGAGACGAGGCGAGATGGATGGCCCAGTCGGCATAGGCAAGCCACAGCGCCGCGGGCGAAAGCCCGAACGTGAAGCGCGCCATGCTCGCATGCAGCAGGCGGTCGACGCTGGTCGGCGCATCGGCGCCGACCTGGGTGTCGATCGTCGAGCGTTGCGCGGGAGCGGTCGGGGCGGGAGCGGCGGAGGCGCTCGCTGCGGGTTGGAGCGGCCAGGACCAGGCACGCCACGCGTCCACGGTCGCCGCTTGCATCCAGTCCAGCAGCCAACGCGTCGCGTCCGTCGGCCGTTCAGAAGTGGGCGCCGTCTCGGCGGGCGACGCCGACGGCCCGGGGATCGCCGCGGCCAAGGCTCTTACTTCCATTTCCGCAATTCCCTTCTCTGGCGAAGACCCCAGGAGGACGCCGCGCACCGATACGGCCATGCCGTCGAGACGCGATCTCGCGTGACCCGCTCAGAGCTAGCCGCATCGCGACGCCTGGCCATTGATGTGACGCAAATGTCAGGACGATGGCGAAGTTCGCCGAGCAACTTGCGGTCGCTCGAACTCACTCATTTCACCGGGTGAAGTCACCGGAACTGCCGAGGCCAAGACGATTTGCCGCGCTCACCTCGGTGATGTCGCGGGAGACGAAGCTTGCCTGTCGATCGTGACGGTTCCGCTATCCTGAACGTCCCCCTCCTTGACGATGCGCCGAAGTGATCAAGCGGCGCTACGGGGTATCGGACACCCGCCGACGGCGGCGTCACCGCTGCGGGATCATGCGTTCCGGCGCGAATCCGGTCGGCAGGTTGTCGATGCTCTTGGTGTTCTTCTGACTCCAATAGCTGCGCAGGTGATCGAACCCTTTGGCCGTCCAGTAGCGAATCAGGCCGCCACGTTCTTCCTTGTAGTCGAACAGCGGCACGCCAAGACCGCACGATGTCTGCACCAGATCGACGGCGAGGCGCACGATCTGGCGCGCGCCCGGCATGTCGTCGAAATGGGGGAGCAGCGCGGCATACTCCGGCGTGCCGCGCATGATGGATTGGCCCCGGCCGTAGAGGCGCAGGATGACGGGAGCACCCTCGAAGGCACAGAACATGATCGTCAGCCGTCCGTCGTCGCACGCCATCAGATGGGCGCGCGTCTCGCTGCCGCTGCCGGTGCAGTCGAGATAGGCGACATCGTTGTCGCCCAGCACGCGAAACGAGGACAGGCCCTTGGGCGAGACGTTGACCCGGCCCCTGGGCGGCGCGCTGGCGACGAAGAAGATCTTCTGCCGCTCGATGAAGTGCCGATGCTCAGGCCCGATCTTCGCGAATTGCGTTGCCATGTCGCTTCCTCCGCCGGGATCGGAAGCCTATCAGTGGCGCAGTACCGGTTTAAGATTGATAATTATACTGGTATGAGAACCACCATGGAACCAAACGAGCCTGCCCGGCACGCCGCCTCCCTTGGCGGGTTCCTGCGCGCGATGCGCGAGCGCCAGGTGCTGTCGGCACACGGGCTCGCGGGCGGCAAAAGGCGGCGCACGCCTGGCCTCAGACGCGAGGAGGTCGCCCAACTCTGCGGCCTGAGCGTGACCTGGTACACCTGGATCGAGCAGGGGCGCGATGTCTCGGTTTCGTCGCCGGCTCTGGCCCGGCTGGCGCGCGGATTGCGGCTGACGCGGGCGGAGCGCAACCATCTGTTCGAGCTCGCCGGCAAGCGCGATCCCGAGCGGGAACCGGTCGCGGACGGTCCGCCCGAGGCGATGCTGGCCATCGTCGATGCGATCGACGGTCCGGCCTACGTCCTCGACCTCACATGGACCGCGCGGCGCTGGAATGCGCAGGCGGCGCGACTGTTCGCCGGCTGGCTCGACGACGGCGGCGAGCCCAACCTGCTGCGCTACATCTTTCTGCGCCCGGAGGCCCGCTCACTCTTGGTCGACTGGGAGGTCAGGGCCGGTCGAGTCGTCGCCGAGTTCCGCGCGGCCGTGACCAACCACGAGAACGAACCGGCCCTCGCTCGCCTGATCGACGAGCTGGGAGCCAGAAGTGCCGACTTCGCCCGGTACTGGGCCATTCACGGCGTCCAGGAGCGCGAAGGCGGCGAGCGCACGTTCCGGCATCCGGTCGACGGCCTGCTGCATTTTCAGCAGGTGTCGCTGTCCTTCGCGGGCTGGCCGCACTACCGCCTGACCATGCTGGTCGCCAGCCCCGCTCGGCGCGGCTGACGGCGGCGGGATCAGCCCCAGAAGCCGCGGTCGCCCTCGGCCTGGGCGGTCGCCCGGTCGAGCCCGATATCGGCCAGCATCCGGTCGTCCATCTCCAGCAGGTTGGCGCGCGAGCGAGCCAGCTCAAGGCGACGGAACAGCCAGTCGAACGCGGTGACGGCGGCGACGGTGAGCTGCCCGGCGAAGGACACCTTGGGTGCCGGGGCGTGGAAGAGGCTGTCGGTCATGAGCGCCATGGCTCAACTCCATTTGGGCATTGTGTCGATACAAGTGCCCGTGCAGACGTTGTTAACGCGCCATATGTGGGCGTTTGCCGGTTCCACACAACGGATGTCTTCTCGCCCTCAGGCTTAGCCGGTATAAGCCTCGGCATGTCACGCGCCCTGCTGCCGCTGAACGCATTGCGTGCCTTCGAGGCCGCCGCCCGGCACAAGAGCTTTGTCGCCGCCGCCGACGAACTGTCGGTGACGCCGGCCGCCGTCAGCCACCAGGTGAAGGGGCTGGAGGAGCGGCTGGGCGTGGCGCTGTTCCGCCGCCTGCCGCGCGGGCTGATCCTGACCGAGGACGCCGAGGCGCTGCTGCCCGACCTGCGCGACGCCTTCGACCGCATGGGCCTGGCGCTGCAGAAGCTCGAGCAGCGCAGCGGCACCAAGGTGCTGACCCTGAGCCTCGTCACGACCTTCGCGCTCGCCTGGCTGGTGCCGCGCCTGCATCGCTTCCAGACCGCGCACCCCGACATCGAGGTGCGCATGACGACGACGCAGCGCAGCGTCGACTTCGAGCGCGAGAGCGTCGATTGCGCGATCCGCTTCGCCGGTCAGCCGGCCGAGGACCTGCACGCCACCAAGCTGTTCCCCGACGTGCTGACGCCGCTGACCAGCCCGAAATACGCCGCGATGCTCAAGACGCCTGACGACCTGCGCAAGGCGCCGCTGATCGACACGCATTTCGAGCCGGAATGGCCAATCTGGCTGCGCGCCATGGGGCTCGACGATTTCACGCCGCGCCGCGTGCTGGCCTTCGACTCGACCAAGATCGCGGTCGAGGCGGCGCTGGAAGGGGCCGGCGTGGCGATCGGCCCGCCGGGTCTGTTCATCGAGGACCTGCGCGAGGGGCGCCTGGTGCAGCCGTTCCCCGACGTCGTCGCCAGCGGCAAGGCGTGGTGGTTCGTCTGTCCGGCGCACATGGCCGAGCGGCCCAAGATCGTCGCCTTCCGCACCTGGCTGCTCGACGAGCTGGCGCGCGAGAAGGCGGACGGGCCGCCGCACCTCAAGCTGGCGGGAAGCGCCTGAGTTCGCGCGCGGCGCCGTTCACGACAGGACGTGCCGGTCGCCCTCGGCCGGCACGACGCAGTCCCAGGCCAGTTCGTGGCGGATGCGCGCCTGCAGCGCGGCCGATGCCTTGCCCTCGCCGTGCACGATGAACGTCCGCTTCGGCGGACGCTCGAAGCCGGCCAGCCAGCGCATGATCTCGTTGGCGTCGGCGTGCGCCGAGAGCATCGGCAGGTCGTCGATCTCGGCGCGGATGGCAATCCAGGCGCCGTGCATCTTCACTTCCTTCGCGCCCTTCAGCAGCGAGTCGCCGCGCGTCCCGGCGGCCTGGAAGCCCGCGAAGAGAACGGTGTTGCGCGGATCCTGGCCGAAGGCGCGCAGGTGATGCAGCACCCTGCCGCCGGTCGCCATGCCGCTGGCGGAGATGATGATCTTGGGCACCGCGCTATGGCTGAGCGCACGCGACTCCTCGGCCTCGCGGACATAGTGCGCCACGGCCATCGAGCGGCGGCAATCCTCGACCGACAGCCGATGATCGTGCGGATGGCGCTGCAGGATGTCGCTGGCGTCGATCGACATCGGGCTGTCGAGAAAGACCGGCACCAGCGGGATCCTGCCGGCCGCCTTGAGCTTCCAGCACAGGTACAGCAGCTGCTGGGCGCGGCCGACCGCGAAGGCCGGGATCAGCACCGTGCCGCCGCGCGCGACGGTGCGCTCGACGACCTCGAGCAGCGCCTCGGCCGGATCCGTCGCGGGATGCAGGCGATCGCCATAGGTCGACTCGAGCACGAGATAGTCGCAGGCCGCGACCGGCTCCGGATCCGGCATCAGCGGATCGCCATAGCGGCCCAGATCGCCGGAGAACACGACGGTCCTGCCGCCCCAGGCCAGCTCCGCCGTCGCCGCGCCGAGGATGTGGCCGGCGCGGCGCAGTGTCAGCCGTGCGCCATGGCCGATATCCAGCGGCGCGTCGAAGGCGACCGGCCGCAACAGGTCGAGCGCTCTCGTCACGTCGCGCTGATCGTAAAGCGGCAGGGCCGGGTGGTGCTTGGAGAAGCCATGCTTGTTGGCGAAGGCGGCGTCGTTCTCCTGGATCTTGGCGCTGTCGATCAGCAGCAGCCGGCACAGTTCCGCCGATGCGATCGAGCAGAACGCGCGCTTGCGAAATCCCTCGCGCACCAGCTTGGGCAGGTAGCCCGTGTGGTCGAGATGGGCATGCGTCAGGACCACCGCGTCGATCGAGTCAGGGGCGACGGGAAACCGCGCCCAATTCTTCAGGCGCAACTCCTTGAGGCCTTGGAAGAGGCCGCAATCGACCAGCACCCCATGCCCGCCCTGCCGCAGCAGATGGCGCGAGCCGGTAACCGTCCCGGCTCCACCCAGGAACGTGAGCGTCAATGACGTCATGAGTGCCCCAGCGGTCGCGACCTCTCCGCGCGATCCGGCGCGGCCGCCCGTTCGGCCTCGCGTCGTACGTCGAGGACCGAGCGCCGAGTGATCTACAGGGCCCTGTCGCCCTCGTCGAGCGGAACGCCGCCGCCGCCTCAGGCCGGCGGGAAGCGCCGCAGATCGGCGGCGGCGAAGCGCCAGTCCGGCGTATGGATCGCCGCGCCGTCCGTGACCGCATGCCACGCGCCGGCCATCGGCCCGCGCAGCACGTGGATGCTCTGCGCCGGCATGAAGCTCTGCGCGAGCAGCGCCGCGCGCGCGCCATCTCGTTCGGCGACGTCGACGGCGATGATCGCGTGGCCGGGCGAACCGGGCTGGATCAGCACGTCGCCCGGCTCGATGCGCGATGGATCGCCGACACGCCGCAGTTCGCGCGCGAGCGAGATCGTGCCGGCGTAGATGAACACCAGGTCGAGCCAGGCGCGAAACGCCGCGCGCGTGTCGCTCGATCTGCCTGCCGATGCCCAGACGATGGCGTTGCCGCGCGGCCTTGGCCGCCGCCCGGCGAGATAGTCGGCGTAGGCGTAGCGCTCGCCGTTGGTGAAGCGGAAGGCCAGCGCGTGCGTTCGGCCTGATGCGCGCAGATACTCGGCGCGCAGGCGGATGACGGCGTCGGCGCATTGCTGGAGGTCGGCGCGGCCGACATCGATGTCGACGATCGCCGCCGCGCCGCCCTGGTCGGCGCGGGGCCGGCCGCTGTGCAGCAGGATCGGCGAGCCGGCCGGGCGCAGCGGCAGAGCACGCAGCCAGGTACCGAAGTGGTCCTCGGCGAGGGCGAGGCGGCGATGGCCCGGAGGCGGCGCGAAGCGATCGGTCAGCCGTTCGCGCGGCGCCGTCGCGAGCCAGTCGGGACGCGAACCGCCCTGCGCGAGCGCCGGCCGCACGCCGCCGCCCAGCGCCATGGCCGCAAGCAGAATCCGCCGACGCGCAAGCATCGCTCCAGCCTGCGCACGCCGTGCGGCGGAAGTACGGCAGATGCGCGTCACGCCGTGCTGGTCAATGGCGTGAATGTGCGTTTAGCATGAGCCCAAGACCGCAGAGGGAGCTTCGCCATGCATGTCGGGATGGCCGCGATCTTCCAGAACACCGGCCGGCAGGTCACCGACCGTCAGGTCTATCGCAACGAGCTGAGGCTGGCCGAGATGGCCGAGCCGCTGGACTTCGAATCGATCTGGTCGGTCGAGCATCACTTCACCGACTACACGATGTGCCCCGACGTCGTGCAGTTCCTGTCCTACATGGCCGGGCGCACGCGCACGGTGAGGCTCGGCTCGATGGTCGTGGTGCTGCCGTGGCACGATCCGATGCGCGCGGCCGAGCAGATCTCGATGCTCGACAACCTCTCCGACGGCCGCATGATCCTGGGCATGGGCCGCGGCGCCGGCAAGGTCGAGTTCGACGGCTTCCGGCTCGACATGGGCGAGAGCCGCGAGCGCTTCGTCGAATACGCCGAGGCGATGCTCGGGGGCCTCGAGAGCGGCGTGATGCGCTACGAGGGCAAGCACTACAAGCAGCCGCCGACCGCGATCCGCCCGGCGCCGTTCAGGAGCTTCCGCGGCCGCACCTACGCCGCCGCCGTCTCGCCCGAGAGCGCGCTGATCATGGCGCGGCTGGGCGTGGGCCTGCTGATCATCCCGCAGAAGCCGTGGCGCGAGGTCGAGAAGGAGCTCGGCGAGTACCGCAAGCTCTTCCTCGAGATCAACGGCGTGGAGCCGCCCAAGCCGGTGTCGGCCGGCTGGATCTTCGTCGACGCCAGCGCCGAGCGGGCGCGCGAGATGGCGATGAAGTACATCGGCGGCTACTACCGCACCGTGCTCGACCACTACCAGTTCGCCGGCGATCACATCCGGACGACCAAGGGCTACGAGTACTACGTCAAGATGAACGAGAAGCTGCACACCTACGGCGACGAGAAGGCGATCGAGTTCTTCGCCGACCTGCAGGTCTACGGCACGCCCGAGCAGGCCTACGCCAAGATCCTGAAGATCCACCAGCAGACCGCGAACAAGGCCTTCGTCGGCGTGTTCTCCTACGCCGGCATGCCGCACGACGAGGCGGTGCGCAACATGACCCAGTTCGCCCGCGAGGTGATGCCCGAGGTCAAGAAGATCGACGTGGGCGAGGAGATCGATCAAGCTGTCGACCTGCCCGACCATCGTTTCGCGCGCGCAGCGGAGTGAACATGAAGCACATCGTCACCAGCGGCATCGTTCTGGCCGCATCGCTTTTGCTGAGCCTCGCGCCGGCGCAGGCGGAATGGACCATGAGCCAGCGCACCAAGTTCCTCGGCGACTGCATCCCCGCCTGCGAGGCCAACCCCAAGGTCCCGCCCGCGCTGAAGGGCCAGTGCGGCCTCTATTGCACGTGCCTCGCCAACGACGGCGAGAAGATCTTCTCGGCGGCCGATTTCGACGAGATGGATGAGGACGCGCGTACCGGCCGGGCAAATCCCAAGACCCAGCGCTTCCAGGGGCTGGTGCCGGCCTGCAATCAGCGCGCCTTCAGTCAGTGACAATGCGCCGCCGGCCGGCGGCGGGCGGCGTGCTATGATGCAGTCGGAGAGGCTGCATCCTTGAGCGATGGTCCAGTTCGCTGAATGGCGACGTGACGCGCTGCGGGCCTTGGCCTGTTGCGTGCCGATATGGATGGCGGCGCACCAAGCGGCGGCGCAGCCGCGCGAGTCGACCGCCGGCGCCTGGCCGCAGCGCTTCTACAATCCGCAGCCGCTGATCGACGACGTCGAGCTGCCGATGCCCTGCGGCGGCACCATGGTGTTCCGCCGCATCGACGTGCTGCGCGAGGGCGCGGACAGCCGCCGCATCGTGATCGGCGGCGACGACCCGCGCTTCCAGTACGCCGAGGCCAGCCGCGAGGAGTTCGTCGAGGGCGCGTTCACCGATCGCGGCGATCCGAAGCGGCGCTATTTCTTCATGGCCAAGTATGAAATCACCGAGCTGCAGCACGCGGCGCTCAACGGCGACTGCCGCACGCCCACGCGCGAGAGCCTGAAGCCGGCCGTGCGCGTGACCTGGTTCGACGCGGTGCAGGCGGCGCAGCGCTACACCGAGTGGCTGCTGCAGAACGCCAGGGACAAGCTGCCGCGCGAGGGCAACGCGCACGGCTTCCTGCGCCTGCCGACCGAGGCCGAATGGGAGTTCGCCGCGCGCGGCGGCATCGAGGTCACGCCGGAGCAGTTCGAGGCGCCGACCTTTCCGATGACCGACGGCATCGAGAAATACGTCTGGTTCCGTAGCACGCGCTCGTCCAACAGCGAGCTGCAGATCGTCGGCGCGCTGAAGCCCAATCCGCTGGGGCTGCACGACATCCTGGGCAACGCCGACGAGATCATCCTCGAATCGTTCCGGCTGTATCGCGCCGGCGGCGCGCGCGGCCAGAGCGGCGGCTATGTCGTGAAGGGCGGCAACTACCAGACGCCGGAAGGCGATGTCCGATCCTCCTACCGCCACGAGATCGCGCCGTACGACGACCAGGGTCCGCGACGCGTACCGACCGTGAGCTATCGCCTGGCGCTGGTCGCCGCGGTGATCCCCTCGCGTGAAAGGCTCGAGGAGCTCAAGCGGGCCGCCGCGGCGAAGCCCCAGCCCGCGCCGCCGGCCCAGGCGGCGCCGAAGCCGGCAGAGCCTCCGCCGCCGCCGGCCGTAACGGTGACCCCGGAGGCCATGGAGTACGCGGCCTGGAGCGCGATCGTCGACACGACGGATCCCCAGGTGCTGGAGGCGTTCCTCAAGCGCTTTCCCGACGGCGTCTATGCCGGCATCGCGCGCGCCAGGCTCGCCGAGCTGCGCGCCAGGGCGGCGCGCGAGGAGGAAGCGCGCCGCGCGGCGGCGGCCGAGGATGCGCGGCGGCGCGAGGACGAGGCCCGGCGCCGAGCCCAGGAAGAGGCGCGCCAGGCGGCCGAACGGGTCGAGCAGGCGCTGGCGCTCGACGAGCCGACGCGGCGGCGCGCGCAGATCGGGCTGGCGCAGAAGGGCTTCGACCCCGGCCCACCCGACGGCGTCTTCGGCCCGCAGACGCGCCAGATGATCGCCCGCTACCAGCAGAGCCGCGGCGAGCCGCAGACCGGCTACCTCACGCGGCCGCAGGCCGAGGCGCTGGTGCGCGACGCGAGGCCGCCGCCGCCCGTCGCGATGGAGCGCCAGCCGCCCGAGAGTGGCAGGGCATGGGTCGCGACCTATCTCGACCGCTGCTGGGACTCGTGCGGCCGCATCAACGAGCGCACGGCGCTGAGGATCGACTGCCGGATGCTGTGCAACTGCAACGTCCGCAATCTCACCAGCCGGTTCTCGCCGGCGGAGCTCGATGAAGTCGCTCAGGACTCGTTCGCCCGGCGCCGCACCGAACGGGTGATGCAGTACCGCGCCATCCTCCACATGTGCATGAACCTGGCGCGGCACTGAGGCCATCGCATCGCCGCCACAACGTGCTCGGGCGTCGCTCGTCCCCGCTATCGTACGCCGAGGCGCGCCATCACGTCGGCGATGTCGGTCTTGATCGCCTTGGCCGCGGCGATGTCGGCCTCGCCGGCGGCTGCGTCTCCCTTGCGCCGCCGCGCGATGCCGCGACCGTAGAGCGAATAGGCGTTGGTCGGCACGAGTCGAAGGCTTGCGTCGTAGTCGGCGATCGCGGAATCGAGCCGGTCGGCCTTCAGGTGCACGAAACCGCGGCTGTCGAGAGCCTCGGCGTAGTCCGGCTGCAAACGCAGCGCCTGCTCGCAATCGGCGAGCGCCAGGTCGAGCTGCCCGATGATGGCGCGCGACCAGCACCGGTCGTTCCACGCCGGCGCGAAGTCGGCTTTGAGGCGAATGACCTCACTGAAGCCCTCGATCGCCTTGTCACGCCGATCAAGAGCGGCGTAGCTCTTGGCGCGCGCGCCGAAGGCCAACCAAGAGGACCGGTCGAGCTTGATTGCCGCGTCGAAGTCCTCGATCGCCCGGTCATGTCGGCCCTGGCCGGCGTAGGCGACGCCGCGCATGTGCAGGAATTCGGCCTTGGGCGTGCGACGGATAGCCTTTCCGAGATCGCGGATCGCCCGGTCGAACTCGCGTCTTTCGGTGTAGATGGTACCGCGGGCGGCAAGGGCGACGACGTTGTCGGAGTCCCAGCGCAATGATTCGTCGAAATCCTTGAGGGCCCGATCGAGCTCACCCTTCTGGTAGTAGGCCATGCCGCGGCCGGCATGGGCGAGCGCGACCATGTTGCCGGTTTCGCGCCCGGACTCGATGAGGCTGGTGCAGGCATCGATCGCGGTGTCCGGATCGCTGCTCATGCAACGCCGGGCCGCCTGTCCGTCCGACTGTGCCGACGCCACGCCTGTGCCGAGCGCAAACGCCAGCGCCACCATCCATGCCCGACGCGCAGTGACTTTGCGACTTCGGTTCAAAACGGAATCTCGAACCGATCGCCCTTGGCCTTCACGGGCACGGCGTGCGGCGCGCCGAAATGCGCGGGCATCAGCAGGGCGCCGTCGGCCGCGACGCTGCCCAGCACGCGCCTGCGCGTGGCGCGCGCCGCATCGGCGTCCTCGCAGAAGGCGCTGTTCCATTCGGGATAGAAGACCTGCAGCGGGTGATGGCAGATGTCGCCGATCAGCGCGGCGCGGCCCTGGCCGGACTGCACGCGCATGACCATCGAGCCCGGCGTGTGGCCGGCGGCCAGCTCCAGCGTGATTCCCGGCTCGATCTCGTAGCCGTCGTCGACGATGGTCGCCAGGCCGGCGGCGGCGATCGGTCCGATCGAGTCGTTGTAGATCGCCGCTTCGTCGGAATCCGGCGCTTCCCCGGCGCGGGTCTTCACCCACTCGAACTCGCGCCGGGAGTACAGGTATCGCGCCTTGGGGAAGGTCGGCACCCAGCGGCCGTTGATCAGGCGCGTGTTCCAGCCGACATGGTCGACATGCATGTGGGTGCAGAACACGACGTCGATGTCCTCGACCGACAGCCCGGCATCGGCCAGCCGCTGCAGGTAGGGCATGTCGAGCATGTTGAAGTTCGGGCTGTGCGGCCGGAACTTCTGGTTGCCGATGCAGGTGTCGACCAGGATGGTGTGGCGCGCCGTCTTGAGCACCCACGAATGGGTGCCCATGACGAAGCGGTCGGCGTCGGGGTCGTAGTGGCTGGGCACCAGCCAGCGCGCATGCTCCCGCAGCACCGTGCGGTCCATGTCGGGCAGCAGGAAGAGCGGCGCGAACGCCCTGCCCAGGGTCTCCTTGATCCGCAGCACGGTGATCTCGCCGAGCTGGAACGAGACCGGTGTCGGGGCGGGGCGATCCATCACGCGCGCTCTCGGTCCGTGCCTACTTGCACTTGGCCAGGCACTGCTGGGCGCGGTCGCCGCACTGGCCCTTGTTGCCGGTGCGCTTCAGGCAGGCCTGCTCCTCGTCGGTGCACTTGATGCGGCAGTTCGCCTGGGCCGAGACGTCGGCCGGCGACGCAACGATGCCGATGCCGGCGAGCGCTGCGAGCAGAGCGATGGTGATCGTGGCGCGTTTCATCCCTGTTCTCCGTCCTGGGGTGAGTCACGCGCGAACCGTAGGTGCATGTGGCGTGCCCTGCAAGTACACTGCCCGCGTGTGTCGCAGCGACGGAGGGGGCAATGTCGGACGAGCAACAGAGCGGAGGCTTCGATCCCGGCTTCGGGGACAGCGGGACCACCGGCGACAGCTTCACCGAAACGACGCATGTCTCCTGGTTCGATCGCATGAAGCAGGCCATCACCGGCGTGCTGAC
>JBFXAZ010000044.1:0-40033 GCA_050183765.1 Reyranellaceae bacterium | reverse complement strand
TCGTCAATCCGAGTACCGGCGAGTACATCGTGCGCGCGATCGACCCCAGGACACCGGGCGCCTGGGAGCTGTTCGACGCGGGGCTCAATTGGCAGGGCTTTCGCGGCTACACGCTGGACGAACGCTTTCCCGATCCGCCACTGAAGCAATTCTTCCCGCACGCCGTGGCGATGACGCCCGAGCAGAAGGAATACAAAAAGCGGCTGCGGGGATGGGAGCAGCCAAGGGATGCATTGCTCAGGGGCGGCGCGACCGCAGATCAGATTCCTCCGCCGCCGGAGGACCCTGATGAGACTCCGGAAGCTAAGGCAAGGAGGCAGCAGGACAAAGAGGCCAAAGCCGCGGCCGAACGAACAGCTACCGAGAACTACAAGAAGCTCGGCAGAGAGTACGGCCTCGACGCGGACAGCGCCAATTCGCGCAGGATCCTGGATAATCTCGACACCAATTTGCAGAGCTTCGTCTCCAGCCACAAGAACGCTCGCGTAGGCCGGAGACTGGATACGGGCATGCTCCAGAACATGACCGTGAGGCAGGCGCTCGAGGATCCGACAAGAGGAGATACTGTGCGGAAAATTCTGTTGCAACTTCGGTTCGAGTAGGAGGCTGATCAAGCACACTCGAGCAGCTGGAAGCGAGCGGCAATTTGGAGAAAAGACAGATGAGCAACGGGGAACAGCCAGATAGTGACGTGTACTGGCACAGCGCAAAAGTACGGATGGCGCGCATGGTTGAGCCAAACGGTTGCGACGCGCTGGTTGATCATATCTTCGTATACCGAGCCCCCATTCATTCGTGGCTCCGGTCGGCTCTTGCGATCGGGCGCTCGCTGGAAAGAACAGAGCATGGCGAAGGCCGGATCGAGTGGCGGCTGGTCGAAGTATTGACGATCGATGTGCTGGTGAATCAGAATCTCGATGGCGCCGAGGTTCATTGCCAATTCATCGATATGACGCCGGAAGATGGCGTTCCTTTCGGCACTGTCCCTCATCCTGAGGATTCGACGCCCGTTCGACGCCACCTGATGAGTGTCAACCCGCACGGCGCGACAGGCACAGCAGTACCGTGGTTCAGTGCCAGGGTCCGTGACACCATCCTCTTCGAGGGCGACAACGGCGAGTTCGAAGACAGCATCTATCTGTTCAAGGCGGCAGATTTTGATGCAGCCCTGGACAGGGCAATCAGCTTGGGGCAGGCGGGCGATCGGGAATACCCTGGTGGTCCAGAGGCCAGACGGGTGCAGTGGAAGCTTGCCGAGGTGACGTCGTTGAATCTGCTGGGCGCAGGAGAGATCGGCGAGGCTGTCGAGGTGCACAGCGAAGCGGTCACGCTGGGAGACGCCGACCGAATGCCGTTCGATTACGTGTTTCATCCCGAACTGTCGAAGCCAGAGGCGACCGGCGTCTGACGCGGCGCAGGGATCGCTGACGATGAAAATGAAGGCCTTGGTACACGTCGGCTTCATTCCCCGCTTCAAGTGGGCCGATACTCTCCTGTTCACAGGTAACGGGCCGTCGCTGCGGCGATTGGCAGAGCTTGTTGAAGGTGGTCCGGAGACTCGGAATGACCTTGCCGACCTCCTTCGCTGTCAAGGAATGACGTTGAAGGTGATCGCCAAGGCGGATGAGACTGCTGTCATCAAGCAGGGCTCCGACTTCGTCTGGTGCATCTCCGGTCAGGATGGGCCACGGTATGCCGCCCAGATAGGAGCGGTGGCAGACAGCACGGGCCACCACTATCTGGATTCATCGGGTGCTGCCGACATCGACGTGATGGTTTCCCACGGCGAGTATGACACGGCCGTGTTCTCGTGACGCAGTTTGGCCCCGATCCGGGCATCCACACCGCAAGCGCCCCGTGACGCAGGCCCCGGGAGCACGGCTCGCGGCACCAAACTTCTTCCACGTGACCCGCTATTGCCAGACGCTGTGACCGCCTAAGGTGCGCCGGCATGATACGGGAGAGGATCATGAGGATCGCGGTAGTCGGCGCCGGCGGCGTGGGTGGCGGTTTTGGTGCGGCCTTGGCCAAGGCTGGGGCGGACGTCAGTTTCGTTGCGCGCGGGGCGCATCTGCAGGCGATGCGGGAGAAGGGCCTGCGGCTCGAAGGCGGCCGCGGCGACCTGCATATCGTGCCGACCCAGGCCACCGACGATCCGGCCACGATCGGTCCGGTCGACTACGTGCTGTTCTGCGTCAAGATGTGGGACGTCGAGAGCGCCGGCGAGCGCATCCGGCCACTGATCGGCCGCGACACCGCGGTGATCCCGCTGCAGAACGGCATCGACGCGGCCGAGCGCCTGGCGCCGATCCTCGGGCCCAACGCGGTGATGGGCGGCGTGGCGCAGATCAGCGCCTCGATCGTGGCGCCCGGCGTGATCCGCCAGGTCGGCACCTTCATGCGCATCATCTTCGGCGAGCTCGACGGCAGCCGCAGCCCGCGCGCCGAGGCGTTCCTGGCGCTGGCCAAGACGGCGAATTTCGAGACCATCCTGACCGACCGGATCGTCACCGAGCTGTGGCTGAAGTTCATCCTGCTGGCGACCAATGCCAGCGTCATGGCGCTGACGAGGCGTCCGATCGGCGAACTGCGCGACGACCCCGACATGCGCGCGCACTTCGTCGCCGCCTATCAGGAGGTGATCGATGTCGGCCGCGCCAGCGGTGCCACGCTGCCCGACGACACGCTGGAGCGCATGCTGAGCTTCAACAAGAACGCACCGCCGACCATGAAAGCGTCGATGGCGCTGGATCTCGAACGCGGCAACCGCATCGAGCTGCCCTGGCTCGGCGGCAAGGTGGTCGAGATGGGCCGCAAGCTCGGCGTGCCCACGCCCACGCACGCGCTGATGTACGCGGCGCTCAAGCCGTATGTGATGGGAGCTCCCTCGTCATCCTGAGCGAAGCGAAGGATCTCGCGGTGGTGCGTGGCCGCGATACCGCGAGGTCCTTCGCTGGCGCTCAGGACGACGGATTGCGTCAACCCACCGGCATCGTCTGCGCCAGCGGCGGCAGCTTCACGACGCGCTCGTACCACGCCGTGAGCTGCGGATGGCCGTCGCGCCACGGCTCGTTGGCGTAGCGGAAGTCGAGATAGCCCAGCGCGCAGCCGATGGTGATCTCGCCGATCGTGGTCAGCGCGCCCAAGGTGCCGGCCTCTTTCTCCAGCACCGCGAGCGAATTCTTCACCTTGGCCTGCTGGGTGGCGATGTAGGCCTTGCGGCCGTCGTCCCGCGGCAGGGTGAGCTCGCGCCGGCGCGGCTGCGTGGCGTCGAGGATGCCGTCGCCCAGCGCCATCTGGCGCAGCGCGTTCCAGCGCGCCGGTCCGGCGGCGGGGAACAGCCTGGGCGCGTCGCCGATGCTGTCGAGGTACTCGCAGATCACCGGGCTGTCGTAGAGCACCATGCCGTCGTCGGTGACGAAGGTCGGCACCTTCGACAGCGGGTTGAGCTCGAGCAGCGCCGGATCGGTCGTGCCCACCTTCCAGCGCTCGATCTGGCTGTCGATGCCGCGCGCGATGGCGCAGGCCGTGCACTTGCGCACGTAAGGCGAGGCGGGGGAGAAGGCGATCTTCATGGGGCGGTCCCTCGGTTGATGGCGGCGCGCATGCTAGTCGCCCGCTGAGGCCGGCCGCAATGCACGACCGAAGGGCAGGGCAAAGAAAGAGGCGGCGGTCCGGCCGGACCACCGCCTGGGTTGAGGACGTCGATATCGTGCATCGACCGTCAGGAGAGCCGGCGGAAGGCCGGCACTTTCGCTACTTGTCGAGCCAGAACGTGTCGAAGCGCACCACGTCATAGATGCCGAAGTACTCCTTCGGATTGTGGCCCTTCACGTAGTCGTACCAGCCGTCGTTGATCTTCTCCCAGGAGATGGGCAGCAGCGGCGGATCCTCCTCCATGATCGCCTCGGCCTGGCGGATCAGGGCGAGGCGCTTGGCGGCATCGACCTCGGCGTCGATCTGCGGCATCAGGGCGTTGAACTTGGCGTTGTCCCAGTTCGAGTAGTTCTGCGGCCCGCCCTTCTTGTACCAGGCGTTGAAGTAGTCGCTGGGGTCGAGCAGGGTCGACACGATGGCGCCGATGGCGAGGTCGAACTTGCCGGTGCGGATGTCGTCGAACCACACCGACTCCACGGTCGTGCGGATCTTGCTCTCGATGTTGAGCGTCTGCTGCAGCATGGCCTGGATGGCCTGCGACCACAGCTTGAAGCTCGCCACCTCGCGCACCAGGTAGTCGAGCGGCTCCTTGAAGCCCTTCTCGTAGCCGGCCGCCTTCATCAGCGCCTTGGCCTCCTTGACCGAGGCGTCGGTGTTGGGCTGGTAGCCCAGCCGCTTGACCAGCTGGTCCTTCGGCGTGGCGAAGTCGGAGAACGGGTAGATGAAGCCGCCGACCATCATCGGCGCGATGTCCTTCACCACGTCGACCAGGACCGGCTTGTCGAGCACGAGGTGCAGCGCGCGGCGCACCCGCGGATCGTCCATCGGCTTCTTCTTGTTGTTCATCCAGGTTGCCTGGATCACCGACTGGTAGAAGTCGGTACCCGACATGCCCTTGGTCGCCTTCACGCGGCGCAGCGAGCCGGGATCGAGCAGGCGGGCGTAGTCGGTACGCCCCGACAGCAGGCCGGAGCCGAGCTCGGGCGAGAACGGCAGCGCGTGATAGAACTCGATGCCGTCGAGATAGGGCAGGCCCTTGTTCCAGTACTGCGCGTTCTTCTCCATCGCCCAGACTTCGTTCTCGACCCGCCGCTTGCTCTTGAATGGGCCGGTGCCGGGGATGTCCTGAACGCGGCGCAGGTTGTACTGGTTGTCCTCGAGCGTCTTCTTGCGCACGATGCCGTTCCAGCCGCTGGCGATCGCGCCCATGATGAAATCGGCCGGCCGCGGCGCCGACAGCTTGAACTGCACGGTGTGCTTGTCGGGCGCGGCGATCTCGCTGACCGCGGCGAACAGGATGCTGCGCGGGATGTTGATGCCCTGCGGCGGCTTGGAGATGCGGTCGAAAGTGGCCTTGACGTCCGCCGAGGTGAGCTCCGCGCCGTCGTGGAACTGCACGTCCTTGCGCAGGTGGAAGGTGTAGGTCTTGCCGTCCTTGGCGATCTCCCAGCTATGCGCCAGGTCGGGAATGATGGTCTTGCCCGAATCGCGCGGATCGCGCCGCACCAGGTTGTCGAACATGCAGCCCTGGCTGCCCAGGCTGTTGATCGTGCCCGACTGGTGGAAGTCGAAGTGCGGCGGGCGCATGGTGATGCCGTAGCGCAGCACACCGCCCTTCTTCGGGTTCGGCTCCGGCGCGGCGAGCTGGAATTTCGAGCCGTCGAACTCGCTGGGCACGCCTTTGGCCCAGGCGCCCCACGGAAGCCCGTAGACGCTCAGGCCGCCCAGCGCCGCGGCGCCCTTGACGAAATGACGACGATTCAAGCTTGTACGCTTTGACTCCTTGCCCATCGTGATGCCCTCCCATTTGGTCTTTTGCAGACCTGAGCACATTGTGCTCAGATGGCTTTGCCCATCTCTTAGTGGGCCAAAGGCTAGCACGATAATTTTCAGGGAGTCTCGCGTTGAATCCTCGCGAGGTAGCGTCGGATGCACCCGGCGTGGCGGAAGCGCCGGAACGGACTGTCCTGCAGGTCGAGGATCTGCAGACCCATTTCTTCACGGCCATCGGCCAGGTGCGCGCGGTCGACGGCGTGTCCTATGCGCTGAAGGCGGGCGAGACCCTGGGCGTGGTGGGCGAATCGGGCTGCGGCAAGAGCGTCACGGCGCTCAGCATCCTGCGCCTGGTCGCCAATCCGCCCGGCCGGATCGTCGGCGGCGCGGTGCGCTTCGAGGGCCGCAACCTGCTCGAGCTGAGCGACGCCGAGATGGAGCGCATCCGCGGCAACGAGATCTCGATGATCTTCCAGGAGCCGATGACCTCGCTCAATCCGCTCTACACGGTGGGCAAGCAGATCGCCGAGGCGGTGGCGCTGCACCAGGGCCTGTCGCGCAAGGATGCCTGGGACCGCGCGGTCGAGATGCTGCGGCGCGTGTCGATCCCCGAGCCGGAGAAGCGGGCGCATGCCTATCCGCACCAGATGTCCGGCGGCATGCGCCAGCGCGTCATGATCGCCATGGCGCTGTCGTGCAACCCCAAGGTGCTCATCGCTGACGAGCCGACCACGGCGCTCGACGTCACCATCCAGGCGCAGATCCTCGACCTGATGCGCGAGCTGCAGGAGACCACCGGCACGGCGATCATCCTGATCACCCACGACATGGGCGTGGTGGCCGAGAACGCCGACCGCGTGGTGGTGATGTATGCCGGCCGCAAGGTCGAGGAGGCACCCGCCGCCGAGCTGTTCGACAATCCCGGCCATCCCTACACGCGCGGATTGCTGGGCTCGATCCCGCAGCTCGACGTGGCGGCCAGCCGCAGCGGGCCGCGTCCCAGGCTGAACGAGATCAAGGGCATGGTGCCCTCGCTGTTCCGACTGCCGCCGGGCTGCAGCTTCGCGCCGCGCTGCGCCTTCGCCACCGAGCAGTGCACGCGCGTCGTGCCGTCGCTCGACGAGCACCGGCCGGGTCATTTCGTTGCCTGCTGGCACGCCGACAAGCTGCTGTCGGGGGCCGCATGAGCGAGGCCCTGCTCGAGGTCAGGGACCTCAAGAAGCACTTCCCGATCCACAAGGGCGTGTTCTCGCGCGTCTCCGGCCATGTCTACGCCGTCGACGGCGTATCGTTCGAGATCGGCAAGGGCGAGACCCTCGGCCTTGTCGGCGAGAGCGGCTGCGGCAAGTCGACGGTCGGGCGGACCCTGTTGCGCCTGCTCGAGCCGACCGACGGATCGATCCGCATCAACGGCGAGGACATCACGCATCTGGAGCGCGCCGATCTGTTGCCCTACCGCCGGCGCATGCAGATGATCTACCAGGACCCGTACGCCTCGCTCAATCCGCGCATGAGCGCCGGCGAGATCGTCGGCGAGCCGATGACCATCCACGAGCTCGGCACGCCGCAGGAGCGCCAGGAGAAGGTCGCGGCGCTCTTCGAGCGCGTCGGCCTGCGGCCCGAGGCGGCAGGCAACTACCCGCACGAATTCTCCGGCGGCCAGCGCCAGCGCATCGGCATCGCCCGCGCGCTCGCCGTCGGCCCCGACCTGATCGTCGGCGACGAGCCGGTCTCGGCGCTCGACGTCTCGATCCAGGCGCAGATCATCAACCTGCTGATGGACCTGCAGGACGAGCTGAAGCTGTCCTATCTCTTCGTGGCGCACGACCTGGCGGTGGTCGAGCACATCAGCCACCGCGTCGCGGTGATGTATCTCGGCCGCATCGTCGAGATGACCGACAAGCAGAGCCTGTTCGAGATGCCGCTGCATCCCTATACGGAGGCGCTGCTCTCGGCCGTCCCGATCCCCAAGGCCAGCGCCCGCGGGCGCAAGCGCGTGATCCTCACCGGCGACGTGCCCAGCCCGATCAACCCGCCGTCGGGCTGCCACTTCCACACGCGGTGTCCGTACGCGATGGCCCGCTGCAAGGTCGACGTGCCGGCGCTGCGCGAGGTCGTCCCCGGTCACTTCGCCTCGTGCCATCTGCACGACAACGGCGTGAAGGTGCCGCTGGGCAACGGCGCCGCAACCTAGTCCTGAAGCTTGAGATGATAGCGTGTGTGGCGCAGCGCGCCGGTTCGTGTCAGTGCGCCCTTGGCGACCATGTCCAGCAAGTCCCTGGTGGCCGTTGCGCGTGAAGCCTCGGTGATGGCGATGTACTTCTCGGCGCTCATGCCCCCCTTGAAGCCATCGATCCCCTCCCTGAACATCCTGCCGACGGCCTTTTCCTGGCGCGGGTTCAACGCGCCGCGCAGCCGGTCGTAAAACTTCGTCTTCGCAAGAAAGAACTCGACGCGCCTGAGGGTGTTCGCCTGTGCTTCGAGAATTGTGCTCGCGAAGTACGTCATCCAGTCCGTGATGTCGCCGCCCTTGTTGTTGCGCTCCAGCGCTGCGTAGTAGCGCTTGCGCCCACGTTCGATTGTGTATGACAGCGCGACGAGGCTCGGTCGGCCGAGAGCCTGGGCCAGCGCCTTCTCTGCAATGACCCGCGCAATGCGGCCATTGCCGTCTTCGAAGGGATGGATGGACGCGAAATACAGATGGGCGAGGGACGCGCGCGTGAGCGGCGCGAGCGGTTGCCTGCCGTTCGGACCCGTATCGTTGAACCATTGGACGAACGCCTTCATCTCCGCGATGACGCGGCTCGACGGGGGCGCTTCGAAGTGAACGGTGCGCTTGTAGTCGGGTCCGGACACGACCTGCATCGGCTCCGCATGCCTGCGATAGCCGCCGACGATGCCCACCGTCCTGTCGCCGCCCAGCAGCATCTCGTGCCAGCGAAATAGAACTTTGCGCGTCAGCGGAGCCTCGAAGGTCCTGTACACGTCGACCATCATCTCGGCGATGCCGCGTTCGGCCGGCCGGCCACGGGCTTCGCCGGTGCGGAGACCGAACTGATGGATGATCGAGGACTGGACGCTGTCGCGGTTGAGCAGCTCGCCCTCGATTTCGGACGTCTTGATCGCCTCGTCGCTGATCAGCTCGATCTTGAGCGCTTCCTGGTCGTCCGCGCCGATATGTCTGGATGCGCCGATGAACTCCCCGGAGCGAAGCAGGAATGTCCTCTCCAGGGGCTCCAAGGCGGCTGCCTTGTACCTGAAGACCGGCCAGTCCGATCTCTCCCAGTTCCACTTCATGAGCGATTGGCGCCTTTTCTATAGCTCATCCTAGTGGCATGGATGAGCTATAGCAAGGTCGCCCATGCCTCATGCACGGGCGCGATCCGGCCGCACGCTCTTGATCGCGCGGCTGGGACCAGCCGGCCTGGACGTTCCCTCTACACCGACCCGCGCAGCCTCGGATCGAGCAGGTCGCGGATGCCGTCGCCGAGCAGGTTGAAGGCGAGCACGGTCAAGGTGATCGCCGCACCCGGGAAGAACACCAGCCACCACGGCGGCACCAGCCCGGCGTTGAGCGCGTCGGCCAGCATGTTGCCCCAGGTCGGGTTCGGCGGCGGGATGCCGACGCCGAGGAAGCCGAGCGAGGCCTCGATGACGATGGCGACGCCCAGATGCGTCGTCGCCAGGATCAGGTAGGGCGCCACGCATTGCGGCAGGATGTGACGGAACATCAGGCGGGCGTGCGAGGCGCCCAGGCCGCGCGCCGCCTCGACGTATTGCATCTCCTTCAGCGACAGCACGACCGAGCGGATCACGCGCCCGCCGAAGGGGATGCGCGTGATGGCGATGGCGACGATCACCGTGCCCAGCCCGCCGCCCAGCGCCATGGCGATGGCCATGGCCAATATGAGGTCGGGGAAGGATTGCAGGAACTCGATGATGCGCTGGCTGATCATGTCGAAGCGGCCGCCGAAATAGCCGCAGGCCAGGCCCCACAGCGCGCCCAGCGTGGTGCCGAACAGCACCGCGCCGGCGGCCACGACGAGCGAGGTCTGGCTGCCGTGGATCACGCGGCTGAGCGTGTCGCGGCCGATCTGGTCGGTGCCGAACCAGTGCGTCTCGCTGGGCGGTTTCTGCATGGCGCGGAAATCCGACTTCAGCGGCGGGTAGGGTGCCACGATGTCGGCGCAGATCGAGGTCAGCACGATCAACGCCGCGATGACGCCCCAGAAGGCGGAGATCGGCGAGCGCCGCGCCAGCGTCAGCACGCCGCGCAGGATCGAGCGCCGGCGCGGCGTGGCCGCGGGGTTGGCATCGGCCGAGGTGACGGTCATCGGTAGCGGATCCTCGGGTCGAGCAGGGCGATGACGACATCGACCGCGATGTTGATCGCCACGAAGACCACGGCGTAGAGGAACACCAGGTTCTGCATGACGAAGACGTCGCGCTCGCTGACCGCCTGGGCCATCGAGTTGCCCAGGCCCGGTGTGCCGAAGGCGCGCTCGACCGGGATCGAGCCGGCCAGCACCAGCCCCAGCAGCACGCCCGACAGCGTGATGACCGGCAGCAGGGCGTTGGGCAGCGCGTGCAGGGCGATCACCAGGCGGTTGTTCAGGCCCTTGGCGCGCGCCGTGCGCACATAATCCTCGCGGATGACCTCGAGCAGGGCGGAGCGGCCCATGCGCGCGATGTAGGCGGCCTGTCCCAGGCCCAGCACCAGGGCGGGGCCGATCACCAGCTGCAGGTTGTCGAGCGGATCCTCGAACAGCCCGGCGCCGGCCATCGGCGCGCGGTAGCCGAACCAGAACAGCAGCCCGAGCACGATCAGCATGCCGACCCAGAAGCCGGGCACGGCGAGGAAGAGGATGCTGAAGAAGCGCACGATGCCGTCGGCGGCGGTATTCGGCTTCAGCGCGCTGACGATGGCGACGGGGATGCCGACGAGCCACGAGATGATCACCGAGAGGATGGCGATCTCGGCGGTGAGCGAGCCGCGCCGGAGGATCATCTCGGCGACGCTCTCGGAGCGGAAGAAGGAATGGCCGAAATCGCCGGCGAGGATGCTCCTGGCCCAGGCGAGGTACTGCACCCACAGCGGATCGCTCAGCCCGAGCTCGGCCATGTAGTGCGCGCGCTGCGCCTCGGTGAGCTTGCTCATGCCCTCGGGGCCGAAGATAGCCACCAGCGGATCGCCCGGCAGGATACGCATGACCACGAAAACGATG
Source organism: Reyranellaceae bacterium (assembly GCA_050183765.1). Lineage (GTDB taxonomy): Bacteria > Pseudomonadota > Alphaproteobacteria > Reyranellales > Reyranellaceae > JAFAZJ01. The sequence goes on along the minus strand of JBFXAZ010000044.1, from coordinate 29,378 downwards.
ATCGACACGCCCAGCACGGTGACGGCGCCGAACGCCAGTCGTCGCGTGATGTAGCTATACATCACGCCTACCCGGACGCGGCCGAACCAATCCACCCATGACGTCGCCTCCCAAGGCGTACTCTCTTGTCTTGAACGCATCATGCCTGCCCTGCCGGGGAAGGCAAGCTGCGCCGATTGTCAGGGGCTGCGGCGCGGTCCTATCCTTCGACCAAAGTATGGGAAACGGAGGGACGGGCATGAACGCGCCAGCGCGCACGATCGCCGTCGACTATGGCCCGGAAGAGGCCGCGATGCAGGCTTACCTCAAGGCGGGCGAGAAACGTGCCTATGAACTGGGCAATCGCGGGCCGATCCGCTTCACTGACGACGGCAAGCTCGACCCCGCGATCCTCGACGCCTACTGGCGCTGCGGCTTCTACGTCTTCGAGGGCGTGCTGAAGCCGGACGAGCTGGCCGACATCGAGGCCGACCTCACATCCATCCTCGATCGCCTGCCCAGCGAGAAGGGCTCGCCGGTCGACGCCAGGGGCCGCCCGGCGCTGGGCGCGGATTGCCAGGCGCCGAACCTCCTGTGGTCCAAGCCGCTGGGCGATCCCTTTGGCGGCACGACGCTGGCCAATGGCCGCCATCCCGCAAAGATGTACGAGCCACAGGCCGCGTCCGACGCGCCCAAGGACATCGTCTATCTGATCCTGGGCTCGCTGCAGTTCTCCGAAGCGCATCTGCGCGTCTACGGCCATCCGCAGCTGCTGGCCGTCGCCGCGGCGGTCAACGGTCCCGACTTCACGCCCTTCAACGAGGCGATCTTCATCAAGGAGCCGGGACTGGGCGCCTCGGTCGCCTGGCATCGCGATGGCGTGACCCATTGGGACCATCCCGATTGGGACCAGGGCACGCACGGCTTCAACTTCATGGCCCAGCTCTACGGCTGCACCGCCGCCAACGGCGTGTGGGTGATCCCCGGCTCGCACAAGCTCAACAAGGTCGACATCAAGGCCATGATGGCGGCCGCCGGCAGCGATCGCCTGCCCGATGCGGTGCCGATCATCTGCAAGCCGGGCGACGTGGCGATCACCAACCGCCAGGCCGTGCACGGCTCCTTCGCCAACACCAGCAAGGACTGGCGCGTGACGCTGAACTTCGGATTCCATCGCCGCAGGTCGGTGCTCGACGTGCAGGGCGGCGGCATCCACGCCAAGCCCACGGTCTACGATGCGGGCCATATCCGCGAGCGCGCGAAGATGCTGGGCTATGCCATCGACGCGCGCCGTCGGCGCTTCCCGCAGGAGACGCCCTTCGCCTATCAGCCGCACGTCCAGGCCGGCGAGCGTTACACCTGGGATCCGGCCGCCAGGGCCGCGATCAAGGACTACAACCTGCTCGACATCAGCATCTGAGGGACCCATGACCGACGTGCAGATCCTGGCCACCGGCCTGGGCTTTCCCGAGGGACCCGTGGCGATGCCCGACGGCTCGGTGATCCTCACCGAGATCCGCAACGCGCGCTGCTCGCGCGTCGCGCCGGACGGCAAGGTCACGCTGTTCTCGGCCGCCGGCGGCGGCCCGAACGGCCTCGCGGTGGGGCCCGACGGCGCGCTCTATCTCTGCAACAACGGCGGCAGCCGCTATGTCGAGGGCGTCTCGATGGGGCAGGGGCCGCGTCCCGACTACAACGGCGGCTACATCCAGCGCATCGAGCGCGACACCGGCGTGGCCCAGCTGCTGTACAGCGAATGCGACGGCCACAAGCTGTCGGCGCCCAACGACATCGTGTTCGACAAGGCGGGCGGCTTCTACTTCACCGATCTCGGCAAGCGCTACGCGCGCCACCGCGACCACGGCGGGCTGTACTACGCGCAGCCCGACGGCTCGAGGATCACCTGCCTGGCCTATCCGATCCTCAGCGCCAATGGCTGCGGCCTGTCGCCCGACGAGAAGATCCTCTACGTCGCCGACACCGAAGGCGCGCGGCTGTGGGCCTTCGACATCGAGGCGCCCGGCGTCGTGCGCAAGCCCAGCGGGCACGCGCCGCATGGCGGACGCATGATCATGGGCCTGCCCGGCAAGGCGCGCTTCGACAGCCTGGCGGTGATGGAAAGCGGCAATATCTGCGTCGCCACCCTGAGCACGGGATTCATCACCGAGGTCTCGCCCTGGGGCGAGATCGTGCGCGCGGTGAAGATGCCCGACATCTATCCCACCAACATCTGCTTCGGCGGCGCCGACATGAAGACCGCGTACATCACGCTGTCCGACCAGGGGCAGCTCGGCGTCATGCAATGGCCGGAGCCCGGCCTGAAGCTGAACTACAACTAGGCCGTTACCTTCCCCCGCTTTGCGGGGGAAGGTGCCCGAAGGGCTGATGGGGTTGCCGACATTGCGGTCAGACCCGGCCCGTGGAGTTGTCGCACGAGCCACCCCCATCCGGCGCTGCGCGCCACCTTCCCCCGCTTTGCGGGGGAAGGTATTCATGAATGAAGAGGAGACGCACCATGGCCGGCAACGGACAGATGATCATCGACCTCGATGCGAAGCGCATGGCGGCGATGGGCAAGAAGGACATCGCTACGCTCAAGGAATTGATCGCCGACGACCTGATCTACACGCACTCCTCGGCGCGCATCGACACCAAGGCCAGCCTGATCGGCAACATGGAGTCGGGCGCCACGGTCTACAGCGCCGTCGAGCCGTCGAAGGTGGTGGCCCAGGATTTCGGCAGTGCCGTGGTGCTGACCGGCGAGGCGCAGATCAAGGTCGCGTCCAACGGCACGCCCAACGCCTTCGGCGTGCGCTTCATGCTGGTCTACGCCAACCGCGACGGCAAATGGCAGATGACGACCTGGCAGTCGACGCGCCTGCCGGCTTAGGCCGCTCGACCGCGCACAGGTCGGCCGGGCCGGAATGATTCTTGCTCCAGTCCGCGGACTGGAAGGAAGAGGAGACCGCGACGATGGCCAAGGAAATCCTGTGCGGTTTCGGCGTCGATGTCGACGCCGTGGCCGGCTGGCTGGGCAGCTATGGCGGCGAGGATTCGCCTGACGATATCTCGCGCGGCATCTTCGCCGGCGAGGTCGGCAGCCCGCGTCTGGTGAAGATGTTCGATCGCCTCGGGATCAAAACCACCTGGTTCATCCCCGGCCACTCGATCGAGACCTTCCCGAAGGAAATGAAGCTGGTGGCCGACGCCGGCCACGAGATCGGCATCCATGGCTACAGCCATGAGAACCCGATCGCCATGACGCGCGCGCAGGAGACCGAGATCCTCGACAAGTGCATCGATCTCGTCACCAAGCTCAGCGGCAAGCGGCCGCAAGGATATGTCGCGCCATGGTGGGAGTTCTCAGCCGTAACCAACGAGCTGCTGCTCGAGCGCGGCATCAAGTACGACCACTCGCTGATGCACCACGACCATCAGCCGTACTATGTGCGGGTGGGCGACAGCTGGACCAAGATCGACTACAGCGGCAAGCCGGCGGACTGGATGGTGCCGCTCAAGCGCGGCCACGAGACCGACCTGATCGAGATCCCGGCGAGCTGGTATCTCGACGACCTGCCGCCGATGATGTTCATCAAGAAGTCGCCCAACAGCCACGGCTTCGTCAATCCGCGCGACATCGAGCAGATGTGGCGCGACCAGTTCGACTGGGTCTATCGCGAGTACGACTACGCGGTGTTCCCGATGACCATCCACCCCGACGTGTCGGGCCGGCCGCACGTGCTGATGATGCTGGAGCGGCTCTATCACCACATGATCGGCCATCCTGGCGTGCGCATCGTCACCATGAACGAGATGGCCGACGACTTCGCCAAACGCTCGCCGCGCAGGAAGTAGGGCAGGGCGGGCGATGTGCGCGCTGTGCGGCGTGCTGGGCGGTCCGGAGCATTGGACCGATGCCGCGCCGCGCGAGGGCGTCTTCACTCGCACCGCCGACCCGCTGCAGCGCCGGCGTGAGCGCATGGCGCGCGTCGCCTGCGCTGGCCGCGTGCTGGCCTTCTATCGCCTGAGTCTGCGCGACTGGCAGGGCACGTCCTTCGTGCTGTCGAGCGCCACCGGCAAGAGCGAGATCGTCGAGGACATGACGCATCTGTGGGCCGCGGCCGAGAAGCTCCTCGGCCGGCCCTGCGATCCGCTCGACCCGCGCCTGATCGCGCATCTGCAGGCGGGCGATGCCTGACATCGTCGCCTTCACGCCGGTTAACCTGATCACCGGCTTCCTCGGCTCGGGCAAGACCACGCTGCTGCGCCGTCTGCTCGACGATCCGGCGCTGTCGGATACGGCGGTGCTGATCAACGAGTTCGGCGAGGTCGGGCTCGACCATCACTTGCTGGAGCGCATCGACGAGACGATGGTGCTGCTGCCCTCGGGCTGCCTGTGCTGTGCCATCAGAGGCGAGCTGTCCGAAGCGATCCGCGACCTGCACAACAGGCGCGAAGCCGGCGAGATCGCGCCGTTCCGGCGATTGGTGATCGAAAGCACCGGTCTCGCCGACCCGTTCCCGATCCTCTCGACGGTGCACGCCGATCCGGTGCTGCGTCACCATTTCCGCTTGGGCAACGTGATCACCACGGTCGACGCGGTGAACGGCATGGACCAGCTCGACCGCCGCGCCGAGGCATCGAAGCAGGTCGCTGTCGCCGATCGCCTGGTGCTGACCAAGACCGACCTCGCCAATGGCGAGTCGCTGACGTCGCGCCTCCACCACCTCAATCCCGACGCCCTCCTGCTGCGCGCGATGGACGACGCCATCGACGCGAAAGCCCTGTTCACCGCTGACTTGTTCGGTGGCACCAACTACCTTCCCCCGCTGGCGGGGGAAGGTGGCGCGCAGCGCCGGTTGGGGGTGGCTGGTGCGACAACGCCGGCCACGGCGACTGCCCGCGATGCCGGCCACCCCCATCCGCCCTTCGGGCACCTTCCCCCGCCAGCGGGGGAAGGTATTCACGACGCGTCGATCCACTCGTTCGCGGTCACCCTCGACGGCGCCGTCGACTGGACCATGTTCGGCGTCTGGCTCTCGATGCTGCTCCATCGCCACGGTGCCTCGGTCCTGCGCGTCAAGGGCATCCTCAATGTCGAGGGCTCCGACACGCCGGTGGCGATCCATGGCGTGCAGCATCTGGTGCATCCGCCGCGGCACATGCCGGCCTGGCCCGATGGGGATCGCCGCTCGCGCCTGGTGTTCATCGTCGACGGCCTCGAGCGCGCCGCCGTCGAGCGCTCGCTGGCGGCCTTCCTGTCCCGGCCGATCGTGCTAGGCTCCGGCATCGCCACGGAGCCGGACCATGCTGCTCGAAACCCTGTTGCCGCTGGGTAAGGTCGACCCCGGCCTGCGCGCGCCCGAGTTGCCGCTGGACCTGCACAGCATCGCCGGCCAGGCGGCCCTGCTCGAGGAGCTCGGCTATGACGGCCTGGTGGTCGAGGAGACCAAGGACGATCCCTTCATCCTGCTGGCGCTGGCGGCGCAGAGCACGAAGCGGCTGAAGCTCGGCACCTCGGTGGCGATCGCCTTCCCGCGCAGCCCAACGGTCACGGCGATGAGCGCGTGGACCCTGCAGAAGCTGTCGCATGGCCGCCACAAGCTGGGGCTGGGCACGCAGGTGCGCGCGCATATCGAGCGGCGCTTCGGCATGAAGGCCTCGCCCGCCGGGCCGTGGATCCGCGAATACGTGCGCGCGGTGCGCGCCGTTTGGGACCACTGGCAGAACGGCACCAGGCTCGACGTGCAGGGCGAGCACTACACCATCAACCTGATGGTGCCGCTGTTCAACCCCGGCCCGATCGAGCATCCCGACATCCCGATCCACATCGCCGCGGTGAACCCGATCATGAGCCGCATCTGCGGCGAGGTCGCCGACGGCGTGCGCGCGCATCCGGTGTGCACGCCCTCGTACATCGAGCAGGTGATGCTGCCGGCGATCCGCGAGGGTGCCCAGCGCGCCGGCCGCACGCTCGACAGATTCGAAGTCTGCATGAAGCCGCTGATCGCGACCGCCGCCACCGAGGCCGAACTGGTGCCCAAGGTGGAAGACACGCGCGCCCGCATCTCGTTCTACGCCTCGACGCCGCAATACCGCGCCGCCTTCGCCCATCTCGGCCTGGGCGACCTCGCCGACAAGCTGAAATTGCTCTCGCGCGCCCAGCGCTGGGAGGAGATGCCGCAGCACATCAGCGACGATGTGCTGCACACCTTCGTCACCATCGCCACCTACGACCAGATCGCCAGGAAACTGACCGAGCGGTACGGCAACGTGGTCACGCATTGCGAGTTCTCGATCGCGGTGAAGACGGCGAAGGACAAGGACACGCTGCGCGGTCTGGCGCAGGACATCCAGGGGCGGAGTCTGGCTCCTGTGCGCAATACGATTCTCGGGAGGGCCGCGTGATGAAGCTCGGGCGTCTGGGTGTGTGGTATTCGGTCGACAAGCTCGACGGCGCGGGCCTGCGCGCGCTCCTGCGCACCATCGAGGGCAATGGCTATTCGGCCTACTGGTATCCGGAATCGCGCGGCTTCGAGTCGATGTCGATGGCCGCCTTCCTGCTCGCCAACAGCGAGAAGCTGGTGATCGGCAGCTCGATCGCCAACATCTACGCCCGCGACGCCTTCACCGCGCGGCGCGCCGTGATCTCGCTCAACGCGCTGTACGGCGATCGCTTCATCCTCGGCCTGGGCGTCAGCCACATCCCGATGGTCGAGGGCCTGCGCGGCCATCGCTACGACAAGCCGCTGGGCGCCATGCGTGCGTATCTCGAGGGCATCAACAAGGACAATCCCGGCCAGCCGGTCGTGGTCGCGGCCCTGGGGCCGAAGATGCTGGCGCTGAGCGGCGAGCTGTCGATGGGCGCCGTGCCCTACAACGTCACGCCCAGGCACACCGCGCAGGCCGCCAAGATCCTCGGTCCGTCGAAGATCCTCGCGGTCGAGCAGAAGGTCACCATCGAGACCGACGCGGCCAAGGCCCGCGCGCTGGGCCGCAAGGAGCTGGCGCGCTACATGGTGCTGCCCAACTACCGCAACAACTGGCTGCGCGAGGGCTTCACCGAGGAGGACCTGTCGAACGGCGGCAGCGATCGCTTCATCGACGCGATGTGCCTGTGGGGCGACGCCGAGACCGTCAAGCGCGGCCTGCGCGCGCACTTCACGGCAGGCGCCACGCATGTCTGCGTGCAGCCGGTTCACGATGAGGGTGACGTGGCGGCACGTGACCGGATGCTGAAGGCGCTGGCGGATACCTGATCCGGGGACCCGATCTGCCCTCTCCAAGCGTTCAGCCACTACCTCTGTTGAGGCAGCGACCGTCATCCCGCGTTGTCAGCGGTCCTGCTTGCTCGCCACCGACCAAGAAGAATAGCCGCCTGTTCTGCCTTTTTGCGGAACTGCTTTTCGTCGAGATGGTAGTATGGACGCTCGGCGAGCAGCCTGGGATTCGATGTCAGAGCTTCGCAGTCGATGAACAGGTCATTGAGGATCTCGTAAAGGCCATGCTCGAACATCGTATCATCGGCAAGAAACAATGCGTCGTACCGTCGGCAGAACTCCTCCGTTGGAAGCTTGTTGGCGGCGTACAGGTCCAATAGTGCTTTGTAGGGCTCGCTGGGGTCAGTCATTGGCTTTCTCACAAGGAACCTCGTAAGAGGACGTCTTGCAGTTGTGCGGGACTCAATTTCCACGCGGACCAGAACTTTCCGGTCGCATCTACCATGACATTCAATCCCGTGACGCGATCGACGTAGTGAGTGGCGGGGAGTCCACGATAGGTTCCGACTCGGACCGCCGTTGTGGCCGCATCGACATGTGCCCTAAGCGCTTTCTCGAACGCAGCCAACGTTTGATTGTTCTGGGCGCCAGCGGCGACGGGCCGAACTCGCCGGCGCTGGCATCGACGCGGATGTATCCGCTACAGGGTACGGGCGATGTGTTGGCATCGAGCGGCTTGTACGGCTCGATTTTGATCGGGCCCGCCATCAGCGGACCACGCGTGCGAGAGACATCCAGATCCCTTTCAACGGCCGACGTGTCGTCGGCCTATTGCAAGGGAGTCTAGGATCGAGAGCGCAGAGTTCCGAATTCTACCTCTACGCGTGGCGAAAGCAGTGGTCCGTTGCCACGCCCGCAGGCGCTTCAGGCATTCCTAGCGGCGCGGGTACAAATTCGTAGTCACCTGTCATCCTCGGGGCCGTCTGCGGCCCCTGTAGCGTAGCGAGGGATCTTCAGCCGGTCGCCGAGCAGCTGTTCTGCCTCCTGCCTGTCCCATCGTTCCACTACGCTATCGGATCTGACTTCGATCCCCTCCCAGAGCGAATCAAACGGCTCGCCGAAGGCAGGGAAAATCTTTACAACTTCGCCAGTACGACCGGCTCGGAGCGCGGTTTGGATCGCGGCGATCAACTCCTGCGTCAGAAATTCGGGATTGTTGACAAAAAGCGTTTGCTGCAGCGGACCTTTCTGACCGCCGTATTCACCGTCGGATACCTTGAAATCACTATCGTCGTCATCTCGCTCTTCTTCGATCCCGAGCGCGGCGACCGCCGCTTGTAGACGGCTGCGAAACGTCAGCCAGTCTGCGTGATCTGTGGACTTACGCTCCTGGCCCTCGTTGAGATGCCACTCGTCGGGACGCCCCGCCCAGCCGATGTGATAGACCCCCATCGCGGTGGGCGGAAGGTTCGAGGGATAAATCGCGGCAGCCCATCCGTCTCGCCTTTCCGGTATCTCTCGCCGGATGACCGCCGCCATATTCCGACAAATTATGATCATCTCATCCGTTGTCACAAGGCGACTCGTCCAGAAAATGAAATCTTGGATACCATCCTCCTCTTTAGGGCAGGCGTATGTCTGTTTGACGTCGGGTGAAACGTTGAGCAACTCCCGCGCAATTCGAGCAGACTCTTGCTCTTCCGTCATGTGAATCTCCTGCATCAACTATGCTACCTCTTCTTCTTCTTCTCATACCGGAAAACGTTCAGTAGAAAAGCTCTGGCACGCGTGTTGTCGCGTGCTTCGGCTTCATCGTCCGTTGCTGGCGGGTTCAGGATATAGTGCACGATAAATGCGTAGCACTCTTCCGCCTGTGTGCGGCTCATCCTCCACGCGAACTGTTCTTCTGTTTCACGCTCGTCCTTCGCCTGTTTGAGGTACGCTCGCATAGCCCTCTCTGCTACAGCGTTGTACGCTTTATGCAGGTAGTCCCAGTGTTCATCGTGCGGGATCTCGGTAACGGCATCGGCGAAGAAGTCTCTCACTTCCTTACGAAACTTGAACCTGGGTGGTAAACCGGACTTGCGATTGGGATTCCATAGGAACTGAGGAATATTGTGATGCCGGGGTCTTTCCCGTGACTCGTAGATCGTGGGTGGCTGCGCCGCATCGATGTCCGGACCTGTGAGGATGGTCGGAGGCCGCGGCGCATCAATGTTGGGGCCCTCGAGGATTGTCGGTGGCCGTGGTGCGTCGATGTCCGGCCCCTTGAGGATCGTTGGCGGCCTCGGCCGGTCGATCGGCCGGCCAGGGTAAACAGGCGGCGGAATTGTGGGCGGGACGAACGGCGGGATCTGCCAAAGTTCCTCAAGGTCGTCTGGTTGCGCAGTGCGCGGCACGGGGGTGTCTAGATCCCCGAGAGGGAAAGTTCCGATGACTCTGCCGTCCTCATCGAAGACTACCCAGAAGCCGTTCCCGTGCAGGTTCCTTACGACAAACCGGTTGCGCTGCGGGTCGTAGTAGACCGTCTGGCCATTTGGATTGATTCGGGCCGGAAATTTCTTAGCGGGGACGAGTTCGACTGCCGTGGCGAGATCGTCGATTTGATCGGCGTCGCCGATTTTCGGCAGGGAGCGCATGGCCTGACGCATGGCTTCGCGACCTTGAGTCCGACCCACGATGGTGATCATCGCTCTCCAAAGGGCAAGGGCGCGCCCGTAGGTCGTGGTATCGCCGCCTGCGAGCTGGCGATACTCGGGTTCAAAGCGAGGATCCGATTCGAGCGAGCGCGCAATGTATTGCTCAGTTTGGATTCGCCGGAGCATGTCGGTGATGGCGGCATCATGCGGGCTCTTGCCAGCGACACGGCGCCAGGTGTCGACTTCGTCGACGAGCTCGGCGCGGTAGCCAGTGGCGAAGTCGTCCGGCGTGTCCGCGGGCAGGAACTTTGAGGCCAACTGAAGGCCGCGCTTGATGGCGTAGACCTCGTCCTCGATCGCAGGGTCGTTGCGTCGGACGCCGGCCTGCAGGTCGCGGAAGCGTTGCCACTGCGGTAGCGGCAGGTGGGCGACCGAGGGCACGAGATCCCGGCGTGCGAAGGCGCCTAGCGCCTCGGTCATCTGCGTCGCCAGCTCATCGACCAGCGCGGGATTTGCCGGCGGCTCGGTGCCCGCCGCGTTGTGGTCGATCCGCGTCTCAATTGCCCGACGGCGGTCGGGGGCGAGCGCGACCCACTCGTTCACCGGGATCTGCGAGAAGTCGGTCAGGCCGCCCTTCAGCACGCGCGTCAGGACCTGCTCGGCGAGCGTGCGGGCGCGTGCGTCTGCCGCCGCGGCAGCGGCGCGCAGAGTGCGGACGGTGGCAACGCGAACAGCAGGCTCGGCAATCGCCTCGGCCTGCTGCAGCTGCCACGGCGTCGGGTGGTGGCCTTCAGGCGGCGTAGCGTTCAGGATCTCGGCGCTTGCCCGCTGTGCGCGCGCCCGGACCTGGGCCTCGGCAAGCATCGCGTCCAGCGGCGCGCGATCGGACGGCTCGATATGGTGGTCGTAACGCGTACGCAGGTCCTGCGCGCGGTCGGGATCGCGGTCGACCGCCGCCGTGATCGCCGATGCCAGCGTGCGGCTGGTTTGCTGGCGCAACGCCGACTCGGTCAGCGCCGTATCCCATGCGTGGCGTCCGGCCTTCTCCCGCACTTCCGCGCGGACCGTGCCCAGCGCGCGGCGCAGCAGGGCGTCATCGCTCCAGTGCAGCGCGGCGTCGGCCTGCATCAGTGCGATGCGATTGTCGCCGGCCTGGTCGTGCCAGCGCAGTCGCTCGGCGGCGCCGTGGCGCTCGACCACGGTGTTGAAGCTCGCCAGCCGGCGCTCGTTGAGCTGCCGCAGCATCTGATGCTGATCGTCGTTCGCCGTCGCCGCCAACTCGCGGTCCTGCGCCGCGCGGTACGCCTCGAGTACTGCAGGTGCCTGCGTCAGCGCGTCCTGGCCTTGCCGGTTGAGGTAGCCGGCCTGCGGATCGAAGAGCAGCGCCTGCTCGGTCTCGCTCAACCGCGTGTCGGCGGCCTTGACCACGGCCTCGTTGTCGGTGGCGAAGTGGTGGGCGGCCACCGTGGCGATGGCGGCTGCGCCCTCGGCGGCCTGCAGGCCAAGCTGCGTCAGCGGCGAGGGGCTGAACCTGCCGGCGCTGGCATCGACGCGGATATAGCCGCCGCCGGGCACCGGCGAGGTGTTGATGTCGAGCGGCTTGTACGGCTCGATCCTGATTCGGCCCGCCATCAGCGGACCACGCGTGCAATAGACATCCTAACCCCTCTCAACGGCCGACGAGTCGTCGGCCTGTTGCAAGGGAGTCTAGGATCGAGAGCGCAGGGCTCCTATTTCTACCTCTACGCGTGTCGGAAGCAGTGCTCCGTTGCCACGCCCGCAGGCACTTCTCGTGCTCCTAGTCAGAGCAGATCGGCGACCGCCTTGCGATAGCGCCGCATGGCGTTGACATGATCGGCCATGGTGCGGCCTTCCATGCGCCTGTGGTGGTAGCCGCCGAAGGTGTTGTGCAGCACCGCGTGCGTGACGCCGGCCTTCTTCGAGACCGTGGGCTCAGGCGAGATATGGCACCGGCTGGATGCCGCAGGCGCGGGCACTGAAGTCGTAGAGGTCGGCGGCGAGCTCGGCACGTCGCGCTTCGGGCCATGGCTCGGTGCGCCGCAGCCGGAAATCGATGTGCAGGCCGCTCCCGGGCGCCACGGCCGGGTCGACCAGGAGGCGTGCCAGCGCCTTGCCCGATCGCGTGGCGCTGCTGACCTTCGATCCGAAGATGCGCAGCACCGGCATGACGTTCGACCACCCCCAGCGCTCCGCCGCCGACCGATCGCGGGCCAGTCCGGTACCGGGCATCAGGCCCGGATCGAAGGCCACGAAGCGGGCGCGTGCGGCGGGCAGGCGACGCGCCATGTCGAGGGCGAGGACGATGTCGCAGAACTTCGAGGTGGCGTATCGGTCGAGTGCCGCCTGTTGGAGCGACGCGGTGGCGTCGAGGATACCGCCGGCGACGGTTTCGGCATCGGCGAACAGCGCGCCGCGAAAGCCGAAGATGCGCGCCATGCGCTCATGCGGGTTGTGCGTACCGCTGGCAGTGGTCACGATCGCCGCGCCGTCCACGAGATGCGGCAGCAGGCGATGCACCATCGCGAAGTGGCCGAGGTAGTTGGTGGCGAAGGTGAGCTCGAATCCATCGGCGGATCGTCGCGGCGGTCCGAGAATCTGGAGACCGGCGTTGCAGGCGACGGCACGCAGACGGGCGGGGCCGGCATGCGCGGCCACGGCGTCGCAGAAGGCGGCGACCGACGCCAGCGACGAGGTGTCGAGCGGCAGGATGGTCAGCCGATCGGCCGGCACGGCCGCCCGCAGGGCGTCGGCGCGGTCCGGCGTGCGTGCGCCGACGATCAGGCGCACCGAGCGATCGAGCGCCAGGCAGCGGGCTGCCTCCAGCCCGACCCCCGAGGTGGCGCCGGTCAGTACGATGGGCGGCGACGCCTGCGAATCCGTCATGATGTCACTCCGATCCTTCGCCCAAGAGGTGGGACGAAGGACGCGGCGAAACCATTCGCATTCCCGCAGGCGCCGATGAGCGCGCCGCGGCCGCGAAAATCGCCGGCACAACGGCGCTCGGCGCACACCGTCGACGCCATCGTCGAGGCCGCGATTCGCATTCTGGGAACGGACGGTTACGCGGCGCTGAACACGCGCCGGGTCGCCGACGTGGCCGGTGTGTCGGTGGGATCGCTGTATCAGTATTTCCCCAACCGCGAATCCATCGTCGCCGAGCTGGTGCGGCGGCGCATGGACGACTTCGTGGCATCGATCGAAGACGCCGAGCTCGGCGCGGCGCCGACGATGCGCGAAGCGGTGGGCGCGATGGTCGCGGCGTTCCTGGCGGAGAAGCGTCGCACACTGGAGCTGTCGCGAGCGGTGCTCGACGCCATGGGCGATACGCACGGCCGACAGTTGATCGCCGAGCGTCTGCGTGGCGCGACGCCGGCGCTGGCGAAGCGGCTGGGCGATGCCTGCGGAACGCCGGTGGACGAGCGTCGCCTGGCGATGGCGTTCGCCGCCGTGGAAGGGGCGACCTGGCAAGCCGTGGCCGACGATGTCGAACGGATCGCCTCGGCGGGTTTCGAGGCCACGCTCGTCGGCATCGCGATGGCCGTGTTGGAGACCTAGCGGACGCGGTCTCGCGGCGCGGGTTGGCCTGCCAATTGCTCTGGCCAATTGCTCTGGCCAATTGCTCTGAAGCATGGGTGGGCGTCGAACCGCAACCAGGCGCAGGATAGAGTCGGCAAGTGACCGAAGGAGGGATGCCATGGACCTCGGGCTGAAGGGCAAGCGGGTTGCCGTCACCGGCGGCAGCAAGGGGATCGGCCGCGCCGTCGCGGAAGGCTTCGCGGCGGAAGGCGCCGGCGTCTCGATCTGCGCGCGCAATGCGCAGGAGGTGGCGGCAACGGTCGCGGCGCTGAAGGCCAAGGGTGTGCCGGCCTATGGTGCCGCCATCGACGTCGCCGATCCGGAGGCGCTCAAGGGCTGGATCGCCTCGAGCGCCGCTGAGCTCGGCGGCCTGGACGCGCTGGTCTGCAACGTCAGCGCGCTGGCCGTCGGCGATACGGCGGAGAGTTGGGACAAGTCCTTCCGCACCGACATGATGCACTCGGTCAACGCCGTCGCCGCGGCCGTACCGTTTCTCGAGAAGTCCGATTGCGCCTCGATCGTGCTGGTCTCCAGCGTCTCCGGCTTCGAGGTCGACTTCGCCGCCGGTTCCTACGGCGCCATCAAGGCGGCGCTGATCCACTACGCCAAGGGGCTCAGCCGCCAGCTCGTCGGCAAGGGCATCCGCGTGAACTGCGTGTCGCCCGGCAACACGTATTTCGATGGCGGCATCTGGCAGAACATCGAGAAGAACATGCCCGACCTCTTCCAGTCGACATTGAAGGTCAACCCGACCGGCAAGTTCGGCACTGCCGAGGAAGTCGCCAACGGCGTGGTGTTCATCTCCAGCCCCCGGGCCAGCCGCATCTCCGGCACCAACCTGGTGATCGACGGCGCGCTGACGGTGGCGGTGTGAGCGGGGGAGGAGGGACGATGAGCACTCATGGCAGCCACACGATCCACAAGGATCATATCCATCACGGCTGGAACAACGCGTTCCCGCCCGTCCTGACCATCGCGCCGGGCGCCAGCATCGAGTTCGAGACGGCCGATGCGTCCTCGGGCCAGCTCAACGCCAAGTCGACGGCCGAGGATCTCAAGAAACTCGATCTCGGCCGGGTCAATCCGGTCACCGGCCCGGTCTTCATCGACGGCGCCAAGCCGGGCGATGCGCTGAAGGTCACGGTGCTGTCGTTCAAGCCCTCGGGCTGGGGCTGGACCGGCAACATCCCCGGCTTCGGGCTTCTCGCCGACCAGTTTCCCGACGCGCGCCTGCATCACTGGCACTACGACAAGGCCTGCGCGCTGCCGGCGATGTACGGGCCGGGCGGCCGCGTGCCGCTGCGGCCGTTCACCGGCACGATCGGCGTCGCGCCGGCGGCGCCCGGCCTGCACAGCGTGATCCCGCCGCGCAACGTCGGCGGCAACATGGACGTGCGCGACATCGCCCAGGGCACGGAGCTCTACCTGCCGGTCGAGGTCGACGGCGCGCTGTTCTCGGTCGGCGACACGCACGCGGCGCAGGGCGACGGCGAGGTCTGCGGCACGGCGATCGAGAGCCCGATCGACGTGGCGCTGAAGTTCGAGCTGGTGAAGGGCGCCAACCTGCGCATGCCGCGCTACGTCACGCCGGGACCGGTCACCGACCATTTCGACAAGAAGGGCTACGAGGTGACCACCGGCATCGGGCCCGACCTGATGACCGGCGCGCGCACGGCGCTGTCGGAGATGATCGACCTGCTCAGCAGCCGCTTCGGCTACGCCCCGGTCGACGCCTACATGCTGTGCAGCGTCTGCGGCGACCTGCGCATCAGCTCGATCGTCGACGTGCCCAACTGGGTGGTGTCGTTCTACTTCCCGAGGATCGTGCTGGAGTAGGGAGGGGGTTCTCCGCCTTCACTCTCTAGGAGAAGCTCACGATCTGGCTCTACGGCAGATCCCAGGAAGTTGGACCGGAAGCGCCGTCATTGCGCCGGCCGTCAGCGCGCCCACGCCGCCGAGACGCCACCGCGCGCGCCCAGCAGAGGGCTGGGCCTAACTTGTATGTTTTTGAGTCTACCCCTTTGCTGTCTGTTCTGCATGCCTAACGAGTCCTACCGCAGTAACACTGAGTGCTCGATAAAGCAGGTTTCCCGCGAGAAAGAGCGTGGCTTGAATAAACATTTGGCGCTGATCCGTACGCTCGCGTTTCGACAAATATCCTTTCAACACATGGCATAAGCTGCTGATCTTCTCGCCTTTGAATGTGGTGCCATGCTTGCTATGGGCAAACTCATTTCGAATCCGCCTTATGTTATGCGCGTCTGCTCGTTCATAGCTGTTGATCAAGCCAAGCGCGTACGCGGCATCGATACGCGAGGAAAAAGTACTAAGCGGCGCGGTGCCGCCATCTAGTAAAGCGCTGGCGGCTTTATTTGAGATCATGTAAGCGCGCAGGATATCGGCGAGATAGTGGTCAATGAGTGCCGCCGCCACGAGTGCTGCACCTCGATCCGTTTCCCGCTGAAACTCTTCTCCAAACGTGTTGAGATCTACAATCTCAGGTGGCCATTCGTGTGCCGGCATCTTGGCTCCCCACTGATACTGCGAGCACCATCCTCTCAACTGGCTCCGTCGGTAACAACCCTCCACGCCGCAATGACCGCCATCCATACTTCGCTAGGCAGTCGCTCGTAACGGATCGCTTTCGCTAGGCGCTGTTTACAAAGCCGTTGACGGCAGAATCGTGGATTGATTCAAGGATTCCCTCTGAACGAGGGAAGCGTGAGCCGTGGCGATCTGAGCGAGGGCGAGTGGCGCACGTCGCAAGCGGCGCTGCTGAAGGCACGAACCAGCCGTCCGCCTGAGGATTTGCGCGGAACGATCAACGGCATCCTGTGGCGCATCCGCGCCGGCACGCCATGGCGCGACGTGCCGGAGAAGTACGGCAAGCTCGCCCGATCCTTCCGACACGCTACATTTGGCGCTCATCCGCAGCCTGTTGCGATTTGTAAACAGCGCCTAACTAGAGCAGATCGGCTACCGCCTTGCGATAGCGCCGCATCGCATTGACATGATCCGCCATGGTGCGGCCTTCCATGCGCTTGTGGTGGTAACCGCCGAAGGTGTTGTGCAGCACGACGTGGGTGACGCCGGCCTTCTTCCAGTACTGGATCTCCTCGCGCCACTCCTTCTCCGCGCCAGTGCCGGTCGAGGTCCAGACCTCGATGCCGACCGAGGCCGGGTCGCGGCCCTCGGCTTCGACCAGGCGGCGAAGCTTGTCGAACGAGGCGATGGCCTCGGGTCCCGGCGGATGCGCCAGCATCATCCAGCCGTCGCCCCATTTGGCGGTGCGCTCCAGGGTGGCGTCGACATGGCCGCCGAACCAGATCGGGATCGAGCGCTTGGGCGGCAACGGGTTGATGCCGGCGTCCTCGATCGTGTGGTACTTGCCCTTGAAGGTGATGTAGGGCTCGGCCCAAAGCTTCTTCATCAGCACGACCTGCTCTTCCGAGCGCTTGCCGCGGTTGCGGAAGTTCTCGTTCAGGCCGACGAACTCCAGCTCGTTCCAGCCCACGCCGACGCCGAAGCGAAACCGTCCGCCGCTCAGCACGTCGAGGCTGGCGGCCTGCTTGGCGACCAGCGCGGTCTGGCGCTGCGCCAGGATCAGCACCTGGGTCGACAGCTCGACCTTCTGCGTGCAGGCGGCGACGAAGCCGAAGGCGACGAAGGGGTCGTGGAACAGGCCCAGCCCGGCAGCGCGCGTCGGCTTGGCACCGTTGGGATTGCCGCCCAGCACGTGGTCGGCCAGGGTCAGGCCGTCGTAGCCCTCGGCTTCGGCGAGCTGGCAGAACTCGCGCACGATGGGGCCTTCGCCGCCGATATCGCCGAACGGAAGGGCAAGACCGAGTTGCATGGACGTTCCCCGACTTTGGCTGGTTGCTCCGGTGGCGGCAGTCTATAGATTTCGGCGCCGGACCATAGCGGGGAGGGCGGTGTCGTGCTCAAGCTCGGATACAAGGCGTCGGCGGAACAATTCGCCCCGCGTCAGCTTCTCGACTTCTCGGTGCTGGCCGAGGAGACGGGCTTCGAATCGGTCTTCATCAGCGACCACTTCCAGCCCTGGAAGCACATCGATGGCCACGCGCCATTCTCGCTGACCTGGCTGGGCGCGTTGGGCGCGCGCACCTCGAAGGTGATCATGGGCACCTCGGTGCTGACGCCGACCTTCCGCTATCATCCCTCGATCGTCGCCCAGGCCTTCGGCACCATGGGCGCGATGTTCCCGGGCCGCGTGATCCTGGGCATCGGCACCGGCGAGTCGCTCAACGAGGTGCCCTCGACCGGTGCACCGTGGCCGGAATTCAAGGAGCGCTTCGCCCGCCTGCGCGAGTCGGTGAACCTGATCCGCACCCTGTGGAGCCAGGAGCGCGTCACCTTCGAGGGCCAGTACTACAAGACGGAGAACGCGACGATCTACGACCGGCCCGACACGCTGGTGCCGATCTACGTCGCCGCCGCCGGCGCGCTGGTGGCGAAATACGCCGGCCGCTCGGGCGACGGCTTCATCTGCACCTCCGGCAAGAAGCGCGAGCTCTACACCGAGACCCTGCTGCCCAACGTGTCTGCCGGCATCGCCGCCGCGACCGACCCCAGGAAGCCCTACGACCACATGATCGAGGTCAAGGTCTCCTTCGACACCGACACCGAGCGCGCGCTGCACGACACGCGCCACTGGGCGGCGCTGGCGCTGACGTCGGAGGAGAAGATGTCGGTCGAGGATCCGGTGGAGATGCAGCGTCTTGCCGACGCCCTGCCGCTGGAGCGCGCCGCCAGCCGCTGGATCGTCTCGAACGATCCGGACGAGCATGTCGAGCGCGTCGGCTACTATGTCGGCCTGGGCTTCCGCCACCTGGTGTTCCACGCACCCGGTCCCGACCAGGCGCGCTTCATCAAGCTCTATGGCGAGCAGGTGCTGCCGAGGCTGCGCAAGAAGTTCGGTTGATGCCATCCACCAACGCCGTCGAGATCCGCGCGCTGCCGGGTATCCCCATGGTGCGCGCGGGCGACGATCTCGTGTCGCTGATCGCCGAGGGTATCGCGCGCGCCGGCATCCAGCCGCGCGACGGCGACGTGCTGGTCGTGGCGCAGAAGATCGTGTCCAAGGCCGAGGGCCGCAGCGTCGACCTCGCCGCGGTGGTGCCGTCGGCCGAGGCGGTGAAACTGGCGGCGGAGATCCAAAAGGACCCACGGCTGGTGCAGCTCGTGCTCGACGAGTCGGTGCGCGTGGTCCGCTCGCGGCCCAACGTGCTGATCGTCGAGCATCGCCTGGGCTTCGTGATGGCCAACGCCGGCATCGACCAGTCCAACGTCGCCGATCCCGACGGCCCGCAGATGGCGCTGCTGCTGCCGGTCGATCCCGACGCCAGCGCCGAGCGGCTGCGCGGCGAGCTGTCGCGGCGCTGCGGCGCGAAGCTGGCGGTGATCATCAACGACAGCTTCGGCCGCGCCTGGCGCCGCGGCACCTGCGGCGTCGCGGTCGGCGCCGCCGGCCTGCCCTCGCTGATGGATTTGCGCGGCAATCCCGATCTCTTCGGCCGCGTGCTGCAGGTCAGCATCACCGGCCACGCCGACGAGATCGCCGCCGCCGCCTCGCTGGTGCAGGGGCAGGGTGCCGAGGGCCAGCCCGTCGTGCTGGTGCGCGGCCTCGCCTGGAGCGGCCCCGACAACAACGCGCACGAACTCGTGCGCCCCGCCGCCGAGGACATGTTCCGATGACCACCACCGTCATCCTGAGCGCAGCGAAGGATCCCGCGGTGATCTGTAGAGGAGTGCAGTCGGTGTGTGGTCGCGATAGCGCAAGGTCCATCGCTGCGCTCAGGACGACGCTTCGATGAGCGGCTCCGTCGTCGCGCTGTCCGGCGGGGTCGGCGGCGCCAAGCTGGCGCTGGGATTGAGCCGCGTGCTGCCGCCCGATGCGCTGACGGTGATCGCCAACACTGGCGACGATTTCGAGCACCTCGGCCTCAGCATCTGTCCCGACGTCGATACGCTGACCTACGCGCTGGCCGGCCTCGACAATCCCGCCACCGGCTGGGGACGGCGCGACGAGACCTGGTCGTTCATGGAGAGCGTCAAGGCGCTGGGTGGCGAGGACTGGTTCCGGCTCGGCGATCGCGACCTCGCCGTGCATGTCGAGCGCACGCGCCGCCTGCGATCGGGCGAGACGCTGTCGGCGATCACCGCGGACTTCGCGCGCCGGCTCGGCATCGGCGCACGCATCCTGCCGATGAGCGACGATCGCGTCCGCACGCGCGTGCTGAGCGAGCAGGGCTGGATCGATTTCCAGGACTACTTCGTGCGCCAGCAATGCCGGCCGGTCGTACGCGAGCTGAAGTTCGAGGGCGCGCCGGCATCGAAGCCCGCGCCCGGCGTGATCGAGGCGCTGCACGCGGCACACGCGATCGTCATCTGCCCGTCAAATCCCTTCATCAGCATCGAGCCGATCCTGGCGGTGCCGGGCATCCGCGAGGCGATCCGCGCCGGCGGCGCGCCTGTTGTGGCGGTGTCGCCGATCATCGGCGGCAAGGCGGTGAAAGGGCCGACCGCGAAGATGATGGCCGAGCTGGGCATGGCGGCGACCGCCCTGGGTGTCGCGCAACGCTACGGCGACATGCTTGGCGGCTACGTCGTCGAGCACGAGGACGAAGCCTCCGTCGCCGGCATCGCCGCGCGCATCACTGCGACCAAGACCCTGATGCTGAGCCTCGAGGATCGCGAGGCACTGGCGCGCACCGTGCTCGCGGCGGCGGACGCGATCCGGCGATGAGCGACATCTGGGCGGTGATCCCGGTCAAGGAATTCGAGGGCGCCAAGCATCGACTGTCGCCGCTGCTGACGCCTGCGCAGCGTCAGCGGCTTGCCGAGACCATGCTGGGCGACGTGCTCGCCGCGGTGGCGGGCGCCACGCGTCTTGCCGGCGTCATGCTGATCACCCTCGAGCCCAGGGCACGCGCCCTGGCGGCGCGCATCGGCGCGCGGGTCGAGACCGAAGGCGCGCGCGAGGGCCATACCGGCGCCGTCGTCGCCGGGCTGCGCATCCTCGCCCGCGAGGGCAGGGCCGGCTTCATCACCATGCCGGGGGACATTCCGGCGGTGCGCGCGGCCGAGATCGACGCGGTGATCGCCGCGCATCGCCCGGCGCCGTCCTTCACCATCTCGCCGGCGCACGACGATCTGGGCTCGAACGCGGTGGTCTGCTCGCCGCCGGATTCGGTGCCCCTGCGCTTCGGCGAGAACAGCTACTTCCCCCATCTCGATGCCGCGCGTGCTCACGGCATCGAGCCGACGATCGTGCGCCAGCCCGGCATCGCCATGGATATCGACCATCCGGTCGACCTCAGGATGTTCCTGGACCTGCGACAATCGTACGGCACCCGGACCCGCACTTTGCTGGAGCAATTCGACATCCGGGTGTAAGAATCCCGCCATGGGCAAGGATCGGCGGGGTCGCCTGCTGTCGTATCTCGCGCTGGCGTGGCTCGGCGTCGGCCTGCTCGTGCATGCGTTGCCGGCGTCCGCGGCGGGTCTTGTCCAGGGCTGGCAGCGCGACGTCGTCTTCGACATCGACAGCGCCGACGATCCGAGCGTCCTGCCGAGCCCGCTGAGGTCACGCGACCTGCGCGGCCAGCGCTCGCCGCGAACCCCGCTCGACAGCGGCGCGGACAGCGACGCTCTGGCGGTCGCCCGTGCCGGTCCTATCGGGCCGGCCGGCGGCACCTCATTCTTCCTCTTCGACACCGAGCGCCGCGGCCTGGCGACACCCAGGCTCGCCCATCGGCCGCGCGACCCGCCGTCAGCCGCCTGACGGATTGATCGCCGCCGGCCTGCGTCCGCGCCGGCGGTGAGGCCTCGCATCGGCACCATTCCCGAGGATTTTCGGCAAGGCATCGCCACCGGTAGCGGCGCGTTCGCGCCAGCCGGACCGGCATCGCCGGGCCGCAGGACCGACACCATGAATCAATCCACAGCCAGGAATCGCCGGCCCGGGGCGGCCGTCGGGACGATCCTCGCCGGGTCCTGCCTCGGCATGAAGATCGGCATCGCCAGGGGCGTGTGGTGAGCGTCTCCGCCAGACCCTGTCGAGATGCGGGCGGCCCCGTGGACATTGTCCCCATCTGAGTCCACGCAAGCTGCCGGTCCCCCCGACCGGCGGTGGTGGGCTGCCCGCATACCCTGGGCCCCGTCCTGACCGGGCGGGGCCCTTTTTTGCCGGCGATCCTGCAGTGATCCTGAGAATTATGTTCAAGAATTTCCGTTAAGTATCTGATTTTATGTTGACCAGACAGGTGTGCGGGACCATAGTACCAGTGGCTGTGAAATTTATTCGGCACAGCCTTAGATTTTCAGACCAGCATATGGATTATTCATGACAATTTTCACTTACGGCACATCCAGTGCCCCCACCTCGACCTATACGCTCACCGTCACCCGCTACGACGAGTCGGGCTACGCCACCAGCGATTCGGTCGCCGGCCAGACGTGGACCGCGCTGCGCAGCCGGCTGGGCAACGGCAACAGCAGCACGGGCGATACGCTGGTGATGACCGGCGGCAACGACCTGTTCGCCTGGGACGACTACACCACCAGCACGCCGGGCGGGGCGCTCAACGGCTCGGGCGAGTACTACGCCTTCCAGGACAGCAGCCGGACCCGCGCCATCGAGACCATCATCGCCGGCGCCGGCGCCGACCTGATCAACCTGACCTACGAGCACACCGGCGAGGTTTACTGGCAGTGGGATTTCGCCAATGGCGGCGCCAATGCCAGCATGTGGGTCGACGGCGGCACGGGCGACGACATCATCTGGGGCCATAACCCCGGCGAGCACCTCTACGGCGGCGACGACAACGACTGGATCGACGGCGGCGCCGGCAACGACAGCCTGTACGGCGGCAACGGCGACGATTCGCTGGTCGGCGGCCTGGGCAACGACCTGGTGCAGGGCGACGAGGGCAACGACACGCTGGTCGACACCTCGGGCAACAACCAGATGTATGGCGGCAGCGGCGACGACCTGGCTTACGGCGGCACCGGCAACGACACCATCCAGGGCGACGCCGGCGACGACGTGATCGACGATGCCGGCGGCAGCAACCTGCTCTACGGCGGCGACGGCAACGACTACCTCTACGGCGGCAGCGGCACCGATACCGCCTTCGGCGGCAACGACAGCGACGCGATCTCCGGTTTCGACGGCAACGACACCATCGACGGCGGCCTCGCCGTGGACGCGCTGTGGGGCGGCAACGGCACCGACACGCTCTACGGCGGCGACGGCGGCGACTTCCTGTACGGCGGCGCCGGCAACGGCGACACGCTGTACGGCGGCGACGGCGACGACTTCTTCTATTTCGCGCGCGGCGACGGCACGGGCGACCGCATCGTCGATTCGGGCGGCACCAACACCATCGTCGCCTTCGGCGGCTTCGCCACCGAGGACACCGGGCAGTGGTGGGTTCCCGGGACCGGCGTGTCCGACAACAACGGCGGCGCCATCGGCGATGCGCTGGGCGGCACCGGCTCGGGCGTGTCGATCAGCTACGCCGCCGGCAACGTCTTCACGCTGAACATCCTGGGCAGCGGCGCCGCCTCGATCACCGCCGATGCAGACGAGGTCCAGCGCATCATCCTGTGGAACAGCGACAACACGCTGGCGAACCACACGCAGGAAGTCTTCCAGTGGAACGGCAGCCAGTTCCTCTTCATGGGGTACGAGGGGTAGGCCTTTACCTTCCCCCTCCGGGGGAAGGAATTCTAACGCGCCCCGGCGCGCTGCTTCTTGCGCGGCGGGGTCTGCACCACCGGGGCCAGCTCCGCGGCATTGAAGGACGCGGCGCGGCGCTCGTCGGAGACGGTGCCGTAGGCCGTGCTGCGCTGCTGCGGCACGCGGCCGATCGAGCGGATCAGCTTTTCCATCTCGTGCGGCGGGAATTCCTGGCCGTGCTGCGTGCCGGCGGCGCGCGAGATGCTCTCGTTCATCAGGGTGCCGCCGAGATCGTTGGCGCCCGATTGCAGGCAGGTCGCGGCGCCAGCCGGGCCCATCTTCACCCACGAGGTCTGGATATTGGGGATCAGCGGGTGCAGCGACAGCCGCGCGATGGCGTGCATGATCACCGCCTCGCGGAAGGTCGGTCCCTTGCGCGCCATGCCCAGCCGGTACATCGGCGCTTCCATGTGCACGAAGGGCAGGGGCACGAACTCGGTGAAGCCGCCGGTCTCGGCCTGCAGGTCGCGCAGCGCCAGCAGGTGCTTCGCCCAGGAGCGCGACGATTCGACATGGCCGTACATGATGGTCGAGGTCGTGCGCAGCCCGGCCTTGTGCGCCGCGCGCTGCACGTCGAGCCATTGCTGCGTGTTGATCTTGTCCGGGCAGATGATGCGCCTGATATCGTCGTCGAGGATCTCGGCCGCGGTGCCGGGCAATGTGCCCAGCCCGGCTTCCTTCAGCTCGGCGAGGAAGTCGGGCATCGCCTTGTTCGAGGTCGCCGCGCCCTGCGTCACCTCCAGCGCCGAGAAGGCGTGGATGTGCATGTCGGGCGTGACCGCCTTGATGGCGCGGCAGATCGCGGCGTAGGTCTCGCCGGTGTAGTCGGGATGGATGCCGCCCTGCAGGCAGACCTCGGTGGCGCCGCGATCCCACGCCTCCAGGGCACGGCGCTGCACTTCCTCGAGATCCAGGTCGTACGGCGAACCCCGCAGGTCCTCGTGCGTGCGGCCCTTCGAGAACGCGCAGAACTTGCAGCGGAAGTAGCAGATGTTGGTGTAGTTGATGTTGCGGTTCACGACGTAGCGGATCACGTCGCCGCTCACCGAGCGGCGCAGCGCGTCGGCCGCCTGGTTGACGTAGCGATAGTCGATGTCGCGCGAGGCGAAGAGCCGCACGATCTGCGCCTCGTCCAGGCGCTCGCCCGACGTGGCGCGCTCGACGATGCGCTCGACCTCGGGATCGACCTGGCGCGACAGGGCCAGCGGCGTCGGCGGCGGCTCGGTGTTGCCCGGCGCCCAGTCGTCCTCGCGCGCGAAGCCCTCGGCGTCGCTCATGCGCCGCGCGCGCGTGGCGATCTCCGGCGCCAGCCACGTATCGGCATCGCGCACATAGGCGGGATAGACCGGCAGGCGGTTGACCAGCAGCTTGCCGACCTCGGCGCTGCGGCGCGACAGCTCGGCGATCGCCGGCCACGGCGCCTCGGGATTGACGTGGTCGGGCGTCACCGGCGACACGCCGCCCCAGTCGTTCAGCCCCGCGCCGACCAGCTTCTGGTAGACGCCGGGCGAGAGGTTCGGCGGCGCCTGCAGGTTCACGTCGGGACCGAGGATCAGGCGCGCCACCGCGATGGTCCACAGCAGCTCGGGCAGGTCGGGCTCTTCGGAATCGGCGAGCTTGGTGTCGGGCTTGGCGCGGAAGTTCTGGATGATGACTTCCTGGATGTGGCCATAGCGCGCGTGCAGGTCGCGGATCGCCTCCAGCGACTCGATGCGCTCCTGCCGAGTCTCGCCGATACCGATCAGGATGCCCGTGGTGAACGGCACCTTGAGCTCACCGGCCAGACGGATCGTTTCGAGCCGCACCGCGGGATGCTTGTCGGGCGAGCCGAAATGCGGGCCGCCGCGCTCGCTCAGCCGTTCGCTGGTGCTCTCCAGCATGATCCCCTGGCTGGCGCTCACCTTGCGCAGCGCGGCGATCTCGGCGCGCGTCATCACGCCGGGATTGGCGTGCGGCAGCAGGCTGGTCTCCTTGAGCACCAGCGCGCACATCGCGGTGAGGTACTCGATGGTCGTGGCGTAGCCGAGTGCCTGCAGCGCCTCCTCGGCGGCGCGGTAGCGCAGCTCCGGCTTGTCGCCCAGGGTGAACAGCGCCTCGGTGCAGCCGGCTTCCTGGCCGGCGCGCGCGATCGCCAGCACCTCGTCCGGCGAGAGATAGGCCGGCGTCGTGGGATGCGGCCGCTCGGCGAAGGTGCAGTAGTGGCAGACGTCGCGGCAGAGCTTGGTCAGCGGGATGAAGACCTTGCGTGAATAGGAGATCAGCCGACCGTGCGACTGGTCGCGCATGCGCGCGGCCTCGGCCATCAATTCATCCAACGGTCTGTCGAAACGCGACGCCATTGCAGCTCCGCCCTGTACCTTTGGCCGCATCGTGTAGTATCGCCGGGCACGACGCAATGCGGGGAGGAGCGCACGCCATGCAATACGGCTTCAACGCACCCACAGCGGGGGCGCTCTACGACGTCCATAACCTTACGCGTATTGTGGTCGGGGCGGAGGCGCTCGGTTACGACTACGCAACCTTCAGCGACCACGTGGTGATCCCCCGGGACATCCACGCCACCTATCCCTACAGCTCGACCGGCGAGTTCCCGTCGGGCTCGCGTGGCGGCCGCCATGAGCAGCTCACCGAGATGGCCTTCGTCGCCGGCATCACCAAGACGCTGCGCCTGGTGTCGTCGGTGATGGTGGTGCCGCATCGCCCGGCGATGCTGACGGCCAAGATCCTGTCGACCATCGATGTGCTGAGCGGCGGCCGGCTCGACGTGGGCATCGGCGCGGGCTGGATGAAGGAGGAGTTCGAGGCGCTGCAGCTGCCCGACTTCGACCAGCGCGGCAAGGTCACCGACGAATACATCGCCGCGTTCAAGGAGCTGTGGACGAACGAGGATCCCAGGTTCGCCGGCGACTACGTGACGTTCTCCAACGTCCGGTTCGAGCCCAAGCCGGTGCAGAAGCCGCATCCGCCGATCTGGGTGGGCGGCGAGAGCGGCCCGGCGCTGCGGCGCACGGCCAAGCTGGGCGACGTCTGGTACCCGATCGGCACCAACCCGCAGAATCCGCTCGACAGCCTCAAGCGCTTCGAGACCCAGGTCGCGCGCCTGCGCAAGATGACGGCCGATGCCGGCCGCAAGCCCGAGGCCGTCGGCCTCACCCTGCGCGTCACCGGCTACGGCGAGGCGATCCCGGCGCAGGCCGGCGACGGCGAGCGACGCCTGTTCTCGGGCAAGCCGGCGGACATCGCCGCCGACATCCGCGCGCTGCGCGACATGGGCGTCGGCTGCCTCGATTTCGGCTTCCCGGGCAACACGGCGGACGAGATGCTGGGCGCGATGCAGAAGCTCAGGACCGAGGTGCTGGCGCTGGTCTAGGCGGCCTACTTCCTCACGAAGACGACGCCGTTACTCCACTCGATGCGGACGGCGCGGCCGGCAGGATCGGTCACGACCTTGCCGGCGCCCGATCCGTCGCCGAACCTGCCGCCCTTCCAGGACGCCTTGACGTTCGCGCCGTCGATCGTGCCGGTGGCGCTCTCGCCTCCGAGACCCGGATTCGTCCAGGTGAAGGTATTGCCCTTCTGGGCGATGGTGTAGACCGTGTTCATGGCCGTCCAGGTCCCGCCGATGGCGGCCGGCGTCACCAGCCCGGGGCAGCGCTCGACGTGGCGCGCTACGAAGACGGCGCGCTTTCTGGCGGCGTCGTCGCCCGATGCGTTGGAGTCAGGGCAATGGCAGCCGCCTTGCAGGATCGGCACGCATGCCCCGTGGATCCGGTGATTGGCGCCCGGTCGCAGATTGCCCGTCCGCCAGAGGTCGTAGTCGGCGCCGGTGATCTCGATGAAGCCGGGCGCCTCCGGCAGGTACTTCACGTCCGACAACGCCGGCGCGGCGGTCGTCAACAAGGCGGCGGCCGCCACGATGGCAGCAATCACTGTATGGCGCATCCTTCGTTCCCCCCATCTGTCCGGTCTAACAGTCGAGCTTGCGGATGATCGCGGCCCACTTGTCTATCTCGGGCAGCACCTCGTCGAGCTTCGCCGATTCGAACGTGATGATCACGCGCGCAACACCGCCGTCGCGGTCGCGCTTCAGCAGGTCGGCATCGGGCTTGGCGCCCCAGATGGTCACCGGCACGGAGGCGAGGTCGCGGTTGGCCTCGGCGGCCATCTGCCGGAAGTGGGGCATGAGGTCGAAGACATCGTCGTACTGCTTGCGCGCGCGATGGGGGATCCAGCCGTCGCCGTAGCGCAGCGCGCGGCGGGCGGAGAAGGGGAAGGCGCCGCCGACCAGGATCGGCGGGTGCGGCTTCTGCACCGGCTTGGGCCAGGCCATCATCGGATCGAAGTTCACGAACTGCCCGTGATATTCGGCCTTGGACTTGGTCCAGATCACCTTCATCGCCTCGATGCGCTCGCGCGCCAGCTTGTGGCGTGACTCGAACGCCGTGCCGTGATTCTCCATCTCGTCCTGGTTCCAGCCATTGCCGACGCCGAACAGGAAGCGGCCGCCGGAGATCTGGTCGATCGAGGCGACGAGCTTGGCGGTCTGGATCGGATCGCGCTGCGCCACCAGGCAGACGCCGGTACCGACCAGCAGCTTGCTCGTCGCGGCCGCCGCGGCGGTGAGCGCCACGAACGGGTCGAGCGTGTCGTAGTACTTCTTCGGTACCTCGCCGCCGCTGGGGAAGGGCGATTTGCGCGACAGCGGGATGTGCGAATGCTCCGGCGCCCACAGCGAATCGAAGCCGCGCTCCTCGAGCGCCCGGCCCATCTCGGCCGGCGTCATCGAATAGTCGGTGAAGAATACCGCGCCGCCGATTCTCATGACCCGTTTCCTCTTCGCGAGCTCTGCGAGGCATCTAGTCTAGTTGAAAAAGGAGGAACCCACCGAAGCCGATTATTGTCAGCCCGACGCCGAGAACCTTGAAGAAGCCGATGCTGAGCAACCGGTGATGATGGGAGACCTCATCCGGCTCCAATTCGACCTGCATGCAGATGAACAGCAGGAGCAGACCATAGAATCCGACGCCGAAGTAGCCGAACAGCGTGATGAAGGCATAGGCGAACACGGCGGCAATCAGCCAGCCGACAATGGCTATGACTTGGACAACGAACTTTCCATACATTGGCCGCTTCTTGGCTGACGCGTGCCCTCTTGCGCGTACCCTGCCGATGCTACCGCTTTGGCCAGCGCGATGCGACCTGCGGAAGCACCTTGTCGATGAGCTGCTTCGTTTGATCGAGCACCGCGTTCTCGTCGCCACCCAGCGGGCGCAGGATGAACTTGGCGACGCCGTTGTCGACAAACTCGCTGATTCGATTCATCACCGTGTCGGAGTCGCCCACGGCGAAGGCCTGACGCGCGTCGCGACCGGTGCGCCTGGTGTAGGCGTCCATGGCGCGCGCGACGACGGGGCTGTCACCGGTGCCGAAATGGAACGCGAAGCCGGCGCCGTAGTGATCCTCGTCGATGCTGCGGCCGGCTTCGGCGGCGGCGACCTTGATCGCCGCGACGATGCGGCCGGCATCGGCCGGCGAGTCGCCGCCGGCCTGCCAGCCGGTGCCGTACTTCGCGGTGCGGCGGATCGCGGCCTCGGTCGAGCCGCCGATCCACATCGGCAGGTCGGGCTGCACCGGCTTGGGCGCGATCACCGCGCCGCTGAGCTTGTAGAACGCGCCGTCGAAGTCGACCGAATCCTCGCGCCACAGCCGGGTGATGATCTCCAGGCACTCGTCGGTCTTCCTGCCGCGCGTCTTCGTGTCGACGTTCAGCATCTTCCATTCCGGTCCCACGGGCGAGCCGATGCCGAAGGCCGGCAGCAGGCGGCCCTCCGACAGCACGTCGATGGTGGCGCATTGCTTGGCCAGCAGGACCGGATCGCGGAAGGCCAGCGACACCACGTTCATGCCGAAGCGCAGACGCCGCGTGCGTCCCGCAAGCGCGGCCATCGTCGTCATCGATTCGAGGAAGGGCGCCTTGCCGGCGAGCCGATCGGTCTGCCAGATCGAATCGACGCCGCCCGCCTCGCACATGTCGACCCAGCGCCAATAGCCCGCGCCCGAGGTGAAGGGAAACTCGGCGAGGCCGAGACCGACGGCGACACACATTGGACCGCTGCCTTCAAACGCGGCGCGACGTCGCGCACGAAGCTTTCGAGGTGATGGTTCATCTGGTCCGGCCGC
>JBFXAZ010000043.1:0-40834 GCA_050183765.1 Reyranellaceae bacterium | reverse complement strand
GCCGCCGCCGCCGGCGATCTGCAGCCGCGACAGGTCGCAGCCCTGGACCTACGGATGCTGCATCATGAACTGGTAGGGCGCCGGCACCGCGAAGACGTGGGTGATGCCGAGATCGGGGTCGGCGACGTGGTCGAGCGCCTGGCCGGGATCGAAGCTGCGCATGATCAGGATCGTGCCGCCGGCGTGCAGCACCGGATTGGCGTAGCAGTTCAGCCCGCCGGTATGGAACAGCGGCAGCACCACCAGTTGCACCGTGCGCGGCGAGATCAGCGCCGGCACGCCGAGGTTGACGCAGTTCCAGAAATTCATCCCGTGCGTGATGATCGCGCCCTTGGGGTGGCCGGTGGTGCCCGACGTGTACATCACCATGGCGTAGTCGTCGTGCGTCAGCGCCACGGTGCGCGGCGTCGGCGAGGCGGCCATCAGTGCGCGCTCGTAGGCGCTGTCGGCGCGGTCGATGTCGATCTCCAGCAGGTGCCCGATGCCGCACAGCTCCTTCAGCGCGCGGGCCTGCGGCGCGAAACCCGAATCGTGCACCAGCATCTTCGGGCCGGAATCCTTGAGGATGTATTCGAGCTCGGCGACGGTGAGCCGCCAGTTCAGCGGTAGCATGATCGCGCCGATCCTGCCGGCG
Source organism: Reyranellaceae bacterium (assembly GCA_050183765.1). Lineage (GTDB taxonomy): Bacteria > Pseudomonadota > Alphaproteobacteria > Reyranellales > Reyranellaceae > JAFAZJ01. The sequence continues at coordinate 40,200 of JBFXAZ010000043.1, read as the reverse complement.
GCGAACTGCAGCTCGAAGTATTCCGGGCAGTTGGGCGCCAGCAGCGCCACGCGATCGCCGCGGCCGATGCCGTTGGCCTGCAGGTGTGCCGCCAGCCGCCGCGCGCGCTCGTCGAGCTGCGCATAGGTCAGCCTGCGGCCGGTATGCAGGTCGTGGATCGCCAGCGTGCTCGGCCGGCGGCCGGCGTGGTGGGTGATCCAGTCGAAGTAGGGGATGGCAACCATGGGCACGACGCTGACGTATTTCGTGTCCCGTAACCGCCGTGGTAGGCAGACGTCAAGACGCCCTCCCGGGAGGAAACCATGCAGCGCCCGATTCCACCGTTCCGTGCCGACCATGTCGGCTCCCTGCTGCGCAGCGCACCGCTGAAGGAGGCGCGTGCGCAGCGCGAACGGGGCGAGATCGACGACGAGACCCTGCGCTCGATCGAGGACATCGAGATCCAGAAGATCGTCGCCAAGCAGGAGGCGGTCGGCCTGAAGTCGGTGACCGACGGCGAATACCGCCGCGCCTTCTGGCACTACGACTTCCTCGCCGGGCTCGACGGCGTCGAATGGACCGAGGTCGAGACGGCCGTGCAGTTCAAGGGCGCGGCGCTCAAGCCCAGGGGCATCAAGGTCACCGGCAAGCTCGGCTTCTCCGACCATCCGATGCTCGATCACTACCGCTACCTGCGCTCGATCACCTCGGCGGCGGCCAAGATGACCATCCCGGCGCCCAGCGCGCTGCACTATCGCGGCGGCCGGCCGATGATCGACATGGACCTCTATCCCGACATGGACGAGTTCTTCGCCGACCTGGCGGGCGCCTATCGCGGCGCGGTGCGAGGCTTCGCCGACATCGGCTGCCGCTACCTGCAGATGGACGAGGTCTACATCGCCTATCTCTGCGACGAGGAGCAGCGCGGCTACCTGCGCGGCCGGGGCGACGATCCGGAGAAGCTGCTGGGCGTCTACGCCAACCTGATCGACACCGCGGTCGCGGGACGGCCGGCCGACATGGTGGTCACCATGCATCTGTGCCGTGGCAATTTCCGCTCCACCTGGATGGCGCAGGGCGGCTACGACCGGGTCGCCGACGTGCTGTTCAACCAGATCGGCGTCAACGCCTACTTCATGGAGTACGACACCGATCGTGCCGGCGGCTTCGAGCCGCTGCGCTTCTGTCCGCCGGACAAGCAGGTCGTGCTCGGGCTGGTCACCAGCAAGACCGGTACGCTGGAGTCGAAGGACGAGATCAAGCGCCGTCTCGACGAGGCCAGCCGCTTCGTGCCGCTGGAGCAGATCTGCCTCAGCCCGCAATGCGGCTTCGCCAGCACCGAGGAGGGCAACACGCTGGCCGAGGACGAGCAATGGGCCAAGCTGCGCATGATCGTCGAGCTGGCGGAGGAAGTATGGGGGTGAGTCCGCATCGAGCGGAACGCAGCGGGAACTTGCCGCGGGGGCCGGCGTTACGAACGCTACAGGCTATCCCTCAAGGAGTATCATGCGCCCAATCCTGGTCCTCGGAGCCGTGCTGATCGTCGCCGGTATTCTCGCCCTGGTGATCCCCCACATCTCGTTTACGGAAACGCGCCGAGTGGTCGATGTCGGGCCGATCAAGGTTGACGCCAAGCAGGAGCGTGTGATCCCGATTCCGGCGATTGCCGGCGTAATGGCCGTGGTCGCCGGGCTGGGTTGTGTCTACATGGCCCGCAAGCGGGCCTGACCGTCATTGCGGGCGTAGCGAGGACACCAGAGATCCTTCGCTGCGCTCAGGATGACAGCTGTGCTGTCAGTTCACCCGCTTCTCGAAGCCCTTCCAGTACGGCTCGCGCAGGTCGCGCTTCAGCACCTTGCCGGCGCCCGAGAGCGGCAGCGGCTGGTCGCGGAAGGCGACGCTGCGCGGGATCTTGTAACCGGCGATCTGCTTGCGGCAGTGCTCGATCACGGCCTCGGCGGTGAGGTTGGCGCCGGCGCGCGGCACGATGATGGCGTGGATGGTCTCGCCCCATCTGGCGTCGGGGATGCCGATCACCGCGACCTCGGCGACGCCGGGCAGCAGCGAGATCGCGTTCTCGACCTCGGCCGAATAGACGTTCTCGCCGCCGCTGATGATCATGTCCTTCAGCCGATCGACGATGAAGACGAAGCCTTCCTCGTCCATGGTGCCGGCGTCGCCCGAGTAATACCAGCCGTCCTCCAGCACCGCCGCCGTCTCCTGCGGCTTGTTCCAGTAGCCCAGCATGATCATCGGCCCCTTGGCGGCGATCTCGCCCGTGGTGCCGCGCGGCACCTCCTCGCGATCGGGCCCGACGATCTTCAGCTCGGCGGTGTGCGCCACCAGCCCGCAGGACTTGATGCGCCCGGCATAGGGGCCGTCGAGCGTCGTGTAGCGCGTCGGCAGAAGGGTCAGGATCGGTGCCGCCTCGGTCATGCCGTAGGCATGGATGAACTTGCAGCCCGGCATGACCTCCAGCGCCTTGCGCAGCACGCCCTCGGGCATCGGCGAGGCGCCGTAGAGGATCATCTGCAGGCTGGAAATGTCGAACTCGGCCAGGCGCGGGTGATTGCAGATCATGTTGATCATGGTCGGCACGTACTGGGCGTGCGTGACCTTCTCGCGCTCGATGGTCTGCAGGCAGTCGAGCGGATCGAAGCGCGGCACGAAGGCGTGGATGCCCGCCACCATGGTGACGCCGAAGCTCGAGGCGCCGTCGGCGAGATGGAACATCGGGCCGGAGTGGATGTAGGTCGTGTCGCCGTCGAAGCCGATGCCGCCGATGGCGTTCATGGCGTTCCACACCAGGTTGTTGTGGCTCAGCATCACGCCCTTGGAGCGGCCCGTGGTGCCGCCGGTGTAGAACAGCCCGGCCAGGGTATCGCCGCCGGCGCCGGCATCCTCGACGGCCTCGGCCTTCGCCAGGTCCTCGTAGGCGGTCATGTCGGACGGCACGGCGTCGTCATCGAGATAGATCACGTGCTTCAGCGCCGGCAGCTTGCCGGCCAGCGCCTCGGCGTGATGCTTCATCGCGCCGTCGACGAACAGCACGATCGAGCCCGAATCCTGCAGGATGTACTCGATCTCCGGCGTCGCCAGCCTGGTGTTGAGCGGCACCATCGCCGCGCCTAGCCAGGGGATGGCGTACATCAGCTCGAGATATCGGTCGCTGTTGAGCGCGAGGATCGCGACGCGGTCGCCCTTTGCCACACCCAGGCTGCGCATTCCGCCGGCGACGCGGGCCACCCGCTCGGCGGTCTCGCGCCAGGTTCGGCGGCGGTCGCGAAAGATGGTCGACGGGCCGTTCGGCTTGATCTGCACGGCGCGGCGCAAGCCCTGCGTCAGGTACATGGCATCCTCAAAGCGTTTACTCCCGCGCCAACGGTAGGACAGTCGGCGCGCGGCGGGTAGTGCGGCGTGTGTCTTTCCGCTATGGTGACACCATCAACATTGGGAAACGCTCATGCCCGACTCGCTGGCGCCTCACGTGCCTGTCTTCAATCCGCTGGATCCGGCCTTCATCGCCGATCCGTACCCCGTCTACCACCAGCTGCGCGCCGCGGCGCCGGTCTGGCTGTCGCCGCTCGGCCAGTATGTGATGACCCGCTACGAGGACGTCGCCCTGGTGCTGCGCGACCGGCGCTTCGGCAAGAACTACGCCGAGAACATGAAGCGCCGCTACGGCGAGAAGGCGCTGGAGGAGCCGGCGATCGCCAGCCTGGCGCGCACCATGCTGGTGCTCGACCCGCCCGACCACACCCGCCTGCGCGGCCTGGTCACCAAGGCCTTCACCGCGCGCCGCGTCGAGGAGATGCGCCCGCGCATCGCCGCCGTCGTCGACCAGCTGATCGACCGCGTCGCCGAGAAGGGCACGATGGACGTGATCGCGGATTTCGCGCACCGCCTGCCGGTGATCGTGATCTGCGACATGCTCGGGATTCCCGAGGAGGACCGCGCTCAGTTCTTCGACCAGTACAAGGTCAATGGCAGGCTGATCGACCCCGTGCCGCTCAGCCGCGAGGAGATGGACGCGGTCAACGCCAATGGCGCAATCGTCGGCGCCTATTTCGATTCGCTGTTCGAACGCCGCCGCAAGGACCCGAAGGACGACCTGACGACCCAGCTCGTGCAGGCGGAAGAGGCGGGCGATCGCCTCTCGACCGAGGAACTGCGCGCCAATGTCGGCCTGCTGTTCGCCGCCGGCCACGAGACCACGGCCAACCTGATCGGCAACGGGTTGCTGGCCCTGCAGCGCAGCCCCGACCAGTGGGAGGCGTTGAAGGCCGACCCGTCGCTGATCCCCAACGCGATGGAGGAGCTGCTGCGCTTCGACTCCTCGGTGCAGATGACCGGCCGCGTGGCGCTCGAGGCGGTCGAGGTCGGCGGCGTGACGCTCGACAAGGGCGCCTCGATCGTCTGCTTCCTGGGGGCAGCCAACCGCGATCCGACGGTCTATGCCGAGCCCGACATGCTCGACGTGAAGCGGCAGAACATCCGCCCGCTGTCGTTCGGCGGCGGTATCCACCACTGCCTGGGCGCGCAGCTCGCGCGCATCGAGGCGCACGAGGCCTTCGCCGGCCTGGCGCGGCGCCTGCCCAATCTGCAGATCGCTGAGCTGGTCAATCCGGCCTGGCGGCGCAGCTTCACCCTGCGCGGCCTGACCAACCTGCCGGCGACCTGGCACTGATCGAAGAGCAGCGGCGATGTCGAACGAGAAGCCCGTCGTCATCGAGGTGACGCGGGGCGCGATGGTGGAGAGCCGTCACGTCGGCGCCGCGGCGATCATGCGTCCCGACGGCAAGGTGGTGGAGTCGTGGGGCGACATCGACGCCCCGGTGATGGCCCGCTCGGCGATCAAGCCGATCCAGGCCATCCCGCTGGTCGAAAGCGGCGCCGCCGACCGCTTCGCTCTCACCGACAGGCAGCTGTCGCTGGCCTGTGCCTCGCACAATGGCGAGGCGCAGCATGTCGAGGCCGTGCGGTCGTGGCTGGCGAGCATCGGGCTGTCGGAAGCCGACCTCGAGTGCGGCGCACACGCACCGACCCGCCTGCCGATCTTCGAGCGCTTCGTCAGGGACGGCGTGCCGCTCACGCCCGCCTTCAACAACTGCTCCGGCAAGCACACCGGCTTCCTCACCACGGCGGTACATCTGGGCGAGCCGACCAGAGGCTACATCCGCGCCGACCATCCGGTGCAGAAGCGCATCGCGGCGATCTACGGCGAGCTCGGCCGCTTCGATCCGTCGCGTGCCCCTTCGGGCAGCGATGGCTGCGGCATTCCCACCCTGGGCGTGCCGCTGCGAGCCATGGCCACGGCGATGGCGGCGATGGCCGATCCGTCGCGCCTGAAGCAGTCCCGCGTGGCGGCGATCGTGCGCATCCGCGCGGCGATCAGCGCCGAGCCGTTCTTCATGGCGGGCACCGGCCGCTTCTGCACGCGCATCAATGGCGCGCTGCCGGGCATCGTCCAGATCAAGACCGGCGCCGAGGGCGTCTACTGCGCCATGCTGCCGACGCTGGGCGTGGGCGTTGCGCTGAAAATCTGGGACGGCGCCGGCCGCGCCGCCGAAGTGGCGATGGCGAGGATCCTGCACCATCTCGGCGTGCTCGACGCCCGGCACTACGCCGATGCGATCAACCCGCCGATCCTCAACGTCGTCGGCGCGCGTGTCGGCGACATCCGCCCGGCCGCATCATGGCTCGGCGCCGCGGCCTAGCGGACATCGAGGAGCCGCCCCGGACCCGCGAACCGGCCTGCCGGCATTTCGGCGTCTGTGGCGGCTGCGCACTGCAGCACTATCCCGACGATCTCTACGCGCAGTGGAAGCTCGACCGTCTACGCACCGCGCTCGACAGGGCAGGCGTCGAGCCGGCGGCGCTCATGCCCATGGCGCGTACGCCGCCGGGTGGGCGTCGCCGTGCCGACCTGACGCTGCGCCACACGGGCGAGGGCGCGATCGTCGGCTACGCACAGCGCCGCTCGCACGATCTCGTCGATCTCGGCGAATGCCCGGTACTGCTGCCGGCGATCGTCGCGCTGCTCGGCCCGCTGCGCCGCCTGGTCGCGGCGATTCTGCCGGAAAACGATGAAGCGGAAGCCGTGATCAACTGGACCGACACCGGCGCTGATCTGCTACTGGTGACCCGTCTGGAGATGGACCTGACGCGGCGCGAGGCCATCGCCCAGCTCGCCGCATCAGCCGACGTCGCGCGGGTCTCCTGCGGCTCGCGTGGCAAGCCTGAGATCGTCTTGACGCGCCGCGCGCCGAAGCTGCGCTTTGGTGCCGTCGAAATCGAACCGCCGCCGGGTGCGTTCCTGCAGGCCAGCTTCGCCGGCGAGGCGACGCTGCGCGCCGCGGTGAAGGCCTGGTCAAACGGGGCGCAGCGGATCGTCGATCTCTATGGCGGATTAGGCACGCTGTCCTTGCCGCTGCTGCCGGCCGCCCGCGTCATGCTCGTCGAAGGCAGCCAGCCCGCGGTCGACGCGGCCAATGGCGCGCTGCGCAAAGCGACCCTGGCCGGGGCGGCGCAGGCCGTCATGCGCGATATCAGGCGCGAGCCCCTGTCGGCCGAGGAGCTCGAAGGCTTCGACCTCGCGATCCTCGATCCGCCAATGGCGGGCGCCGCATCGCAGGCGCGAGAGCTCGCGCTCAGCCGGGTCCCGACCTTGATCTACGCATCCTGCGATCCGCGAAGCTTCGCCGCCGATGCGCGCGTGCTGGTCGCAGCCGGCTACCGGCTCGAGCGGCTGCTGCCGGTGGATCAGTTTCTCTGGTCGGCACACATCGAGCTCATCGCCCTGTTCCGGCGAATCGCCAGCGGCTAGGGTGCGGCGGGACGGAAACGGGAGAAGCGCAGATGTCGATGTTCGATCTCACGGGCAAGGTCGCGGTGGTGACCGGCGGCAGCCGCGGCATCGGCCGCTCGATCTGCGAGCGCATGGCCGAGCAGGGCGCCAAGGTCGTGGTGTCGAGCCGCAAGCTGCCGGCCTGCGAGGAGGTCGTCGCCGCCATCAAGGCCAAGGGCGGCGAGGCCACCGCTATTGCCGCCAGCATCTCCGACAAGGCGCAGCTCGAGAACCTGGTGGCCCAGGCGCGCAAGGCCTACGGCCGCATCGACATCATGGTCTGCAACGCCGCCAGCAACCCGTATTTCGGGCCGCTCGCCGGGCTGAAGGACGAGGTGTTCACCAAGATCATGCAGAACAACGTGCTCAGCAACCTGTGGCTGGCCAACATGGTCTGCCCGGAGATGGCCGAGCGCAAGGACGGCGCCTTCATCATCGTCTCGTCGATCGGCGCGCTGACCGCTTCGCTGCACATCGCCGCCTACAACATTTCCAAGGCGGCCGACCTGTCGCTGGTGAAGTCGCTGGCGGCGGAGTGGGGCAAGCACAACATCCGCGTCAACGCCATCGCGCCCGGCCTGATCAAGACCGACTTCGCCAAGGCGCTGTGGGACAACCCGACGATCCGCGCCTCGGCCGAGAACAAGGCGGCGCTCAAGCGCATCGGCGATCCCGACGACATCGGCGGCGTCGCGGTGTTCCTGGCCTCGAAGGCCGGCGCCTTCGTCACCGCGCAGATGATCGTCGCCGACGGCGGCGTGATCGGCACCGGCGGCGAATAGGTGCAGACCCGTCAGGTCGTGCTGGCACGCCGGCCGAGCGGCGCGCCGGTGCCCGAGGATTTCCGCGTCGAGGCGCGCGAGTTGCCGCCGCTGCCCGAGGGTCGCGTGCTGGTGCAGGTGCTCTACGCCACCGCCAATCCCGGCAGCCGTAACCGGCTGGGCGGCGGCGGCGCGAGTTACGCGCGTGGCATGGAGCTGGGCGAGACGATGGAAGGCCCGGCCGTCGGCCGCGTAGCCGAGTCGCGCAATCCCGCGTTCGAGGTCGGCGAGCTGTTGAGCGGGCCATTCGGCTGGGCCGAGCATGTGCAGATCAGCGGCCGCGGCGTGCGGCGCATTCCCGCCGAGACACCCTCGATCACCGCCTGGGCCGGCATCCTCAGCATTCCCGGTCTCACCGGGTACTTTGGCTTGCGTGACGTCGGTCTGGCGAAAGCCGGCGAGACGGTGCTGGTGTCCTCGGCCGCCGGCCCCGTGGGCGCTACCGCCGGCCAGATCGCGCGCATCATGGGCTGCCGCGTGATTGGCATCGCCAGCGGCGCCGAGAAGCTGAAGTGGCTGCGCGAGGAAGCGGGCTTCGACGCGGTGATCGACCGCACCGGCGCGAACACGGTCGACGCCATGGCCGAGCGGATCGCCAGGGTCGCGCCCGATGGAGTCGACGTGTACTTCGACAATGTCGGCGGCGTCACGCTCGATGCGGCGATCGCCAGCATGAAGCCCAAAGGCCGCATCGTCGTGTCCGGCCAGCTCGCCGACTACAACGGCGATCCATCGGCGCGCTACGGCACCCGTCGCGTCTACGAGTTCATCGGCAAGCGCCTGCGCATGGAAGGCCTGGTCGTGTTCGACTTCGCCCAGCGCTACGACGAGGCCACCGATGCCATGGTCGGCTGGATCCGCGACGGCCGGCTGAAGTTCCGCGAACACATCGTCGAGGGACTCGACGCGTTGCCGGCGCTGTTCTGCGCCCAGCTGCGCGGCGAGATCTTCGGCCGTCCATTGGCACGACTCGCATGACCACATGGCCTTCACATCCCGTCCTTGACCGCCTGCGGCCGCTGCTGCCCGAGATCGTGCGGCGTGCCGAGGAGATCGAGCAGGCGCGGCAGCTGCCGCCCGACCTCGCGCGCAGCCTGATCGGCACCAAGGTCTTCAAGCTCTGCGTGCCCAGGGCGGTGGGCGGCGAGGAGGCGCATCCCCTCGTGCTGATGCAGGCGATCGAGGAGACGGCCGCGGCCGACGGCTCGGCCGGCTGGAACGTCGCCATCGGCGCCAGCTCGGGCAGCACCGCTGCCTATCTCGCCCCCGATGCGGCACAGCTGATCCACGGCTCACCCGACGCTGTGACCGGCGGCATCTTCGCGCCGAGGGGCAAGGCGGTGCGCGAGGGCGACGGCTATCGCGTCAGCGGCCACTGGCAATGGGCCAGCGGCAGCCCGCACTGCGCCTGGATCAAGGGCGGCTGCGTCGCGTACGAGGACGGCAAGCCGCGCATGATCCGCGACGGCGTGCCCGAGGTGCTGACCGTCTATTTCCCGCGCGCGCAGATCGAGTTCGTCGACAACTGGTACACATCGGGCCTGTGCGGCACGGCCTCGTGCGACATCAAGGTTCACGACGTCTTTGTCCCCGCCGCGCACACCATTTCGCTCACTCGCGATCGACCGCGCATCGCCACGCCGCTCTACGTGTTCCCGATGTTCGGCCTGCTGGGCATGATCTGCGCCATGACCTCGCTGGGCATCGCGCGCGGGGCGATCTCCGACATCGTCGAGCTGGCCGGCGCCAAGAAGCCGACCCTGTCGAACCGCGCGCTGGCCGAACGGGGCGCGACGCAGGGCGACGTGGCCCGTGCCGAGGCAATGCTGCGCTCGGCGCGGGCCTTCATGGTCGAGGCGATCCTCGAGGCATGGGCGGAAGCCGAGACGGGCGCGATCAGCGTCGAGAAGCGCGCCGCCGTGCGCCTGGCCTCGACGCACGCCGCCAACGAGTCGGCCAAGGTGGTGGATATCTGCTACACCTTGGGCGGCGGCACCTCGGTCTACCGCCGGAGCCCGCTGCAGCGGCGGTTCCGCGATGTGCACGTGATCACCCAGCACATGATGGTGGCGCCGCCGAGCTACGAGCTGGCCGGCCGGGTCGTGCTTGGGCTGCCCACCGATCCATCGATGATCTAGGGGAGGTGACGATGGCGGGCGCGACGGTCATCGGCATCAAGGGCGACGGCTTCACCATCAACGGCCAGCCGACCTATGCCGGCAAGCGCTGGCGTGCGCACAAGATCGAGGGCCTGCTGCTGAACTCGCGCATGGCCAACGCCATCATCGACGACGAGAACCCCTCGACGGTCGGCGTCTGGGCCTATGCCGACGGGCCGTGGGACGCCGAGCGCAGCACGCGGGAGTTCGTCGCCCAGTTGCCGACCTATCGGGCGCACGGGCTGCTCGCGGTCAGCATCAACCTGCAGGGCGGCAGCCCACAGGGCTATAGCTGGAACCAGCCGTGGGTCATGTCGGGCTTCGCCGCCGACGGCGCGCTGAAGCCTGCCTATGCCAACCGCCTGATGAGCGTGCTGGAGGCCGCCGACCACGCCGGCATGGTGGTGATCCTGGGCTGCTTCTACGGTCGCCAGACACCGCATCTGAAGGACGAGGCCGCGGTGACGCGGGCCGTGGGCGAGGTCGTCGACCTGCTGGCGGCGCGCGGCGTGGGCAACGCGCTGGTCGAGATCGGCAACGAGGTCGATCTGCCGTGGTTCGAGCACGACATCATCCAGGCGCCGCGCGGGCATGAGCTGATCGAGCTGGTGCGCGCGCGATCGAACGGCCGGCTGAAGGTCAGCACCAGCTTCAGCGGCGGCGCGGTGCCCAGCGACAACGTGATCGCGGCGGCCGACTACCTGCTGGTGCACGGCAACCATGTCGAATCGCCCGAGGGTATCCGCCGCGTGGTGGCCGACACCCGCGCCAGCGCGGCCTTTCGCGGCCAGCCGATCGTCTTCAACGAGGACGACCACTACGACTTCGAGGGCAAGGACAACAATTTCCGCGCCGCGCTCGGCGCCTATGCCAGCTGGGGCTTCTTCGACTATCGGCGCATTTCCGAGCGCTTCAGCGACGGCTATCAATCGCTGCCGGTCGACTGGGGCATCAACTCGCTGCGCAAGCGCGCCTTCTTCGGCTACCTGAAGGAGGTCACGGGTAGCTGAGCATGGAGAGCTGATCATGGCGCTGCACTTCACCCGCGACGAGTTCGGCCAGCGCCAGGCCGCGACGCTCGGCGAGCTGCGGCGGCGCGGGCTCGACGGGCTGCTGATGTTCCGCCAGGAGAGCATGTACTACCTGACGGGCTACGACACCTTCGGCTACGTCTTCTTCCAGTGCCTCTATCTCGGTGCCGATGGCCGGCTGATGCTGCTGACGCGCGCGCCCGACCGGCTGCAGGCCATGCACACCTCGACCATCGAGGATATCCGGATCTGGGTCGATGGCCCGGATGCGACGCCGGCGGTCGAGCTGCGCGAGATCCTGCGCTCGTTCGCGGCCGGCGGGCGCAGGCTGGGCGTGGAGTACGACGCCTATGGCCTGACGGCGGCGAATGGCCGGCGGCTCGATGCGGCGATGGACGGTTTCGCCACGCTGGTCGACGCGTCCGATCTCGTGACCCGGCTGCGGGGGCGCAAGAGCCCGGCGGAGATCGCCTATGTCCGCCGGGCGGCCGAGCTGGCGGACGATGCGCTCGACGCCGCGCACGCGAGCATCGCGCCGGACGCCTTCGAGGGCGACGTGCTCGCCGCCATGCAGGGCGGTGTTCCGGGGCGGCGGCGACTACCCCGGCAACGAGTTCATCATCGGCTCCGGCCGCGACGGCCTGCTCTGCCGCTATTTCAGCGGCAGGCGCCATCTCGACGCCGAGGACCAGATCACGCTGGAGTTCGCCGGGGTCGATCGCCACTACCATTCCTGCCTGATGCGCACGGTCCCGGTGGGCCGGGCGCGGCCGCTGCATGTCGAATTCCACAAGGTGGCGATCGAGGCGCTGCACGCCTGCCTCGACGCGCTGCGGCCGGGCGAGCCGATCGGCAGGGTCTTCGACGCCTACGCCGCGACCTGCGCGCGCCACGGCATGGCCGATCACCGGCTCAATGCCTGCGGCTACAGCCTGGGCACGACCTTCTCGCCCAACTGGATGGACTGGCCGATGTTCTACGCCGGCAATCCCGTCCCGGCGGAACCCGGCATGGTGTTCTTCTTGCACATGATCCTGATCGACGGCGGCAGCGCCACGGCGATGTGTCCGGGTGCCACCGTGCTGGTCGGCGAGCATGGCAACGAGATCCTCTCGCGCCGGCCGCTCGACCTGGTCGTGAAGTAGGGGGCGTTGATGTTCGAGGGCTTCAAGCGCCAGATGGTCGACGTCGGCGAGGCGCGCATCAACACGCTGACGGCGGGCAAGGGCATGCCGCTGCTGCTGGTGCACGGCTATCCGCAGACGCATGTGATGTGGCACAAGATAGCGCCGCTTCTGGCCGAGAGCTTCAGCGTCGTCTGCATCGACATGCGCGGCTATGGCGACAGCTCGGTGCCGGCCACGACCGAGGACCACTTCAGCTACTCCAAGCGCGCCGTCGCCAACGACCTGGTCAAGGTCATGGAGAAGCTGGGCCACCGCAAGTTCATGATCGCGGGCCACGACCGCGGCGGGCGCGTGACGCATCGCCTGTGCCTCGATCACGCCGGGCGGGTCACGCGTGCCGCCGTGCTCGACATCGTGCCGACGCCGCACATGTTCGCATCGGTCAACCGCGCGTCGGCGCTGGGCGGCTGGCACTGGTATTTCCTCGCCCAGCCCGCCGACCTGCCCGAGCGACTGATCGGCGGCGATCCCGAATATTATCTCGATCGCCTGCTGTCGGCCGCGCCCGAGGCTTTCACGCCGGAGGCGCGCGCCGAATACACGCGCTGCTTCCTCCAGAAAGAGCGCATCCACGCCAGCTGCGAGGACTATCGTGCCGGGGCCTATATCGACCTCGAGCACCACAAGGCCGACAAGGGTCGCAAGGTCGCCTGCCCGCTGCTGGTGATCTGGGGCGCCAGGAGCGGCGTCGGCCGCGCCCACGATCCGGTGAAGGTCTGGAAGGAATGGGCCGACGACGTCGTCGGCATGTCGTTGCCCTGCGGCCACTTCGTCGCCGAGGAGGCGCCGCGCGAGACCTTCGAGGCGCTGCGCGCCTTCTTCGCCACCTGAGCGTCAGCTGCGCAGGAACAGCAGCTCGGGGCCCGTCGTGACCCGCGCCGGCTGATCCTCGCGCAGCTCGAGGATCTCGCCGTCGAGCACGAAGCCGCCGCTCATGCGCAGCTCGAGCGAATCGGCATTGAGGCTGATGTAGCCGTTCTCGGGTGTCGCCACCGTGCTTCGACGGCCGCGCAACGCCGGCCAGACGGCGCGCGCGAAATGGCGCGGCTGCTCGCGCACCAGCGTCAGCCGCAAGGCGCCCGGCCCCGATCCCCAGAAGGGGGAGATGCCGGGCGACAGGCTGTGCAGGGTCGACAGCAGGATCGACACGTAACGCGTGTCGGCCAGAGGTCTTGTGTCGGCGGCGATGGCCGCGGCCACAGGCGCGATGGGGTTGCGGCCGATCAGCAGCGGGCCGATCATCCGCGCCATGCCGGCGATCGGTCCCAGCGCGCCGCGCGCGCCCCACCGGCGCAGGTGTCGCCGGATCAGCACCGTGCCCTGGTAGATGCCGGCCGCGCCGCCCATCAGGCCGTAGCGCGGCACGATATCGTCGCCGAGTTGCACCGCCATCGTGCGCCGGGTCACCAGTCCGGATGGCATTCTGTCGCGGACGATCCGGTTCAGCAGCCCGCGCAGCTCGCCCGCGGGCGACATGTCGGCGCGGATGTCGTGCGCGGTGACGTTGGTGGTGCCGGTGGGCAGGATCGCCAGCGGCGGCAGAGGCGCGCCCGGTGCGCGATTGAGCAGCCAGGTGATCGCGTGATGTACCGTGCCGTCGCCGCCGGCCACGGCGATGGCGACGACGTCCTCGGCCAGCAGCGCCTCCAGCGCATCGCCGCAGCGCCGCGCGCTTTCGGATTCGCGCACCACAACGCGCTGTCCCGCCTCGGCCAGCGCGGCGCGCAGACGCCTGAGCGCCCGCCGGTCGCGTCCACCGAAGCGGTTGAGCAGCACGCCCAGACGCGGCGCAGCGGCCACTAGAGCGCAAGGCGCATTCTGTCATCCCGAGCGCAGCGAGGGATCCAGGTCAGGCCTAGATCCCTCGCTGCGCTCGGGATGACAGATGGATTGGTTCTGCTGACCATTCGTCAACCCGACCGTAGCGTACGCACCGCGGCGTCGCGCTCGAAGAGGTAGAGCAGGGTGCGCAAGGCCTGGCCGCGCGGGGTGGCGAGCGTGGCGTCGCGCTCGATGATCAGCCGCGCATCGTCGCGCGCGGCCTGCAGCAGCTCGCCGTGCAGGGTGAGATTGGCCAGACGCATCTCGGGCAGGCCGCTCTGGCGCGTGCCCAGGATCTCGCCGCCGCCGCGCAGCCGCAGATCCTCCTCGGCGATGCGAAAGCCGTCCTCGGTCTCGCGCATGATCGCCAGTCGCGCCCGGGCGTTCTCCGACAGCGGCGCGCCATAGAGCAGCAGGCAGGACGACGCTTCCTCGCCGCGCCCGACCCGTCCGCGCAGCTGATGCAGCTGCGCCAGACCGAAGCGCTCGGCATGCTCGATCACCATGACCGTGGCCGCCGGTACGTCGACACCGACCTCGATCACCGTCGTCGCCACCAGAAGCTGCGCTTCTCCCGACGAAAATGCCGCCATCGCCTTGTCACGCTCCGCCGCCTTCATCTGTCCGTGCACCATCGCGACCTTGTCGCCGAAGCGCGACACCAATGTGGCGAAGCGGTCCTCGGCGGCGGCCAGATCGACGACTTCGGATTCCTCGACCAGCGGGCAGACCCAGTAGACGCGCCCGCCTGCGGCGATGCGACGTCCGACCGCGGCCACCACTTCGTCGAGCCGGTCGAGCGGCAGGGTGCGAGTGTCGATCGGCTTGCGGCCGGCCGGCTTCTCGGTCAGGCGCGACACATCGAGGTCGCCATAGACCGCCAGCATCAGCGTGCGCGGGATCGGCGTGGCGCTCATCACCAGCATGTCGACCGCCTCGCCCTTGCTCGACAGCGTGAGCCGCTGGTGCACGCCGAAGCGATGCTGCTCGTCGATCACCGCCAGCGCCAGGTCGGCGAATGCGACATCCTCCTGCACCAGCGCATGCGTGCCGACGATCAGCTGGATCGAGCCGTTCGCCAGATCCTCGTAGATCTGCGCCTTGCGCCGGGCGGTGTCGCGGCCGGTCAGCAGCGTTAGCTCGACGCCGGCCAACTTGGCCAGCGGCGCCATCGTGGCGTAGTGCTGGCGCGCGAGGATCTCCGTGGGCGCCATCAGCGCCGCCTGGCAACCGGCTTCGACCGCGGTGAGCATGGCGAGGAAGGCGACCACCGTCTTGCCGCTGCCGACGTCGCCCTGGAGCATGCGCACCATGCGCGAGGTCGCGGCCATGTCGCCGGCGATCTCGGCGCCGGCCATGATCTGGCTCGACGTCAAGCGATAAGGCAGGGCGGCCAGCACCTTGTCGCGCAGCCTGCCGTCGCCGCGGATCGAGCGCCCCGGCACTTCCCGCTGCTGCTCGCGCACCAGCGAGATCGCCAGCTGGCTGGCCAGCAGCTCGTCATAGGCCAGGCGCCGCCGCGCCGCCGTCGTCGGCTCGAGATCCGCCTCGCTGTCGGGATGATGCGCCTGCAGGAGCGCGCCCTTCCAGTCCGGCCAGGCGTTGCGCTGCTTCCACGCCGGGTCGAGCCACTCCGGCATCTCGGGCGCCTTCTCCAGCGCCGCCTCGAGCGCCTTCTGCAGGGGCCGCGCCGTCAGGCCCGCGGTCAGGCCATAGACCGGCTCGACCCGCATCACCTTCTCGCGCTCGGCCAGCGGCACGACATGGTCGGGATGGGTGATCTGCGGCAGGCCCTGGTACATCTCGACCCGCCCGCTGACGATGCGCTGCTCGCCGGGCGGCAGCAGCTTCTGGATGTATTCGCTGTGACCGTGGAAGAAGACCAGCGAGAGCGTGCCGCTGTCGTCATGGCACCACACGCGATAGGGCTGCCGCCGGCCGCGCGGCGCCTGATGGTCCGAGACGGTCACCGTCAGGGTCGCAACCTCGCCTGCCCGTGCCTCGGCGATGCTCGGCGAATGGCGCCGGTCGATCAGCCCCTGTGGCAGGTGCCACAGCAGGTCGACGACGTGCGGGCCGACCAGCTTCTCGACCAGCCTGCCGAGCTTCTCGCCGATGCCAGGCAGCGAGGTCGGCCCGGCGAAGAGGGGATTGAGGAGGGTGGGACGCATGGTTCTCGCGTCAGCCTAGCATCCGCGGCATGTGGATGGCCGCTGACTCCGACGCCCTTCCACCCTATATAGCGCTCCGACCGATCCCGGCCGGCCTTCGAGGATATCCTCGCGGGCCGGTGGGAGGGCGTCGATTCTGCGGAGTGCGGGTATGGCCGGGGATATCACCGAGGATGAGGCGCTGCAGCGCCGCCGGCGACGGCTGATCTTTCGCAGCGATCATCGCGGCAACAAGGAGAACGACATCCTGCTCGGCCAGTTCGCGCAGAGCCATGTCATGGAATTCGACGCAGCCCAGCTCGAGCGCTACGAGGCGCTGCTGGAGGAGAGCGACAACGACATCTTCGACTGGATCGCCGGCCGCGCCGAGATTCCGCCCGATAAGGATTCCGACGTGCTGCGCCTGCTGCTGGCGTTCCAGGTGACGTTCTGATGGCCGCCTTGGCCGATGCCCTGGCGCGCATCCACGCGCGCCCCGCCCACTGGCAGCTTTTCGGCGCGCCCGAGGGCGCCGACGCCTTGCTGCTGTCGGAGCTGGCGCGTTCGTCCGGCGGAACCGACATCCTCTACATCGTGCGCGACGGCAACCGGCTGGAGCGGCTGGAGGAGGCGCTGCGCTTCTTCGCCCCCGGCCGCGAGGTGCTAAGCTTTCCGGCCTGGGACTGCCTGCCCTACGACCGCCAGTCGCCGCATCCCGACATCGTCGGCGAGCGCCTCGACACGCTCACCCGCCTGGCCTCGGACAAGAAGCCGGGCACGCCGGCGCGCATCGTGCTGGCCTCGATCGGCGCGGCGCTGCAGCGCGTGCCGCGGCGCGCGCTCTATTCGGGTCTGGGCTTCCAGATCGCGGCCGGCCAGCCGCTCGACGTGGCGGCGCTGCAGCATTTCCTAGGCGACAACGGCTATACGCGCGGCGAGACGGTGATGGAGCCGGGCGAGTTCGCGGTGCGCGGCGGCCTGATCGATCTCTACCCGCCGGGCGCCGCCGAGCCGCTGCGCCTCGACCTGTTCGGCGACACGCTGGAGAGCATCCGCAGCTTCGATCCGATGAGCCAGCGTACGACTGGCAAGGTTGCGGCGGTCACGCTGCGGCCGGTCAGCGAGATCGTGCTGACCACCGACTCGATCCAGCGCTTCCGCAGCGCTTATCGCGAGCTGTTCGGCGCCATGGGCGCGGGCGACGACGATCCGCTCTACGAGGCGGTTTCGGCGGGCCAGCGCTATCCCGGCATGGAGCACTGGCTGGCGCTGTTCCATGACGGCCTCGACACCCTGTTCGACTATTTGCCGGGCGCCGTGATCGTGCTCGACCAGCAGGCGGAAGAGGCGCGCGCCTCGCGGCTGGAGCTGATCCGCGACTACTACCAGGCGCGCAAGGCGGCGCTGGGCGGCGGCGGCAGGAAGGGCGGCTTCGCCGGTGCCGCACCTTATCGGCCGGTGCCGCCGGAGCGGCTGTACGTACACGACAAGGAATGGGGCGAGAGGCTGGCCGGCCGCACCGTCGTGGCGATGTCGAGCTTCGACGCGGCCGATACCGATGGTGCGCCGACGAAGGTCGATCTTGGCGGCCGCCGCCACGGAGGCTTCGCCGAGGCGCGCAAGGCGCAGAACGTGAACCTGTTCGAGGCGGTCGCCGCGCATATCGAGGGCGCGCATCGGGCCGGCCGGCGCGTGCTGATCGCCGGCTACAGCGAGGGCTCGGTGGAACGCCTGCGCACGCTGCTGCGCGATCATGGCGTCGCGGCGCCGACGCCGGTCGTCGACGACGTCGCCGCCGGCCACCTGCCGGCGGGTGCGGTCGGCATGGCGGTGCTGCCGATCGAGAACGGTTTCACCCTGGGCGCGCTGGAGGTGATCGGCGAGGAGGACATCCTCGGCGACCGCCTGTCGCGGCCCAAGCCCAAGCGCCGGCCGTCGGAGCGCTTCATCGCCGAGGCCTCGGCCCTGGCCGAGGGCGACCTGATCGTGCATCGCGAGCACGGCATCGGCCGCTACGACGGCCTGGTCGCGGTCGAGGTCGGCGGCGCGCGGCATGACTGCCTGAAGCTGGTCTACGACGGCGGCGACAAGCTCTTCGTGCCAGTCGAGAACATCGATGTGCTGAGCCGCTACGGCGCCTCGGAGGGGCTGGTGGCGCTCGATCGGCTCGGCGGCGCCGGCTGGCAGTCGCGCTCGGCGCGGCTGAAGCAGCGCATCGCCGACATGGCCGACCGCCTGATCAAGATCGCCGCCGAGCGCGCGGTCAAGACCGGCGACGTGATGGCGCCGCCGGAAGGGCTCTACGACGAGTTCTGTGCGCGCTTCCCCTATGCCGAGACCGACGATCAGCTCAACGCCATCTCGGACGCGATCGAGGATCTCGCCGGCGGCAAGCCGATGGACCGCCTGGTCTGCGGCGATGTCGGATTCGGCAAGACCGAGGTTGCGCTGCGCGCCGCGTTCGTGGCGGCGATGTCGGGCAAGCAGGTCGCGGTGGTGGCGCCCACCACCCTGCTGGCGCGTCAACACCATCGAACCTTCCTCGAACGCTTCGCCGGCTTCCCCGCGCGCATCGGCCGGCTGTCGCGCCTGGTGCCGGCGAAGGAGGCGACGGAGACCCGCAAGGGCCTGAAGGACGGTACCGTCGACATCGTCATCGGCACGCATGCGCTCTTGAGCAAGAGCATCGAGATTCCCAATCTCGGCCTGCTGATCGTCGACGAGGAGCAGCATTTCGGCGTCGCCCACAAGGAGCGGCTGAAGGAGCTCAAGGCCGACGTCCATGTGCTCACGCTGACGGCGACGCCGATCCCGCGCACCTTGCAGCTCGCACTGACCGGCGTGCGCGACATGAGCCTGATCGCTACGCCGCCGGTCGATCGCCTGGCGGTGCGCACTTTCGTGACGCCGGTCGATCCCGTGGCGATCCGCGAAGCGCTGCTGCGCGAGCAGTATCGCGGTGGCCAGAGCTTCTACGTCTGCCCGCGCATCGAAGATCTCGACGGCGTCGCCGCCTCGCTGCGCGAGCTGGTGCCGGAGATCCGCTTCGCCATGGCGCATGGCCGGCTGGCGCCGACGACGCTGGAAGACACCATGCAGGACTTCACCGAGGGCAAGTTCGACCTGCTGCTGTCGACCAACATCGTCGAGAGCGGTCTGGACATCCGCAACGCCAACACCCTGGTGATCCACCGCGCCGACATGTTCGGCCTCGCCCAGCTCTACCAGCTGCGCGGCCGCGTCGGGCGCGGCAAGACCCGTGCCTATTGCTACCTGACGGTGCCGCCGGGCCGCGCGCTCAACGAGGCGGCATCGAAGCGGCTGGAGGTGATGCAGACGCTCGACACCTTGGGTGCCGGCTTCCAGCTCGCCAGCCACGACCTCGATATCCGCGGCGCCGGCAACCTGCTGGGCGAGGAGCAGTCCGGCCATATCCGGGAGGTCGGCATCGAGCTCTATCAGCAGCTGCTGGAGGAGGCGGTCGAGACAGCGCGCGGCCAGGCGCAGGAGGCGCAGCGCCGGGCCGACTGGTCGCCGCAGATCAATCTCGGCCTGCCGGTCATGATCCCCGAGACCTATGTCGCCGATCTCGGCGTGCGCATGGCGCTGTACCGCCGCGCCGCCGACCTGCGCGATCAGCGGGAGATCGACTCCTTCGCGGCTGAGCTGGTGGATCGCTTCGGCAAGATGCCGGCCGAGGTCGACAACCTGCTGCGCACCATCGCGCTGAAGGCCCTGTGCCGCGCTGCCGGGGTGGAGAAGATCGACGCCGGTCCGAAGGGCGTGCTGTTCGCCTTCCGAGACAACGTCTTCGCCCGGCCGGAGAAGCTGATCGCCTATATCCAGCGCAACGCGCCGCTGCTGAAGGTGCGCCCCGACCAGAAGGTCGTGCTGAGCCGCGCTTGGGAAGAGGACACCGCGCGCCTCAACGGCGTGAGCCGCGTCGTCGGCGCGCTGGCGAAGATGGCGGCTTAGCTCGCGCCCGTCGTCCTGAGCGCAGCGAAGGACCTCGCGGTATTCCGGCAATCGGATGCGTGGTGTCCCTTCGCACCACCGCGAGGTCCTTCGCTGCGCTCAGGACGACGCTGTGGATCAGACCGACTGCGCCTGTCCCGCCGCCGCCGCGCTGGCGAAGATGGCGACTTAGCTCGCGCTCGTCGTCCTGAGCGCAGCGAAGGATCTCGCGGTATTCCGGCAATCGGATGCGTGGTGTCCCTTCGCACCACCGCCGGGTCCTTCGCTGCGCTCTGGACGACGCAGTGGGTCAGACCGACTGCGCCTGTCCGGCGGCCGCGGTGCGCTCTTCCTGTGCCACGAGGTTGAAGACCTCGGCGAAGGCGGCCGGCGGCTGGGCGCCGGAGACGGCGTACTTGCGGTTGACGATGAAGCAGGGCACGCCGCTCACGCCCATGCGGCGGGCATAGACATCGGCGGCCACGACCTCCTGGCGGATCTCGTCGCTCTCGAGGAAATCGCGCGCGTCCTTCTCGTCGACGCCGGCGCGTACCGCGCATTCGATCAGCGTGCCGGTCGAGCCGATGTCGCGGCCCTCCTCGAAATAGGCCTGGAACAGCGAGTCGACGACCTCGTCCTGGAAGCCCCTGGGGCCGGACCAGTGGATCAGGCGGTGCGAGTTCACCGTGTTGGGCGTGCGCTGGATGCGGTCGAACTGGAAGGCGATGCCTTCCTCGGCGCCGTTCTCGGCGATCGCGCGGTAGATCTGGCGCGAGCGGTCGCTGCCGCCGAATTTCAGCTTGAGGTAGGCGTCGCGCGCCATGCCGTCGGTCGGCATGTCCGGATTGAGCTGGAAGGGGCGCCACGCGACCATGATGTCGCTGCGGCCGCTCTCGGCCACGGCGCGCTCGAAGCGCTTCTTGCCGATGTAGCACCAGGGGCAGATCGTGTCGGAAACGATGTCGATCAACATGACGGCAACTCCTCGCCGCAGGGGGTAGCGCAGGCTACGCCCCCGGGGCCGCCCTGTCACGGCGCCTTCGCGGCCTCGCGGCGATGCAGCACCCATGCGGGGACGATCGATAGCAGCAAGGCCGGGGTGGTGTAGAGCGCCGCCCACGACCAGTCGCCGGCCGAGACCAGCGCCGCGACCGCCGGCGGCCCGATCAGCACGCCGAGGTTCGAGCACTGCATCAACACGCCATTGGTGGCGCCGACCAGGTCCGGCCTCGGCGCATGCACCGCGATGGCGGCGAACAAAGCGCCGGGGATCGCGCTGGCGGTCGCGGAGAAGACGAAGGCCATGGCCAGGCGCGCCGCCGGCGATAGCCAGTCGAGGAAGACCAGCGCCGCCGTCGCGGCCATGATCAGAGCCGTTCCGGCAAGGATCGTGAAACGCGGCACGCCGCGCTGCAGGAGCAGGCCCGCCGCCACACTGCCGCAGATATTGATCGCGATCACCCCGGCGCCGACGCCGGCGGCCAGTGGGATCGAGAAGCCCAGCGTCTCGACCTCGAGCGTCGGCAGGAAGCCGGTCAGCGCGAACCATGAGCTCGAATAGAGGGCAAAGCAGATGCCGATGGCGAGCGGGCCGGGCGATCCCAGCGTCGTGCCGGCGTCGCGCCACAGCGAGCGGTCGGGTGGCATCGGGATCGCGTTGTCGCCCAGCCCGGCGCGCGATGCCGCCACCGACAGAGCCGCGACCAGCAACAGCGCGGCGCTAAGCCACCACACGGCGTGCCAGTTCAGCCAGGGCAGCAGGCCGGCCGAGGCCAGCGCCATGGCACCCGCACCCGCCGGCAGGTAAGCGCCCCAATAGCCCATCATCTGTCGCGTGTCGGCCGGCGCCGTGACCCGCAGGATCAGCGACGGCGCCGAGATCGCGACCGAGATGAAGCCCACGCCTTCGAGGACGCGCAGCGCGAACAGCAGCTCGGTCGAATGCGAAAGGGCGCCGCCGGCGCTGGCCGCACTGCCGAGAAACAGGCCGAGGATCACCAACCGTCGGTGGCCGATCCGATCCGCGGCCAAGGCTATCAGGACGCCGGCCGAGGCCGTGATCAAGCTGACCAGCGACACGAACCAGCCCGCGGCGCGCAGGCCGATGCCGAACTCGGCGCGGATCGCCGGCAGGGCGGGCGGCACCTTGCCCATCTGCGTCGCCGCGGTGATTCCGGCGGCGATCAGCAGAATGGCGAGCTTCCAGTTGGTTGAGAGGCGAGGGGGCGCATTCACGTCGCCACCATGGCCCTATTGCCTCCATCCAGTCCATGCGCGAGTGTCGCACCGACCTGAAATTGGACGGTAACCGCGATGCCCAGGCCTGAGTCGCTCAAGAAATTCGTCGACACCATGTGGGACGACGAGATCGTGCCCACGCTCTTCGAGTACATCAAGATTCCCAACAAGTCGCCCAGCTTCGACAAGGACTGGGAGAAGCACGGTTACATGGAAGAGGCCGTGACGATGTTCGAGGACTGGGCACGGCGCCACCTCGGGACGTTTCCCGGCGCCACGCTCACCGTCGAGCGCCTGCCCGGCCGCACGCCGCTGATCTTCATCGACATCCCTGGCGCGGGTTCCGACTGCGTCATGCTCTACGGCCATCTCGACAAGCAGCCGGAAATGAAAGGCTGGTTCGATGGCTACGGCCCCTGGATCCCGTTGATCAAAGGCGACAAGCTCTACGGCCGCGGCGGGGCCGACGACGGCTACGCCATGTTCGCCTCGCTGACCGCGCTGATGGCGCTGAAGGAACAGAACGTTCCGTTCGCGCGCTGCGTCGTGCTGATCGAGGCCTGCGAGGAGTCGGGCAGCTACGACCTGCCATTCTACATCGACCACCTCGCCCAGCGGATCGGCAAGCCATCGCTGGTGATCTGCCTCGATTCCGGCTGCGGCAACTACGACCAGCTCTGGATGACGACCTCGCTGCGCGGCGTGGCCGCCGGTACCCTGACGGTACGCGTGCTGACCGAGGGTGTGCACTCCGGCGCCGCCTCCGGCATCGTGCCCTCGAGCTTCCGCATCGCGCGCCAGCTGCTGTCGCGCATCGAGGACGAGAACACCGGGCGAATCCTGCTCGACGATCTCTACGTCCAGGTGCCGCCCGCCCGCATCGCCCAGGCACGCGCCGCGGCCGAGATCCTGGGGGAGCAGGTCTCGGCCATGTATCCGTTCGCCGGCAGCACCAAGCCGATGAGCAACGACCGCGCCGATCTCGTGCTCAACCGCACCTGGCGGCCGCAGCTCGCGGTGATCGGCGGCGAGGGACTGACGCCGGTGGAGGAGGCGGGCAACGTGCTGCTGCCCTACACCAAGCTGAAGCTCAGCCTGCGTCTGCCGCCGACGCTCGACGGCAAGCAGGCGGTGGCGGCGGTGACCAGGGCGCTGCAGGAGGCCGCGCCCAACGATGCCGAGGTCGAGGTGACGTTCGGCGACGGCTCGACGGGCTGGAACGCGCCGGAGTTGGCGCCCTGGCTGGAGGCGTCGCTGGAAAAGGCCTCGACCGACGCCTTCGGCAAGCCGCCGGCCTACATGGGCGAGGGCGGCTCGATCCCGTTCATGGCGATGCTGGGCGAGAAATTCCCCGGCGTGCAGTTCGTGATCACCGGCGTCCTGGGCCCGCATTCCAATGCGCACGGGCCCAACGAGTTCCTGCACATCCCCACCGGCAAGCGCGTCACCATGGCGATGGCCCAGGTCATCGCCGACCACTTCAACCGACCGAAATAACCGGGGCGGCGCAGCCCAAAGGCGCCGGCGATCGATCAGCGCTTCATGCGGAACATGCCGATATAGTCGCGCTTGCCGAGGGGCACGCCGCGGCCCCGCAGGATGTCGTAGGCCGTCGTCACGTGGAAATAGAAGTTGGGCAACGAGAACGACAGGATGAAGTCGCTCGCCCGGAACGGAATTGCGCGCTCGCCCAGCTTGAAGACCATGTCGTTGTCGGCGAGCGCCTCGAACGCCGCCCGATCGACCGCCGACAGCGCGGCGCGCGCGTCCGACACGAGTTGCGAGAGGCCGTTCCAGTCGAGCGTTCCGGGATCCTTGGGCGGGGAGAATGTTCCTGATTTCACGGCCTCGACGGCACCGGCCGAATGGTGGGCGATCGAGATGACCTGGAACCGGAAGGGCAGCATGTCCGGATGGATGCGCGCCTGCACGACCTCCTGCGGGTCGATGCCGTTCTCCACGCAATGAGCGTGTGACTTCTCGAGGAACCGTCCAACCGCGTCGAGTGTCTGAAGATAGCTGGCGACGCCGGCATCGTAGAATGAAACAGGCATTTGAATGTCTCCTCTTTCCGCGCGCGGCGGGCCCGGGCGGCTCGCCTTGGACATTTCCCGATCTCGGGGCGGCCCTAATATTGGATGCGCTTGGTGATGGCGCCGTCGATCATGATGTTGGCGCCTGTGGTGAAGCTTGAGCGGTCGCTGGCAAGGAACACCACCGTGTTGGCGATCTCCTGCGGCGTGCCCATGCGGCCCGTGGGATTGCGCTTCATCGAGTCCTGGTAGCGCGGCGTGTTGGCGTCGCGCTGGCGGCCCCAGGTGTTGCCGTCCTCGAGGATGGTGCCGGGCGAGACCATGTTCACGCGCACGCCCTTGGGCGCGAGGTCGATCGCCAGCGACTTCACCAGCGGCGTCAGTGCCGCCTTCACCGAGCGATAGGGCGAGGTCGGGGTCGAGACCTCGACCAGAGCCACCGTGCCGATGACGCAGGCGGTCGAGCCGGGCGCGCTCCTCTCCAGATGCGGCTGCACGACGGCGAGCGCATCGACGGTGGCCAGCAGGTCGACCTCGACCGCCTGACGCCAGCCCTCGGCCGTATTGGGGGCGCCCAGCGCGCTGACATTGGCGACGAAATGGTCGATGCCCTCGTGCTCGCGGGCGAAGCCGTCGACCCAGGCCTTGAGCTTGGCGGAGTCCGTCACGTCGAGCGCGCTGCCGGCGACCTTGAAGCCGCTGTTGCGCCACTCGCCCTCGCGCTGGGTCACCAGGGCCTGATCGCGCGCGCAGAAACCGACGATGGCGCCCTCGGCGAGGAAGGTGTCGACGATGGCGCGGCCGATGCTCTTGGTCCCCCCGGTGACCAGAACGCGCTTGCCCTTGAGATTGAGGTCCATGGTTTTCCCCGCCTATAACGGCGCGCATCAAACGCGGGAGACGAGGGCATGTCCAAGACTTTCGACCTCAGCGGCAAGGTGGCGATGGTCACCGGCGCCTCGTCGGGCCTGGGCCTGCATTTCGCGCGCACGCTCGCCGACCACGGCGCGGCCGTGGTGGTCACGGCACGGCGCGCCGACCGGCTGGCCAGCCTCGTGGCCGAGCTGAACGGCAAGGGCCGGCGCGCGCACGCCGTGGCGATGGACGTGCTGTCGGGCGACTCGGTCCGCGCCGCCTTCGACAGCGCCGAGGCCGCGCTCGGCGTCTGCGATGTCGTCGTCAACAACGCCGGCATCAGCATCGTCAAGCCGGCGCTCGAGATGCCGGAGAAGGACTGGGACGAGGTCAGCAACACCAACCTGCGCGGCGCCTGGCTGGTGGCGCAGACGGCGGCGCAGCGCTGGGTGAAGGCCGGCAAGCCCGGCCGGCTGATCAACATCGCCTCGATCCTGGGCCTGCGCACCATCGGCCAGGTCGCACCCTACAACGCCGCCAAGGCCGGGCTGCTGCATCTGACGCGCGTGCTGGCGATGGAATGGGCGCGCCACGCCATCCAGGTCAACGCGATATCCCCGGGCTACATCGAGACCGAGATGAACGCCGCGTTCTGGCAGACCGAGGCCGGCAAGCGGCTGATCGCGCGCGTGCCGCAGCGACGCCTGGGCAAGCCAACCGATCTCGACGGCGCGCTGCTGCTGCTCGCCTCCGACGCCGGCGCCTTCATAACCGGCGCCGACATCACCGTCGACGGTGGCCACACGGTGAACTCGCTATAGCAGCTCGGCGCAGCGGCGGATCACCGCCGGTCCCGCGGGCGCGATGAAGTCGGCCCAGATCGCGTTGTGATGCTCGATGATCTTGGTCGCCGGCAGATGCGGCCGGTCGGATGTCGTGTGCCCGTCCGACGGCACGATCGTCGGCCAGCGCCGCGCCAGGGCGCTGCGGATCGTCGTGTCGACGCAGTAGTCCGTGGCGCAGCCGGTGACGATCAGCTGTTCGACACCGCTCTGCGTCAGGAAAGCGTCGAGGCCGCTGTCGAGGAACGCGTCGCAGGAGCGCTTGCGGATCACCGTATCGGTCATCTGCGCCTCGAGCTCGCGCAGCAGGCGCCAGCCGGGCAGCGAGGGGTGATGCGCATCGCCCTCGGGCCCATCGTGCTGGATGAAGATGACGGCGCCGCCCCGACGGCGCACGGACTCGGCCAGGCGATTGAGCCGCACCACCAACGCGACGGCGTCGTGGCGCGGAGTCTCAGTCGTGAACGAGCCCTGCTGCATGTCGATGATCAGGAGCGCCTGCTTCATGGATCCTTGCCCAGGGTGCGGTCGAAGAAGTCGAGGATGTCAGCATTCATTTTGCGGTGAATCGCCACGCGATCGACACCCTTGGCGTCGGCGCAGGCCGGCCCGCGCATCCCCTGACCGCAGGGCGCCACGAACACGTTGTGGTCGCCGCCGGGGATCACGACGTACTCGGGCGGCCTGGGCAGCGTTTTCAGCAGATGCTCCTCGCCGGTCGCCGCGCGCACCATGGTGTCGTTGGCGGCGCGGTAGAGGCGCAGCGGGATGGCGACGTCGGCGAGCCCGTGGCGATCGAAGAACACGCTCCAGGCAGGCGCCATCAGCACCGCGGCGCGGATGCGCGCGTCATGCACCACTCCCAGCTCGGCGCGCGCGTGGCGGCGCACGCCGCGGCCCATCCAGCCGCAGAAGGCGGAGTCGCGGTTGCTCTGCGCGCAATGCGCCAAGCCGAGCTTGAAGTCGGGCCGGCCACCGGCGAGCACCAGCCCGGTGTACCCGCCGGCCGAATAGCCGATGAAGCCGATGCGTGCCGGGTCGATCACCGGCGCCAGCAGGGGATCGGCGAGAATGGCATCGAGCACATGCACGACCTGTTGCGGCCGACCGAGCAGTTGCAGATCGCTGCCCGCGCCGGTCATGTCCTTGCGGTTGTCGTAGGGATGCAGCGGCGTGGCGACCAGCAAGCCGGCCGAGACGAGGGCGCGCACCGTGTCGCCGTGGTTGTCGAGGGCGCCGCCCGAGCCATGCGAGAGCACGATCAGCCGGCGCCGGCCGGGTGCCGGCTTGCGCGCTTGCTCGGCGGCGTTGCCTGCTAGCGACACCGGGAACCAGACCGTCACCGGAATCGACGCCAGGCCGGGATGCGGCACGGTCATCGCCTTCGAGCCGACCGCGTAGCGCGGCTGTGCCGGCAGCGGCGCGGCGAGTAGCAGCAGCGGCAGGGCGCCGACCAGCGCCCGACGTGCGAGGCTACCAGCCATTGACCCGGTCGTAGGTCGCCACGATGGTGCGGCCATCGCCCTGTTCGCTGTCGACCACGTAGTAGCGATCGTAGGCGGCCGCGGTGATGCAGGCGTGGTTCGGCATGATGCGCAGGCGCGAGCCGATCGGCAGCTTGTCGTAGGGCAGTGCCGCATCGGCGCCCACGAACCCGTGCTCCTGCGAGCAGGCCACCACGGCCAGCTCGCTCACCGGCGCATCCTTGATCGTGCCGTAGCCCGCCTTGGGCATGAATTCCTGCGCGCTGATGTCCTTCGACAATGCCAGGGCGCCGGCGTCGATCAGGAGCTGGTTGCGATGCGGATAGTGGCCGATCACCGAGGCCATCACCGACAGCGCCATGTCGCCCCTGCCGCAGGAGCCGATGCCGACCTGGTCGAGATCGTTGAAGACATAGACGCCGGGGCGCATCTCGGTGATGCCCTCGAAGCCGGCGGCGTGCATCGCCGTGGGCGTCGAGCCGGCGCTGACGATGGGGCAGGGCAGGCCGGCCTCGCGCACCATCCGCGCCGCCGCGGTCACCGCGGTACGCTCCTGCTCGGCGGTCCGGCGGATCCCCTCGACGGTGTTCTCGTGATAGGAGTGGCCGCCATGCGTCATGACGCCGGCGAGTTCGACATTGGGCGCCGCGTGCAGCGTGCGGGCGATCTCGAGCAGCGCTGAGAGGTCGGGATAGGGCAGGCCGGCGCGGCCGGCGCCGCTGTCGATCTCGATGAACACCGAAAAGGAGTCGCCGGCGCGGCCGGCCTCGGCGATCGCCTTGGCCACCGTGAGATTGTCCGTCACGACGCGCAGATTGACGCCCTGGCGGCGCAGCGCGCTGATCGCGGGCAGCTTCGAGGGCACGATGCCCACGGCGTAGAAGATGTCCTTGAAGCCGCCGGCCGCGAAGTAGCGCGCCTCGGCCAGGGTCGAGACGGTGATCCGCCCGTCATGGCCCTCGGTCGCCAGGCGCGCGACCTCCAGCGACTTCGCGGTCTTCACATGCGGGCGCAGTGCCACGCCGGCGGCCGCGAGCCGCTGGCTCATGCGTCGGGTGTTGCGCAGCAGGATGGCGCGGTCGAGGATCAGGGCCGGGGTCGGTAGGGTATCCAGCGTCTCGCTCATGGCAGGGCCGTCTTGTCGGGGACGATCCATCAGGCCACGCCAGCCGTAGCTCGCGCAACAGGAGACGCCGATGGATCCCGACGCCGCGCTCGCACGCTATGCCGCATACTTCGATACCCTGAGCCGCGAGCGCTTGGCGGAGATGGATGCGCTGTTCGCGCCCGACGCTCGCTTCCGCGATCCGTTCAACGACGTGCGCGGCATCGCCGCGATCCGCAATGTCTTCGCGCACATGTACAAGACCATCGAGCGGCCACGTTTCGCCATCCTGCACCGCGTCTCGGCGGGCGACGTCGGTTACCTGAAATGGCGCTTCACCGGGATGCTGGGCCGTCGGCCGTTCGATTTCGTCGGCCTGAGCGAGGTCCGATTTAATCCCCAGGGACTTGTCGTGGAGCATCTGGACTACTGGGACAGCGGCACGCTGGTATACGAGCGGGTGCCGCTTCTGGGCGCCCTGGTGCGCGTCATCAAACGCAGGGTGAGTGCGCCGAGTCCGTGAGACCTGCGACAACAAGTGCGTCGCCTGTCGAATAGCCGGTTGGCTAGGATCGGTCCATGCCTGTTGAGAACGAACGCAAATTCGTCCTGCACGATCCCCATGGCGCCCTGGAACAGGCGCTGGCGAACGCCCGGACCGGGGTATCGCGCAAGGCGATCCGGCAGGCCTACCTCGACACCGTCGGCCTGCGGATCCGGCGGTTCGACCAGGGCGGCTCCATCAGCCACATCTTCTCCTACAAGCGGCCGGTCGATGGCGTGATGGTCGAGATCGAGCAGGAGATCGACGGGCGCGACTTCGAGCGCTTGTGGATGCTGCGCCGCGAGACGCTGGAGAAGGTGCGTTACAGCATCCGCACGGGCGACTGCCTGTGGGACATCGACTTCTTCAAGGATGGCGGCCGTACCTACTTCGCGCTGGCCGAGGTCGAGATGCCCGAGGGCAGGGAAGACCCGCCGCCGCCGCCGGCGATCCTCGCGCCCTATGTCGAGTTCTTGGTCGAGCGCAGCGACGAGCGCTTCAGCTCCAAGAAGCTGGCCGACCCGGCCTATGCCCGCCGGCTGGGCGTGAGCGTGCCCGCGGCCGCGGCCGATTAGGGCTTTTCGGCCCGCTTCGCCTCCACCCACAGCGCTTCCATCTCCGCGAGGCTTGCCGCCTCGGGCGTGCGGCCCTGCGCCTTTAGCCTGCGCTCGACGTGGCGGAAGCGGCGGGTGAACTTGTCGTTGGTGGCGCGCAGCGCCGCCTCGGGGTCGATCGACAGGTGCCGCGCCAGGTTGGCGACCGCGAACAGCACGTCGCCGATCTCGTCGGTCAGCCGGTCGGCGGGCGCGCCGGCGGCGATCTCGGCGCGCACCTCGGCGATCTCCTCCTCGATCTTGTCGATCACCGGCCCCGGCGCACCCCAGTCGAAGCCGACCCGCGCGGCGCGCTTCTGCAGCTTCTCGGCCCGCAGCAGCGCGGGCAGGGCGCGCGCCACCCCATCCAGGACACTGGCATCAGGGTCGGCCTTGGCAGCCCGCTCGGCCGCCTTGGTGGCCTCCCAGGCGGCTGTCTGGGCGGCAGCGTCGGGGACGGATTGCGAGCCAAAAACATGGGGATGGCGGTCGATCATCTTGCGGCTGATGGCCGCCGCCACGTCGTCGAAGGCGAATGCGCCTTCCTCCTCGGCCATGCGCGCGTGGTAGACCACCTGGAGCAACAGATCGCCCAGTTCCTCGCGCAGATCGGCCATATCCCGCCGGCTGATCGCATCGGCGACTTCATACGCTTCTTCAATGGTATAGGGCGCGATGCTGGCAAAGTTCTGCTCGCGGTCCCATGGACAGCCGCGCTCGGGATGACGCAGCCAGGCCATGATGGCGATCAGTCGGTCCATGGGATCCGCCGGCAGGTCTTCAGGCACGGGCTTGCTCATGGGGCTCGCTTTCTGAGGGAGACAGCGATGTCAAATTGTCGTATAATATATATTATGGAAAGTATTTGTATATGATGTGATGTAACAGGTTAATCGGCTTTCCTAAGCTTAAATCATCGATCCTTCGTCCAAGTGATTTGCGCCTCTTTCCTAATCAGAACCAGCAGCGGCAAATACTTCTCGGCGTCGGACTGCGGTGCCCCCAACGTGATCAGGAACGCGCGCTTGTCGTTCTTCGGGTTCGGGATCAGCAGATCGGCCACGACCCTCTGCTCGCGGTCCCCGCGCCTGGGCGGCACATTCTCGAACACGCCGATCCGCTCGCCGGTGGAGATCGTCTCCATGCTGGCCTTGATCGTCGGGAACCGCGTGCGCAGCGCCGCCGCTTTGCCGATCAGGAACTTGTCGATCGTCGGCACGCCCTCGAACTCGAGGTCGACCCGCCACAGGATCACCCGGACCGTTCGCCTCGGGTTGAAGATCGCGACGCGCTCGTTGTCCTCGATGGCGTGCCAGCCCAACGGGATGGCGATCTCGGCATCCACCGCCCGCGACCGCATCCGGGCATATCCCTCGGCCGGCACCGCCGTGACCAGCTCGAGCAGGCTGTCGGACGTCTGGCCGGTGTATTGCCGATTCATGCCCTCGTCGGGATCGATCAGCGTGCGCGACGTGTCGTCGAGCGCGTAGGTGCGAAACGTCGTCGTCGGCCCGCTGAAACGGTCGACCTGGGCCGCAGCCGGCGCGACAAGGATCGCGGCCGCGACAATCCCTGTCAATATTTTCCATAATGCTGACACATCAAGCCTCGAGCACAAGCCCGTCATAGGCCGGCTCGACATGCGCCGGCGTCACGCGATTCACCTCATCATAGTCCATGTCGACATGCATGTTGGTGAGCACCGCCCGCCGCGGTCTGACACGCTCGATCCATTCCAGGCTCAGATCGAGATGCGCGTGCGTGGGGTGCGGCCGGTAGCGCATGGCGTCGACGATCAGGGTGTCGACCCCTTCCAGCGCCGCGAAAGCCCGTTCGTCGAGCCGCACCACGTCGTTGCAGTAGGCAATGCCGCCGAAGCGGAAGCCCAGCGCGATGGTCGAGCCATGGTCCATCTCGAACGGCACGACGCGCACGCCGGCCGCGGTGAACGGGCCATCGCCGATTTCGTGGGCGCGATAGAGCGTCGAGTAGATGGTCACGTCGGGCTGCGCGAAGACATAGCCGAAGCGCGCGCTCAGCGACGCCAGCGTCTTCTTCGATGCCCAGGCATCGATCGGTCCCTGATGGATCGCGAGCGGCCGCACGTCGTCGATGCCGTGGGTCTGGTCGGCGTGATCGTGGGTCCACAGCACGGCGTCGAGCCGGCTGACGCGGGCGTCGATCAGCTGGCGCTGCAGGTCGGGCGAGGTGTCGACCAGGATGGTCTTGCCCGCCTCCTCCACCAGGATCGAGCAGCGCCGCCGGCGGTTCTTCGGGTTGTCGGGATTGCAGGCACCCCAGGCCCCCGTGCCGCCGGGCCCGCCGGGACGCGGCACGCCGCCCGAGGTGCCGCAGCCGAGGATCGTGACCTTCGTCACGCCGCGCGCTCGAGGACGGCCGCGCGATCGGCCTTGGCGAACAGGCGGAAGAAATTCTCGGTGGTGACCGCCGACAGCTCGGCCATGCTGACACCCTTGAGCTCCGCCACCTTGGCCGCGGTGTGCGCCACGAAGGCCGGTTCGTTGCGTTTTCCGCGCTTGGGAATCGGCGCGAGGTAGGGCGCGTCGGTCTCGACCAGCAGGCGTTCGAGCGGCAGGTCGCGCACGATGGCGCGCAGCTCCTCGGCCGCCTTGAAGGTCACGATGCCCGAGATCGAGACATACATGCCCAGCGCCAGCGCCGCCTCGGCCACGGCGCGGCCGGACGAGAAGCAGTGGATCAGGCCCGGGAAGGCGCCGGCCGCTTGCTCCTCGCGCAGGATCGCGATGGTGTCGTCGTCAGCGTCGCGCGTATGGACGATCAGCGGCAGGCCGGTCGTCCGCGACGCCGCGATATGGGCGCGGAAGCTCTCGGCCTGTTCCTGCCGCGGGCTGTGCTCGTAGAAATAGTCGAGGCCGGTCTCGCCGATGCCGACCACGCGGGGATGTCGCGTCAGCTCGACGAGCCGGTCGGGAGCGCGCTGCCCCTCCTCCTTCGCCTCGTGCGGATGCACGCCGACGCTGCACCAGATGTTCGCATGACGCTCGGCGATGGCGCGCACCTCGGCGAAGCGGTCGAGCCGCGTGCCGATGGTCAGCATGGCGCCGACGCCGGCATCGCGCGCGCGCGAGACGACGGCGTCCTGTTCGCTCGCCAGCTCGGGGAAATCGAGATGGCAGTGGGAATCGACCAACATGACTGACGCTTACGCCTTCTTGCGCGCCTGCCGGGGAGCCTGCGCCGGTGCCGCCGGATCGACATAGCGCGGAAACACGCCCTGCGGCGCCGGCAGCGCGGTTCCGCCCACCATTTCGCGGTCGAAGGCGGCGAAATCACGGCTGTCGGCGGGCACCGCGAGCTGATCCAGGATGCGCGCCGTCGAGCCCGGCATGAAGGGCTGCGTCAGCAGCGTCACGCGCCGGATCGTCTCGACCAGCACCCACAGCACGTGGTCGCGTCGCACCGGGTCGGTCTTGGCCAGCGTCCATGGCGCCTGCGTGTCGACATAGCGGTTGGCGTCGCCGATCACCTCCCAGATCGCCGCCAGCGCCTCGTGGAAGGCCTGGTCGTTGATCCGGTCGCGAACGGTGGCGAGCGCGCCGCGCGCCTTGTCGAGCAGCGCCTTGTCGGCGTCGGCCAGCGGGCCCTTGGCCGGCACCGCGCCGCCGCAGTTCTTGGCGATGATCGACAGCACGCGCTGGCACAGATTGCCGTAGGCGTTGGCGAGATCCGAGTCCATGCGCTGCACCATGGAGGCGCGGCGGAAGTCGCCGTCGTTGCCGAACGGCACCTCGCGCATCAGGAAGTAGCGCGTCTGGTCGAGGCCGAACTCCCTCACCAGGGCCAGCGTGTCGATGACGTTGCCCAGCGACTTCGAGATCTTCTGGCCCTCGTTGGTCCACCAGCCGTGGGCGAAGACGCGCCGGGGTGGCGCCACGCCGGCCGACATCAGGAAGGCCGGCCAGTAGACCGTGTGGAAGCGCACGATGTCCTTGCCCACCATGTGCAGGTCGGCCGGCCAGTACTTCCAGTTCGGCGCGCTGGTATCGGGGTAGCCACACTCGGTGATGTAGTTCGTCAGCGCGTCGAACCACACGTACATGATGTGCTGCGGATCGTTCGGCACCGGCACGCCCCACTTGAAGGTGGTGCGCGACACCGAGAGGTCCTGCAGGCCGCCCTTCACGAAGCTGATCACCTCGTTGCGCCTGGACTGCGGCGCGATGAAGCGCGGGTTGTCCTCGTAGAACTTCAGCAGCCGGTCCTGCCAGGCCGAGAGCCGGAAGAAATAGCTCGGCTCCTCGACCCACGCGACCTCGGCGCCGCTCGCCGTGGCGCGGCGCTTGCTGTCCGGCCCGACCTCGGTCTCGCTCTCGGCGTAGAACGCCTCGTCGCGCACCGAGTACCAGCCGGCGTACTTGCCGAGGTAGATGTCGCCCGCCGCCAGCACCTTGTTCCACAGCGCCTGGCAGGCCGCGTAGTGGCGCGGCTCCGTCGTGCGGATGAAGTTGTCGGGGCTGTAACCCATCGCCGGAATCAGGTCGCGGAAGGACTGGCTCACCTTGTCGGTGAATGCGTTGGGCGCCATGCCGGCATTGGCCGCCGCCTGCTCGACCTTCTGGCCGTGCTCGTCGGTGCCGGTCAGGAAACGCACGTCCTTGCCGTCGAGGCGCATGAAGCGGGCCATCACATCGCACGCAAGAGTGGTGTACGCGTGGCCGATGTGCGGCACGTCGTTCACGTAATAGATCGGCGTGGTGATGTAGAACCTGTTGTCGCTCATGCTCCGCCTGCTTTCGCCTGTCCGGCGCGCGATCAGCGGATCGCCGACTGGAAGGCGAACAGGCTGCCGAGGACGACCTGCTTGCGGTCGAGATTCACTGCGTCCGCGCGGGCGAACAGGTGCGCGACCTTCTCCCATACCTGCATCCAGCGATCAAGGCCGGCGCCCTGCAGGAGGCGCTGGCGCAGCGGCGCTTCGCCGGCCATCAGGCCGACCGGCGCCTCGCCCACCGCGCCCTGGCGGACCAGCGTCTTGAGCCACCAGTCGAGCAGGAAGGCGACGGTGCGGAAATCGCGTTCGCCCTCCTCCCCGCGCCGCCCGACGCGCTCGGCGAAGGCGTGCAGGGCGCTGGCGTCGAGGCGCGGCAGGCCGTCGAGCAGCGCGAACAGATCGCCGTAGAGCTTCAGGCCGCCGGCCTCGGCGAATTCCAGCGCCCGGCCGATGCTGCCATCCGCCAGGCGCGCAAGCCCCACACGCTCGTCGGCCGGCAGGTCCGGCATGTAGTCGCCGAGCAGCGACACGACGGTCTCCTCCGACAGCGCCTTCAGGGTCAGGCGCCGGCAGCGTGAGCGCACCGTCGGCAGCAAGCTGCCCGACGCATGCGCCACGAGCATCAGCACCGAACGCGGCGGCGGCTCCTCGAGCAGCTTGAGCACGGCGTTGGTGGCGGCCCGGTTCATCTCGTCGGCGGCGTCGATCACCGCGACGCGCCAGCCGCCCTCCGCCGGGGTCAGGCGCATGAATGACCCGAGATCGCGCACGTCGCCGATGACGATCTCCGTGCGGCGCCGGCCGGTGTTCTCGTTGTAGCCGATCTCGACCGCGCGCATGTCGGCGTGCCCGCCGGCGATCAGTCGTCGTGCCGCCGGTACGCTCGGATCGACATCCAGCGAGGTCGGCGCCCCGCCGAACAGCCCGCCGCCGTGCTCGCCCGCCAACAGGAAGCGCGCGAAGCGATGCGCCAGGGTCGCCTTGCCGATGCCGCGCGGGCCGGAGATCAGCCAGGCGTGCGGCAGCTTGCCGGAGTTGAACGACTCGAGCAGCGCGGCCTCGGCATCGGCATGGCCGACCAGCCTGGTGTTGGTGCGTGGCAGCGGCCAGGGCGGCGGGGCTTCGACCTTTTCCGGCTTGCGTGCCATCAGATGAGCCCGAGACGCTCGCGCGCCGCATGCGCGATCGCACGATGCACGGCATCGACATCGCCCGAGGCGTCGATCAGCGCGCAGCGCCGCGGTTCGGCCGCGGCGATGGCGCGGAAGCCGGCGCGCACCCGCTCGTGGAAGCCCCGGCCCAGTCCCTCGAAGCGCGTTTCGACGCCGCGTCGCGCCGCCGCACGCGCAAGGCCGACATCGACCGGCAGATCGAGGATCAGGGTGAGGTCCGGCGCGAAATCGCCGACCGCCACCTGATAGAGCGACTCGATGCGATCCAAGGGGAAGCCGTGGCCGTGCCCTTGATAGGCTCGCGTGGAATCGGCGAAGCGATCGCAGATCACCCACGCGCCGCGCTCCAGCGCCGGCCACACGGTGCGCACGAGATGATCGCGCCGCGCGGCGAACATCAGCAGCGCCTCGGTCGGTCCGTCCCAGGCATCGGCCGGCCCCTCGACCAGCAGCTTGCGGATCATCTCCGCGCCCGGCGATCCGCCGGGCTCGCGGCTGGTGACGACCTCCCTGCGCTGGCCGCGCAGGAACGCCGCGAGCAGCCCGATCTGCGTCGACTTGCCGGCGCCCTCGCCGCCTTCCAGCGTGATGAACCTGCCGCGCGGGCTCACGCCATCCAGCCGAACAGGTAGTGCTTGATCACGCCCACGGCGCGGCCGAAGGCGCCCAGCCGCGGCACGTCGGCGCCGGCGAAGAGCGGATACTCGACGGCGCGCGCGCCGGGCGCGGCCGACACCAGGACCTTGCCGATCTGGTCGCCCTTGCGAATGGGCGCGCGGATCGGCCCGTCGTACTGCACCGTGACCCGCACATTGGCATCCTGGCCGGTCGGCACGGTGGCGGCGATGGCACGCTGCGTCACCAACGGCACGGTACGCTGATCGCCCAGCCAGACCTCGCCATCGACCACCTTGTCGCCAGCGCGGAAGGCCACCTTGTTGGTGTACTCGCGGAACGCCCATTCGGTGAGCCGGGCGGCTTCGGACGCCCGTTGGCGCATGTCGGCAAGCCCGTTGACGACGAGGATGATACGCCGGCCGTCGCGCACGGTGGACGATGCGAGGCCGAAGCCGCCCTCCTCGGTGTGGCCCGTCTTCAGCCCGTCGGTGCCCGGCGTCATGGTGAGCAGACGGTTGCGGTTCTCCTGGCGGATGTTGTTCCAGGTGAACTCGTGGACCGAGTAGTACTTATAGTACTCGGGGAAGTCGTTGATCGTGTGCCGCGCCAACCGCGCCAGGTCGCGCACCGTCGTGCGCTGACCATCGGACGGCCATCCGCTGGCATTGTGGAACGTGGTATTGGCCATGCCGAGGTCGCGCGCCTTCTTGGTCATGCGGGCGGCGAAATTGTCCTCGGTGCCGCTCAAGCCTTCGGCGACCACCACGCAGGCATCGTTGCCCGAGAGGGTGATGATTCCCTTGATCAGATCCTCGACGGCGATTTCCGAGCCGAGCTCGACGAACATGCGCGAGCCGCCCATGTTGCGCGCGCGCTCGCTGACGCGGAACCTGGTGTCGAGCTTCAGCCGGCCGGCCTTCAGTTCCTCGAAGACGATATAAATCGTCATCATCTTCGCCATCGAGGATGGCGGCGACGGCTGGTCGGCGTCCTTGAACAGCAGCACCGTGTCGGTGACGGCGTCGATCAGGTACGCCGTCTTGGCCAGCGTGCCGATGCCGATCTGCGAGGGCGGCAGTGCGTCGAGATTGGGCGGCTGCTGCCGGGGGGCCGGCTTGGCCGGCCGGCCGGTCGCCGGCCTGCCGGGCTTGGTCGGCTGGGCCGAGGCCACATCAAGGATCAGCGACGACGCCAGCGCGAGCGCCGCCGCACCCAGAACCGAACGCTTCAACGAGGTCATCATCGCCTCCTCGTGGACTACTCGTTGACGACGCGCGCGTCGCGATAGCCGGCCTGCTTCACGCGGCCCATCGTAGACTGCGCGGCATTGGCGCTGGCAAAAGGACCCAGCCGCACGCGATAGAGGTTGGTCGGGCCGAAGCTGGTCTGGCTGATGCTGCTGTCGCCGAAATGCGCCAGCGTCGCACGCACGCGCTCGGCGCTCTCTCGCGTGCTGAAGGCGCCCGCCTGCACGAAGTAACCCGCCGCGGCCGGCGCCGATACCGGCACCACAACCGCGGCCACGGTAGCGACCGACGGCGTGACCACCGGCGCGGGCGCCGGCCGCGCCACGGGCGGCGGCGGTGGAGGCGGCGCCGGCGCTGCGGCGATCACGGTCCGTGGCGCCGGCGACGGCATGGCGCGCATCGCCGCGATCTGCTCGGACACGCTGCCGCCATTCTGCGCCACTTCCTTCACCCGCTTGCTCTCCTCCGGCAGGATCTCGACCCGGACACTGGCGACGCCGGCGCGAACCATGTCGAGCTTTTCCGCGGCGGCGCGTGAAAGATCGATGATCCTCTCCTGGGCGAACGGCCCGCGGTCGTTGACGCGCAGCACCACGGAGTTGCCGTTGCTCAAGTTCGTGACACGCACCACCGAGGGCATCGGCAAGGTGCGGTGCGCGGCCGTCATGGCGTGCTGGTCGTAGGCCTCGCCATTGGCCGTGCGCCTGCCGTGGAACCCGGGGCCGTACCACGACGCCATGCCCGTCTCGCGGTAGTGATAGTTCTCCTCCGGCGTATAGACCCGGCCGCTGACCACGTAGGTGCCGCCGACCTTGTAGCTGCTGCGGCCGTCGGCCACGCCGCCGGGCTTGGTCGAGCCGCAGGCCGCCAGCAGCAGGATGGACGCGAAGGCGCCGACGGCGCGCCATGGCACGGGAAATCGCAAATGCATCGTTCGACGACTATCGCGTCGTTGAGGGGTGTTGCAATAATACCACAGAGTGGGCGGATGCAAACTCATCTCGGCGCGGCAATGCGATCCGAGAGCAGTCCCACGGAGAGGGCGAAGAAATCCGCGGGATTCCAGCGGCGGATCGCCCGGAAGTTCACGGACGTGGCGTAGCGTCGCCCGCCTGGGCCTTCCGGCATGACGATCCGGTCGCCCTTGCCGGCCAGCGCCTCGCCTGGCTGCAGTTCCGCGCCCCAGCGCACCCCGGGCCGCCAGCCGGCCTTGCGCAGGAAATTGGCGGCGGACGCGAACACGTCGGCGCGGCTGCCCCAGATGTCGCGCTTGCCGTCGCCATCGCCGTCGATGGCCAGGGCGAGGAAGCTCGACGGCATGAACTGGCACTGGCCCATGGCGCCGGCCCACGAGCCGACCATCCTGTCGAAGGCGACATGCCCGCCGGCCAGCACGCGCAGGGCCGAAATGAGCTCGATGCGGAAATATTTCGAGCGGCGGCCGTTGTAGGCGAGCGTGGCCAGCGCGGCGATGACGTTGAAGTCGCCCATGCGCGTGCCGAAATTGCTCTCCACGCCCCACAACGCGACGACGACCTCGGGGGGCACGCCATGCGGCCCTGTCGTTCGCGACAGCAAGGCGGCGTTCTCGCGGAAGAGCTCGCGGCCGCGGCGAACGCGCTCCTCGCTGACGACGCGGCCGAGATACTCGCTCCAGGTCAGCTTGAACTCAGGCTGGTGTCGGTCGAGCTCGAGCACGCGCTCGACCGGCTGGAGCCCGGCAAAGGCGCGGTCGATCACGCCGGCCGGCACGCCCTTGCCCATGGCCTCGCGCCTGACGCCCTGAAGCCAGGCATGCCAGGCGCCCTGCGCCCAAGCCGACGGCGCGAGCATCAGCGCGCCCGCACCGACGACGAGGTTTCGGCGATCGATCGACATCACGCTACCCTCCCCGGCCGCCATCTCCGGGCACAATGCCCGGCCGGCATGGCCCGGTCGAGTCGTGGAGCGGTGGATACAGTCGCTCTGGCGGCGCCGGCTACACCATCGAGCTTGGCCGGTAGAACGGCTGATGCTTCGTGGTGTCGATATAGCCGTCGTAGAACTTGCGCACGTGCGGCAGCAGCGCCACCGAAAGCTTGCGCCGCTCGACCTCGTCGTCCGCCAGCGCCTTGCTGAGATCATCGTGCAGCGCCTTCAGCGCCGCCGTCTTGTCGACCTTGGTGAAGACGCCGTTCTGGTAGATCACCTCTCCGTCGCACATGGTCATGGTGACGGCGTCGTTCTTGGCGCGCTGGATCACGGCGTCGAGCGTCGGGGTCATCTCGTCGAGATAGGGGTATGCCACCTTGTCCCAGTCGATCAGCACCATGTCGGCGCCCTTGCCGACCTCCAGCGTGCCCAGCGTCTCGCCGTAGGGCGTGGTCTTGGCGCCGCCGACGGTGGCCATGCGCAGCACCTGCGACATGGTCGGCACGTCGGCCTCGATCATGCCGGGCACGCGATGGGCGCGCAGCACGAGCTTCAGCTCCTGCAGCATGTCGCGGTCGTCGTTGATGCCGGCCTCGTCGAGGCCGATCGCGGTGTTGACGCCCTTCTTCTCGAAGTGATTGAGCGCCGCCACGCCGGAGCGCAGGCGGAAATTCGACGAGCAATTGTGGCAGACGCAGCCGCCGGCGGCGGCCAGCCGGTCGATGTCGGCCTCGTTCAGCCACACGCCGTGGCCCAGGGTCAGCCGTTTGGTGACCATGCCAAAGCGGTCGATGTACTCCAGCGCCGTGCACTTGCCGCGGCGCCAGGCGTATTCCTTCTGGTAGGCGGTCTCGAC
>JBFXAZ010000042.1:0-41144 GCA_050183765.1 Reyranellaceae bacterium | reverse complement strand
CGGGATGGAGCAGCCCGGTAGCTCGTCAGGCTCATAACCTGAAGGTCGCAGGTTCAAATCCTGCTCCCGCAACCAGCCTCTACTCACACACTCCAAAGCCCCTCAGACAACCCTGAGGGGCTTTTGACGTTGGTGGACGACTCCGAAGATTCCGCTTCTCGGCGCAAGGGTCGACCGTCAGCATGGAGGCGACAGGGGCGGGGGCCTCGAGAGGCGGACGGGCATGCGCAACATCGGAGTCGATGCCGATCGGCTGTGGACCGCGACCATGCAGATGGCCGAGATCGGCGCTACCGCGAACGGCGGCTGCCATCGTCTGGCGCTAAGCGAGGAGGATCGCCGCGCGCGCGACCTGTTCAGCGCCTGGATGCGCGATGCGGGCTGCGCGGTGAGCATCGATGCCATCGGCAACATCTTCGCACGCCGCGAGGGCACCGATCCGTCGCTGGCGCCCGTCATGGTCGGCAGCCATCTCGACACCGTGCCGATGGGCGGCAAGTTCGACGGTCCGGCCGGCGTGATCGCCGGCGTCGAGCTGGTGCGCGCGCTCAACGATCATGGCGTGCGTACCCGGGCGCCGGTCGAGATCGTCGCTTGGACCAACGAGGAAGGCTCGCGCTTCTCGCCGTTCACCATGGGCTCCTCGGTCTTCGCCGGCCAATTGGCGCTCAAGGACGCCCATGCCGCGCGCGACATCACCGATCCGATGCATGGCCCCACGGCCGGCGAGGCACTGCGCGCGATCGGTTACGAGGGCGACGCGCCCACCGGCGGCCGCGCGCCCGCGTGCTATCTGGAGATGCATATCGAGCAGGGTCCGCAGATGGCCGACGAGGATCTGCAGGTCGGCATCGTCACCGGCTCGTTCCAGTCGCGCTATTTCGTGGCCACCATCACCGGCGAGCAGGCGCATGTCGGACCGACGCCGATGGCCGGCCGGCGCGATGCGCTGGTGATCACCTCGCGGCTGGTGCTGGAGATCGACCGCATCGGCCGGGCCTATGGCCCCGACGGCCGCTCCAATGCGCCCCATATCGAGCTCTCGCCCAATGTGCGCGGCGTCATCCCCGGCGTGGTCAAGCTGTCCTGCGACGTGCGTCACAGCGACGCCCGCAGCCTGCAGCGCATGGAGGAGGAGCTGCGCGCCTGTGCCGCGATCGTCGCGCGCGAATCGCGCGCCACCATCGCGCTGGAGCGCTACTACGAGTTCGGGCCGATCGATTTCCACCCCGACATGATCGCGCTGCTGCGCCGCACGAGCGCCGAACTCGGCTATCGCCACCGCGACATCCTGACGGTCGCCGGCCACGACGCGGTGCCGCTCAACACGATCTGTCCCTCGGGCATGGTGTTCGTCGCCAGCCGCGCCGGCGGCATCAGCCACAACGAGCAGGAGTCGAGCACGCGGGAGGATCTCGCGGCCGGCGCCAATGTGCTGCTGCACGCCGTCATGGCGCGTGCCGGCGTGGTCGATTGAGGAGCATGGCGATGAATCTGCGCAGCGAGCCCGTCCCCGAGGATCTCGAGGCGATCCGGCAGTGGTTCAAGCGATTGTCCGATCACGTGCAGGCGGTCGACTATGAAGGCGCGCGACCGATCTTCGCCGACGACATGATCGCCTTCGGCACCTTCACCGACTTCATGATCGGCCAGGACAAGGCCGAACGCGAGCAGTGGCGCAATGTCTGGGGCACCATCCGCCGCTTCCGCTGGCGGCTCGAAGGCGTGCAGGGCATCGTCTCGGCGGATCGTCTGACCGGCATCGGCATGGGGATCTTCGATTCCGACGGCTTCATGCCCGATGGCACGAAATTCGATCGCCGAGGACGGGCCACGGTCACGTTTGCGCGCACCAGAATTGGCGACCCGTGGGTGGCGACGCACACCCATATGTCGCTGTTCCGCGGCACGCCGGATCGCAGCTACGGTTCTTTCACCGGCCCATGATCGAGCCCGAGCAGGGCTTCGGCATCGACGGGCTGGCGTGTCGCTGGGGCACCTTGCCCGGCGACATCGCGGGCGTGGGGCGGCTGCCAGCGGCCGCCGGCTATCTCCATCGCGATCTGCGGTGCGGGTCGATCCTCGGCTTCGCCGCGGCCGGCGCGACGATCTCGGCACCAGCCGCCGATCGGCCGGTGATGAACGTCTCCTATGAACTCGCCGCGCCGCGATGGTTTCGCGCCGGGCCGGATCAGTGGCTGGATTCGCTGCGGGCGCGCTTCGGGGCGCCGACATCGGACGGGCACCGCGACGTGAGCGCCTATCGGATACCAAGCTCGGCTGTCGCCCGCTGGGCCCGCTGGCAGCGACCGACGATCGACATCAGCCTGTCGATCTACGGGGCAAGCCGGTCGGTGAAGTTCGGCCGCTCCGCAGGACTGATCGCGCTCGCATGGACCGACACGATCGCGGCGGCGTCTCCGTTCGTGCCGGCATGGCGCACGGCCTGCAAGGCGCTGGAGTCGGCCGCGCGATCGGTCCAGGGATTCCACCGCTTCGACACACCCCAGCCACTGGAACCGGCGTCGGGATCGCCAGCGGACAGCGTCGAACTCCTGGCGGCGCAGCGCGCGCTGCACCGGCGCACCATCCTGGCGACACCGCGGCAGATCCGCGAGCGGCTCGATCGCCAGGCCTTCGCGCTCTGGCAATCCGCCATCGACGGCCGATGGACGTTATCGAGTATGTGGGACACGGT
Organism: Reyranellaceae bacterium; assembly: GCA_050183765.1. Taxonomy (GTDB): domain Bacteria; phylum Pseudomonadota; class Alphaproteobacteria; order Reyranellales; family Reyranellaceae; genus JAFAZJ01. The sequence goes on along the minus strand of JBFXAZ010000042.1, from coordinate 38,446 downwards.
GCCGCTACGCGCGATGCGCGTCGCCTGGAACGAGATTCGTCCTGCCAAGGGTGGCGGTCGTTCCGAGCTTGCGCTCGACGGCTGGTGGATCTCGATGCCTTATGAAACGCCAGCCATCCGTGCGGCTGCGGCAGCGCTCAAGACGCTGCCGGGCGTGGTTGTCGAGCCCTACGAGGGCGACGATACCTGATCAGGAGTCGCTGGTGTCGACGCCGGTCTTGTTCGCCGGCAGCGCCGGCTTCCTGTGGTCGCCCTTCTTCTTCTTCTCGTCGGCGATGCCCAGTTCCTTCTGCGCGTTCTTCACGTCGACGAGGTTGTTGGCCTCGCCACCTGTCATGCCTTCCTCCGACGCGACCTGCATCAGGCGTGCGTCGATTTCCCACTGCTCCAGCACCTTCTTCTTCTCGTCGCGCGAGAGCTCGTGGCTCTCGACCACGTCGCGGGGCGTGTCGAACGCCTTGGACGGGTTGACCAGCGCCTCCTTCTTGTCGATCTCGGCCATGCCGCTCTCCATCCGTGAATTCGGGTGTGGAGACAACCGCCGGGGCGGGCATTGGTTGCGCCCGCTGCCGCCCAGACCGGTCCGGATCGCCGAACCGCGGCCATGTTGTGTCGGATGGAAGGCGAGCCTGTGGCGCTATGCGTCGCGACGGCGTCGCTCGACATTCGTCTTGATGTTGGCCAGCCCGATCGCGGCTTCCTCGTCCATGCGCCGGATCATGTCCTCGGTCGGCGCCTTGGGCCGGGCCGGGTTGATGACGGTGCGGGTGTAGCGCGTGCCGGCGCCCACCGGCTCGAAGGTGTAGCGCGCGACGATGCGGCCGATGAAGCTGGTGTCGGTCTCCGCCATCCACAGCCTGCCCTGCTCGGACTGCGTCACGCGCCAGTCGAGCTGCACCTCGCCGGTGCGCGTGCGCCAGCGCTCGTGGAACGTCTCGCCGGCCACCAGCGGCCGGTTCGCCGCGTCGATGCGATGCGACGCCGCCAGCCACTCCGGCCATGAGTTGGGATTGGATACATAGTCCATCACCGCCTGCGGCGGCGCGTCGATCAGGATGTCGTGGCTGCGCTCGAAGGCGACGGTGGCGGGCGGCGGCTCGATCGCGCCGGTGCGTTCGACGATCAGGTTGTAGGCTTCCGGCCGGCGATGGGCCGCGAAGTTGAATATCGTCGTCTTGTAGGTCCTGCCGGCATCGAGATCGCAGCGGTGCACGATCAGCTCGTCGCCGTCGCCCTGCGCGCGCGCCACCACCTTGCCGGAGGGCGCGATGATCATGCTGTCGGCGACGCTGGGCACGCCCTCCTCGTTGCCGCCCTTGGCGACGCCCACCACCCATGTGCCGTTCTGGTAGGCGCCGGCCTGCATCGAGAGCTGATTGTGGAACCAGGCGTGCTCGTCCTGCTCGGGCGCTGGCGGGTTGTGGATCGGCGTGTTGTAGCCCAGCAGGACCATCTCGACGCCCTGCAGGCCCATGACGCGGTAGGTCTCGGGCCAGCGCCGGTCGTTGCAGATGCACATGCCCATGATGCCGCCAAACGCACGGTTCACCGGGAAGCCGAGATCGCCGACCTCGAAATAGCGCTTCTCGAGATGCTGGAATTCGCGCTGCGGTTCGTGCTCGGCATGGCCCGGCAGATGCACCTTGCGGTACTTGCCGACGATGCGCCCGTCGCGCTCGACGAGGATCGAGGTGTTGAAGCGCCGGATGCGCCCGTCCTGCTCGGCGAGCTCGGCGTAGCCCAGGCTGAAGCCGATGCCCATCGCCTTGGCCTCGTTGAACAGCGGTGCCGTCTCGTTGCTGGGCATCTCGCGCTCGAAATAGGCATCGATCTCGGCCTGGTCGGTCATCCACCAGCGCGGAAAGAACGTCGTCAGCGTCAGCTCGGGAAACACCACCAGCTCGCAGCCCATACGCCTGGCCTCGCGCAGATGCGCGATCAGGCGCTCGACCACGTCACGTCTGGTGTGGCTCTTCTGGATCGGCCCCATCTGGGCGGCGCCGACGGTGAGATGGCGGGACATGGAACCCCTTTGCTGCAGACGGCCAATAAGCCGCCAATCCTAGGCTAGGTTTCGGCCAATTCCAGCATCAGGTCGAGCAGGATGGCGGCGCCGGCCTCGATGTCGGCGGGATGCGTGAACTCCGCCACGTTGTGGCTGAGTCCTTTCACGCTCGGTACAAAGATCATGCCAGTCGGGCACAGGCGCGCCATCATCTGCGCGTCGTGGCCCGCGCCGGAGGGCAGGCGCATGACGCTGCGGCCGTGCGCGTCCGCCAGGCGCTCGACCCGCTCGATCATGTCGGGTGCGAATTCGACGGGCTCGAAACGCGCCAGGGTACGCCGCTCGACCGTGCAGCCCTCGGCGCGGCAGGTGTCGTCGATGAAGGCGAAGGCACGCCGCTCGGCCTCCTGCAGCAGCGCCTCGTCGGTGTTGCGCAGGTCGAGCGTGAAGCGCGCCCGATTGGCGATGACGTTGATCAGGTTGGGTCGCAGCTCGGCGGCGCCGACGGTGGCGACCTGCGCGCCGCCCATGTCCCTGGCGAGCTGGCGCGCGAACGTCGTGCACGCGGCGGCGACATAGCCGGCATCGTGGCGCAGCCGCATCGGCGTCGTGCCGGCATGTGCCGAGGTGCCCGAGACGACGATCTCCGTCCACGAGATGCCCTGCACGCCGCTGACCGCGCCGATCGTGACGCCGGCTTCCTCGAGCACCGGCCCCTGCTCGATGTGCAGCTCGACATAGGCGTGCGGCCGGATCATGCCCGGCGTCATCGGACCGCGATAGCCGATGCGCTCGAGCTCGTCTCCCACGCGTTTGCCTTCGCCATCCGTCGCCGCCCATGCCTCCTGCAGGCTGAGTCCGCCGGCGTGCACCAGGCTGCCCATCATGTCGGGCTGGAAGCGCGCGCCTTCCTCATTGGTGAAGACGGCGACGCAGAGCGGTCGGCGCGTCGTGATGCCGGCCTGGTCGAGCGCGCGGCAGACCTCCAGCCCCGCGAGCACGCCGAGGTTGCCGTCGAATCGACCGCCGGTGCGCACGGTGTCGATGTGCGAGCCGGTCATGACCGGCGGGCCATCCTCGCGGCCGGCACGCAGCGCGAAGATGTTGCCGATGGCGTCGATGTGCACGGCGAGGCCAAGGGCGCGCATCCGCGAGACCACCAGGTCGCGGCCGATCTTGTCCTCGTCGGTCAGCGCCAGTCGCGCGCAGCCGCCGCCGTCGATGGCGCCGACCTGCGCCAGGTCGGCGATGGACGCATGCAGTCGATGAAGGTCGATCACGGCGATACTCATGGAGCAAGTATCGACGAGATGCGTCGCCTCCCGCCAGTACGCCATAAATTGACACCTCGCTGACATTCGGACAGGATGCGCTCCACAGGGAAGGGGCTGCCTCAAGAAACGGGCGGCCAAAAAGCAGTCAGTTAGTTGACATGAACAATCGCTGGGAGGCGAGCCGCCGGCAGTCCGCGTATCGGGGACAGATACGGAGTTGAGTGGCGTTTAGGTTGGCGTAGCAGCGTCTGTCGAGAACCGGGTGCGTATTCGTCGGAGGGAGCGCCTGCCTGCGAAGCGAACGAGCTTCGATCAGGGAGGTAAATCATGAGAAAATCTATGGGTGTTGTCGCGGCGGCCGCCGCAACGCTGGCGCTTGCGGTCGCGCCGGCATCTGCGCAGGACAAGAAAGTCCGCATCCAGATGCAATCGAACTTCGCCACGTCGCTGACCATCCTCGGCCCCAACGCCAACTATACGGTCGACACGATCAAGACGATCAGCGGCGGAAGTATCGACATCAAGTTCTTCGAGCCCGGAGCGCTGGTGCCGCCCGGCCAGGCGTTCGACGCCGTCGCATCGGGTTCGCTGGACGCAGCGTGGGCAACCCCAGGTTACTGGACCGGCAAGGATATCGCCTTCGCGGTATTCTCGACCGTGCCGTTCGGTCCCGACACCGGCGAGTTTCTCGCCTGGATGAAGTTCGGTGGTGGCGAGAAGATGATGCAGGAGCTGTATGCCAAGTACGGCATCCACTCCCTCGTTTGCCACATGATCGCGCCCGAGGCGTCAGGCTGGTTCCGCAAGGAAATCAAGACCCTCGACGACCTGAAGGGTCTGAAGATGCGCTTCTTTGGCCTGGGCGCCAACGTCATGCAAAAGATGGGTGTTTCGACCCAGCTACTGCAGGCGGGCGAAATCTTCCAGGCGCTCCAGCTCGGCACCATAGACGCAACCGAGTTCTCGATGCCTGCGATGGACCTCGCTCTGGGCTTCTATCAAGTCGCCAAGTTCTACTACTTCCCGGGCTGGCATCAACAGTCCACCGTCGGGGACATGATCATCAACAAGGCCAAGTGGGATTCGCTGTCCGCTACGCAGAAGGCCCAGGTGCAGGCCGCTTGCGATGCCACAACGCTGCGCGGCATCGCGCTGTCTGAGCATGCCCAGGCCGGGGCAATGACCGAGCTGCAGAAGAAGGGCGTTCAGTTCAAGACGTGGAGCAAGGAGTTCCTGGACGCCTACCGCAAGGCTTGGGAAGAGGTCGCGACCGAGCAGGCGGGCAAGAGCCCCGAGTTCAAGAAGGCCTGGGACTCGCTGAAGGCCTTCCGCGCCACCTACGATCCGTGGCGGCAGCGCGGCTACCTGCGCGAATAGGGTGATGAACGAGGCGGAGGCGCTCGGCTGATGGGTGAGCGCCTCCGTTCGTGCGGCTCTTGCGCAGCTTGGCGGGCCGGGGCGATCAACGCGCCGGCGAGTGCGATCAGCCAGGGGGGATAGGATGGGTGGTTTGTTGGCGTTCAGTGACGTGGTCGACCGAATCCTGGAACGGATAGCGCGCGTTTTCGGTTGGCTGTTTCTGGCTCTGGTCGCGACGATCTGCATCGACGTGCTGACACGAAAGGCCGGCTTCCAGATACCGGGGCTGGGGTCCACTCCACTCCAGGAACTGGAGTGGCATTTCCACGCCGCATTGTTCCTCTCGTGGCTGGGCTACGCCTACGTTCGCAACGTGCACGTCCGTATCGATGTTTTCGTTGCTCACCTGTCGGAACGCAGGAAGGCCTGGCTGGAACTCTTCGGAATCTTCCTGTTCGCGCTGCCCTACTGCATGGTGGCGACCTGGTTCGCGTTCTGGTTTGCCGAGATTTCCTTCATGCAGAACGAGAGTTCCGACGCGCCCAACGGCCTGCCGCTCCGCTGGATCATCAAGTCCTGTCTGTTCTTCGGGCTTTTGATGATGACCTTCGCGGTGCTGTCGGTGCTGAGCCGCCGCATCGTCTTCCTGTTCGGCCCGCCCGCGCTCGCCGCCAAGGCGCTGCCCGAGCCCGCGGCCCGCTGACGATCATCGATCCCGGGAGTACCAAGCCATGACCGAGTGGATCGGCGATCACCTCGCTGTTCTGATGTTCCTTGTCCTCACCTTCATCATGTTCATCGGCTATCCCGTCGCCTTCGTGCTGGGCGGGGTTGCTTTGGGCTTCGGGGTGCTCGGCATCATCTTTGATGTTTTCCATGTCGCGCAATTCCAGGCGCTGATTCCCCGCATCTATGGCCAGGCGGTCCAGAACCAGGTCCTGATCGCGGTGCCGATGTTCGTGTTCATGGGCACCGTGCTCGAACGAAGCGGTGTCGCCGACGAGCTGTTGAAGGCGCTGCAGGTGCTGACTCGCAGGATCCCCGGCGGACTTGCGATGTCGGTGACCATCATGGGCACCATCATGGCGGCGACCACCGGCATCGTCGGCGCGTCGGTGATCATGCTGACCCTCGTGGCGCTGCCGACGATGCTCGAGCGCGGCTATTCGAAGGAGCTGTCCACCGGCACCATCGCATCCGCGGGAACGTTGGGCATCCTCATCCCGCCCAGCATCATGCTGGTCATCATGGGCGACCTCATGACGATGTCGGTGGGCACGCTGTTCACCGCCGCCATCCTGCCCGGCCTGCTGATGGCGTTCATCTACCTCATCTATATCGGAGTCTTCGCCTCGATCAATCCGAAGGCGGCGCCGCCGCTCGCCGCGGATGCCGGCCCGCAGAGCGGGGCCGAGATGATGCGCATGCTGCTGCGCAGCTTCCTGCCGCCGGCCTTCCTGATCTTCGTCGTGCTTGGCTCGATCTTCGGCGGCTTCGCCACGCCGACCGAGGCGGGCGGCGCAGGCAGCGCCGGTGCCTTGCTGCTGGCGTGGTGGAACAAGCGCCTGAACCTCAAGATGTTGAGATCGGTGATCGACAGCGCGGCGCTGACCAACGCCCTGGTGTTCTTCATCATCTTCGGCGCGACATTGTTCTCCTATGTGTTCCGGGCACTGGGCGGTGACGACCTGGTGGAGGAGATCCTCAAGCAGCTGGGAATCGACACCGGCTGGGAGATCCTGATCTTCGTCATGGTGCTCGTATTCATCATGGGCTTCTTCTTCGACTTTCTTGAAATATGTCTGATCGTGCTGCCCATCTTTGCGCCGTTGCTGAAGAAGGTCAGCTTCGAGCCGCACCTGGCCACCAACAAGGACTTCCTGCTGTGGTTCATCATCCTCGTGGCCGTGAACCTGCAATCCGCCTTCCTGACCCCGCCCTTTGGCTTCGCCTTGTTCTACATGAAGGGCACCGTGCCGCCCTCGGTGACGATGCGGCATATCTACCGCGGCATCGTTCCCTTCGTGGCGCTGCAGGTCCTGACATTGATTCTCTGCATGCTTTTCCCTGAAATCATCCTCGTGTTGCCGCGGTACTTCGGCTTTCTGAGCTGATCGGATCGTGCGATAGGACCGGCCGGCATCGGGCCCGACGAGGGCGGTGCTGGACCGTGAGAGAGCATCCATGTCGCACGATTTTCCGCATCGGCCGCTCGAGTTTCGGCCTGTGCCGCCGGCCGAGATGGCGCCGCGCGCTCGCGGCTTCGCCGACGATCTGGCGCGCCGGCGCACCGTGCGCGACTTCGATGACCGACCCGTCGAGCGATCGGTGATCGAAGCGGCGATCGACGCGGCTCGCCACGCGCCCAGCGGCGCCAATCACCAGCCCTGGCATTTCGTCGCCGTCGCCGACCCCGCCGTGAAGTCGAAAATCCGGATCGCCGCCGAGGCCGAGGAAAAGGCGTTCTACGAGGGCAAGGCGAGCGAGGAGTGGCTGCGGGCGCTCAAGCCGCTGGGCACCGACTGGCACAAGCCTTTTCTTGAAACCGCACCGTGGCTGATCGTCGTCTTCGCCGAGCAGTGGGGCCAGTGGCCCGACGGCTCGCGCAAGAAGAACTACTATGTCCCCGAATCCGTCGGCATAGCCTGTGGATTCCTGCTCGCGACCCTGCACCATGCCGGGCTGGCGACGCTCACCCATACGCCGAACCCGATGGGCTTCCTCGGCACGCTGCTGGGCCGGCCGCGCAACGAGAAGGCATACATGATCGTCGTCGCCGGCCATCCGGCGGCGGACGCGGTCGTGCCGCTGCATGCGCTGGTCAAGAAGCCCTTGGCCGAGGACGCGACGTTCGTGGGAGGTTCAGCGGCTGCACGCCGCGCCGCCCAGGACGCAGAATTTGGCGCAATGCGGATGGTACAGCGCCACCTCGCGCGACGCTTCCCGCAACGTGGCGCCCATCTCGAATTGCGGATCGTAGGGCAGAAGGGTGCAGGCCAGCACCGCGGGCCGTTCGGCGCCCTTGCGCTTCACCACCATGCGCGCCGAGGCGCACATCACGCTGTCCGGCGACTTGTTCAGGATGCCCCAGCAGGCGGTGGTGATCTCCGGCACGTCGACGCGCGCGTCCATCTCGGGAAACAGGGTCAGCGCGACCGGATCGGCGGCGTCGATGCGGATGTCGTGCGCCGCGAACAGCCGCGCATAACCAGCGCGCACGACCTCGTCGGGCTCGCCCGTGAAGTGGCGCCCGGCGACGTGCACGCGAAAGCCGTGGCGCGACAGCCAAACCAGCCCGTCGAGCGTCGGCTTCCAGCTGCGCGCGCCGCGCTCGGCCTCGTGGATCGGCGGCGTGTAGTGGTCGATCGAGACCCGGATGGTCAGCCGCTCGCCGTGTCGCTGGCGCAAGGCCAGCAGCGCCGGCTTCATCTTTTGCATCGGCTTCATGGCGTTTGTCAGCACGATCGCCTCGAGGCCGCGCGACAGCACGTCCTGCAGCATCTCGGGCACCTCGCGGTTCATGAACGGCTCGCCGCCGGTGAAGCCGATCAGGCTGGTGCCCAGGTGGTCGCGTTCGATCTCGTCGAGATAGTCCCGCACCTCTGCGGCGCTGAGATAGGCCAGCCGGTCGTTGCGCGGCGAGGACTCGATGTAGCAATTGGCGCAGGTGAGATTGCACAGCGTGCCGGTATTGAACCACAGCGTGTCGAGCGACTTCAGCGCGACGCGGGCACGCGCCTCGCCCTTGGCGGTCAGGGCGATGTCGCGAAACTTGCGCGGATCGAGCGGCGGACGGGCGAGGTCGGTGACGGCCATGGCGCCAACCTAGCGCAGACGATCGGCGCGCCTCCATCACATCGTGGCGAGATTCCCAGCGACGTGGCATGGTCGCTGCGCGCGAAAGGGGGCGGGCCTTGGTGAAATCGGTGCTGGGCGTGGTCGGCGGCTCGGGGCTCTACGAGCTGCCGGGATTGACCAATATTCGCTGGGAGGCGGTCGCATCGCCGTGGGGCGAGCCATCGGACCAGTTGTGCTTCGGCGAGTTCGCCGGCCTGCCGATGGTCTTTTTGCCGCGCCACGGCCGCGGGCATGTCCATTCGCCCAGCGACATCAACTACCGGGCCAATATCGATGCGCTCAAGCGCGTCGGCGTCACCGACGTGGTGTCGCTCTCCGCCGTGGGCTCGCTGCGCGAGGACACGCCGCCGGGCACCTTCGTGATCGTCGACCAGTTCATCGACCGCAGCTTCGCGCGCGCCAAGAGCTTCTTCGGCAAGGGGTGCGTGGCGCACGTCGCGTTCGGCGATCCGGTGAGCCCGAAGCTCGCCGATCGGCTGGAGGCGGCGGCGCGCGGCACCGGCGCGGATGTTCGCCGCGGCGGCACCTACATCGTGATGGAAGGGCCGCAATTCTCGACCCTGGCCGAGAGCCGGCTGTACCGATCCTGGGGCTGCGACGTGATCGGCATGACCAACATGCCCGAGGCCAAGCTCGCGCGTGAAGCCGAGCTCTGCTACGCCACCGTCGCCATGGTCACCGACTTCGACAGCTGGCACGAGGACCACGGCACGGTCGATGTCGCCAAGATCGTCGCCGTCATGCACGCCAATGCCGACCGGGCCAAGGCGCTGGTGGCGGCCCTGGCGCGCGATTTTCCGCGCGAGCACGAGCCGTGCCCGATCGGCTCCGACACGGCGCTCGAATACGCCATCATCACCGCCCCGGAGAAGCGCGACCCGGCGCTGATGGCCAAGCTCGACGCCGTGGCCGGGCGCATCCTCAAGCGCTAGCCAGCCGTTTCAGGTCGTCTGGCGTATCGACATCCCACAGCGTTGCCGGCTCCGACCAGCGCAGGCCGGCCGCGGCGAGCCGACGGCGCGTCTGCGCCATCACCAAAGGCGTGCTCCAGGATATGCCGGCGAAGATCGTCGGGGCCGCGCGGCGCAGGCCGACCAGCAGGTAGCCGCCGTCCTCGGTCGGCAGGAAGGTGGCATCGTCGCCCCGATGCAGCGATCGGGCGCAGACCACAAGGTGATCCGGCCGCAGCGACGGGCCGTCGGTGCCGAACAGCAAGAGGGGCCGCCGCGCCGGCTGGGCGCGAAACGCCGCCAGCATGCGCGCGCCGAGTCCGCCGGGGAACTGCCGGCGCAGCGCGATGCCGTGCCGAACTGCCATCTCGGCGAACAGCGCATGTGACGGATCGGGGCTGCACCACAGCGTGATCCGCGCCGGCCCGGCGGCACAGGCGGTCCCGACGGCACGGCGGATCATCGTCGCCTGCAGGTCGGCCGCGCCCTGGGCGCCCAGCGCCGGGATCAGCCGGGTCTTGGCGTAGCCCGGCATCGGCGCCTTGGCGAAGATCGCGATGTCAGCGCGGGCGATAGCCATAGCGGATCGCCAATATGCGCGGGTCGACACCGCGCCAGTAGTCGAAGCGCAGGCGCCACATCAGCAGGATGGTGCGCATCACGCCGCGCGATTCCCAGCGTCGTCCCGAGGTGGTCACGCGCTGCCGCAGGCACGAGGGCCGCGCGCGGCGGCGCAACGCCTTCGACAGCGCGATGTCCTCCATCAAGGGGATGTCGGGATAGCCGCCGATCTCGGTGAAGAGCGCCCGGCGCACGAAGATGGCCTGGTCCCCGGTGCAGACTCCGCTGAGCCGCGAACGGATGTTCATCATCGACGCCACGAGGCGCAACAGGGGGTGACGCCCCGCGATGCGCACGTCGAAGCGGCCCCAGGCCTGGCCGGCGTGAACCAGGGCATCGGCATCATCGGGCAGGACCGTGTCGGCGTGCAGGAACAGCAGCATGTCGCGCGTTGCGGCCGCCGCCCCGGCGTTCATCTGGCTTGCACGGCCGCGTGGCGCGTCGATCACCCGGTCGGCAAGAGGACGAGCCAGCGCCGCCGTGTCGTCGTCGCTGCAGCCGTCGACGACGATCACCTCGGCGCCGCGCCGGCGCAGCGGCTCAAGCCGCTTCAGCGCCGAGACGATGCTACCGGCCTCGTTGAGCGTCGGAACGACGATGGAAAGCATGCGCGCGCACTATGCGACGAGCGCCGCGCAAGTTCATCTCCTACGCGGCCCGGGCGCTCGGCGTGGTGGGACCGTTGGGCAGTTCGGGCAGGCGCGCGAGTTCGGCGTAGAGCGCGGGAAAGTCGACCTGCGTGGCATCGAAGAGCTGACGGAATTCGTCGAGCACGAAATAGGTGCGCTGCAGCCTGTCGATCTCATAGGCCGTGCGCATCACGCGCCTGGCATCGAACGGCAGGCGCACGGGAACATCCGACTCGACGGCATAGAGCGTTTCCTTCGCCGAGGAGATGATCCCGGCACCGTAGATCTTCGGGCCGTATGCGGTGCGGATCAGGCCGAACTCGACCGTGTACCAGTACAGGCGCGCGAGGCGATGGACGTTGGCCGGGCCGGCCTCGACGCCGCGCTGGCCGTAGGCCTGCATGTAGTCGGCGAAGACCGGGTTGGCGAGCAGCGGCACATGGCCGAAGAAATCGTGGAACAGGTCGGGCTCGGCGAGATAGTCGAGCTCGTCGCGGCGGCGAATCCAGACGGTGACGGGAAATCGCCGCGCCGCGAGATGGCCGTAGAAGGCGTCGTCCGGGATCAGACCCGGCACGCCGACGATGCGCCACCCGGTGCGCCGCTGCAGCACGTCGCTGGCGCGTTCGAAGGCGGGGACCTTCTCGTCGAGGCGAAGCGCGGCGAGGCCATCAAGGAACTCCGCACAGGCGTGACGCTGCGCAAGCAGTGTCTGCCGGCTCAGCAGGGTACGCCACGTGCCGTGCTCCTCGGCGCTGTAGCCATTTGCCGGCTGCCTGACGGTCCAGTCCTCGGCCATCGCGCTGTAGTCGCCGCGCAGGCCCTCGGTGTCGGGGAGGAGGGGCTTCTTCATAACTCCAAGATAGGAACCGAAGCCCTAGCGAATCCATGCAAAGTTCGCCCTGAATAGTATCGAGTTTGGTGATATAATCTAAGGATCGCTCATATTTTGGATAATGTCTCTATGAACGAGCTCGACGATATCGACCGCCGTATCCTCTCGGAACTCCAGGGCGACGGCCGGCTGGCGATCGTCGACCTGGCGGATCGCGTCGGCCTGTCGCCGACACCGTGCCTGCGCCGGGTGAAGCGGCTGGAGAGCGACGGGCTGATCCGGCGCTACGCCGCGCTAGTCGACCCCAGGCGATTGGGGCTCGGCACGCAGGCGCTGGTGCAGGTCACGCTCGACGATCACTCCGAGCCGGTTGTCGCGGCCTTCGAGGCGGCGATCCGCGAGCGGCCCGAGGTGATCGCCTGCCATGCCGTGACCGGGGAGATGGATTTCCTGCTGCAGGTCCAGGTCGCCGATCTCGAGGCGTTCAGCGAGTTCGCGCTCAAGGCGCTGCTGCGCATGCCCGGCGTCCGCGGCACGAAGTCGAGCTTCATCATGCAGACGATCAAGAGCGATCTGGCGTGGGCGCCGTCATCGATGAATCCCGGGCGATGATGCGGGCATAGACCGGCCGGTCGATATTGCCGCCGCTCAGGATCACCGCGACCTTGCGGCCCTGCATGCGCGCGCGTTCCCGCAGGAGCGCCGCCAGCGGCACGGCGCCGGCGCCCTCGGCGAGCTGGTGCGTGTCGGAGTAGTAGGCGCGCATGGCCTCCTCGACCTCGGCGTCGCTCACCTGCACGATGCGCTCGGCGCCGCCGAGCATGATGTCCAGCGCCTCGGCCGACGGCACGCGCACGGCCACGCCGTCGGCGAAGGTGTCGGCGCTGTTGGTCTCGATCGGCGTCTTCGCCGCGAAGGACAACGCATAGGCCGGCGCGTTGGTCGAGACACAGCCGACGATCCTCGTCTTCAGTCCCAGCGCGTCGCGCGCGGTGATCAGGCCGCAGATGCCCGAGCCCAGGCCGATTGGCGCATAGATGGTGTCGAGATCGGGCGCGGCGCGCAGCAGCTCGATGGCGTAGGTGCCGACGCCGCGCACCAGGTCCAGGTGGAACGACGGCAGCATCTCCAGCCCGCGCGCCGGCGCGATGCGCGCCGCCTCCTCGCGCGCGGCATCGAAGTCGTGGCCGTGCTCGATCAGCTCGGCGCCGAAGGCGCGCATGGCGGCGTTCTTCTCGACGCTGTTGCCGTGCGGCACCAGGATCACGGCTTTCACGCCGTTGCGCGCCGCGGCGAAGGCGACGCTCTGGCCGTGATTGCCGCGGGTGGCGCTGATCACGCCCTTCACCTGCGGCCGTTCCCGCTTCAGCCGGTCCATGTAGACCAGCCCGCCGCGCACCTTGAAGGCGCCGGTCGGCGTGTGGTTCTCGTGCTTGACCCAGACCTCGGCGCCCACCCGCCGCGCCAGCAGCGGCCAGGCGTATTGCGGCGTCGGCGGCATGGCGGCGTAGACGACGCGCTGGGCGGTCTCGTAGTCGGCGACGGACAATAGGGGCATTCGCTTCTCCTGACGCTACTGTCGCGACCCTGCCATGCGCGATCAACCGCGACCTTGTCGGCAGACAAACCGGATGCGATCCGGGCTAGGATTATATTTTCGCCGCAAGAGGACCCGTCCATGCCCATCGTACCGCGCTCGCTCGAACTGCAGGCCGAGCTGACGCGCATCCGCCGCGACATCCATGCCCACCCCGAGCTCGCCTACGAGGAGCACCGCACCTCCGACATGGTGGCGGCCAAGCTGGCGGAATGGGGACTGGAGGTGCATCGCGGCCTGGGCAAGACCGGCGTGGTCGGCACCCTGCGCAAGGGCAACAGCCCCAAGGCCGTCGGGCTGCGCGCCGACATGGACGCCCTGCCGATGCAGGAAGTCAACGAGTTCGAGCATCGTTCGACCAATACCGGCCGGATGCACGCCTGCGGGCATGACGGTCATACGACCATGCTCCTGGGCGCCGCCAAGGTGATGGCCGAGACGCGCAACTTCGAGGGCGCGGTCCACTTCATCTTCCAGCCCGCCGAAGAGGGCGGCGGCGGCGCCAAGGCGATGATCGAAGACGGCCTGTTCGAGAAATTCCCCTGCGACGCTGTCTTCGCCATCCACAACAAGCCCGGCCTGAAGCTGGGCACGATCGCCACCAAGCCCGGCCCGCTGCTGGCCGCCGCCGACCGCTGGGACATCCGCATCACGGGCCACGGCGGCCACGCCGCGCACCCGCATCTCGCGCGCGATCCGCTGGTCATCGGCTCGCAGATCGTGATGGCGCTGCAGGGCATCGTCAGCCGCAACACCGATCCGCTCGAGGCCGCCGTCGTCACGGTGGGCTTCATGAAGGGCGGCTCGGCCTACAACGTCATTCCCGGCGAGATGCATATCGGCGGTACGACGCGCACCACGACGGTCGAGAACCGCGCCATGGTGGAGCGCCGTATCCGGGAGATCAGCGCCGGCGCCGCCGCGATGCACGGTGTCGACGTCTCGGTCGAGTACCGCCCGGGCTACGGGCCGACGATCAACGACGCCGACAAGGCGATCTTCGCCGCCGATGTCGCGGCGGAGGTCTGCGGCGAGGCGAACATCCTGCGCACGGTGAAGCCGTCGATGGGCGCCGAGGATTTCTCCTACATGCTCAACGCCGTGCCGGGCGCGATGGTGTGGCTCGGCAACGGCATCAGCGAGCAGGGCCTGCACAACCCGGGCTACGACTTCAACGACCAGGCGATCCCGTTCGGCGTCAGCTTCTTCGTGCGCGCCGCCGAGCGCTTCCTGTCGAAGGACGCCTGAAGGCGAGACGGGGACGCGGCGTGAGCTTCATCGCCATCTACCGCCGCGTCCTCGGCCTTCTGCGTCCTGAGCTCGGCCTCGCGCTGACGCTGGCGCTGGCAAACGTCGCCGTCGCCGGCCTGCAGTTCCTCGAGCCGGTGCTGTTCGGCCGCGTCGTCGACACACTGACCGGCTCAGCCGGCCGGCCCAAGGACGACGTGTGGCACGACACGATCCGCCTGCTGGGCATCTGGATCGCCGTCGGCGTCGGCGGCATCGTCGCCAACATCGTGGTGTCGCTCTACGCCGATCGCATGGCGCATCGCAACCGGCTCGCGGCGATGGCGCGCTATTTCGAGCACGTGCTGGCGCTGCCCTTCGCCTTCCACAACGCGCAGCATTCCGGCCACCTGCTGAAGATCATGCTGCAGGGCGTCGACCATCTGTTCGGCCTGTGGCTGGCCTTCTTCCGCGAGCACCTGGCGACCTTCGTGGCCATCTTCGTCATGCTGCCATTGTCGCTGTTCATGAACTGGCGGCTGGGTCTGCTGCTGATCGGCCTGATCGTCTTCTTCGCCGTCGCCAACGCCTGGATCGTCGCGCGCACCGACAACATGCAGCGCCAGGTCGAGGACTATCACAGCAAGCTGGCCGGCCGTGCCGGCGACGCGCTGGGCAACGTGCATCTGATCCAGAGCTTCGTGCGGCTGTCGGCCGAGACCCGCATGCTGCACGAAACCATCCGCGAGCTGCTCGCGGTGCAGTTCCCGGTGCTCAACTGGTGGGCGCTGCTCAGCGTGCTGACGCGCGCCGCCGCCACGGTCACCATCCTGGCGATCTTCATGCTCGGCACCTGGCTGCACCTCAACGCCCAGGCCAGCGTCGGCGAGATCGTCAGCTTCATGGGCTTCGCGAGCATGCTGATCGGCCGCATGGAGCAGGCCTCTAGCTTCGTCGCGCGCATGTTCTTCCAGATGCCGGCGCTGGCCGATTTCTTCACCGTGCTGGAGACCGAGTCGACGGTGCGCGACAAGCCCAACGCCGTCGTGTTGCCGCGTGTCGAGGGCGCGGTCGAGTTCGCCAACGTCACCTTCTCCTACGACGGCCGGCGCCCGGCGCTGAAGGACTTCTCGCTCAAGGTGTCGCCCGGCATGACGGTGGCGCTGGTCGGGCCCACGGGCGCCGGCAAGAGCACGAGCATGGCGCTGCTGCACCGCATGTGGGATCCGCAGGCCGGCTCGATCCGCATCGACGGCAGCGACATCCGCGACGTCACGCTCGAGAGCCTGCGGCGCAACGTCGGTGTCGTGTTTCAGGACAACACCATGTTCTACCGCACGCTGGCGGAGAATTTGCGGATCGGCAAGCCGGACGCCACCGACGCCGAGATGATCGAGGCGGCCAAGCTCGCCGAGGCGCACGAATTCATCGAGCGGCAGAGCGACGGCTACGACACCCATGTCGGCGAGCGCGGCGCGACCCTGTCGGGCGGCGAGCGCCAGCGCATCTCGATCGCCCGGGCGCTCTTGAAGAACCCGCCGATCCTGATCCTCGACGAGGCGACCAGCGCGCTCGACGCGGTGACCGAGGCAAGGATCCAGAAGGCGCTGCAATCGCTGATGAAGGGGCGCACGACCTTCATCATCGCCCACCGCCTGTCGACCATCCGCGACGCCGACCTGGTCGTGGTCTTCGACCAGGGCGAGGCGGTCGAGGTCGGCGGCTATCAGGAGCTGCTGGCGCGCAACGGTGCCTTCGCGCGTCTCGTGGCGACCCAGCAGCACGGCACGCTGAGCGGCACCGCGGTCAGGCGGTACATGGGTGATCCCGACGCGCCGGGGCCGGATCCGGATGCGCCGGTCCCGCCGGTGGCGCGGCCGGCCTAGATCGCCTTGATGATGATGTCAGCGATCGCCTTGAGGTCGCCCATCTTGGGATCGCTGTAGAGATCTTTGTAGATCGTCGTCAGCTCCGTACGCGCCTTGCCAGCGCCCATCGACGGGCTGAACTTGTCGCGCGAGCCGGCGACTTCCGAGGTATAGAGCCGGCGGTGCAGCTCGGCGGCGATGAGGACGCACGGCGCCTGGGCGTTGTCCAGGTCGCCGTTGTTCTTGCCGATCACGCCGAGGATCGACTTCTCGACGATGTGGTGCGCCTCCAGCGTCGCGTCGTCGAAATAGTCCGCCGCCGCGTCCCATTGCTCGGTGATGCGACGCGTCGTAATGCCGTCGGCGCGATTGGCGATGCCGGTCTTCTCGGCGTGGCCCATCTTGTTGGCCGGAACGCCCTCGATGGCCGAGCGGAAGCTCTTGTGGGTTCGTACGCCCAAGGGACTGCGGTCGCTGTCGCGGCGCCCCAGCCTCGCGTCGAACGCGCCGTACTTGCCCCACAACGCCGCATCGGTCCTCAGGGCGGGCGCCAGCTCACGCAGCGCCTTGTAGCTGCCGATCACCCAGCGCAGCTTGGGATTGCCGCCCTTGGTGACCCAGGCGTCGTACTGGGCCACGGGCTTCATCAGGGTCACGCTCGAGGTGATCGTGTTCCAGACGTTGGGCATCGGCTTGCCTCCGCCATACAATATTGAGCGAACGCTCACTTCAGAGTATACGAATCCGCGGGCCAGTTTCAAGGTTCTTCGCGCGATCCGGCGACCGCGTGTGGATGGCCGCGAGCCAGGCGTGTCCGGGGGGGCTGTCCATGCGGGTGCGATCCATGGCATGGAACATGCGTGTTGCATTTTTAGGCACGATGGGGGCTTCTGAGATGATTAAATTTCGTTTGCGGCTCGCCACGACGGCGCTGGGCGCGCTCATGGCGGCGGCACTGGCGCTGCCCGCCCAGGCGCAAACATCGATCAAGTTCACGCTCGACTGGGTGTTCCAGGGGCCGACCGCGCCGTTCCTGGTGGCGCTGGAGAAGGGCTACTACAAGGCCGAGGGCCTCGACGTGACGATGGATCCCGGGCAGGGATCGGCCGGCGCCGTGCAGCGCGTCGCTACCGGCGCTTACCAGATCGGCTTCGCCGACGTGAACGCGCTGATCGAGTACAACGCCAAGAATCCCGGCAAGGAAATCCTCTGCGTCTTCATGGCCTACGATTTCCCGCCCTTCGGCGTCTACGCGCTGAAGAAGAGTGGCATCAAGGTGCCGAAGGATCTCGAGGGCAAGAAGCTGGGCGCGCCGGTCTTCGACGCCTCGTTCCGCCTGTTCCCGGCCTTCGCCAAGCGCCAGGGCATCGCCAAGTGGGAGCACGTCAACCTGACGCCGCAGCTGCGCGAGCAGAGCTTGGTGCAGGGCACGGTCGACTTCATCTCCGGCCACTACTTCTCCTCGATGCTCGACCTGAAGGCGCGCGGCGTGAAGTTCGACGACATCGTCGCCATGCGCTACAGCGATTTCGGCATGAACGTCTACGGCAACGGCATCATCGTCTCGCCCGAGATGGCCAAGAACGAGAAGGCCGTGAAGGGCTTCATCGCCGCCACGATCAAGGGCTGGAAGGACGTCATCGCCGACAACAAGCTCGGCATCGCCGCCGCCAAGAAGCGCGATCCGCTGATCGACGAGGCGCTGGAGACCGAGCGCCTGCAGCTGTCGCTGCAGACCAACATCTTCACGCCGTACGTGAAGGCCAACGGCATGGGCGATGTCGATCCGGCGCGCTTCGCGCAGTCGGTCAAGGAAGTCGCGGAGGCGTTCAACCTGCCGACGCCGCCCGATCCGTCCAAGGTCTTCACCAACAAGTACCTGCCGCCCAAGGCCGACCGCATGGTGGCGAAGTAGCCGCGCGGCCCGGTTCATACGGGTAGCTGGATCGGGGCGGCCAGCGATGGCCGCCCCTTTTGCGAGAAGAGCGGCGTTGGGGGGAACCTCATGAGCGGACCGGCACTGGTTGAGCTGCGCGACGTGCGCCTCGCCTACAGTCTCGGGCGGGAAAGCACGCTGGCGGTCGACGGGCTCGACATGCGCATCGGCAAGGGCGAGTTCGTCGCCGTGGTCGGGCCGTCCGGCTGCGGCAAGTCGACCCTGATGAAGCTGGTCACCGGCCTGCTGCCGCCGACCTCGGGCGAGATCGTCGTGCACGGCCAGAAGGTCGTCAGGCCGATCAAGGGCGTCGGCATGGCGTTCCAGAACCCGACGCTGATGCCGTGGCGCACGACGATGGACAACGTGCTGCTGCCCATGGAGGTGGTCGAACCGCACAAGCGGCGCTTCCGCCGCCATCGGGCGGAGTACATGGAGCGCGCGATGAAGCTGCTGCGCACCGTTGGCTTGCACGATTTCGCGCAGAAGTTCCCGTGGCAGCTTTCCGGTGGCATGCAGCAGCGCTCCAATCTCTGCCGCGCGCTGATCCACGAGCCCGAGATCCTCATGCTCGACGAGCCGTTCGGCGCGCTCGACGCCTTCACGCGCGAGGAGCTGTGGGGCGTGATGCAGGCGCTGTGGATGGAGAAGCGCTTCACCGGCGTGCTGGTGACGCACGATCTGCGCGAGGCGGTCTATCTCGCCGATACGGTCTATGTGATGAGCCGGCGGCCGGGGAAGATCGTGCTGGTGCAGCCCGTCGAGCTGCCGCGTCCGCGCACGCTGGCCATGACCTTCGAGCCGGCATTCGTCGACCTCGTGCACAAGCTGCGCGATCGTATCCACCTTGAGCACGCGTGAGGGCTGGCCGATGGAAAGGCTCGAACGCAACTATCTGCTGCGCGCGGCGATGCCGTGGCTGGTGATGATCGTCTTCTTCCTGCTGTGGGAGCTGGCCTGCATCGGCTTCGCCATCCCCGAGATCATCCTGCCGCGACCGAGCAAGGTCTTCGAGGTGATCGTCCTGCGCTTCGACATCCTGCTGAAGTTCTGCCTGCAGACGCTTTGGAGCACGGTGATCGGCTTCGTCCTGGCGATCGCCGGCGGCCTGCTGCTGGGCCTGGCGATCGGCGCGTCGCCCTTCGTGTATTCGGGTCTCTACCCGCTGCTGATCGCCTTCAACGCGATTCCCAAGGTGGCGATCGTGCCGATCCTGATGATCTGGGTCGGCGTCGGCTTCCTGCCGGCGATCATCACCGCCTTCGTCATCAGCTTCTTCCCGATCGTGGTCAACGTCGCCACCGGGCTGGCCACCATCGAGCCCGAGATGCGCGACGTGATGCGCAGCCTGGGCGCCTCGCGGACGGAGATCCTGATCAAGGTCGGCATCCCGCGCGCCATGCCCTATCTCTTCGCCAGCCTGAAAGTGGCGATCACCCTGGCCTTCATCGGCTCGGTGATCGCCGAGACGGTGGGCGGCAACAACGGCATCGGCTTCCTGATGCTCTCCGCCGGCGCGCGCAACGATGCGCCGACCACCTTCGCCGGCCTGTTCGCCATCGCCATCATGGGCATCCTGATGTACGCGGTCTGCGCCTGGTTCGAGCGGCGCATGACCAAATGGGCCTTCCGCGGCGAGCTGGTCACCTGAGCTTGCCCGGCGCCACCCGGCGCAGCTCGTCGTCCGGGAATTGCGGCGTGCCGTAGGTGCGGAACAGCTCGATCACGCGCGTCATCTCGCGCCGCGACAGCCGCGCCGGCTCGGCCACGGCGCGAGCCCGCAGGTACATGCCGCACAGCGTCTCGACCTCGATCGCCAGCGCCAGCGCCTTCTGCGGCGTGGCGCCCGTGGCGATCAGGCCGTGATTGGCCAGCAGGCAGGCCTTGCGGCCCTCGAGCGCCGCCAGCGCGTGGTCGGACAGCTCCTGCGTGCCGAAGGTGGCGTAGGGCGCGCAGCGGATCGAGTCGCCGCCGGCGACGGCGACCATGTAGTGGAACGACGGGACGTCGAGGCGCAGGCAGGCCAGCGCCGTGGCGAAGGCGGAATGCGCGTGCACGATCGCGCCCACATCCGGCCGCCGGTCGAAGATGTCGCGATGGAAACGCCATTCGGTCGACGGCCGAAAGGAGCCCGACCATCGCCCGTCCAGCGCCATCACCGGCAGGTCGGCCGGCTTCATCGTGTCGTAGCCACGGCCGCTGGGGGTGATCACGAAGCGATGCGCGTCGAGGCGGGCGCTGGCGTTGCCGGAGGTGCCCTGGTTGATGCCGCTGGCGTTCATGGCGCGGCAGGTGTCGATCAGCGCGCGTCGCAGCGCCGCCTCGCCCGTCATCTCACGCCGCCCAGGCATGCTCGGGGAAGAGCGACAGCAGGCCCGCGGCGCTGGCTTCACAGACGCCGCGTTCGGTGATCAGGCCGGTCATCAGCCGCGCCGGCGTGACGTCGAAGGCATAGTTGGCGACCGCTGTGCCCGCCGGCACGATCTCGACAGTGGCGATCTCGCCGCCGGCCAGGCGGCCGGTCATGCGCGCGACCTCGGCGCCGTCGCGCTGCTCGATCGGGATGTCGCGCACGCCGTCGTCGAGCGTCCAGTCGATCGAGGGCGAGGGCACGGCGGCATAGAACGGCACGCCGTTGTCGTGCGCCGCCAGCGCCTTGAGATAGGTGCCGATCTTGTTGCCGACGTCGCCGCGCCGGGAGGTGCGGTCGGTGCCGACGATGCACAGATCGACCATGCCGTGCTGCATCAGGTGGCCGCCGGTGTTGTCGACGATCACGGTGTGCGCGACGCCGTGCTTGCCCAGCTCGAAGGCAGTGAGGCTGGCGCCCTGGTTGCGCGGGCGTGTCTCGTCGACCCAGACATGCAGGTCGAGGCCGGCATCGTGCGCCGTGTAGATCGGCGCCAGCGCCGTGCCCCAGTCCACCGTGGCCAGCCAGCCGGCGTTGCAGTGGGTGAGCACGTTGATGCGCTCGCCCGGCTTGCGGCGCCGGCCGGCCGCCTCGATCAGCGGCAGCCCGTGCCGGCCGATCGAGGCGCAGATCGCCACGTCGGCGGCGCAGATCTCGCCGGCCCGCGCATACGCCGCGTTGGCGCGCTGATCGAGCGGAAGCGGCGCCAGCAGCTGGCGCAGATCGTCCAGCGCCCAGCGCAGATTGACCGCGGTGGGCCGCGTCGCCATCAGGCGCTCGTAGGCCTTGCCCAGCATCGCGTCGGAGGCGTCGGCGGCCATCGCCAGCGCCATGCCGTACGCCGCGGTGGCGCCGATGAGCGGCGCGCCGCGCACGATCATGGTGCGGATCGCCATCGCCGCGTCGTCGAGCGTCCGCAGCGCGCGAATCTCGAAGGCATGCGGCAGCCTCGTCTGGTCGATCACCTCCACGGTGTGGCCGTCGGCCGCCAGCCAGATCGTGCGATAGGGCTTGCCGTCGATCTTCACCGTACCCGCTCCACGGTACGCGCCACGGCCCATTCGAGGACCAGCAGCGCGGCTGAAAGCAAAAGGCCGCCGGTCCAGATCACCAGCGCCACGGCGACCGCCAGGGCCATGTTCAGCATCGCCGTCGCCGCCAGCAGCATGTGACCCAGGCCGTCGCGTCCCGCGACCATGTCGCAAACCACGACCAGCAGCAACGCCAGCAGGATGGCGTGTCGCAGCCCACGCAGCACAGCCAGCGCCAGGCCGGCAGCGCCGTTGGCCGTCAGCACGCCGAGCAGGCTGGTGGCGAAGGCGAGCGCCGCTCCCGTCGCGGCAGCGCGGATGCGCATGCCCTCGCTGATCCCCACCCAGACGACGAAGAGCGGCAGCAGAGTGACGACGATCAGCGGGCCGGCGTCGCCGATCCAGGTCGCCGCGAAGCGCATGGCGCGGCTGAAGCCCGGCATCGCCAGGGCGAGTGCGCCGAGCACGACGCAGGCCGGCGCCGCGATGCCGACTCCGATGACGGCCGAGAGCGCCGTGATGCGGACGGTGACGGCGATCGCCGGCGACAGGTTCGGCCAGTGGTCGGAAAGCGCCTCCAGCACCTGGCCCGGCGGCGGCAGCATGTACTCCCGCAGGTCCAGCGCGGTCGACGCGAACTGCCAGGCGACGAAACCGACGGCGGCAAGTGCCACCCCGAGCACCAGACCGCCGATCGGATTGGCGCTGCCCAGTCCGCCCGCCAGGATCCGATGAGGTCGTGCGTCGTTCATCTCGCTCTCTCAGGCCATCGGTCGCCGCGCCAGGCGCGACAGGGCAAGATTGGCCAGCAACGACAGTGCCGCCGCGATGAAGCATGCCCACAGCGTCAGGGTGACGCCACCGCGCTCCATCATCGCGGCAAACACGATGGGCGCAACCGCTGTCACGATATTGAGCGGCACTGCCAGCCAGCCCATGTAGCGGCCGTACTCGGCGCGCCCGAACAATGCCAGCGGCAGGGTGGCTCTCACGACCGCCTTCAGGCCGTTGGAGATGGCATAGAGCGCCACCAGCGCGAAGCCCGCGGCCACCGTCGAGCCGGCCCCCAGGCCGAACAGCAGGGCCACCGGCAAGGCGACGGAGCCGATGATCGCCGAGTTCATCGTCGAGAGCCTGTGCGCCAGGGCGATCTCGACCAGCCGGACGCTGATCTGGATCGGTCCCATGAACGAGGCGAGGACGACGGCCGTCGCCGACGAGTGGCCCAGGCCGCGCAGGATCTCGATCAGGTACAGCGTCATGCCCGTATAGACGATGCCGCCGCTCGACAGCATGACGGCCAGCATGATGAAGATCGCGGGTCTGCTGACCGGCGCCGCTTGCGTGCTCGCGGAAAGGCCGGAAGCCGCCGCGGCCGGGACACGCGGTGGCGCGAAGGGCGGCAGGACGAACCAGTGGATCGGCAGGCAGATCAGCAGGTGAAGGCTGGCGAAGATCAGCAGCGCGCTGCGCCAGCCGACCGACGCGTCGAGCGCGGCGCCGAGCGGCCAGAACACGGTGGAGGCCAGCCCGCCGACGGTTGTGAGGAACGCAAGCGCCCGCCGTGCGCGCTCGCCGGCGATCTGCGCCAGCGCGACCGAGGAGATCGTCCCCATCATCATGACGCCGGCGGTGCCGATCAGCACCCACACGGCGATGTAGGTAAGGGGCCCCTGGACGCGTGACAGCAGCGCGAGCGCGAGCGCCGCGAGCAGCGAGCCGCCGACCATGAGGTTGCGCGCGCCGCGGCGGTCGACGATGCGGCCGACCGACGGCGCCAGCAGCGCGCCGACCGTGAACATGATGGTCGGCCCGGCGAACAGCACCTCGGCGGGCATCTGCAGGTCCTCGGCGATGTGGCGGCCCATCACCGAAGGCACGAAGAACGTCGATCCCCAGCCGACGATCTGCGAGATGCCGAGGCCGATGATCGAGACGGCGAGGGGACGCGGCCGGAAGGAGGGCGATGCGGCAGAGGTCACCGCCGCAGTCTAGCGAGGGCTAGGCGCCGACCGCCACCGCCACCGCGTCGATGATCGCCGCCGCGTCGAGCCGCAGCTTGCCGTAGAGATCGGGAATGTCGCCGGATTGGCCGAAGCTCTCGACGCCCAGCGGCACGACTCGATGCGGGCCGACCGAGCCGAGCCACGACAGGGTCAGCGGGTGGCCGTCGAGCACGGTGACGAGCCTGGCGTTGCGCGACAGCGGCGCCAGCAGGCGTTCGACCGGCGCCGTCTCGCGCGACAGGCGGCCCGTGGTGCGGCCGCGCCGGCGCTGGGCCTCGAGCCAGTCCCGGTGCAGCCGGTCGGGCGAGGTGACCGCCAGCAGGCCGGTGCCGGCGAAATCGCGGTTCACGCTCTCCCACGCCTCCAGCACCTCAGGCGTGACCGCGCCCATGCAGACGAGGGCGAGATCGGCGTCGCCGGCCGGCTCGCGCAGCCAGTAGCCGCCGTCGACGATGTCGCGCGCCTGGTCCGGGCTCAGCGTGCGCTGCGGCTGGTCGACCGGGCGGGTCGACAGCCGGAGATAGAGCGATGCGCCGTCGGGCTTCTGCAGGTGCTCCAGCCCGAAGCGCAGCAGGATCGCCAGCTCGTCGACATAGGCCGGCTCGTAGCTCAGCAGGCCCGGTTGGCCGATGCCGATCAGCGGCGTCGACACCGACTGATGCGCACCGCCCTCCGGCGCCAGGGTCACGCCGGACGGCGTAGCGACGAGGATGAAGCGCGCATCCTGGTAGCAGGCGTAGTTCAGCGCATCCAGGCCGCGGGCGATGAACGGATCGTAAAGCGTGCCGATGGGCAGCAGGCGGGCGCCGAACAGCTCGTGCGAGAGGCCCAGCGCCGCGAGCTGCAGGAAAAGGTTGTTCTCGGCGATGCCCAGCTCGACATGCTGGCCGCGCGGATCGAGGCTCCAGCGCTGGGCCGACACCACCTTCAGCTCGCGGAAGACGTCCTCGGCCGGGGTATGGGCGAAGAGACCCTTGCGGTTCACCCAGCCGCCGAGATTGGTCGACACCGTCACGTCGGGCGACGTCGTGACGATGCGCTCGGCCAGCGGTCCGCCTGCCGCGGCGATCTCGTCCATGATGCGGCCGAAGCCGGCCTGCGTGCTGGTGCGCTTCTCGCGCGGCGGCGGCAGGACGTCGGGAATGGCGATGTCGGGCGCGGACAGACGGCGTGCGCCCTGGCTGTTGAACGGCGCCTTGTCGATGAAGGCGCGCAGCTCGCGGGCATCGGTGTCGAGGCCGGCGAAGGGTTCCCACTCCGAGCCCTGCGGCACGCCCATGCGCGCCTGCCAGTCGCGCATCTGCTCGAGGTTCATCAGGCCAGCGTGGTTGTCCTTGTGGCCGGCGAAGGGCAGGCCGTGACCCTTGATGGTGTAGGCGATGAAGCAAGTCGGCCGGTCGTCATCGACCGATTCGAAGGCGTCAAGCACGGCCTGCATGTCGAGGCCGGCGAGGTTGGTCATCAGCGCGTGCAGCGTGGCGTCGTCGTGCGTGTCGAGGATGCGACGCACGCCGGGGAAGCGGTTGAGGTCGCGCTTGAGCGCCTCGCGCCAGGCCGCGCCGCCCTGGTAGACCAGCGCCGAGTACAGCGAGTTCGGGCAGTCGTCGATCCACTTGCGCAGATGCTCGCCGTCGGGGCCGGCGAAGGCCGCTTCGAGCCTGCGGCCGTACTTCAGCGTCACGACGCGCCAGCCGACCAGCTCGAACATCTCGGCGACGCGGCCGAACAGGCGGTCGTTGACGACGGAGTCGAGACTCTGGCGGTTGTAGTCGATCACCCACCACAGGTTCCGTACGTCGTGCTTCCAGCCCTCGAGCAGGGCTTCGAACACATTGCCCTCGTCGAGCTCGGCATCGCCGACCAGCGCGATCATGCGGCCGACGGGACGCTCGGGCGCCAGCTTCTTCAGCCGCACGTAGTCCTGCACGATCGAGGAGAACAGCGTCATGGCGACGCCGAGACCGACCGAGCCGGTCGAGAAATCGACGTCGTCGGTGTCCTTGGTCCGCGAGGGATAGGACTGCGCGCCGCCCAGGCCGCGGAACCTCTCGAGCTTCTCGCGCGTCTGGCGGCCGAACAGGTACTGGATGGCGTGGAACACCGGCGAGGCGTGCGGCTTCACCGCGACGCGGTCCTCCGGGCGCAGCACCGCGAAATAGAGCGCGGTCATGATGGTGGCCAGCGACGCGCACGAAGCCTGATGGCCGCCGACCTTCAGGCCGTCGCGATTGGGCCGGATGTGGTTGGCGTGGTGAATCGTCCACGCCGAAAGCCACAGCACCTTGCGCTCCAACTCGCGCAGGAACCGCAGACGCTGGATGGGAGCCATGGTGGTCATGTCGAAGGCATACGCCCGATCGCCAGAAAAATCCTTGCGTTTCTTCCCACAGGCAAGCCTCTTGGGGTAGAATTAACCAGAAATCGGCAATTTCTAGGAATGATCACCTTGGATTCGATCGACTCCCGCATTCTCGAGCGGCTGCAGCGCGATGGCCGGCTGAGCAATGCCGACCTCGCCGAGCAGGTCGGGCTGTCGCCGTCGCCCTGCTGGCGTCGGGTGAAGGCGCTGGAGGAGGCCGGCGTGATCAAGGGCTATGCCGCACAGGTCGACGCCAAGGCGGTGGGGCTCTCCGTCAACGTCTTCATGAGCGTGTCGCTCAGCACCCAGGTCGAGAAATCGCTGCAGGCGTTCGAACGCGCCGCGGCGAGCCGGCCGGAAGTCATGGAGTGCTATCTGATGACCGGGGACAGCGACTACCTCCTGCGTGTCGTGGTGCCCGACCTGGAGGCCTATGAGCGCTTCGTGATGGACTTCACCAAGATCCCGGGCATTGCACAGATCCGCAGCTCCTTCGCGCTGCGGCCGGTGAAGCAGGGCACGGCGCTGCCGGTGCGGCCCACCATGTGAGCGCGCGGTCCCGCCGCCTCGCTCAGCGGTGGCTGACGGGCCGGTCCCTCCAGCGGCCCGCGACATCGCGATCGGTGAGCTCGCGCAGCGTGAGGTCGGGCGGACCGAACGTCATCTCGATCTCGCGATAGTCGATGCGCTGTTGTCCCAGCACGCCCAGGCCCCGGACATAGATGCGGCGCGACATCCAGGTGCGCCGCGCGGCGGTGCCGGTCGTGGTTCGCGGCTGGAAATGGAACGCGCCGCTTCCGTCGATGACGCCGTAGCCAAGGCGGGATTGCTGGCCAAGCAGCGCCACGGCGTCCCGCATGGTGCTGACGCCGGGGACCAGGGTGCGCTGGACGGCGGCGCGGTCCGGCAGCGGCGGGTCGCGCAGCATCTCCTCGCCGGGCCCGATTCCCCTGCACCACCACGCCAGCAGGATCAGCCCGAGGACCGGCAGGATCACAAGGAGGGCGAGCAGCCGAAACCGGCGCACGAGCGGTCGCTCCGTGGCCGGCTCAGGTGCCCTTGCCGGCCGGCTTCGCGGGCGCAGTCGTGCGATAGCGGTCGCGGGCCGCCAGCGCATCGCGCAGCTCGAGATCGCGCTTGGCGGCGAGTTGCAGCAGGCAGCGATCATGGTGCCAGATCCGCTCCTGGTCGGAGACATGCGCGACGCTCCAGGCGCAATGGCGGTCGCGGTAGCTCGCCCAGGTCTCGTGGGTCTGCGGGGCGAGGACGGTGGTGCCGTTGGCCGCCTGGCGCCCGGCCTCCGCAAGCCGGCCCTCGTAGTAGGCGACGGCCTTGCGCGTCAGGCAGCGATCCAGCGCCTCGCGCTCTGCGGCCAGCCCGTTGCACAGCGCGCGGATCGGCGAAGGGACCGATGCCGCCAGGACCTCCGGTGGGTGGACAGCCGGGTTGGCGGGGCCCGCCGGCACCGTCGTCGGCACGCGGCCCTGGAATGCGTCAAACCTCTTGTCGCACTCGCTCAGCGTCGCCTGCACGCGCTGCACGGCGCGCGCCTCGCCGGTGGCCGCGATCTCGGCGCGGAACTTGTCCTCCGCGTCGTTGCCGACGTCGACGAATTCCATGCTGTGGGCGTGCGCGAGATAGCGCAGCGCGGTGGCGGTATCCTCGTAGCGCGCGATGCGCGCCACGAGCGCGGCCGTACGCTGCGCGGGCACGGCGACGGAGAGCGCCCGCGCGGCATTGGCGCAGTCGCGCATCCGCGACGCCCGCCAGGTGGCCACCACATGGCGCATCGCCGCGAGGCGGTTGCGGAAGCGCACCGTCAAGCAGTCGCGCGCGGCGATCTCGTGTGCGGGATCGGCCTTGCCTGCGCCATCGGCCTGGCACGCCGTGCCGTTGTCGGAGATCCACGCCGCCTGGTCGTCGTCGAAACGGGCGCGTTCCTCCGGGCCGATGCTCAACCGCAACGCGCGCGCCGATTCGTCGATGCGCAGCGAGAGGCGGGACAGCTCCAGAGCCGAGCACACGATATGCGTCGTCAGCCGGATCGGCGCCGCGGGATGCGCACAGTCGGCCGGCGTGAGCAAAGGTCCGTTCGCCGGCTGGGCGGTGGACGACGGAGGCGCGACGGGCAGGGCGAGAAGCAGGAGGAGGGCGCCGATCAAGGGCGGCCGGATCGATCGCATGGCGTCAATATACCACAGGCGGGCGGGCCTGTTGTAGGGTACGGCGCCGAAACAAATCGCAGCGGGAGGGAAGCAGATGCTGTCCTACGACCATGGCACGTCGAAGACGAAGCTGATCGGCGAGACCATCGGCGCCTTCTTCGATCGCCAGGTGGCGGCCTATCGCGAGCGCGAGGCGCTGGTGGTGCGCCACCAGGACATCCGCTGGAGCTGGGGTGAGCTGGCCCGCCGCGTCGACGATCTCGCCGCCGGATTGCTGTCGCTGGGCCTCAGGCGCGGCGAGCGCGTCGGCATCTGGTCGCCCAACAACTCGGAATGGACGCTGACGCAGTTCGCCACCGCCAAGGCCGGCCTGGTGCTGGTCAACGTCAACCCGGCCTATCGCCGGGCCGAGCTCGAGTACGCCATGAACAAGGTCGAGTGCAGCGCGCTGATCCTGGCGCCTTCGCTCAAGACCTCGAACTACCTGGAGATCGTCGAGGACCTGGTGCGGGAGAAGAAGCTGCCGCACCTCCGGCACATCGTGCGCCTGGGCGGCGAGAAGACGCCGGGCATGCTGAACTTCGACGACGTGGCGAAGGCCGGCGGCAACGCCGAGAAGGCGGCGCTGGCCGACATCGGTCCGACCCTGCAGTTCGACGATCCGATCAACATCCAGTTCACGTCAGGCACGACGGGCTTCCCCAAGGGCGCGACGCTCAGTCACCACAACATCCTCAACAACGGCTTCTTCGTCGGCGAAGGGCTCAAGCTCACGCCCGAGGACCGGCTGTGCATCCCGGTGCCGCTCTATCACTGCTTCGGCATGGTGATGGGCAATCTCGGCTGCCTGACGCACGGCTCGACCATGATCTATCCCGCCGAGGCCTTCGATCCGCTGGCCACCCTGCAGGCCTGCGCCGAGGAGCGCTGCACGGCGCTCTACGGCGTGCCGACCATGTTCATCGCCCAGCTCGATCATCCGCGCTTCGCCGAGTTCGACCTCAAGAGCCTGCGCACCGGCATCATGGCCGGCTCGCCCTGCCCGATCGAGGTGATGAAGCGCGTGCAGAGCCGCATGAACATGCACGAGGTCACCATCGCCTACGGCATGACCGAGACCTCGCCGGTCTCGACGCAGTGCGCCACCGACGATCCGGTGGAACGGCGCGTCTCGACCGTGGGCCAGGTCCTGCCGCATATCGAGATCAAGATCGTCGACACCGAGGGCAGGATCGTGCCGCGCGGCGAGACCGGCGAGTTCTGCACCCGCGGCTACTCGGTGATGACCGGCTACTGGAACGACGCCGACAAGACGGCGGAAGCCATCGATGTCGGCGGCTGGATGCACACCGGCGACCTCGCGACCATGGACGAGCAGGGTTACGTCAACATCGTCGGCCGGTTGAAGGACATGGTGATCAGGGGCGGCGAGAACGTCTATCCCCGCGAGATCGAGGAATTCCTCTACCGTCATCCCAAGGTGCAGGACGTGCAGGTCGTGGGCGTGCCCGATGCGCGGTTCGGCGAGGAGGTCTGCGCCTGGATCA
This sequence comes from Reyranellaceae bacterium, assembly GCA_050183765.1. Taxonomy (GTDB): domain Bacteria; phylum Pseudomonadota; class Alphaproteobacteria; order Reyranellales; family Reyranellaceae; genus JAFAZJ01. The sequence continues at coordinate 8,769 of JBFXAZ010000042.1, read as the reverse complement.
AGCTGCGCGACGGCGAGAGCGCGACCGACGAGGAGATCCGCGAGTTCTGCAAGGGCCAGATCGCCCACTACAAGATCCCGCGCTACATCCGCTTCGTCGACGCCTTCCCGATGACCATCACCGGCAAGGTGCAGAAATTCATCATCCGCGACGAGGAGATCAAGCAGCGCGGCCTGGTGGCGCAGAAGACCGCGTAGCGATGGAGCGCAACGCCAGCATCGACGCGTTCCGGGCACTGGGCGCGCTGCTGGTGTTCTCGTTCCACACGCGCTTCCTGATCGGCAAGGAGTTCTCGACCGGCTGGACCGGCGTGTCGCTGTTCTTCGTGCTGTCCGGCTACCTGATCGGCGGGCGCCTGCTCGCGCTCGCCGACCGCGAGATGGCGCTGAAGCCGGCGCTGGCCTCGTTCTACTGGCGCCGCGTGGTCCGCATCTTTCCGGTCTACGTCGTCTTCCTGCTCGTCGTCACCGCGGTGGCGCTCGCCACCGGCAGCCGCGCGCTGCTGGATCCGCTGCCCTACGCCTGGACCTACACCTCCAACTTCTTCCACGCGTCGGCCGCCTATGTCTTCGACCCGATCCTGGGCCCGACCTGGACCCTGGCCGTCGAGGAGCAGTTCTACCTGCTGTTTCCCTTTGTCGTGCTGCTGCTGGGCCGTCGCCGGCTGGCGCCGGCTCTGCTGGCGATGATCGTCGCCGGGCCGCTGCTGCGCGCGGCGCTGGCCGTCGTCATCGATCACTGGCCGCATGTCTTCACCGACAAGAAGGAGGCGGTGTACGTCGCGGGCTTCACGCACATCGATGCCTTCGCCTACGGCGCGCTGGTCAACCTCATGCCGCCGTCGCTGCGCGCCAGGCTCGGGCGCGGCCTCGCCATCCTGGCCGCAACCGCCCTCGCCATCGCGCTGGGCGCCCTGAGCACCGGCACGCTCGCCGGCGCGCTGTGGTTCTCGCCGGGCGAGGCGGGGGCGCAATTGATCTGGGGCTACACCGCGGTCGACCTCATCTGCATGATGCTGATCTGCCGTGCGGTCAGCCGGCCGGCCGATGCGCTGGGGCGCGCGACCGCTCCGATGGCGTTGATCGGCCAGTGGTCGTACAGCTTCTACCTGGTCCACCTGCCGATCATCTTCCTGGTGTCGCGCGTGCGGCCGGCCTTCGGCATCGACGTGCCGGGCTGGCTGGGCCTGGTCGCGGCCTTCGCGATCACGCTGGGCACGGCCCGCGTGCTCTACGAGTGGGTGGAGAAGCCGGCGTTGCGTCTGCGCACGCGCTTCGATGGCGCTCGCGCGCCCGTCTCTAGCGCGTGAAGCCGTTCAGCGTACCGATGACCTCGAGCAGGATGTGCGCGGCGTCGACCATCTGCGAGACGGGCACGCTTTCGTTCGCGGCGTGGCCCTGAACGCCCGAGCCCGGACCGAAATTGATGATCTCGATCGCGTCATCGGCGAAGTAGCGGCCGTCGCTCACCCCGGTGGCGTTGAGGAACTTCGCGCGCTTGCGCAGGCGGGCATGGATCGCCTTCTCGAGAGCCGCGACGCCCTGGCCGTTCTCAGGCGCGAAGAAGCCGTTGGTGCCGGTGAGGAACTCGACCTTGTAGCTGCCGCGCGGCTCACCGGCGGAGTCGACGACCTTCTTCAGCTCGCTGAAGGCGGCCTTGACCTTCTCGTTGGGCAGCAGGCGGCGGTCGATCTCGACGGTGCAGGCGCTGGGCACAACGTTGGTATTGTGCCCGCCGTGGAACATGCCGACGTTCACCGTCGATTTCATCGCGCCGGAGACGCGGCCCGGCAGCACCTTGTCGTAGTAGGTCTGCAGCACGGCGACGAGATGCATCATGCGCAGGATGGCGTTGTCGCCGGCGGCGGGGTTGCCGGCATGCGCCGCCTTGCCCTTGGTGGTGATGCGCGCCCACAGCACGCCGCGCTCGGCGACGATCAGCTGGTTCTCGGTCTGCGCACCCAGGATCAGCACGTCGGGCTTCACCTTGCCGGTCGCGCGCAGATGCGCCATGCCGTCGGGGCCGAGATTCTCCTCGTCGGCGACGAAGGTGAAGGCGACATCGCCCGCGGCCGGCCCGCCGCGGCGCGCGATCTCCTCGGCGAGCCACAGCTGCACGGCCATGCTGCCCTTGCAGTTGCCGGCGCCCAGGCCGTAGACCTTGCCGCCCTTGAGCAGCGCCTTGAACGGATCGCTGTTCCAGTTGGCGCGCTCGCCCACGCCCACCGTGTCGACATGCGCGTTGAACACGACGCTGGGGCCCTTGGCCTTGCCCTTCAGCGTCGCCACGACGTTGTCGACGTTCTTCGTCTTGGTGACGGTTTCCACCTTGTAGCCGGCGGCCTTCAGGCGGCGGGCGGCGTAGGCGCAGATCTCGACGCTCTCGCCCGGCGGATAGGGGCTGGGAATCGCGATCAGGTCGGAGAGGATCGCGACGAGGCTCTTGTCGAGAGCGGGCATGGAGTGATCCTCAGCGGTTGGCCAGCCGCACCAGCGTCTCGACCAGCACGCGGGTGCCGGCGGCGAGGTCCTGGGGCGTGGCGTTCTCGATCTCGTTGTGGCTGATGCCGCGCTCGCATGGCACGAAGACCATGCCGGTGGGGCACAGGCGGGCGATGTGCATGGCGTCGTGGCCGGCACCCGAGGGCATGTCCATGTTGGACAGCGCCAGGCGCCGGGCGGCATCGCGCACCAGGTCGACGACCGCCTTGTCGAACACCGTGGGCGCCACGTTGGTGACGCGCTCGATGGTGGCGGTGCAGGGCGCGGCGTGCTGCGCGACGGCGTCGTGCAGCTTCGCCTCGTACTGGTCGAGCGCGGCCATGTCGGGATGGCGCATATCGATGGTGAAGGTGACCCGGCCGGGCACGGTGTTGGGCGAGCCGGGATAGACCTCGACGCGGCCGATGGTGAAGCGCAGCGTGTCTTCGGCGTCGCACGTTGCCGCCAGCATCGCGCCGGCGATGGCCAATGCCGAGACGAAGGCGTCCTTGCGTGCGGCGCGCGGCGTGGTGCCGGCGTGGGCCTCTTCGCCCAGCGTCGTCACGATGTAGCGCCGGCTGCCCTGGATGCCGGTGACCACGCCGATGGTCTTGCGCGCGTCCTCGAGCCTCGGTCCCTGCTCGATGTGGACCTCGACATAGCCGTCGAGCGCGTTGCCCGGCGCGCGGGCGGGCGCGGGCGCCGCCTTCAGTGTCTGCGCCAGGGCGTCCTTCAGCACGACGCCGTCCCAGTCCTTCGCCTCGAGCATCGTCTGCAGGTCGTACTGTCCGGCAAAGACGGCCGAGCCCATGGCACCGGGCTGGAACCGGCTGCCTTCCTCGTTGGTCCAGGCCACGGCCTCGATCGGCCGCCGGGTCCGCACGCCCGCATCCTCGAGCGCCTCCAGCGACTCGAAGGCGGCGAGCACGCCGTACATGCCGTCGAAGCGGCCGCCGGTCGGCTGGCTGTCCATGTGCGAGCCACTGAGAATGGGGCGCGCGTCGGGATCGGTGCCGGCGCGGCGCACGAAGAGATTGCCGATGCCATCGGTCGACACCGCGAACCCGCGCGCCTTTGCCCACGACATGAGCAGATTGCGCGCTGCCGCATCTTCGGCGGACAGCGCCTGCCGATTCACGCCGCCGCGCGGCGTGCCGCCGAGCCTGGCCATGTCGGCATGGCGCTGCCACAGGCGATCTTCCCGCACGGCTTTCGTGGCGAGATCGACGCTGTCCATGGCGTCCGCGCTCCATCCGATGTGATTTGCCCCGGGCGTTGCTATACAGGCCGCGGGGCCGCGCGACAATCAGCGGCCTTCGATCCGCCACTCCGAGCGCACGCGGGCCAGCACTTCGACCAGCATCGTGCCGTGACCACGTTGCGACACCCTTGCGCGGGTCCATGACACCGAGGTCGCGCGCTCCGGAAGGCCCTGATCGAGGGCGAAGGCGATCTCGGACTCGCTGCGAAGCTGCTCGACCCGGCCGGTGACCGGCTGGTCGGGATTGTCGACCGATTGCCCGTCCGTCGACCGGAAGCGCAGCAAAGCGAGGTTGCGGTTGGCAGCGCCAAGACCGCGGAACTCGCCGGACAGCGTGTAGCGATAGCGGCCGCTGATCTTAAGCGCGTAGCTCGTGATCTGTCCGCCCTGCCAGGTCTGCCCCTGCCTGACGGGATCGGGCGGAAACGCGCTGCGGTCGGAGTAGCGCCGGTTCTCGAGCAGGCGGCGGATGGCGTCGGCGCTCTCCGGACTGACGTTGCGCACGGCGCGGATCTGCGCCTCGCCGGTGCTCGACCAGTCGACGTCGATCGTGGCCTGAAGTATCGCCGGATCGTAGAGGTCGGCGGCCACGGCGCGCCGCAGCGACTCAGGGGTGGTGGTATCGAACTCGCTGACGACCTTGCCACCGACCGTCTGCTTCAGCCGCAGGCTGACGATGCGCCACTCGACGGAGGCGGTGCCGTCGCGGCCGACCCGCCTGATCCTGAAGCGGCTGGTCTCGGTCATCTCGCTGGTGTGGCCGGCGATCCAGCGCCCGCAACCTCCCGCCGAGCCGAACTCGGTCATGACGCCCGTCGTCGTGACGCTGAAGACCTGTCCCGGCCTGAAGCGCAGCGAGGCGACGATCGGTTCGCCGCTTGGCACGCTCGGCGTGGTGACCTCGTCGCGCACCGCCGCCTCGAACCGGCGCTGGAGATTGCCGGTGGGATCGTAGGCGAGCCAGACCGCGCCGACCCAGAGCAGGATGTAGACGGGCGCGGCGGCCCACAGGGCGCCCCGGGCGACGAAGCGCGTCAGCAGCGGCAGCGTGATCAGCATGCCGACGATGACCGCCAGCAGGCCGAGCGCGCCGAACCGCACCGAGTCGCAGACACCCGGCTGGCCGAGCGCGAGCCCGTCGGCGGCGATCATCGCGCCGGTGCCGAGGCCACCGACGACCGGGATCGCCAGGAAGGCCGCGACCAGCCGCCCCGCTGTGCGAAAGCGACGGGTCCAGGGCGACGCTGGCGGGGTGGTGGTGGCTGCTTGCGCCTTGCCCCGCCTGAATAACGGCAGGAATAGATAGACCAGCGCGATCGGCAGGCCCACCGCCACGCCCATGCCGATGAAGGCTTCCTTCTCCAGCCTCGATTCATAGAGGAGTTCGGATACCGGAAGCTGCGCCGCCTGGAAGTAGAGCACGGTGAGAAGCCAGACGCCGAGCGCCAGAAGCGCGCGCAGCATGACAACGCCGAAGGTTCTCATGCGACTCCCCTATCGCGTGCAGCCGCGCAGATATCGGGTGATTCCGTCGGCCGCGCTGGCGCTGAGCGCCCGCAGCCGCTCGAGATCGCGCAGCGCGTCGGCGCATCGGCTCTGTCGCGCGAGGATTACCGCCCGCGCCGCGACAGCCTCGACGAAGGACGAATCGGTCGCGACCGTCCGGTCGATCTTGCCGACCATCGACTCCAGCTTGTCGTCGAGCCCGTCGAGATGCGCGTCCAGGTAGGTAAAGGGCGCCGTCATCGAGGCGAAGCGCTTGATGGCGTCGGCGATATCGATGCGCAAGGCGTCGGTGCGGAACGGCTCGCGCGTCTTCTTCAGCACGCCAATCCTGATGACGCGCGCATAAAGCTCGACGAAGCGCGCGAAACCGAGCTGGCCGTCGAGCTTCTGCGCGTCGGCCGCCTGCGTCGCGGCCTGGCGCAGGCTTTCGTCGATCGCGCGCGTGCCGTCGTCGGCGGCCAGCGGTTCGGCGACCAGGATGCCGAGCGGCGACAACGCGCCGATCCGGAGGTCAGCATCGAGGGCCATCGCCATCGCCAGCTTGCGGCCGAGATCGAGATCCGCCGGCGATCGAGCGCGGGCGCGGCGCAGGATGGTGATGGCCTCGGTGGCGTCGCGGCGCGCCTCGTCCGACCGGCTGTCGGCCAGCGCCAGGGTGCGGGCGATATAGGCGTCGTGGTTGCCGGCGAAGATATCGAGCGCGCGGTCCGCCCACCGCTTCGCGGCCGGCAGCTGGCCCATGGTGATCGCGAGGAATGCCTGCTCGACGTAGCCGCGGCTCAGGTCGCGCCGCAGGCCGGCGTCGATGGTCGACAGATCCAGCGCCGGATTGCGCGCGAGGGCGATCTCCAGATCGGCCAGGTCGATCTCCGGGTCCGACAGATCGAGTAGCCGCGCCTTGGCGATCGCCTCGCTCGCGGCGTTGAGGTTTCCCGCCAGGGCGTCCGCCCGCGCGCGTCCGACCCAGGCCTCGGACCAGTCGGGCGCCAGCTTCAGGGCTTCCTCGAACGCGCTCCGCGCTGCCGCGGCGTCGCCCTGTGTCAGGGCGCGTCGGGCGAGCAGGACGTGGCTCTCGGCGTCGCGCCCCGCGGCGTCGGCCTGAAGCGCGGGGAAGGACACCATGTGCGCCAGCCGCCGCTCGAAGACGCCGTTGAATGGCTCGGCTGACTTCGCCCGCAGCGCCTCGATCAGCGTGTCCTCGAAGGTCGCCATCGACCGGCGGCGCGGCCGCGGCGCCATCTCTACGCCGCCGGACAGGCGCATCGGCCCGCCGCGCGTATCGATCGTCGTGGTAATGCCGGGATAGCTCGACGGCGCGGCCTCGGGTCCGCGCAGTACGCGATAGGGTAGGGCCACGAAGCGATCGAGCACGGCCGACCGGACGCCCTGTCGCCGCAACAGCGTCCCGATGGTGACGACGTCGACCAAACCCTGCAGCCGTTGATACAGCCCGGCCGCGATCGCCGGATCGCTCTTGAGCGATTCGACAACCCGGGTGAACTCCGCGGCGGCTTGCTGGCGCTGCGGCGACACATGCCCGAGTGGCTGCATGGTCGCGACCGTCAGGTCTTCCGCGCGCGCCTCCACGGCCGCGTCGAACAGCGCGATCCGTCCGTCGTCGGCGACGGCCACGGCGCCGGCCGCGAGGGGCGTGGGGACCAGCCAGAACCGACCGGCGACCGGGCCGCTCGGCGGCTGGCTCGCGAAGATCTTCGCCAGCGACCGATAGGCCGGATCGGCGATGGCGACCGACCCGAAAAGAACCGCCTTCATCGCGTAGTCGGCGTCGAGCATGACGCGCGCGGGGGTCGAATCAGCCGGCAGGTTGATGACCCGGGCGTATTGCGGCCCGGCGACATTGCCGGGTATCGCGTCGAGGGATACGCCGGGCACCAGCCCGTCGCGCCACGCCGCGCGCAGCAGGAGGATCAGCGAGTCGATGTCGAGGGCGTCGGTCGCCTTGCCGGCAGCACCGACCAGCACGATGTCGTCGCGTTCCGGCACGACGACGAAGCCGTGCAGCCGCGCCATGCTGGCCGGTTGGCGCAGCGCCGGCGGCAGCTTCTCCCAGCGGCCAGCGTCGCGCGCGTGCGGCTCGAGCTGCTCGAGCAGGGCGCGCAGCGACAGCAGCACCGGCTGCTCGATCACGCTGCGGCCCGGCCGGCCGACGAAGTCGGTCGCTCCGGCCAGGTCGAGGGCGGTGAACGTCACATCGAGCGCGACGCCGCCCACCCGCCGCAGCTCGGCCTGCCCGGTCCGCGATGCGAGCATCCGCTGGACCGCGGGATCGAGCCTGAACATCAGCTCATGGCCTCGCGCCCGCGGCACTGGCTTGAACAGCGGCTCGGTCCGGCGCGGCGCGGTGTTCCTGACCGCGTCGACGAGCGGTCCGACATCGACGCGCTGCCGGCTCTGCAGGCGCAGCGTGCGGGTGGCGGGATCGTAGCCGACGGCCTCGATCGGCCGCCCTGACGGCGTCGTGGCGGCGCCGGGCGGGCGGGGCGGCAGGGCGGCCCCTTCGTAGTGGCGCAGCAATATGGCTTCCTGGCTGTGCGGCAACTTCGCCAGCTCGTCGGCCATCTGCCGCAGACGCGCCAGCGCCGGGCGTTCCGGCGGCGTGATACCGGTTGGCGGTTGCCGCTGCGCGGCGGCGGCGATCTCGCGCGCCCGCTCGAGGTGGCGGACTTGTTCGCGGTGCGCCTGCTCGACCCGCGCGAACGCCGCGCTGGCGTCGGCCTGGCTCTTGGCGGAGCGCGCTGCGGCGAACTCGCGCTGCACGCGGTCTGACGCGCTCTGGGCGAGTCGCAAGTACTCGCGCGCGCTCTGCGTGGCATGGCGCGCCTTCTGGACGGCGGCTGCGTCCGTCGGACGCAACGCGACGGCGTCGATGACATCGTCCAATGCCCGGATCTGCCGGCCGATCGGGGTCAGGTCGGTGGACAGGTCCCGCGCCACATCGGACACGCGCCGGGCCTGTTGCGCGATCACCCGGATCGCCAGTCCGCCATAGCGGTTGCCGGCGAGGAACGATAGGACCGCATTCTTGCGGTCCTCCAGCAGCTCGGGCCGATTGGCCAGCCGCGTCGCGAAGGGCAGCGGGCCATCGATGCCCGGCTTGCCGAACATCCGTTGCGACAGCTCGGCGTCGCATTCCACGGACGTCGACTTCGGGCAGACGGCCAGAGGCTCGCCGTCGGAGTCGATCTGGTAGCGGTGATAGGCCCTGTAGTCGTGGCCATGCGCCTGCAGCGCGCGGCCGACCTCGCTTGCGGCGCGCGCGATACGCTCACGCTCGAGCGTGTCCCAGTACACGCCGAGGCCGCTGCCGTGGACCCACCCATGGAACTCGAATCGCCGGAAGCTCACCTGTTCCGGCGCGTAGGTCTTCGCCCAGGAGTCGTTGACCGCGCGCGCGACGTCGCGCAGCACCCTGTCGGTCTTGGCGTCGCTGGACAGGGTTTGCGGCGCCGCGAGAGCCGTGGCCGCGGCGAGCGATTGCGGCACCGGCCGTCCGGATATCCG
>JBFXAZ010000041.1:0-41582 GCA_050183765.1 Reyranellaceae bacterium | reverse complement strand
GCCGAGCGCCAGCGAGGCGGATGAGGGGCTTCCTCGCGCAACGACAAACACCGATGCAGTCGAGACGCCGGGAAGCCCCTCATCCGCCCTTCGGGCACCTTCTCCCCGCCTGCGCGGGGAGAAGGGAAGATACCCAAACTACTCCGCCGCCACTTTCGGCGTGCGCGGCACGAAGCGAGGCAAATCGTGTGCCGTCACCGCCGGCGCCACGCCGTCGTAGCGCTCGACCTCGACCAGGCAGGTCTGCGCCGTGCAACCCTGCGAGAGCTTCGACGCGCCGATATCGCGGGTCAGCGCGTTGGGATTGCCGTGCTTCTCCAGCGGCCGGTTGGCGCCGCCGCCCGCCGGGTCGAACCAGGCGCCGGTCGACAGCCGCACCACGCCGGGGCGGATGCGCTCGCTCACCTTCGCCGCGGCAAGGCAGGCGCCGCGATCGTTGAAGACGCGCACCAGATCGCCGTCGGCGATGCCGCGCTTCGTCGCGTCGGCGCCGCTGATGGTGACCGGCTGGCGACCCTTGATCTTGGTCGCCGCCGCATGCGGGCTGTGGTCGAGCTGGCTGTGCAGCTTGTCGGTGGGCTGGTCCGACAGCATGTGCAGCGGATAGCGCCCGGCCTGCGCGCTGCCCAGCCACTCCGCCGGCTCCATCCACACCGGATGGCCCGGGCAATCCTCGTAGCCGAACGAGGCGATTCGCTCGGAGAAGATCTCGATCCTGCCCGAGGGCGTCTTCAGCGGATGCTTCGCCGGATCCTCGCGGAACCTCGCCAGCATCACCGGCCGCTCGCCCGTGCTCGGCACCGTGGCCAGGCCTGCCGCCCAGAAATCGTCGAAGGCTGGCAGCTCGATACCGATCTTGGCCGAGCGCTCGCGGCTCTCGCCGTAAAGGCGGCGCAGCCAGCCCATGGTGCCGAGGCCCTCGGTGTAGCGCTCCTTCGCGCCCAGGCGCTCGGCGATGGCGCCGTAGATCTCGAAGTCGTCGCGCGCCTCGCCCTCCGGCTGCTTGACCGCCTTCATGGCGATGATGTGCCGTTCGCGCGTGGCCGAGCCGATATCGTCGCGCTCCAGCGAGACCGTCACCGGCAGCACGATGTCGGCCCTCTTCGCCGCCGGCGTCCAGAACTGCTCGTTGAAGACGATGGTCTCGGGCTTGCGCCATGCCTGCTTCAGGCGGTTGAGGTCCTGGTGGTGATGGAACGGATTGCCGCCGGCCCACATCACCAGCCGGATGTCGGGGTAGGTGTGCGTGGCACCGTTGTATTCGAACGGCGCGCCGGGATTGAGCAGCATGTCGGCGATGCGTGCGACGGGGATGAACGCCTTCACGGCGTTGTCGCCCTGCGGCAGGGTCGCGCCGGGGATGCGCGTGTTCGGGCTGCCCATCAGGTTGGCCGCGCCGTAGCCGGTGCCAAAACCGCCGCCGGGCAGGCCAATCTGGCCCAGCATGCAGCTGAGCGCGATCAGCGCCCAGAACGGCTGCTCGCCGTGATGCGAGCGCTGCAGCGACCAGGCGATGTTGAGCATGGAGCGGTTGGCCGCCAGCTCGCGCGCCAGCGCGGCGATGCGCTCGGCCGGCACGCTGGTGATGGCAGCCGCCCATTCCGGCGTCTTGGCGATGCCGTCGACCTCGCCGGTGAGGTAGGGCACGTAGCGTTCGAAGCCGACGCAGCAGCGCGCAAGGAAGTCGGGATCGTGCAGGCCCTCCTTGTACAGGACATGGGCCATCGCCAGCAGCATGGCGGTGTCGGTGTTGGGGCGGATCGCGATCCACTCGTCCTCGCCGCCGGTGTCGAGATCGTCGGCGGTGGGCGTGATGTTGACGAAGCGCGTGCCTGAGGCGCGCATGCGGCGCAGGCCGTCGCGGATGCGATGCTCGCTGGGGCCGCCGGCGCTGACCTGGGCGTTCTTGTGCGGCACGCCGCCGAAGGTGACGAACAGCTTGGTGTTCTCGGCCATCACGTCCCAGCTGGTGTGGGAGGCGAACAGCTCGTCCATCGACATCACGATATGCGGCAGCAGCACGCGCGCCGCGCCGAGGCTGTACGAGTCGACGTGGCGCACGTAGCCGCCCACGGCGTTGAGGAAGCGGTGGATCTGGCTCTGCGCGTGGTGGAAGCGGCCGGCGCTCGACCAGCCATAGGAGCCGCCGAACACGGCAGTATTGCCGTGCGCTCTGGTCACGCGGTCGATCTCGCGCGCCACCAGATCGATGGCCTCGTCCCAGCTCACCTCGACGAAAGGCTCCTCGCCGCGCAGCTCCGTGCGATGGCCCGGCCCGCCTTCGAGCCAGCTCTTGCGTACGGCGGGACGGCGCACGCGCAGCCGTGCCACCTCGGGCGACAGCATGTGCAGGCCGATGGGCGACGGGTCCGGATCCTCGCGGAACGGCCGGAGCGCCTTGGCCCGGCCGTTCTCCATCTCGACTTCGTAGACGCCCCAATGCGTCGAGGTCAGGACCGTCGTCACCTCGTTACTCCCGTACCAGATTCAGCAACGCGCCGCCGTCGACCGGCAGGGTCACGCCGGTGACGAAATTGGCCTCATTGGAGGCCAGGAACAAGGCGGCGTTGGCGACGTCCCAGCCGGTGCCCATCTTGGCGCGCAGCGGCACGCGCGAATCGCGCTCGGCGGCGACCTCGGCGCGGCTGCGGTTGGTCTTGCGCGCGCGGGTGTCGACGGCCATCGGCGTGTCCATCAGGCCGGGCAGGATGCAGTTGGCGCGCACGCCATAGGGCGCGTTCTGGATCGCCAGCTGCTCGGTGAAGGCGATCATCGCCGCCTTCGAGGTCTTGTAGGCGACGTAGGGGTAGTTCGAGCCCGAGGCCACCGAGGAGATCTGGATGATCACGCCGGATTTCTGCTCGCGCATGATCGGCAGCACGTGCTTGCAGGCGATCACCGCGCCGCGCAGGTTGATCGCGGTGACGCGGTCGAACGCTTCCTCGGTGATCTCGGTGGGCGGCGCGTCGCCGCCGGCGATCGAGACGCCGACGTTGTAGTGCAGGATGTCGATGCGGCCCCAGCGGCGCATCGCTTCCTTGACCATCGCCTGAAGCGAGGCCTCCTTCAGCACGTCGGCCTCGAAGGCCGCGGCCTGGCCGCCTTCCTTCTCGATCAGCGCCACCGTCTCCTGCGCCGAGGCGAGGTCGCGGTCGACGCACAGCACGCGCGCGCCCTCCTGGGCGAAGCGGATGGCGGTGGCGCGGCCGTTGCCGATGCCCTCGCCGGGGCTCTGGCCGGCGCCGATGACGATGGCGATCTTGTCCTTCAGGCGCATGATGCTCTCTCCAGTCTTGCCTGCCCCCGGAGGGGGAAGGTGGCGCGCGCAAGCGCGACGGAAGGGGGATGTCGAAGACGAACACAGGAATCCGTCTTCGATATCCCCCATCCGCCCTTCGGGCACCTTCCCCTTCCGGGGGAAGGTAGATGAATGGAACCGCTCATGCTTGTGGCAGCGGAAACTCGTCGAGGTACTTCTGGTACTCGGGCTCGACATCGATCTTCATCGCGCCGAGGAAACGCACCACGCCGTTGTAGAAGGCGATGGTGATCATCAGGTCGACGAGGTGCTCCTCGCTCAGCGCCGCCTTCAGCTCGGCGAAGGTGGCGTCGCTGACTTCCATCTGCGTGCTCATCTCGCGCGCCGCGCGCAGCACGGCCTTGGCAAGCGGCTCGAGGCCGTTCGGCCTGCCCTCTGTGTCGGCGATCAATGCCTTGATGTCGTCCTTGGTGACGCCGAAATCGTAGCCGATCTTGATGTGGTGCGAATATTCGTAGGGCGCGCGGGCGAGGTAGCCGACCTGCAGGATGGCGAGCTCGCGCAGGCGGCCGTCGAGCTTGCTGCCGAAGCGGATGTAGCGGCCCAGCGTGCCGAAGGCGCGTGCGCCGTCCGGGCTGTAGCTGAGGATGCGGTAGAGCGCGATGTCGCGCTTGAGCAGATCCTTGTCGGCCGGCTTGAGGTCGTCGGGCGTCAGGTAGGGCAGGCGCGCCATCGTGTTGGTTTCCCCCTCAGTGGTCTTCGGATTCGCGTTCGGGCGCGACCAGGGTCACGCCGCCGTCGACCACCAGCACCTGGCCGGTGATGTAGCGCGCCTGGTCGGACAGCAGAAAGCGCACGGCGTGGCCGATGTCCCAGCCTGTGCCCTCGATCTTCAGCACCGAGGCGTTCCTGCGCTGCTCGCGCTGCTTGGGCGCCATGCCGTTGCGGATCACCATCGGCGTGTAGACCGGGCCGGGCGCCACGCAGTTGACGCGGATGTTGTCGCGGCCGTGGTCGACGGCCATCGCCTTGGTCAGCGCGATCACCGCGCCCTTGGACACCGAATAGGCGGTGAGGCCGCGCGGCCGCAGCGCCGAGATCGACGAGACGTTGACGATCGCGCCGCCGCCCGCTGTCTTGATCATCGCCGGGATGGCGTATTTCGAGACCAGGAACATCGTCTCGACATTGACCTTCATCAGGTTCTCCCAGCTCTCGCGGGTTTCCTGCACGACGCTGCCGCGGCTGCCGATGCCGACATTGTTGTCGAGCAAATCGAGCCGGCCGAAGCGCGCCAGCGTGGCCTCGACCAGCGCCTGGCATTCGGCTTCCGAGGTGACGTCGGCGGCACGCGCATCGGCGCTGCCACCCTCGTCGGCGATCATCTTCGCGGTGCGCTGGGCCAGCGCGATGTCGCGGTCGACGACCATGACGTGGGCGCCCGCGCGGCCCAGCAGGATCGAGGCGGCGCGGCCGTTGCCGATGCCGTCGCCCGCCGCGCCGCCGCCGGAGACGAGCGCGACCTTGCCCTTCAGGCCCATGTCGTCGTTCATGGCATTCCCTCCCTATGGCAGGCCGGCGCCCGGCACGTCGACGCGTATCGCCTCGATCCGGCCGGCCTTCGCCGCGGCGACGTTGGGGCCGCTCGCGCTGTTGGTGACGACGTACAGCGTACGCCGGTCGTCGCCGCCCAGCATGCAGGCATAGGCGCCGCGATCGACCAGCTCGATGACGCGGTCGATCCGGCTGCCCTCGAACACCCGCACGACACGCCGGCCGCGCGGATCGGCGACCCAGATCGCGCCTTCGGCGTCGAGGCAGATGCCATCGGGAAACACGTCGTCGAACTGCGCCCAGACGCGGCGGTTCGACAGCGCGCCGTCGGTGGCGATGTCGAATGCGGTAAGCCGGTTGCCGCGCGTCTCGCCGATCACCAGCGTGCGTCCGTCCGGCGTGACGATGCTGCCGTTGGGAAAGGCGAGGTCGTCGGCGGCGCGGGTCACGCCGCCGTCGGGATCGACGCGCACGATGCAGGTGGTCCGCGCCGCCTCGCCGCCGAACAGGTCGAAGCCGAAATTGCCGACCCAGGCACGGCCCTTCGCGTCGACGACCATGTCGTTGCACGGGCCGACCGCGTGCGCCGAGAGGTCGGCGTGCGGCACGAGCCTGCCGCCGACCCGTTTCATCAGCTTCTGATCGAGCATCGATACGACGAGCAGCGTGCCGTCCGGCATCCAACCCAGGCCCGAGGGCTGCTGCGGCACCGTCGCCATCGTCTCGGTGCGGCCCGCCGGGTCCATGGCGATGACGCTGTGGGTATAGAAATCGGAGAACCACAGCCGGCCATCGTGCCAGCGCGGGCCTTCGCCGAAGGTCAGCCCGTCGAGAATGGTCTCCAGCGTGCCGGCGCCGGCCATGCGCTTCCTCCTGCGCCGCGAGCCGGCGTCGTGTCGCGGCGGAGGTTAGGGGGCGGGCGGCGGTGGGGGCAAGCGGGCGTGGCGCAAGGGTGGCGTGCGCGCCAAAGCAAACGGCGCCAATCCTGGCCACCGCGATGGCCGGTCAGCGCCGTGCTGAGAGGAGGCCGTCCGCCTGGGCGGCGCGGCCCCGTGGATCAGATCAAGAAGGGGATCAGATCAAGAAGGCGATCAGATCGCTTCCTTGAGGTCCTTGGCAACGCGGAACGCGACCTTCTTCGAGGCCTTGATCTTGATCGCCTCGCCGGTCGACGGGTTGCGGCCCATGCGGGCGGCGCGCTTGCGGACCTGCAGGATGCCCAGGCCGGTGATGCGGACCTTGTTGCCCTTCTTGAGGTGCTTCACCGTGAGCTGCACGAACTCGTCGAACAGGCCGGCGACCGCCTTCTTGGGCATCTCGGTCTTGTCGGCAAGCTCGGCGATCATCTTCGACAGCGGGATGGTGGGGGCCGCCGGAGCCTTGGCGGGGGCCTTGTCGGTCATGTGAAAACCTCGGTTGTTTGTTGTGCACCCGCGTCCGGAGGGGGCAGCGGGATGCGCAAATTACACCGTTTTTACGCGCTCGCCCACGGCGAACATGCGATTCTTGGCGGTTTTTAAGGCTTTTTTCACAGGTCGGCGCGATTTAGGCCCGGAAAATCGGGCTTTTTGCACCGCTAGACTCAGCCGGCCGTGGCCGGATAGGCGATCGTCAGCACTTCGATCTGGTCGACGCCGGCGGGCGTGCGCACGGCCACGGTGTCGCCGACGCGCGCCTTCAGAAGGGCCCGCGCGACCGGCGAGACCCAGCTGACGCGACCCTTCGCGGAGTCGACTTCGTCGACGCCGACGATGGTGACGGTGAGTCCCTCGTTGCGCATGTTGGCGTAGCTCACCGTGGCGCCGAAGAACACCTGGTCGCGCCGCGTCTGGCGGCCCGGGTCGACCACCTCGGCGCTCTCGATGCGCTTGCCGAGGAAGCGCAGGCGCCGGTCGATCTCGCGCAGCCGGCGCTTGCCGTAGAGATAGTCGCCGTTCTCCGAACGATCGCCGTTGGACGCCGCCCACGACACGATCTTCACCACCTCCGGCCGCTCGACGCGCACCAGCCGCTCGCGCTCGTCGCGCAACGCGGCGAAGCCCTCGGGCGTGATGTAGTTCTTCGTCCCCGTCGGCAGCGCGGGCGCGGCATCGTCGGCGCCATCGTCGTCGATGCCGCCGTCGTCCTCCTTGGTGAACGCCTTGCTCACGGCCGCGCCTCCCGCGCCGCACATAACGCACGGGGCGGCCCGAAGGCCGCCCCGTCGAAACGATATGCCGGCAGGATCAGCGGAAGATGCGGATCATGTCGCGCACGGTGCCGACACCGTCGATCACGTCGCGGGTCGACGGGCCGGACCGCGACGGCTGCGCGGTGGGCGCCGGCTGGGCGGTCGGCTGCGGATAGCTCGGCGTCGGCGCCGGCGTGGCGGCAACGCGCGCGCGCTCGGCGGCCAGCCAGTTCGCATAGGCCGTCTCGGTCTGGGCGATCAGCGCGCCGTATTGGTCGCGGTTGAGATAGCCCGTGGCGTTGAAGCCGCGCGAGGTCTGCCAGGCCGTGATCGCACGGCGCGAGCCGGGCCCGAACGCGCCGTCGACGCCGTTCGGATTGAAGCCCGCGAGCAGCAGGCGGCGCTGGATGCTCACCCGGTCGTTGGCCGTCAGCCCGATCGCCAGCTCCGTAGCCTCGTCGCTGTTCTTCGAGGTGTTGGCCGCGTCGACCGAACGGCCCTGCGCCGGGCCCGAGGCCGGACCCGGGTCGGCGGACGCCGTCCGTGGCTCGTTGGGCTTGTTCTTCAGCGCTTCCAGCCGGTTCTTCGCCATGCCGGCGAACTGGCCGTTCGGGTAGCGCTTCAGATACTCCTCGTAGTCCTTCGCCGAGCCGCTCTTGTCGGCCGACTGCCAGAAGGCGAGCTCCATCTGGCGCTCGTCGAACCCGCTGGGCGCAGGCGGGATCGCCGCCGGCCCGGAGGCCGCAGGGGCCGGCGCCGCGCTAGGCTCGCCGGGCTTCATGTAGAACTCGCCGGTCAGCGAGGCGTTGGTCCAGGGACGCTGCTTCTCCTTGGTCGATTCGTAGACGTCCTTGGTGACGCGGCGCATCATGAGGCCGATCTCGATGCCCGGCGTCTCGATGTGGCGCAGCAGCGCTTCGGTGAACGGGCTGTGCTTGCCGTCGCCGTCGAGCGCCACGTCGCCCGGGTCGGTCGCGAAGGCGATCAGCGTGCCGCCGGCCGTGCTGACCTCGGCCAGGCCCTTCTTCAGGGAGGCGGAGCGGGTCTTGCCCATGCTGCGCGACAGCTGCTTCTCGAAAGGATTGTCGCGGCAGGCGTCGAGCATGACGATCTTGACCTTGGTCTCGCGGTCCATCTGGCGCGACACGAGGTCCATCTTCACGGCGTTGAAGTCGAGGTCGGCCTCGGTCTGGATCGCGGCGTCGATCGGGATCAGGTAGTTCTCGCCGCCGACCTGCAGGCCATGGCCGGCGTAGAAGAAGAGCGCGACATCGGCGCCCGCCAGCTTGTCGGCGAAGGCGCGCACGGTCTTGCGCAGGTCGGCGTTGGCGAGGTCGAAGCCGGAAACGACGTCGAAGCCCAGCCGCTCCAGCGCGGCGGCCACGGCCCTGGCGTCATTGGCCGGATTGGCCAGAGCCGGGGCGTGCTGATAGGCGGACTGGCCCACGACCAGCGCCACGCGCCGGTCGGCCGAAGCCGCCGATGCAAAGGTCACAAGGCCGAGCGCAAGTGCGAACAGCGTCAGGATGCGACGCATGATGGCCTCCATAGGCAAATACGCTTACGTGAATAACCTAGTATCAGAAATGAGCGCCCGCTCGTCAATGACAAATGCGGTCAAATCTGCACTTTTCACGTTACCGCGCGGTCATTGGAGCCAGTCCAGCACGACCTTGGCGACTGGCTCCGGCTGGTCGAGATCGGCAAGATGGCCGGCGTCGGCGATCATCCGGATCTCGGTCTTCGCCTTGATTCCGTTGGCGAATAGTCGGGCGTAGGCGGGCGGCTGGACGCGATCCTGCTCGCCCCAGATGACCATGGTCGGCGCCTGGATGAGGGGCAGGCGCTTGCCCAGCTGGGTATTGCCCAGCGGCCAGAAGGCACGGGCCGCCGCCTCGGCGGCACGCGTCATCTCGATCGGCCACTCCACCGAGTTGGCACCCTCCGGCGGCGCGATGAGCGTCTTCCAGTTCTCCGGATCGGCGCACATCAGGGCCGCGACACCGTCGGACCGCTGCGCCCAGGGATCGGCCACCGGCTGCTTGTCGTCGAACAGGCCGAACGGCGACAGCAGCACCAGTTTCTTCACCTGGCCGGGGAAGATCGCCGCCATCTCGGCGGCGAAGCTGCCGCCGACCGAAGCGCCGCCGAGATCGGCACCGTCGAGCCCGGCCTTCATCAGCAGCTGGCGCACCGCGAGGATCCAGTCGAGGTGATTGTCGAGGACGGTGTGGCCGGTGGCGCCGGGGAAGCCGGGCAGGGACGGCACCACGACCGTGCGCGTCTCGGCCAGCTTTTCCAGGAAGGGCGTCCAGCGCGGCAGGCCGCCGAAGCCGGCGAGCCAGCCCAGCACCGGGCCGGTGCCCTTGCGCCACACGCGACAGGGGAAGCCGTTGACGTCGACCGTCAGCGTCTGCGGATCATTCACGGGAAACCTGCCTGGCTATTCGGCGGCGATACGCGGCTGGAAAGCGGGGACCGATGCCCGTTCGTCGCGCGTCATCGGCTTGGGCCACCACCTGTCCTCCCACTCCGAGAACAGGTCCTTCACCTTGGGCATGACCTGCTCGGCGAACATCCTGGTGTTGTAGTGGGTCGTGGCCTTGCTCATGTTGCCATACTGCAGCAGCAGCATCAGGTGGCCGACATTGAGGCTGGTGGCGACGTGGCGGATCTGCTCGACCACCTCGTCGGGCGAGCCGATGATCACATAGCCGCCGTCGACGATGTCCTTCATGTTGGTCGCCTTCAGCGAGGCCTTGGTCGCCGGATTGGCGACGTTGGCGGCGCGCGCCACCATGCTCTGGATGCCGGCGCGCTGCGTGGCTTCGGTGGTGTAGCCTGGCGGCTGGGCGAAGCGCGCGTCGACATGCAGGCAGCGGCCGTAGAAGTACTCGGCCGGCTCGGTGTAGAGCTCGAGCGCCTGCTCGCGGCTTTCGGCGACGCCGACGAACTGCAGGAAGCCGGCGCGGTAGGGGTTCCGGTCCTTGCCGAGCTTCTCCATCTCCCTCCAGAAGCCCTGCATGGTCGTCAGGCCGGCCTTGTAGCCGTAGTAGGAGAGGTAGCAGTAGACGTAGTCCATCTCGGCGCACCAGCGCCACGTCTCGATCGAGCCGCCGCCGGGAATCCAGATCGGCGGATGCGGATCGTTCTGGATCGGCCGCGGCCAGATGTTGACGTAGCGCTGCTGGTTGAAGCGGCCGTTGAAGGCGAAGGTGTCCTTCTCGGTCCACGCCTTCTTCACCAGGTCGTGCGCCTCGTAGTAGCGCTCGCGCAGCATCGAGGGGTTCTGGCCATAGGCGTAACAGGTGTCCATCGGCGAGCCGACGGGGAAGCCGGCGATCAGCCGTCCGCCCGAGATGCAGTCGATCATCGCGAATTCTTCGGCCACGCGCGTCGGCGGATTGTAGAGCGCCAGCGAGTTGCCCATGACGCACAGCGCCGTGTCGGTCGTGCGGCGCGCCAGCGACGAGGCGATCAGGTTGGGCGAGGGCATCAGCCCGTAGCCGTTGGAGTGATGCTCGTTGACGCAGATCGCGTCGAAGCCGCACTCGGCGGCGAACTCCAGCTCGTCCATGAAGTCGTTGTACATGTGATGCGCGCGCTTCGGATCGAAGAGCGAGGAGTGGATGTCGACCCACACGCTGGGATGCTTCTTGTTGAAGTCGTCCGGCAGCTCCGTGTAGGGCATCAGGTGGAACCACATGAGCTTCATGACGGTGTTCCCCAGGGCATATGAACAGGCGTTTACCTCGACTCGATAAGACGCCGCGGCGAGAGATCATGTCAACCGGTGAACCGCTTCTCAGACCGGTCGCGGTCGTCTCATTTCCGCGTCGCGACGCCGCAACCGGCGCAGCACGAACAGTCCGATCGCACCCGGCACGACGAATCCGAACGTGAGCGCGATCAGCAGTCTGCTCGACACACGTCCATAAAACCCACGATCGTCCATCAGGACCGGCGGCGCGGCGGGATCGTGCGGACGATAGCGGATCCGCACGACGGTGCCGTTTCCCCGGGCCCACGCCGCCAACTTGAGTTGGCGCGCGTAGGAGTCGCTGACTGCCCAGCCCTCGCGCCCTCGACTTCGCCCATTCACCTGCCAGCGGAAGTCGATGAAGTACCTCTCGCGGGTGCTGCTTCCCTGGATCGATTGTGTCGAACGCCGCGCAACGCCCACGACCTCCGCGATGGTCTCGACGCCGGCCGTGAGGGTCGCCTCCGAGCGCCACTGAACAAGGGCGCCCAGCAGGGCGATGGCGCCGCACAGGATCGCCGCCATCGAGATGAACTCGAGGATCTGGCGGCGCCGGGAGTCGGCCGACCTGGCGGGCTTGCCACCCGGGGGGACAGGCGCATCCATTCGATAGGCCGGTCCTCGCGCCGCCTAGGTGACCTTGCGGGCACGGCCCAGCGCGACGTGCTTCCAGGGATCGGGCATCTGCCCCACCGGCACCTCGATCAGCACCGGCGCCTTGCGCGCGAAGGCCTTGTCGATGGTGGTCTTCAGCTCGGCCGGCGAATGCGCGCGCATGCCCTCGACGCCGAAGCTCTCGGCCATCTTCACGAAGTCCGGGTTTTTCAGCTCGGTGGCGATCGTGCGGTTGTTGAAGTTCTCCTGCTGGATGCGCTTGACGTTGCCGTAGGCGCCGTCGGCGAAAACGATCGCAACGAGCGGGATGTTGTGCTGTGCCGCCGTGGCCATCTCGTTGGCGGTGAACAGGAAGCCGCCATCGCCGTTGATCGACAGCACCGGCGTATCGGGCTTGGCGATCTTCACGCCCAGCCCGGTGGCGTAGCCCCAGCCCAGGGTGCCTTGGTAGCCGGTGGTGATGAAGGTGCGCGGGCGATAGGTCTTGTAGGCCAGCCGCGCGACGTAGCCGACCTGGGTGAGCTCGTCGACGAAGATGCCGTCCTCGGGCAGCGCCGCGCGGATCGCCTCGAGATAGTCGAGCTGTGGCCGCAGCCCGTCGATGCTGGCCATCGCCTTGGCCCGGACCTCGCGCACTTCCTCGGTGCGATCGGCGCGCCTGGCGTTGTGCTTGCCGAGCTTGTCCGCCAGCGCCTTCAGCACCAGCGCCGAGTCGCCGACGATGCCGATGTCCGGCGCGCGCTGGCGCACGATCTCCTCGGGATCGGCATCGATGCGGATGATCTTGAGATCGGAATCGACGCCCCATTGCGCCAGCGGATTCATCAGCCGCGTGCCGACCGCCAGCACGACGTCGGCGGTGGCCCAGAATTTGTGGCCGGCAAGGCTGTTGATCGCCAGCGGATGACGCGCGTCGAGCGCGCCTTGCCCCATGCGCGCGATCATCACCGGCGCCTGCAGCGCTTCGGCCACGACGCGCAGCGCCTCGCCGGCATGCAGCGCGCCGCCGCCGACGGCGATCAGCGGCCGCTTGGCGCTGCCCAACAGCTTGGCGGCCGCTTCGACCCCATCCTCGTCGACCGGAATGACGTCGGGTACGCCGCCCTCCTGCGGCATCGCCACGGTCGCCTTGCGCGCCCAGGTGTCCATCGAGCATTCGAGGCCGACCGGACGCGGGCGACCCGACTGCATGACGCGGAAGGCGTCGTTGACCAGGGCCGGCGCCTCGGCTGCGCCCTTGATCCGCGCCGCCCACTTGGTCAGGCCGCGCATGATCGAGAGCTGGTCGGGCAGCTCGTGGAGCTGGCCCAGATTGCGGCCCACGAGCGACAGCGGGATCTGTCCCGACAGCGCCATGACCGGCGCGTTGCACGCGTACGCCGTCGACAGCGCCGCCGTGGTGTTGAGGAATCCGGGGCCAGGCACCACGGCATAGACCTGCGGCTTGCCGGTCGCCAGCGCCGCACCGACCGCCATGTAGGCGCAGCCCTGCTCATGGCGCGCATGGATCGGACGGATGGCGTTGGTGTTGTCGTAGAGCGCGTCGAAGAACGGATCGTTCTGCACACCGGGCAGACAGTAGATCGTGTCGATGCCGTTGCGCCGCAGGGTGCCGACGACGGCCTGCGCGGTGCTCATGCGTTCCATTCTTTCCTCCAACGGCACTCAGGTCGAATAGCGCTGCGCTGCCTCGGCGTAGCCGATGCGCTTCTCCGGCGGCAGCTCGGGATAGCGCGTGCGCAGATGGGCCAGCATCAGGCGCGCGTCCTTGCTGCTGTCCGCGCGCACGGCGGACTCGATGAACATCTGCTTCAGCACGTCCTGCTGCGCGTGGCTGCCGCCCAGCCGGTACATCTCCGGCAGGACCGGCCGCATGGCGTCGAGCACCGCCTGATGTTCGCCTTTGCGATGGGCGATCACCGCCTCGCAGATCGGCACCGCGACGCGGCCGACGATCGGCGCCACCGTGCCCTTGCCGCGGCCGAAGTCGCGCATCTCCTTCAGCATCGCGTCCGCCGCGCCAAAACGCCCGGTGGCGGTCAGCGCCATCATCCAGTGCGGCAGGGTGAAGCTCGACAGGCAGTCGCCGATGCGCTCCTCGGCCCTGTCGGCGATCTCGACCCAGCGATTGCCGACGTTGACGCCGTGGCGCTCGAGCCTGAACAGCATCGAGGCGGCGTTTTGCACATCGATGTAGACGTCGGGCTGCGCCTTGGTCAGCGGCGACTCGAAATTGCGGAAGCCACGGTCGTAGAGCTCGAGCACCTTGTCGGTCTCGCGCCGCTCCAGATGGAACATGGCGCGGTGCCACCACAGATGATGCTTGAGATTGTTGCCGCCCTCCCAGTGCTTTTCCAGCTCGTTGAGCCAGGCGATGCCGTCCTCGTGGCGTCCTTGCATCTCCATGACGTGGGCTACGGCGTGCGTACCCCACAGATCGCCGGGGTCGATGTCGATCGCGGCGCGCCCCGCCGGCTCGGCCGAATCGTAGTCGCCGGACTCCTCGTGGGCGAAGCACAGGCAGGACAGGAGCGTGGCGTAACCCGGCAGCTCGCGGCCCCAATGATCCGCGACGCGCACGACCGAATCGCGCATGGTCCGCGGGCGGCCCAGCCAGAAATAGTTGAAGTGCGACAGGCGCAACGCCAGCACGTCGGTAGGAGCCTCTGCGAGAATCATCTCCCAAGTCGCCAGCGCGCCATCCAGATCGCCGGCGATCCATTGGTCGAGCGCATCGATGTGCTGCGTCTCGCGCCGCGAAGCGCGCTTGGCGCCTGCGCGGGCCGCCGTCGCCGCCTCCTGCGCCGCCGCGACATTGGCCTGCTTGTAGGACAGCATCGCGAAGTAGCCGCGCAGGCATTGCGCCAGCGCGAACTGCGGATCGGCGGCCAGCGCGGCCGCAAGATGCTGTGGCGTGTCGAGGCGGTACTTGAGGTAGCCCAGCGCGGCGCGATTGAAAGCGTCGGCGGCTTCGGCCGACGCGCAGGTGAGCGTCAGGCCGTGCAGGTCTTGTGGCATGGCGGTGTCGTTCGATGTCCCTTGGCCCCGACCCTCCCGCGCGCGCCGCATGAAGTCAAACGGATGATTGTGCTAGGCTCGCTGCACGATGAAGCGCCGATCCCTCTTCGTTGCCCTGCTGGCCGTGCTGGCATCGGGCGAATCGCGGGCCGCCGGCCGGATCGAGCTGGTCTATGTCGGCGCACGGGAGTGCCCGTATTGCACGCGCTGGCGGCGGCAGGATATGCCCGCGCTGCAGGCATCGCCGATGTTCAGACAGTTGACCTTCACCGAGATCGAGCCGCGGCGCATCCGCGACGCCTACAATCCGCGCTACTGGCCCGCCCGCCTGCTGCCGATCCTGCAGTCGCTGCTGGTGCCCGACGGCACGCCGCGCTTCCTGGTCCTCAGGGACGGGATGCTCTACGGCGATCATCTCGGCGACTGGCCGGAAACGCTGGCCGAACTGCGTCGCCTCACGGGAAGCGCCTGATGCCGATACGATTGATGCACGATGTGCTGAAGCTGGCCGGTCGCATGCCGCGCTCCGACGACGATGTGCGCTTCACCGGCGGCGATCCGGTCTTCCCGACGCCGTTCGCGATCGGCTCGGCCGGCGCCGCGGCGCTGGGCGCGATCGGCGTGGCGGCAAGCGACCTGTGGCGCCTGCGTACCGGGCGCGGCCAGTCGGTCGCGGTCGACCTGCGGGCGGCGGCCGCGTCGTTGCGCTCCAACACCTACGTGCTGCGTGACGGCGAGAAGCCGGTGAGCTGGGATCCGCTGGCCGGGCACTACGCCACGGCCGATGGCCGGCACATGTTCCTGCACACCAATCATCCGCATCATCGTGCCGGTGCGCTGCGCGTCACCGGCGCGCAGACCGAGGATCGTGCCGGGCTCGCCGCCGCCGTGGCAAAATGGCAGGGCCAGGATATCGAGGACGCGATCGCGGCCGCCGGCATGGTGGGCGGGCTGACGCGCACGCAAAGCGAATGGGCGGCGCATCCGCACGGCCAGGCGGTGGCGATGCTGCCGCTGTTCGAGATCGTGAAGATCGGCGAGGCGCCGCCGGAGAGGCTGCCGGCGGGCGATCGCCCGCTCGCCGGCGTTCGCGTGCTCGACCTGACGCGCGTGCTGGCTGGCCCGACCTGCGGGCGGGTGCTGGCGGAGAACGGCGCGGACGTCCTGCACATCGCCGCCGAGCATCTGCCGTACCAGACCGACCTCCTGATGGATACCGGCCACGGCAAGCGCGGCGCCTATCTCGACCTGCGCGAGGCGGCGAATGTCGAGAAGCTCAAGGCATTGGTGAAGGGCGCGCATGTCTTCAGCCAGGGCTATCGGCCGGGCACCCTGGCCGCGCGCGGCTTCTCGCCCGAGGCGCTGGCGGCGTTGCGGCCGGGCATCGTGTGCCTGAGCCTCTGCGCCTATTCGCATGCCGGGCCCTGGGCCGACCGGCGCGGCTTCGACTCCATCGTGCAGAACGTCACGGGCATGGCGGTGGCCGGCAGCTCGCTGGAAAAACCCCGCAACATGCCGGTGCAGGCCAACGACTACATCGCGGGCTATGTCGGCGCGCTGGGCATCATGCTGGCGCTGCACAAGCGGGCCACCGAGGGCGGCTCGTGGCTGGTGCGCCTGTCGCTGGTGCAGGTGGCGCACTGGATCGGCGGGCTGGGCACGGTCGATGCGTCGAGCGCCAGGACCGAGCTCACCGACGAGGAGATCGCGGCGATCACCATGGAGACCGACGGTCCCTTCGGCCGCCTGCGTCATCTCAAGCCTGTCGTGCGGCTCTCCGAGACGCCGGGCTTCTACGCGCGGCCGGCCGAGCCGTTGGGCAGCTCCAGGCCGGAATGGATATGATTAAGTGTTGACTTAATTAAGGGTAGACTTATATTAGGCTCATGGAGAGCCTTACCGCGCTGGCGGATCCGACCCGCCGCAGGATCATCGAGATGCTCGGCCGCGGCGAACAGGCCGCGGGCGAAATTGCCGAGCACTTCGCCGTCAGCGGTCCTGCGATCTCGCAGCACCTGAAGGTGCTGCGCGAGGCGAAGCTGGTCGCGGTCCGCATCGACGGACAACGGCGCATCTACAGCCTCGACCCGGCCGGCTTCGACGAGATCGACGACTGGCTGGCCAACGTGCGGCGCTTCTGGAAGGGGCGGCTGGACGCCCTGGAGCATGCCCTGCGCGAAACGCCGTCCAAGCCGAGGAGAAGGTCATGAGCGACTACGGCGTGGTGCTCGATGCCAGCACGGTGCGCTTCGAGCGCGTGCTGCCCGGCCCGATCGAGCGCGTGTGGGAATTCCTCACCGACCCGGTCCAGCGCGGCAAGTGGTTCGCCGGCGGCCCGATCGAGCCACGCGTCGGCGGCAGGCTCGACCTGCGTTTCAAGCACCGCAACCTGATGACCGTCGACGAGACGGTGCCGGAAAAATACCGCGACGTCACCGACAAGGGCTTCACGTTTCACAGCACCGTCACCCGCTGGGAGCCGCCGCGCGTGCTCGCCTTCACCTTCAGCGAGCCCAAGGAAGGCGTGCCCCCGTCGGAAGTCACCTTCGAGCTGACGCCGGAGGGCGAGACGGTGCGGCTGGTGCTGACGCATCGCCGCCTGCCGAGCCGCGCCGAAATGGCCGACGTGTCCGGCGGCTGGCATCTGCATCTCGGCATCCTGGAGGCGAGACTCGAAGGCCGCATGCCCGAACCGCTATGGGCGACGCACGCGAGATTGACGGCTGCCTACGCGGCGCGCATCCCGCACTGATCGGAGTGCCGGCGGTGCCAGGATCACTGCGCGTTGGCGCCCTCGGTGTCGCGCGCACGCATGC
Source organism: Reyranellaceae bacterium (assembly GCA_050183765.1). Classification (GTDB taxonomy): domain Bacteria; phylum Pseudomonadota; class Alphaproteobacteria; order Reyranellales; family Reyranellaceae; genus JAFAZJ01. The sequence goes on along the minus strand of JBFXAZ010000041.1, from coordinate 24,390 downwards.
GGTCGAGCGCGCGGTCGAGGAAATCGAGACGGTCCTGGCCCCAGAAGCGCTCGCCTTCGAGCACGAAGGTCGGGGCGCCGAACACACCCAGCGTCTCGGCCTCCTCGCTGTAGCGGCGATAGAGCGCCTGCACGGGCTCACCGGTCTCGGCCGCCACCAGCTCGGCGCCGGGCAGGCCGTTCTCGTCGGCCACTGCGCGGCGCACCTCGGCCTGCGAGGTGTCGCGTTCCTCCGCCCATAGCGCGCGCAACAGCGCGTGGCTCAGGCGGAAGGCGTCGAGGCCGCGCATCTGGGCGGCGATCACCGTCCAGCCCGGCCGCTTGTTCCAATCGGGATCGGTGATCGCTTCCGGATAGTATTTCGGCTTCAGCACCATCGGCATGCCGAGATGCCGGCGCCAGCGGTCGAGTTCGAGGTCGTGGTAGGTGCGTCGCGGCTGCGGGCGCGTGCGCAGCGGCACGCCGCCGGTCCTCGGCACCACGACCTGGAAGTCGTAGGGCTTGAGCACCAGCGTCGCGCGATGGCGGCGCACGATGTCCTGCAGCCTCGGGCCCATGAAATACGCCCAGGGCGAGGACAGGCTGTAGAAGCAGGACAGCTCGATCATGCGACGCGGCCGATCTTCTCGCGGCGGATGCGGATGCCGGCGGCCTCGCGGTCCCAGGTATCGGCGGTGATGCCGTCGCTGCGCAGCAGATGCTTCTGCACCTTCTGGGTCGGCGTCTTGGGCAGCTCGGGCACGACGCGCACATATCGCGGCACCATGAAGTGCGCCATGCGCGGCACCAGGAAGTGGATCAGCTCGGCCGGATCGAGGCTCGCGCCCTCGGCCAGCGAGACCGCCACCAGCACTTCGTCCTCGGCATGCTCGCTGGCCACGGCGACGGCGGCGGCTTCCTTCACCGCGGGGTGGGCGCAGACCTCGGTCTCGACCTCGAAGGAGGAGATGTTCTCGCCGCGCCGGCGGATCGCGTCCTTCATGCGATCGACGAAGAAGTAGTTGCCGTCCGCGTCGGTGCGAAATGCGTCGCCGGTGTGGAACCAGCCGTTGCGCCAGGCGCGCGCCGTCGCTTCGGGGTTCCTGTAATAGCCGTGGTTCATCGACCACGGCCGGTCGGCGCGCACGATCAGCTCGCCGGCCTCGCCCGGCGCCACTTCGCAGTCGTTGTCGTCGACGATGCGAACCTCGACGCCGGCGCGCGGCCGGCCGCAGGTGGTGAGCGGCGCGGGATTGCGCCCCGAGACGATCGGCGAGGACACCTCGGTCATGTTGAACACGGTGTAGACGTCGCAGCCGAAGCGCTGCGAGAAGGCCTCGGAGTCCTCGCACAGCGGCACCATGATCGCCGAGCGCAGCGTGTGCGCGCGATCTTCCGGCCCGGGCGCGCGCTTGACCAGGAAGGTCGCCATCACGCCCAACAGCACGGTGCTGGTCGCCCCGGTCTTGGTGACGACCTGCCAGAACGAGGCGGTGTCGAAGGCGTCGACGACGCTGATCGAGCCGCCCAGCAGCAGCATCGCGTAGGCCGGGCCCGCGCCGCCGACATGGAACATCGGCAGGTTCAACATGAAGCGGTCGTCCTTGCCGAGGAAGAAGAACGACTCCGTCGCCGCGGTGTAGAGGTGCACATACGACGTCAGCACGCCCTTGGAGGGGCCGGTCGTGCCCGAGGTGTAGATGATGGTCTGCGTGTCCCACGGCATGATGTCGCGCGCGGGCGCGGCCGGCTCACCCGGCGGCGAGAGCGCGTCGGGGCCATGGGTTGTCATGCCGGGGATCGGGGCGGGCGGCCCGCCGATCACCACCGCCTGCCGGAGCTTCGCGCGATCGACGTCGGCGAGGCGCGGGTAGAGATCAGCATGCGCGACGATCAGGGCGGCGTCGGCATTGTCGACGACGTGCTCGAGGATGCGGCCGCGATAGGCGAGGTTCACCGGCACGTAGACCGCGCCGATATAGTTCAGGCCGAACCAGACGCGGATCGCGTCGGGTCCGTTGGGCAGCCACGACAGCACGTGCTCACCCTGCCGCACGCCCAGGCGCTGAAAGCCAAGCCCGGCCCGGCGCGCGACCTCCAGGGTCTGGCGGTAGGTCCAGGTCGTGCCATCGGCGAAGACGGCGAAGAGCTTGTCCGGCGTCTCGGCCGCCCGCCGCTCCAGCACATGTCGCAGCACGCAATCCGCCGCTGCCGGAACCCGTGGATCGTGCCAGCCGCCTGTCATGACTCAGCGCCCCTCCAGCGACGAGAGAATGCGCATCGTGCGGCAATCGCGGCCGCTCGCAAGATGAATCCGCCTCAGGCCGGCAACCGCGCGACACGCGCCGCCAGCCGCGCGCGCTCCTCGGGCGCGAACAGGGCGATCTTGCGCGCCTTCTGGTCGAACAGCACGCCCACGCCATCGGCCGTGGCCGCCAGCTCGCCGCTGTCGGCGTCGAACAGGAAGTGCACGATGTGCATGGTCTTGTCGGTCGTCGCCAGCACGCCGCTCTTGACCATGCTCAGGGCGCCGGCCCTGAGCGGGCGGCGGATCTCGTTGCGCAGCTCCAGCACCACCGTGCCCTGGTCGCGATCGCGCATCTCGATGCGGTCGAAGCCGGCGCCGTGCCAGAAGCCCGGGGCGCCGTCGGAGTACCGCGCGAAATAGAAGCGCGGCAGCATGAAGCCCCGGGCGTCGCATTCCGCCGGCTGGACGACGCCCTGGCAGATCGTGAACAACCCCGCCGCATCCGCGCGGTCGAGCGTCAGATCGGGCATCGGCCCGCGGGAGCCGGCGGTGCGCGGCTGCGCGTTCGCCGGCAGCGTCACACGCTTCGCCTCCGCGCGCTCGCGGAAGGCCTGCGGCCAGGCCCTGGCTGTGCCGCGCTCATCGACGCAGCGCGTCACCTGCCGAACGGTGCCGGCCACGCTGCCGTTCAACGCGTTGCGGATCTCGTGATAGGCCACCATCGTCGACTCGCCGACCTCGACGGGACCCGAGGCGACCTCCCAGGCATCGGCGGCAAACAGCTCACGGTGATAGCGGATGTGATCCTCGACAGTGCGCACCGCCAGACCCTGCGCGGCGAGCGCGCGCGGGCCCAGCCCCAGCGCCGCCTCGAGGTGGCGAGCGCCATCCCAGGCGAAAGAGGGGAAGAATTGGACGTTGAGGTGGTCGTTCTCGTCGCACTGCCAGGTGTTGACGCAGCCGCGCGCGGTGGAGATCAGGTCGGTCATGGCGGGCGCCTGTAGCATCGCCTCGACCGCGACGCCATCGCGGCGCTAGGATCGCGCCGCCATGCGAACGGGGAAACGCCGATGATCTACGAACTGCGGACCTACAACGTGAAGCCCGAGCACGCCGCCGACGTGGTCGCGGTCTACGAGCAGTACGGCTGGCCGCAGCTCAAGAAGTGGCGCAAGAACCTGGTCGGCTACTTCATCAGCGACATCGGCCCGCTTCACCAGATCGTGCATCTGTGGAAGTTCGCCGACCACGACGCGCGCGACCACCAGTGGACCACGCTGCGCGCCAATCCCAAGTTCGTCGATTTCGGTCGCCGCATCCGGCCGATGCTGGCCTCGCAGGAGAACAAGATCCTGAAGGCCGCGCCGTGGAGCCCCAAGGTGTGATGACCAGGTCTGTCATCCCGAGCAACGCGAGGGATCCAGTGCCAGCCTAGATTCCTCGCTGCGCTCGGAATGACAGGAGGCTCAGGATGACGATCTGGCCTTCTCAATCGCGTCCCACACGCGCTGCGGCGTGGCCGGCATGTCGATGTGGGTGATGCCCAGCGGCAGCAGGGCATCGACCACCGCGTTCATCACCGAGGGCAGTGAGCCGGCGCAGCCCGCCTCGCCGCAGCCCTTGGCGCCCAGCACGTTGGTCTTGGCCGGCACCGGATGGAACTCGCCGGTGAAGAACGGCGCGTCGCTGGCGCGCGGCAGGGCGTAGTCGGTGTAGGAGCCGGTGAGGAACTGGCCGTCCTCGCTGTAGACCGTGCGCTCGAACAGCGCCTGGCCGATGCCCTGCACGATGCCGCCATGCGCCTGGCCGGCGACCAGCATCGGGTTGATGACGGTGCCGAAGTCGTTGACCATCGCGTACTTCACCACCTCGACCACGCCGGTCTCGGGATCGACCTCGACCTCGCAGACATGGCAGCCATTGGGATAGGCCGAGGGCGCCGCCTCGTGCACATGCTTGACGTCGAGTGTCGTCGGCGTGCCCTCGGGCAGGGGCAGCCCGCCGCGCAGCTTCTCGGCCAGCTCCATGATGCCGATGCCGCGATCGGTGCCGACGATGGCGAAGCGGCCGCGCTGGAACTCGATGTCGGCCACCGCCGCCTCGAGCACGACCGAGGCGATCCTCTTGCCGTTGTCGACGACCTTTTCGCTGGCTTCGACGATCGCCGCACCGCTGGCCATGATCGACTTCGAGCCGCCGGTGCCGCCGCCGGCGATCAGCTCGTCGCTGTCGCCCTGCAGCAGGCGGATCTTCTCGAACGGGATGCCCAGCCGGTCGCTCAGCACCTGGGCGAAGGGCGTGGCGTGGCCCTGGCCGTAGTCGAGCGTGCCGGTGATGATGGTGACGTCGCCGTTGGCCTCGAAGCGGATGCCGCCCATCTCCTTGGTCGGCGGCGCCGTGACCTCGAGGAAGTCGCCGATGCCGATGCCGCGCAGCTTGCCCTTCTTTGCGCTCTCGGCCTTGCGCGCGGCGAAGCCGTCCCAGTCGGCGAACTTCAGCGCCTTGTCCATCAAGGTCGAGAACTCGCCGCTGTCGTAGACCGTGTTCGATGCGGTCTTGTAGGGCATCTCCTCGGGACGGATGTGGTTGCGCCGGCGCATCTCGATCTGGTCGATGCCCATCTCGCGCGCGGCATTCGTGATCAGGCGCTCCATGAAGTAGTTGGCCTCGGGCCGGCCGGCGCCGCGATAGGCGCCCACCGGCGAGGTGTTGGTGAAGGTGACCTTGGTCGAGACCTCGATCAGCGGCGTGCGATAGACCGCGGCGAGGTTGCGCGTGACGCCGGCCGAGCCCATCAGCGGCCCGACATTGGCGAGATAGGCGCCAACATTGGCGTAGCCGGTCAGCCGGACCGCGAGGAAGTTGCCGTCCTTGTCGAGCGCTAGCTCGCCGGTGAAGTCGTGGTCGCGGCCGTGCTGGTCCGACACGAAGCTGCCGGAGCGCTCGTCGGTCCATTTGACCGGCCGGCCCAGCAGCTTCGAGGCGTGGAACAGTCCGGCATACTCGGGATAGGGCGAGCCCTTCATGCCGAAGGAGCCACCGACATTGCCGGTCAGCACGCGCACCTTGTCGGGCTTCACGCCCAGGAGCTGCGCCATCTGGTGCTTCAGGCCGAAAGCGCCCTGGTTGCCGGCGTGGAAGATGTACCGGTCGATCGCGGGATCGTAGTGGGCGATCGCCGTGCGCGGCTCCATGGCGCTGACGACGATCCGGTTGCTGATCAGCGACAGGCGCGTGACATGCGCCGCCCTGGCGAAGGCCTCCGCGACCTTGGCCTCGTCACCGGCATGGAAATCGAGGCAGACGTTGTCCGGCACATCGTCGAAGACGAGCGGCGCGCCGGGCTGCGCCGCGGCGCGCGCATCGGTCACCGCCGGCAGCGGGTCGATGTCGACCTCGACCGCCTCGGCGGCGTCCTTGGCCTGGGCCACGGTCTCGGCGACGACGAAGGCCACCGGATCGCCGACGAAGCGCACCTTGTCGGTCGCCAGCGAATGGCGCGTCGGCGTCTTCATCGGCGTGCCGTCGCGGTTGGGCAGGATCATCATGGTCTTCAGCGGGCCGAAGCCCGCGGCATCGAGATCGGCGCCGGTCCACACGCCCAGCACGCCCGGCATCGCCTTGGCCGCCGAAACGTCGATGCCCTTGATGATTCCGTGCGCGTACTGGCTGCGCACCATCACGCAATAGGCCTGGTTGGGCAGGTTGACGTCGTCGGTGTAGCGGCCCTGGCCGCGCAGCAGGGTCGGGTCTTCCTTGCGCGTCACCGGCTGGCCGACGCCGAATTTCATGGTGGCAAGCTGGGTCGCGTCCGCAGGCATGTTCATGGGTCGGTCCAGTGTGTCGGTGTATCGGGAGATGCAGGGATCATACCGCACGCGGCGCGCGCCAGAAGCTGCGGCATGTCAGCATTGCGCTACATGGGGCCGCCGGGGGCCCCGGTTGCAAGTCTGACCCTTCCGCAACGCGAACCGCCGAGCCTCGACCGGGCGCGCGAAATCCACCAACATGCGGGCCGCTTGCAGCAAGAAGAGGGAGAGCCGGCCGCATGAGTATCAAGGGCAAGGCCTATATCGGCGGGATCTACGAGCATCCCACGCGACTGGCCACGGACAAGTCGCTGGCGATGATCCACGCCGAGGTCGCCAAGGGTGCGCTCGAGGACGCCGGGCTGAGCAAGGACGACGTCGATGCCTATTTCTGCGCCGGCGACGCGCCCGGGCTGGGGCCGATGTCGATGGCCGACTACATGGGCCTGACCAAGCTCAAGCACTTCGATTCGACCGATGTCGGCGGCTCGTCCTATGTCGTGCATGTCGGCCACGCCGCCGAGGCGATCGCGGCGGGCAAGTGCAAGGTGGCGCTGATCACGCTCGCCGGCCGGCCGCGCGCCGAAGGCATGGCGACCGGCACGGTGCCGCGCAGCCGCGGCGGCTCGCCGACGCCGGACGAACCTTTCGAGTTCCCGTACGGGCCCACGGTCGTGAACATGTACGGCATGGCCGCGATGCGGCACATGTACGAGTACGGCACGACCAGCGAGCAGCTCGCCTGGATCAAGGTCGCCGCCTCGCATCACGCGCAGTACAACGAGCACGCGCTGCTGCGCGACGTCGTGACCGTCGAGGACGTGATCAAGTCGCCGATGATCTCCGACCCGCTGCATCGCCTGGATTGCTGCGTGATCACCGATGGCGGCGGCGCGATCGTCGTGGTGTCGCCGGAGGTGGCCAAGAGCCTGAAGCGGCCGAAGGTGAAGATCATCGGCGCGGCCGAGACGACCAAGAACCAGATGGGCGGCGCGGTCGACCTCACCTACACCGGCGCGCGCTACACCGGTCCGGCGTCCTTCGCCGAGGCGGGCGTCAAGCCCGCCGACATCAAGTACGCCTCGATCTACGACAGCTTCACCATCACCGTGCTGATGCAGCTCGAGGACCTCGGCTTCTGCGAAAAGGGCAAGGGCGGCGCCTTCGTGTCCGACGGCAACCTGATCTCGGGCACCGGCAAGCTGCCGTTCAACACCGACGGCGGCGGCCTGTGCAGCAACCATCCGGGCAACCGCGGCGGCCTGACCAAGGTGCTGGAAGCGGTGCGCCAGGTGCGCGGCGAGGCGCATCCCAAGGTGCAGGTGAAGAACTGCCATCTCGTGCTGGCGCACGGCACCGGCGGCTCGCTGGGCAGCCGGCACGGCAGCGGCACCGTCATCCTCGAGAGGGAGTAAGCGAACATGGCCGAGAAGGAACGCAAGCTCCCCGCGTCGGTGACGAGCCCGGAGACCGAGGAGTACTGGGCGGCCGCCAAGGAAGGCAAGCTGCTGGTGAAGAAGTGCACCGCATGCGGCAGGACGCATCACTATCCGCGCAGCCTGTGTCCGTACTGCTTCAGCGACAAGACGGAGTGGACGACGGCGTCGGGCAAGGGCGTGCTGTATTCCTACAGCGTCATGCGCCGGGCGCCGATTCCCTACGCGCTGGCCTATGTCACGCTGGCCGAGGGCACGACGATGATGACCAACATGGTCGATTGCGACTTCGACAAGCTGAAATGCGGGCAGGCGGTGAAGGTGGTGTTCAAGCCGACCGAAGGCGGCGGCGCGCTGCCCTGCTTCACGCCGGCGTAGATTTCCTTCTCCCCGCGGAGGCGGGGAGAAGGTGCCGAGCGCCAGCGAGGCGGATGAGGGGCTTCGAATCGTCTCAACACACACCGTCGTTGTCGCGCTAACATAAGCCCCTCATCCGGCGCTTCGCGCCACCTTCTCCCCGCCTTCGCGGGGAGAAGCGGTTTTGAATTCGGGGGAGTTTGCGTCATGGCGCACAAGGGTCTGATCTTCGGCATCTTCCTGGCGCCATTCCATCGCGTCGGCGACAACCCGACATTGGCGATCGCGCGCGACATGGAGCTGATCCAGTGGCTCGACCACCTCGGCTACGACGAGGCGTGGATCGGCGAGCATCATTCCGCCGGCTGGGAGCTGATCGCCTCGCCCGAGCTGATCATCGCCGCCGCGGCGGAGCGCACGCGCAACATCCGCCTGGGCTCCGGCGTCACCAGCCTGCCCTATCACCACCCGCTGATGGTGGCGAACCGCTTCGTGCAGCTCGACCACATGACGCGCGGCCGCGCCATGCTGGGTGTCGGCCCCGGCGCGCTGGTGTCGGACGCCTATATGCTGGGCATCGCCCCCGACACGCAGCGCCGCCGAATGGACGAGTCGCTGGATGCGATCACGCGGCTGCTCGCCTGCGAGGAGCCGGTGACGATGAAGACCGACTGGTTCGAGATGAACGAGGCGCGCCTGCATCTTGCGCCCTACACCTATCCGCGCTTTCCGATCGCGGTGGCCAGCACACTGACGCCCGCCGGCATGCAGGCCGCGGGCAAGTACGGCCTGGGCGTGCTGTCGCTGGGCGCCGGCATCCCGGGCGGCCCGGACGCGCTGGCCAACCAGTGGAAGATCGCCGAGGACGAGGCGGCCAAGGCCGGCCGCACGATGGACCGCAAGGACTGGCGCCTGGTGGTCAACATGCACACCGCCGAGGACGACGAGCTGGCGCTGGAGCAGGTCAAGGTCGGCGAGCGCATCGAGACCGTGACCTATTTCGAGGACACGCTGGGCCGTCCGCCGGGCCGTGCCGACGATCCGCTGCGCGAGGGCGTGAAGATGGGCACCACGCTGGTCGGCTCGCCCGACACGGTGAGCCGCGGCATCGAGAAGCTGATCGCGAACAGCAAGGGCGGCATCGGCGGCATCATGTTCCGCGCCCACGAGTGGGCCGATCGCGACAAGACCATGAAGAGCTTCGAGCTCTTCGCCCGCTGGGTGATGCCGCGCTTCCAGGGCTCGCTCGACACGGTGATCAATTCGCGCGAATGGACCAAGGCCAACCGCCGCACGATCTTCAGCCCCAACGTGGCCGCGATCGCCAAGGCCTACACCGACGCCGGCAAGCCGATCCCCGACGAGTACAAGACCCGCCTCGCCGGCGCCCGCGACGCGGACTGAACGCAACTCATGCCCGGGAGCGGCGCATGCTCTTGTCGGAAGCCGAGGCGATCATGCGACAGGTTCGGGCGCACTTCGCGGCCGGCGCCAAGTCGGGCAACAAGGCCTACGCGGCATCCGCAGATGTGAGTCTCGATCCCAAAGGCCACAAGCTCGACGAGGTGCTGAGCAAGCTCAGCCCGAGTGCTTCGCCGATCGCCAAAGGGGCCGACGAGGTGGACGACCATACGAGGCGCAACCAGAACGTCGTCATCGCGATGTCGCAGATTCTCAAGCTTCGGAACGACGGCGAGAAGGATACGGCCATCGCGTATGGTCAGCGGATCCTTGATGGCGGCATCCGTGTCGGTAATTGCACGGAGATGGCCTGCGTTGCGGCGTGCCTGGTGTCGAAGAAGGTGGGTCCAGAGATCGATATCGCGATTGTGGTCACGGACGGGCCCGGAGACCACGTGTTCTGTGTCGTCGGAGAAGCGTCGGGATGGGACAGCGTCAGGGACGTCCCTGAGAATGTCGCAAGCGCGATCGTCATCGATCCCTGGGCGAACGTGTGCTGCACCGCCGACGAATACGAGAGGACATTCGCCGCCAAGATGAAGGTGTGGCTTGGTCAGGGCAAGCGCATCGCCGCGGGCGGCCGGGACTGGCTCGCGCCCGACAAGGCCTATGTCGACAAGATTCGCTACAGCAGCCTGGATCTCCGCAACGCCCGCAACAGCAGCGCCCTGTAGTCAGCCTTCCGCCGTCCCCTCGAGCAGCTTCACCTTGAAGCGCTGCGACAGCGCGTCGACCAGCTCGCGCACATGGGCGGCGTCGCGCGTTTCGACCAGCAGCTCGAGCTCGGCGTTCTTCGCCGCGACGCCGCCGAACAGCCGCTGGTGCTGGACCTCGAGGATGTTGGCGCCAGCCTCGCCGACGATGCCGGCGACGCGCGCCAGCTGGCCCGGCGCGTCGCTGATCTTCACGCGCAGGCGGACCACGCGACCGTCGCGCACCAGGCCGCGCATCAGGATCGAGGCGAGCAGGCGGGTGTCGATGTTGCCGCCGCACAGCACTACGCCCACCTTGCGGCCGGCGAAGGACTCGGGGTGCGCGATGATCGCCGCCAGCCCGGCGGCGCCGGCACCCTCCGCCACGGTCTTCTCGACCTCGAGGAACAGCACGATGGCGCGCTCGATGGCGACCTCGTCGACCAGCTTCACCTCGTCGACCAGCCGGCGGCACACCGCCAGCGGCAGCTGCCCGGTATCGCGCACGGCGATACCTTCGGCGATGGTCTCGCCGCCCACCGAGACCGGCTCGTCGTGCAGGGTCTGGTACAGCGCGGCATAGCTCGTCGTCTCGACGCCGACGATGCGGATGTCGGGCTTCAGTGCCTTGGCCGCAATGGCGCAGCCCGAGATCAGCCCGCCGCCGCCCACCGGCACGACCAGCGTGTCGAGATGCGGCGCATCCTGCAGCATCTCCAGCCCGACCGTGCCCTGGCCGGCGATGATCGCGGGGTCGTCGTAGGGATGCACGAAGGTCAGCGCCTCCGCCTCGGCGATACGCCGCGCCTCGGCGGCCGCCTCCGACAGCGACTCGCCGTGCAGCACGACGCGCGCGCCGTGATCGCGCGTGTGCTTGACCTTCACGAAGGGCGTGAAGGCCGGCATCACGATGGTCGCCGGGATGTCGAGCCGGCCGGCATGGTAGGCGACGCCCTGTGCATGGTTGCCGGCCGACATGGCGATCACGCCGCGGCCGCGCTGCTCGCGCGACAGAGTCGACAGCCTGGTCAGCGCGCCGCGCTCCTTGAACGAGGCGGTGAACTGCAGGTTCTCGAACTTCACCCAGATCTCGCAGCCGCAGACCCGCGACAGGGTGCGCGAATGCAGCATCGGCGTGCGCGCGACCTGGCCTTGCAGGAGCTTGGCGGCGGCCTCGATATCGGCCAGCGTGACGGGCAGGGCGGCGGGGGCGTTCATCGCCGCCTTGTAGCATGACTGCGCTTCCCCCCGCGAAGGCGGGCAGACGGAAGTGATCAGCGCAGCGCCGTCACCGTCTTGCGCTTGATCAGCTCGAAGTCGATCGGCGCGCCGATGCCCGGGCCGGTCGGCGCGTGGACGAAGCCGTCCTTGTCGGGATCGATGTCGGGGTTCAGGCCGTATTTCTGCGCCCCCGACGGCAGCAGCACCTCGAAGAACTCGGTGTTGCGGATCGCCATGGCGACGTGCAGCTGGGCGTAGTTGTTGTGCGAGTTGCCGCCGTGGTGGATCTCGTAGGTCATGCGGAAGGCTTCGGCGAGGTGCGCCGTCTTCATCAGCGTCGTGATGCCGCCCTTCACCGCGATGTCGCCGCGCAGGTAGTCGGTGGCGCGCTCGACGATCCACGGCGCGTAGCCTTCCAGCCCGGTGATCGGATACTCGGTGGCGAGGATCGGGATCTTCAGCAGCTGCTTGAGCTTGACGTAGCCGTAGAGGTCCTGGTCGTGCAGCGGGTCCTCGTACCAGTGGAAGCCCATCTCCTCGACCGCCTTGCCGACCCGCAGCGCCTCGGGAAAGGCGTAGCTCCAGGTCGAATCGAGCATGATGGTGTAGTCGTCGCCGACCGCCTTGCGCACCGCCTCGCAGACCTTGATGTCCTCGCGCCAGCGCGTCGGCGGATGGATCTTGTAGGCCGCCCAGCCGCCCGCCTTGTATTGCTGCGCTTCCGCAGCGTAGGCCTCGGGCGACGCGAGCACGGCCGAGCTGGCGTAGGCGGGGATCTTCTCCCGGTACGTGCCCAGCAGGCGGTGGACCGGCTGGTTCGCCACCTTGCCGGCGATGTCCCACAGCGCGACGTCGCAGGCGCCGATACAGCGCACGGTCGAGGCGCGCACCCGTCGCCACAAATCGTGGTTCAGCCGTTCGCGGTCGAGCGGATCGTGGCCCATCAGCATCGGCTTGAGATGGCGGATCAGGCCAGGCCCGTCGGTCGATGCCGGGTTCATCGCCGAGCCGAGGAAGGCGTGGCCTTCGATTCCCTGGTCGGTCATGACCGTAAGCAGACCGAGATCGCTGCTGCCGGCCGAGCGTGCCGAGTGGCCGCCATAGGTGGTGGCCGGGATGTCGTCCCAGGCGAAGAGCGTCAGCGTGACGTCGGTGATCTTCATGGTTCCCTCCCGCTTTGCGTGAAGCCTAGCCAGCGCGCGCGGCGATGAACAGCGGGACGCGCTACGCAGCCATTCGTCAAACAGAGGCGCCGATCCTCATCGGCCGGACGAGCGGTCGCGCACGCGCCGGCCCCGTGCTAACGTGCCCGCAACAAGTCTATGGGAGGAAACAATGCGCTGCTTTTCGACCGCCGTCGCGGCGGTAGTTTCGTGTTGCCTGCTTGCCTTGCCCGTCCACGCCCAGAACAAGACGGTCAAGATCGGCGTGCTGGACGACATGTCCGGCCCCTATGCCGAGAACACCGGGCCGGGCGACGTGGCATCCGTCAAGTTCGCGATCGCCGATTTCGGCGGCTCCGTCCTCGGCAAGCCGATCGAGCTGGTGACGGCGGACTTCCAGAGCAAGGTCGATGTCGGCGTCGGCATCGCCAAGCGCTGGTACGACGACGAAAACGTCGACCTGATCGTCGGCATCCCGAACTCGGCCATCGCGCTCGCCTTGGTGAAGGTGGCGCAGGACAAGAACCGGATCCTCATGCCGACCGCCGCCGCGACCTCGGCGCTGACCGGCAAGAGCTGCGGCCCGAACACCATTCACTTCATCTACGACACCTACGGCCAGACAAAGACGATCGTCGAGGCTCTGAGCAAGCAGGGCGGCGATACTTGGTTCTTCGTCACCGTCGACTACGCCTTCGGCCTGGCGGTCGAGCAGGACGCCACGCAGTTCATCAAGGCGGCAGGGGGCAAGGTTCTCGGGTCGGTCCGCCACCCGCTGAACTCGCCCGATTTCTCATCCTACATCCTCCAGGCGCAGGCCTCCAAGGCCAAGGGACTGATGGTCGCCAATGGCGGCGCCGATATCATCAACGCCATCAAGCAGGCGGCCGAATTCGGCCTGGCGAAGCAGGGCATGCGGATCAGCGCCCCGCTGGCGCAGTTCCCCGATGTTCATGGTCTGGGGCTGCGGATCGCCCAGGGCCTGCTGCTCGCCAGCCCGTACTACTACGACATGAATCCGCAGGCGCGCGCCTTCACCGACCGCTTCACCAAGGAGATGGGCCGGCCGCCCTCCTTCATCCAGGCCGGTACCTATGGCGCGGTGCTGCATTATCTCAAGGCGGTGAAGGCGGCGGGCACGGACGAGGCCAAGGCGGTCCTGGCCAAGATGCGCGAGCTGCCGATCAACGATTTCATGACCAAGAACGGGCAGGTGCGGGCCGACGGCCGCGTCATTCGGGACATGTACCTGATGCAGGTCAAGACACCGGCCGAATCGAAGGGCGAGTGGGACCTGGCCAAGATCATCGCCACCGTGCCGGGCAAGGACGCCTTCCGGCCGATGAAGGACGGCGGCTGCCCGCTGACCGCCGGCAAGTAGGCGGCGAGCGACCGCGGCCGCTGCGCGCCTGATGGAAAGCAGCGGCCGATGGACGGTGCGTCGGCGCGTGCGATAGCGTCCGCCCGGTGGACGCGGGCGCGAGGCAGGACGGCATGACGAATACGGCGGCGACGGCACGGGTTGTGCGTTTCCTGCGCATGACGGCGGCTGCGCTCGCCCTTCTGGGCGCCGTGCTCTGCGCCATCGCCCTGGTCTACACGCTCTATTTCAAGGCGCCGGATCCCGAGGATCCCTTCGCCGCCGCGCACCGCGCCGCCAACATGCGCTACGAGCTGCTCTGGCTCGGCATCAGCCTTGTCGCGGCGGCGACGGCGCTGGTGACGCGCAGCCTGGCCTGGGCCTACGCGCCGCTGTGCCTGCTGGGTCTCGAAGCCGGCGGGCACGTCGTGCACTGGCTGGCGGCCGGCGGGCGCTATCACCCGCTGCCGCCGGAGATCCGCGAGCGCTTCGAGCCGCATCCATTGCTGGTCGGCGTGCCGCGGCCGGGCAAGCACGGCCCGTTCACCCATACCGCCCGGCACCATCGCCTGACGATCAACCGCGACAAGGCGCCCGATGCGCGCCGCATCTTCGTGTTCGGCGGCTCGACCACGTACGACGCTGGCGTCGGCGACGCCGATACCTGGGCGACGCAGCTTTCGGCACGGCTCGGCCCGGGCTTCATCATCGAGAACTACGGCATGGACGGCTACAGCAGCGTCGAGACGATGGTGCAGACGTTGTTCGCCTTCCGCGAATCGAAGCCGGTCTGCGCCGTGTTCTACATGGGCTGGAACGACGTGCGCAGCGCGCACCTGGCGACCTTGAAGCCCGACTACAGCGATTTCCACCTGCCGCACCAGGTCGGCAATCTCGGCCTGCAGACGACATTGCCGATCGAATCCTACTCGGTGGTCGCCCGCCTGCTGGTGTCGCTGTTCCGCCCGCCGCTGCCGCGGCCGACCGGCACGGTTTCCTCGGCCTACGATCCCAGGCTCGCGGCGATCTATCTCGCCAACATGGATCTCATCGTCACCATCGCGCGGCACCAGGGCGTGAAGCCGATCTTCGTGCCGCAGGTCATCGACCACGTACGGCATGAGATCAACCCGGGCTACGGCTGGGTGCCGCTGGTGCCCTATCACGACGTGCCCAAGGTGCTCGATCGGCTGAACGAGGATCTGCGGCGGCTGGCGGCGCGGCTGGACGTGCCGTTCATCGACACGCCGCATGCCGTGCGGTGGCACGCCGACGATTTCGTCGACGACGGCCATTTCAACGCGGCGGGCGCCGGCAGATTCGCCGATGCGCTGGTCGGGCCGATCGAGCGTCAATGCGGGCCATAGGGAAGGGCCGATGAAGATCACCGCTGTTCACGGCACCTGGGCGCATGTACCGATTCCGGAATCGGGTCAGCACGTCAGCAATTTCGGCCGCGTGGCTTCCTTCGATTCGGTCATCGTGCGCATCGACACCGATGCCGGCATCACCGGCTGGGGCGAGGCCAAGGCCGGCGTGGGGTCGTCGGCGTCGTGCGCCGGGCTGGCGGCGATGGTCAATCTCGACCTTGCGCCGATGCTGGTCGGCCAGGATCCGCGCGACATCTCCCGGCTGTGGGACGTGATGTACAACAGCCAGCGCGAGGGCCACGCCATCGCGCGCGGGCATGGCCTGCCGCAGCTCGGCCGACGCGGGCTCACCATCAGCGCCATCGGCGGCATCGACATCGCGCTGTGGGACATTCTCGGCAAGTCGCTCAACGCCCCGGTGTGGCGGCTGCTCGGCGGGCGGCGCGCGGCGCGCATGCCGGCCTATGCGTCGGGCGGCTGGGCGGACGCCGCCAATATCGGCAGGCAGCTGCTCGGCTATGTCGAGAAGGGCGGCTTCCGCGCGGTGAAGATGCGCGTCGGCGTGATGGACGGCACGCCGTCGCGCTCGGCCCAGCGCGTGAAGGCGGCGCGCGCGGCGCTGGGACCGGAGATCGGCCTGGCCTGCGACGCGCACGGCACCTTCACGGTCGCCGAGGCCAAGGCCTTCGCGCGCATGGTCGAGGATTGCGACCTGATGTGGTTCGAGGAGCCGGTATCGGGCGACGACAAGAGCGGCATGGCCGAGGTGCGCCGCTCCTCCTCGGTGCCGATCAGCGCCGGCGAGAGCGAGTTCACGCGCCACGATTTCCGCGACCTGGCCGAGCTGCGCGCCGCCGACATCCTGCAGCCCGATCTCGCCATCGCCGGCGGCATCACCGAGGGCGTGCGCATCGGCGCCATCGCTTCGGCCTTCAACCTCAGGCTGGCGCCGCACCTGTGGTCGGGTGCGCCGGGCTTCGCCGCCGGGCTGGCGCTGGCCGCGACCTCGTCCGCCGGCTTCGTCCTGGAGTACTCCCTGGGCAGCAATCCGATGCTGCAGGAGCTCGTGCACGAGAAGTTCCCGGTCGAGGCGGGTATGGTCGAGATCCCCGACCGCCCCGGCCTGGGCATCACGGTCGACGAGGCGTTCCTTGCAAAATACGCGCGACGTTGACGCGCACGGGAGGTCAATCATGGCGGCCGAACCCAAGCACGCTCCCATGATGGTCGGCTCGGCCGCCGTCTTCACCGTGCGTGACATCGTCGCCAGCCGCGATCACTTCCGCGATGCGCTTGGCTTCGACATCACCTTCGAGTGGGGCGAGCCGCTGCACTACGTCTGCATGTGCCGTGACGAAGTGCAGCTGCATCTGCTGTCGGCGCGCGGGACGAGGTGGCAGCCCGGCAACAGCGGCCTGTGCATCTTCGTGCGCGATGTCGATGCGGTGTATGAGGAGCTGAAGGCGCGCGGCGCGAATGTCCAGAAGGCGCCGCAGACCTACGACTACGGCATGCGCGACTTCGACGTGCTCGACCTGGACGGCAATCAGATCACCTACGGCATGGGCGTGAACGAGGCGGAGCACGCCGGCTGAACCGGGGGAGAGCACCATGGGCCTGTTCGACTGGCTGACCGGCACGAGGAAGCCGCCCGCGGGCGTCGCCGCGAAGACGCCGGCGGAGGTTCACGCCGCGCTTCTCGCGGTCAATCGCCCGACCGCGCCGTTCGTCGTGCGCGACGGCGCGCCGGAGAAGGTCGATCTCGTCGCCGAATGGCGCATCGTCGATGCTGCCTGGTACGAGATCTTCGCCAAGGCCGGCCTGACCAAGGTCTTCAAGGTGCTGATGCGGCTGGATCCGCAGAAGCGCGAAGTGCGCGCCGTCGACCAGGAATGGACGGTCGAGTGGCGTGCCGGCATCCCTGCGCTGTCGCTGTCCGCCGAAGCCTTCCGCGGCCAGAAGGTCTCGATCGAGTTCGGGACCGCCTATGCCTTCACCGAGCAGGGCGGCTTCGGGCAGGTCTACCAGTACAAATTCGCCACCGCGGAGATCAAGAAGCCGCTGCAGGACGCGGTCGCGGCATCGGGCTGGACCTGGCGCGGCGTGGCCTTCGGCAAGCTGTAGGAGCCGTCATGCGTCGCATCGCCTTCATGCTCGCCACGCTGCTGCTCGCGATCGGCGGCGCGCCGCCGGCTGGAGCCTATAGCGACGCCGAGATCAGTCAGTTTCTGACGAGCAGCCCGTGGTGCCATTTCCGCTACAGCTCGGCAGGCGGCTCGACCACGACGCGGCGCGGCCAGTTCGGTGCCAACGGCATCCTCACGGTGCGCAGCGGCCGGGAGGTCTATTCCTCCGGTCCAGGCGGCACCTACTCGGGGGGGGTCGCAGGGCGGGGAGCAGTATTACTGGCGGGTACAGAACGCGCAGTTGCTCCTGTCGCAGGATGGCGCGAACTGGCAGGCCCACGCGCTCGACGCCTACCGCAACTCCAGCGGCTACCCGATTCTCGTCGTCGACGGCGACGAGTACTCGATGTGCAACTGAGTCAGTCCGCGAATTTCGGCATCACCTTGGTCGCCATCAGCTCGAGCGACTGCAGGATGCGGCCGCGGTCGTGCAGGCCCTGGGGCATCAGCAGCACGCATTCGTCGATCGGCACGCGCTTGTGCACCTCCTCGATGCGTCGGGCGATGGTGTCGGGCGAGCCGACCAGCAGCTCGGGCACGCCCTGGCCGAAGGGGATCGCCCAGCGGTTCCAGAACCACAGCATGTCCTCCAGCCATTCCTTGGCCTGCGCGTCGGTCGGCGCGCAGATGAACACGCCGCCCCACGCCGCCTGGTGGCCGTTCTTCACCGTGCGGCCGTGCTTCTCCGCCTCCTGCGTGTAGCCGGCGCACAGGTGCGAGAAGAAATCGATGTTGTCGGTCAGCACGATCGGCCGCCCGCCATAGCGCGCCCAGAACAGCGCCGTGCGCATCGAGGCGGCGAAGCCGCCATAGAGCGGCGGGTGCGGGCTCTGCAGCGGGCGCGGCGCGATGCCGATCTCGTTGATCTTCATGTCGGCGGCCACACCCTGGCCGAACTCGGTGTAGACGCCGTGCGGATGCGGATTGACGAGACCCTGCGGCGGGAAGTTCCAATACTTGCCGCGATGCTGGAACGTGTCGTGGGTCAGCGCCTTGACCACGACGTCGACGAACTCGGTGAAGTACTCGCGATTGGCGGTATCCGCGGGCGAGTCCTTGTTCCACGGGCCGACGGCGTTGAGGTCGTCGCGCACCTTGAAGTTCTCGACCCAGCGCGCCTGGTAGCCGCGCACCAGGCCGACGCCGAAGCGGCCGCCCAGCATGTTGTCCATGGTGGCGATGTCCTCGGCCACGCGCAGCGGGTTGTGCGTGGTCGACACGAAGCCGCAGGTGATGACCCGCAGCCGCCTGGTGTGCTTGCCCAGCCACATGCCCATCAGGCGCGGATCGTTGGAGATCTCGAAGCCCTCGATCTGCAGGTGATGCTCGGGATGGCCGAAGCCGAAATAGCCGGCGTCGTCGGCGAAGCGCGCGTATTCGGCGATCTCGTCGAGCATGCGCTGGTAGAGCTCCGGCTTGCGCCCGGCCATGCCGGCCTCCAGCTCGTGCCGGCGGCCGACGGTGCAGTACATGAACAGGCTGAACTTCATCGCACCGCTCCCTATTCGGCCGCCTTGGGCAGCACCAGCGACCGGGTTCGCTTGTCGAGCCACCAGCCGTATTCATGGGGCCACATCGCGAACGACGGATCGCAGCCCAGCTCCTGCGCCGCGTGCAGCGCCCAGAACGGATCGTAGAGCGCCTGGCGGCCGATCGCGACCAGATCGGCGTGGCCGTCCTGCAGCACCGCCTCGGCCTGCCTGCCGTCGAGGATCAGGCCGACCGCCATCGACTTGACGCCGCCCTTGTTGCGCACTTCAGAGGCGAAGGGCACCTGGAAGCCGGGATGGCGCGGGATCGGCTGTGCCGTCGCGGTGTTGGTGAGTCCGCCGGAGGAGCAGTCGACGACGTCGACGCCCAGCTCCTTGAGCGCCTGCGACAGCGCCACGGTGTCGTCGAGATCCCAGCCGCCGGCGCCGTCGAGCGAGGAGACGCGGAAGAACAGCGGCTTGTGCTGCGGCCAGGCGGCGCGCACCGCGCGCGTGATCTCCAGCGCGATGCGCATGCGCCCGGCGCGGTCGCCGCCATAGGCGTCGTTGCGCGTGTTGCTGATCGGCGAGAGGAACGAGGCGATCAGGTAGCCATGCGCGCCGTGGATCTCGGCGACATCGAAGCCGGCGGCGTCGCCGCGCTTCGCCCCTTGCGCGAAGGCCTCGACGATGCCGCCGATCTCGGCGGCCGAGAGCGCATGCGGGATCAGCCAGCCCGGCGCCACCGGCTCGCTCGTCGGTCCGACAACCTGCCAGGCGCGGCGGCCCTTGGCGAAGTCGGTCTCGTCGAGCGGGCCGTTGCCCTCGGGCACCGGCTGCATCGAGCCTTTGCGGCCGGAATGCGCGAGCTGCAGCGCCGCCTTGGCGCCTTCGCCGTGGATGAAGTCGACCACCCGGCGGAAGGCCGCGACCTGCGCGTCGTTCCAGATGCCCGTATCGTGCTGCGTCACCCGGCCGATCGCCTCGACCGCCGTGCCTTCGGTGAACACCAGCCCGGCGCGGCCGCGCGCGAAGCCGCCGAGATGCACCACGTGGAAGTCGTTCGCGAGCCCGTCCACGGCGTGATACTGCACCATGGGTGAGATCACGACGCGGTTGGGCAGGGTGACGCCGCGGATCGAAAGCGGCGTGAACAGCAGCGGCCGGGCCTCGGCTGCGGACATGGACGGCATCTCCAGGGGTGAACGCACGTGCTGATCATACTAGGCTGGCCGGCGCGAAATCGGGAGGGCGGCCATGCGCATCATCGGCATCGAAGATCTTCACTGCAACGCCGGCTGGCGCACCTTTTCGTTCCTCAAGGTCACGACGGACGAAGGCCTCATCGGCTGGTCGGAATACAACGAGAGCTACGGCAGCGGCGGGCTGACCGCGGTGATCCACCGCCTGGCCCACCACCTGATCGGCCAGGACCCGCGGCCGGTCGAGCGCATCTCCTCGCAGCTCTACGCCATCACCCGCCAGGCGCCCGGCGGCATGAACGCCCAGGCGATCGCGGCGATCGAGAACGCATTGCTCGATGTGAAGGCGAAAGCATTGGGCGTGCCGGTCTACGCGCTGTTCGGCGGCCCGGTGCGCGACCGCCTGCCGCTCTACTGGTCGCATTGCGGCAGCTACCGGCTGAACCACTCGGAAGCCATGGGGCTCGAGCCGATCCGCGGCTACGACGACCTGGTGAAGCTCGGCCGGCACGTGAAGGAGCGCGGATTCAAGGCGCTGAAGACCAACATCTTCATGTTCGACCGCGGCAAGCCGTACATGCATCAGCCTGGCTTCGGGCGCAATCCGGGCTGGCCCGAGCTCAACGTCGACAACCGCATCCTGGGCGCTATCACCGACGGCCTCGGCGCCTTCCGCCAGGGTGCCGGCAAGGACATGGGCATCCTTCTCGACACCAACTTCAACTTCAAGACCGACGGCTACGTGAAGGTGGCGCGTACGGTCGAACCCTACGACCTCTTCTGGCTCGAGATCGACAGCTACGACCCCGAGGGCCTGGCCTATATCCGCCGCAAGGCCAATATGCCGATCGCCTCCTGCGAGTCGCTGTTCGGTCGGCGCCAGTTCCGCTTCTTCTTCGAGAACCGCTCGATGGACACCGCGATCGTCGACGTGCCGTGGAACGGCCTGCTCGAGTCGGTGAAGATCGCGGCGATGGCCGAGGCTTACGAGATCAACTGCGCGCCGCACAATTTCTACGGCCACCTGTCGACGCTGATGAGCGCGCATTTCTGCGCCGCGATCCCGAACTTCCGGGTGATGGAGATCGACATCGACGACGTGCCGTGGAAGGACGATCTCGTGACCCATCCGCCGGTGATCGAGAACGGCGAGCTGGTCGTGCCGACGCGGCCCGGCTGGGGCGCGGACGTCAATGAAGAAGCGCTGCGCGCGCACCCCGCGCGGACCGCCTGAACCGGAACGGTCCGATCTCGTGACGGCGACGCTGCGAGCCCTCGCGGCGCTCATGCTGTCGCTGGCGGCGTGGTGCGGGAGCGCGCTGGCGCAGACCAGCGCGCCGGGGCAGGGCGGCGAGACCCTGGTGCTGGCCAACGAGGTGATCCGCGAGGCGGGCGGCCGGCGGCTGATCGCGCGCGGCCTGGTCGAGGTGCGCCGCGGCTCGCGGTCGATCATCGCCGACGAGGTGGTCTACGATTCGCGCCGCGACCGCCTGCGCGCCGTCGGCAACGTCGCGGTGATCGACGACAATGGCGACATCGTGTTCTTCAAGGAGGTCGACGTCGACGCCGCGTTCACCGACGGCGCCGGGCGCGACATCCGCATGGTGCTGCGCCGCAACTGGCGGGTGCGCGCCAGCGACGGCCGGCTGAGCGTCGCCAAGGGCCGCCAGTTCGCCCTGCGGCATGCGCAGGCCACCCCCTGCGACGAATGCGCCAAGGATCCCGAGCGTCCGCCGGTGTGGCGCATCACGGCGCGTCGCGTCGTGGTCGACGAGGCCTCGCAGGACTTCATCTACAACAACGCGGCGATGGAGATGTTCGGCGTGCCGGTGGCCTTCACGCCGTACTTCACCCATCCCGCGCCCGACGTGCGCCGGCGCAGCGGCCTGGTCTCGTTCGATGTCGGCCGCGGCGCGCTGCGCGGCTTCTACGCCGAGCCGCAATACTTCTACGCCTTCGACGACTCGGCCGATCTGTCGATCCGTCCGCGCCTTTACGTGCAGCACCCGCTGCGGCCGATGTTCGACATCGAGGCGCGCAAGCGCGGCGATACCTTCGACGTCGCGCTGCGGCCGCGCTTCGCCTATGACGGCGGACGGCTGCGCTATCTGGTGCGCGGCGCGCTGCGCTGGGACATCGACGCGAACTGGCGCGCGGTCGGCGACGCCGACTATTCCAGCGACCGCGCCTTCCACGAGGATTTCGGCATCGGTCGCCAGATCTTCGCCCGTTCGGTCGCGGCGCTGGAGCGCTTCGGCTCGCAATCCTTCCTGCAGATCCGCGCCGCGCACTACCAGGATCTGCACGCCGACGGGTTCGCCGGACAGGTGCCCACCGCCGGCTTCCACGCCTTCGCGCATCAGCGCATCCCGGTTCCGTTCGTCGGCGGCACCCTGGAGACGCGCACCCTGCTGCGCGAGATCCTGCGCGAGTACGGGCCGGCGACCAGCAGCGCGATCCAGGTCGTCGAGTGGCAGCGCCGCGCGCTGCTGCGCGGCGGACAGGTCGTGGGCTTCGGCGCGCAGCTGATGGGCCGGCTCGACCGCACCAAGTCGGGACCGGTGGACGTCGTCGATCCGTTGTCCAACGGCCTGCCGACCGGCGCCGCCAGCTGGGCGTCGAGCGACGCCGCCGGCTGGCTCGAATGGTCCTATCCGTTCGTGGCGTCCCTCGGTGGCGGTTCCATCGTCATCGAGCCCAAGGCGCTGCTGATCGGCTCGGGCAAGATCGCCGGCACGCGACCGACGCTCAACGAGGACTCGCGCAGCCTGGAGATGGATTTCAGCTCGATCTTCTCGCGCGACCGCCACACCGGCTTCGACCGGCGCGAGAGCGGCCTGCGCGTCGTCTACGGCCTGCGCACGACCCTGGGCTTCGCGTCGGGCGAATCCGTCACGCTCGAGGCCGGCCAGCTGCGCTATCTCCTGGGCGACGACAATTTCGGCGGACGGCTGCGCGCCCCGGGCGACAAGGCATCCGACTGGGTGGTCGGCCTGCGCGCCGATGTCGGCTATCCGCTGTCGCTCGACATGTACGGCCGCTTCGACGCACGCGATTTCGGCGTGGTGCAGGCCTATGTCGCGCCGACCCTGCGCCACCGCTTCTTCGGCCGCGAGGCCAGCCTGACGGTGGGCTACGCGCATGAAGGCACGGCCAGCCCGCTCGGGCGCTATTCCGGCGTGCCGCCGCCGCGCGATTCGGTGGTAGCCCTGATGCGCACGCCGATCGCGCCGAACTGGACGATCGAGCTGGGCGGCCGCTTCGACATCACGCGGCGCAACTTCACCGACTACCAGGCCGGCATCACCTACGAGGACGAGTGCTTCCTCATCCGGGTCTTCGGCCAGCGCGGCATCTACTTCAGCGGCAACACCACCGCGGAGGCCGCGCGCGTGCTGGTGCAGGTCACGTTCAAGCAGCTCACGACGCTGAACTTCCAGACGAACTGAGTTTCTTCTCCCTCTCCCTGCGGGCGGGGCGAGGGAAGAAAGCCCTACGCCCCCACCACCAGCGTCGAGGCGAGCTGGCGTACGGTCTTGACCAGCGCCATGGCGACGATCCGGCCGGTCTTGCGATTCTCGGCGCTGACCGCGACATCCTCCATGAAGCGGAAGCGGCCGAAGGCGCCGGCCGCCTCGACCTCGACGACATGCGTGGCGATGGTGGGATCGGCGACGATCACCACGCGCGTGCGGTCCAGCCCGATACCGGCCAGCGCGACGGCGGCGGAGATGTTGACGTTCTGCGGATAGAGCCGCGCGCCCTCGCGTACCGGCCCGTCGAACACGACATGCGGCTCGGTCAGCGAATCGAGATCGACGAGGTCCTGGGCAGCGGTACCCTTCCAGGCCGAGGGATCCTTGCGCACGGTCACGGTCACCGAGTCGAGCCCGCCGACGGCCGCGGCCGAGAGGATGTCGATCGCGCCGATGCCGGCGGAGGGCAGGATCAGCCGCTTGCCGTTGTGGCGCGCCGCCGACAGCACGCGCTCGTACAGCGCCTGGTCGGTGAACGCACCGACCGATGTCACCAGCAGGTCCATGCCGTTCTCCAGCACGCGCTCGGCGTGGGACCGCACGGCGTCGTGTCCGGCGCATTCGACCACCACGTCCATGCCGTAGTCGAAGAAGTGGTCGGCGTCGTGGGTGATGTCCGGCCGGGTCGTGATCTCCTGGCGTGGCCGGCGCACCAGGGCCGCGCGCAGCTCGACGCCCTCGATGCGCCCCGCCGCCATCGCCTCGCGCACGTGCAGGCCGATGGCGCCATACCCGATCAGTCCCAGACGCAGCATGGCTTCTCTTTCCTGGTCTAACCTTCCCCCGGAGGGGGAAGGTGGCGCGGAGCGACGGATGGGGGATGTCGAAGCCGAACTCATGCGTTCGTGTTCGACATCCCCCTTCCGCCCTTCGGGCACCTTCCCCCTCCGGGGTGTTTGGAG
>JBFXAZ010000040.1:0-42680 GCA_050183765.1 Reyranellaceae bacterium | reverse complement strand
TGCTGGT
Organism: Reyranellaceae bacterium; assembly: GCA_050183765.1. GTDB lineage: Bacteria > Pseudomonadota > Alphaproteobacteria > Reyranellales > Reyranellaceae > JAFAZJ01. The sequence continues at coordinate 42,673 of JBFXAZ010000040.1, read as the reverse complement.
CGCGCGCGAGATCCTCGGCGGCGTGCGGTAGTCATCATTCCCTCTCCCCGCGCGCGGGGAGAGGGTTAGGGTGAGGGGTTGCATCGGGTGGCGCACCACTGCCCTGCGCAACCTGGTTCAGCCCCTCACCCCGACCCTCTCCCCGCTCGCGGGGAGAGGGAGAAAAATACGGAGTCTTCATGATCCCCGGTGTGTTGAACGGCGTGAAGGTGGTCGAGTTCGGCCAGAATCTCGCCGGGCCCTATTGCGGCCAGATCCTCGCCTTCATGGGCGCCGAGGTGATCAAGGTCGAGAAGCCCGAGGGCGACGACGCGCGCAAATGGGGGCCGCCGTTCATCGCCGGCGAGGGCGTGAACTTCGTCGGCCTGAACCGCGGCAAGAAGTCGATCACCGTCGATCTCAACGATGCGGCGCAGAAGCAGAAGCTGATCGATCTGATCGGCACGGCCGACGCCTTCGTGCACAACCTGCGCGCCGGCGTGACCGAGAAGTTCGGCATCGACGGCAAGACGATGACCGCGAGATTCCCCGGGCTCGTCTACGCCGACCTCAGCGCCTTCGGCCACACCGGCCCATGGAAACTGCGCCCGGGCTACGAGCCGCTGATCCAGGCCGAGGCGGGGCTGGTCAGCGTCAACGGCGATCCGTCCGGCCCGGCCTCGCGCATCGGCGTGTCGATCATCGATCTCAGCACCGGCATGTGGACGGCGATCGGCATCCTCGGCGCGCTGCTGCAGAAGGCCCACACCGGCAAGGGCTGCGTGGTCAGCACGTCGCTGTTCGAGAGCGGATTGATGTGGGTGTCGACGCATGTCGCGGCCTTCTCCACCACCGGCGCCGTGCCGCCGCGCCAGAGCACCGGCCACATCACGCTGACGCCCTACCAGGCCTTCGAGACCAGCAACGGGCTGTTGATGGTGACGCCGGGCAACGACCGGCTGTGGGCCAAGTTCGCCGAGACCCTGGGCAAGGCCGAGTGGATCACCGACCCGCGCTTCCTCACCAACAAGGAGCGCTCCGCGCACCGCCCGCTGCTGCTCGACATGATCACCGAGATCATGAAGCGCGACACCAAGGAGAGCTGGGCGGCGAAGCTGCAGGCCGTGGGCGTGCCGTGCGGACCGATCAACGCCATTCCCGAGGTCGTGGCGCTCGAGCACACAAGGGCGCTGGGCATGTATATGCAGCCCTATGGCGATCTGCCCTCGCTGCTGCACGCGCTGCCGGTCTCGTTCGACGGCCAGCGCGCCGGCTTCCCGGCGCAGGCGCCGAAGATCGGCGAGCACGACGGCGAGGCGTAGCTACTTCGGTGACCCGAGCTTGCGGATCGCCCCCACCAGCGAGCGCGCCCCGGCGTCGTAGTCCTGCCACGGTTTCGCCGATCTCAGCAGCTTGGGCGCGGTGCGGATCGTGAAGCGCCGGGGATCGAGACCGGCGCGCACCTGCGTCCAGTTCAACGGCATCGACACCGTGGCGCCGGCGCGCGCGGCGACAGCGGCGCCACCGCGGTCGAGGTGCGGTCGTTGCGCAGGTAGTCGAGGAAGATGCGCCCCTTGCGCTCGCGCTTGGCCATGTTCAGCACGTAGCGCTCGGGCTCGTCGTCGGCGAGGCGCCGGCAGACTTCGCGCGCGAAGCCCTTGGCGACGTCCCAATCGATGCCCTTCCTGTCCGACAGCGGCGTGACCACGTGCAGGCCCTTGCCGCCGGTGGTCTTGCAGAAGCACACTAGGCCCAGCGCCTCGAGCCGCGCGCGCATCGCGTTGGCCGCCTCGACGATCGCGTTGAACTCGATGCCCGGACCGGGATCGAGATCGAACACCAGCCGACCGGGCATCTCGGGATCGCCGGGCTGGCCGTTCCAGGGATGCAGCTCGGTCGCGCCCATTTGCGCCACCGCCGCCAAGGCCTCGACGCGATCGATTTGCAGGTACGGCTTCCTGTCGCCCGCGACCTTGGTGAGCGTCAGCAGATGCGACGTCCCCGGCATGGCATGCCGCTGGAAGAAGGTCTGCCCATCAATGCCGTCGGGCGTGCGCACGATCGAGCAGGGCCTTCCCCTGATGTGCTCGATCATCCACGCGCCGACGCTCTCGAAGTATCGCGCCAGCTCCAGCTTGGTGACCGGCGGATCCACGTCCGGCCACAACGTCTTGTCGGGGTGGGAGATCGACACACCCATCACCACGGCGCGGCCGGGTCCGTTCGGCGCCGCCGCCGTTTTCGGTCCGGGCTTGGCGATGGCCTTGGTCGCGACCTTCGCGGGCTTCTCCGCCTCGACCTCCCGGGCCGGCTTGTCCTCGCGCAGGCCCTTGAAGGCAGCCTGCCGCACATTGCCGGCGCCGGTCCAGCCCGCGAACTCGATCTCGGCCACCAGCTCCGGCTTCGCCCAATGCATGTTGGCTTCGCGCGGCGGGCTGGCCTCGATGTCGAAGGCGCTCCTCTCGCTCTCGATAGCCTCGAGCCGCTTCAGCAGGGATCGCCGGGTCGCGGCGTTGAAGCCGGTACCGACGCGGCCGACATAGACCAGCTTGCCCCGGCCGCGATGCACCCCGGCCAGCAACGACCGCAGCTCGCCCTGCTCGCTGGTCCATCCGCCGATCACGACCTCATGCCCGGTCCGGCATTTCGCCTTCGTCCAGGAGTCGCCGCGACCGGTCCGGTAAGGCGCGTCGATCCGCTTCGACACGATGCCTTCGAAATGCATGGTGCAGGCCGAGCGCAGCACGGCGTCGCCCGCGGTTTCGAGGTGATCGACATAGCGGATCGTGCGCCTGGCGATTTTGGCCGCATCCAAGAGCGCGCGCAGGCGCTCCTTGCGGTCGATCAACGGCAGCTTGCGCAGATCCTCGCCCGCGACGAACAGCAGGTCGAAGGCGAAGAACACGAGCTGCTTCGAGTTGCCTTCCGACAGCGCCACCTGCAGCGCCGAGAAGTCCGGCGCACCTTCGTGGTCAAGCGCACAGACCTCGCCGTCGATGATGCAGTCGGGCAATCCAGCGGCAGCCTGGGCGATGGCGGCGAACTTCTCGGTCCAGTCCAGCCCCTTGCGCGTGCGCAGGGCAGGCTCGCCATCCTCGACCCGCAGCTGCACGCGATAGCCGTCGAACTTCACTTCGTGCGCCCAGCCCGGGCCGTCCGGCGCGCGATCGACCAGCTTGCACAGCTGCGGCGCCACGAAACGCGGCATCGCCGAGACCTTGCGCGGCCTCGCCCTGCGTACCGCGGTCGTTCGGCCGCCATCAGGCCGGTTGGACTGCCATACCGCTCCGGCGCTCGCCTTGCGGTCGGTCATGAACGGCGTCGGGCGCTTGCCGGTGCCGGCGGCGATCTGCTCCAGCGTCCGCCCCGAGGCGACGGAGCCGTCGTTGCGCTTCAGCCAGCGCTCAGCATCGCCGGTGCGTGCCGCCTTGTCGCGATGCTTGATCAGCAGCCAGTTGGTGCGCTTGCCGCCGGCGCGGTCGCGCTTCATGCGCACCAGCACCCAGCTGCCCTTCAGCCGTTCGCCGTCGAGGGTGAACTTCAGCTCGCCCTTCCTGAGCCCGGCATGCGGATCGCCTTCGGCTGTCCAGTAGCCACGATCCCATAACTGCACTGTACCGCCGCCGTACTGGCCCTTGGGAATCGTGCCCTCGAAATCGCCGTAGTCGAGCGGATGGTCCTCGGTCTCGACCGCCAGGCGCTTGTCCTCGGGATTGGGCGAGGGCCCGCGCGTGACCGCCCAGGACCTGAAGACGCCGTCGAGCTCGAGCCGGAAATCGTAGTGCAGGCGGGTGGCGTCGTGCCGCTGCACGACGAAGCGCAGCGCCCTGGCCGATCGCGTCGCGCCGCCCCGTGGCTCGGGCGTCTGGCTGAAGTCGCGCTTCGCCCGATATGTCGCGAGTTTCCTGGAAGCCACGGTGCCTGAACGCGACCGCGGCCGGGCCGGTTCCGGCACCGGGCAACCCGTACCGCCCCGCGGTGTTGACTGACGTGGCGCGGAGGAGATCATGGCCGTCAGACCCAGCTGGACTGGACACCTTCGATTGTCACTCGTGAGCTGCCCGGTGGCGCTCTACAAGGCGGTCGAAGCGCGCACCGGCACGCATTTCCACCTGATCAATCCGAAGACCCACAACCGCATCCGCCAGGTGGCCAAGGATGCCGCCACCGGCCGGGAGGTCGATCGCCGTTCGCTGGTGAAGGGCTTCGAGGTGTCGAAGGGCAAGAACGTGCTGATCGATCCTGACGATCTCGATTCACTGAAGCTGGAAACGACCAAGATCCTCGACATCGAGCGCTTCGTCGACCTGGGCGAGATCGACCGCATCTACTGGGACGAGCCCTACTACCTGGTGCCGGACGGCGAGACCGGACGCGACGCGTTCGCGGTGATCCTCAAGGCGATGGCGGATCGCGAGCGCGTGGCGATCGGCCGGCTGGTCCTGGCCAACCGCGAACGCATCGTCGCGCTGGAGCCGCGCGGCAGCGCCTTCCTGCTGACCACCCTGCGTGCCCACGACGAGGTGCGCCAGCCGGGCCGGATCACCGGCAAGATCGACCTGCCCCGTCCGGCCAAGGCGATGCTCGACATCGCCGGCAAGATCATCGACCAGCAGGAAGGGCCCTTCGATCCCAGCGCCTTCACCGATCGCTACGAGACCGCGGTGAAGGCGCTGATCCGCCGTCGCCAGAAGGGCCAGAAGCCGGTGAAGGCCGCCGCGCCGGAGCCTGAAGAAGGCAAGGTGATCGACCTGATGGAGCAGCTGCGGCGCAGCATCGGCGGCAGCCGCGGCGGCGGCCATCGGCGGAAGCGGGCCAACGACAACCGGGCGCCCCGGCGCACACCTAAGGCCGCTTAAGGCCTTACCCCCCGGAGAGCCACCACGCCGCAGTTGGCGCCGGGTGGCCCATATGCTAGAGTGAGCGTTCATTTCTGAAATTCAGGGGTATTCGCTACATGGCCGGACTCAACATCAGCCCCGCGGGGCTGGGCGACCTCGCGCGCAGCAAGGCGGGCCAGGCCAGGGGCGCCGGCGCGGATGGGCTCGACCTGCGGCTGTCGGAGGAATCGGGCGTCGATGCGCGCGACGTGATGAGCCTGCGCCGCTTCACGGCCGAGCAGAACCTGCTGATCATCATCCGCTGCCCCAAGCCCTGGGCGCGCGCCTTCCACGGCACGCTGCCGGCCAAGACCTTCGCCACCAAGGCCAAGACCAACGAGACCGGCACCGTGCGCAGCGCGAACGGCGTCATGATGGTCTCGGACTACGACATGATGAGTGTCTGGCGCTTCAACGGCACCGGCTTCTCGAAGATCTACATCTCGGCGCTGGAGCCGGGCGCGCCGCGCGGCCGCTGGTCGCCCGAGGCGCGCGACCTGGTGCGGACGATGAACACCTTCCTGGTCTCCAAGCTGCAGCACGGTTGCCAGGACGACTTCCTGTCGGCGGAAAAGAACCCCGGCGTGAAGATGGCCGACCACTTCCTCGCCCTCCGCATGGGCGACGGCATCTACCTGCGCGATCCGATCCACTGCGAGAACTTCTACAGGGCGCACGCGCTGTACTGGCCGTACCTGTCGAACGGCAAGCACAACGGCCAGGGCCTGGGTTGACACGCTCCGGCTGACTGGTTGAGTCCTCCCATCGGCGGTCCGCGCCGGGGAGGAAACAAATGCCGAAAGAGGCTGGAGCTGCCTGGAGCAGCTCGGCGACGCTGCCCGCGACGAAGGTCTCGTTCAGCGGCGTGACCTACTCGGAGATGCTTGCGCGCACGCACGCGCTTGTGCCGCGCATCGCCGAGCGCGCCGAAGACTGCGAGAAGCTGCGACGGCTACCGGACGACACGGAGCGCGACCTTCACCGCACCGGCCTGTTCCGCATGGTGCAGCCGGCGCGCGTCGGCGGCGCCGACCTCGACGTCGGCATCATCGTCGACACCTGCGCGATCATCGCGCGCGTCTGCCCGTCGACGGCGTGGAATCTCGGCAACCTCTCCAGCCACCACTGGATGCTGGGCTATTTTCCGCCTGAGGCGCAGGACGAGATCTGGGACATCTCGCCGGATACGCTGATCGCCACGTCGCTCGCCTTCCCCGCCGGTCGCGGCCGCAAGGTCGACGGCGGCTATGAGGTCACTGGCCGCTGGCCGCTGTCCTCGGGCGTCGACAATTCCGACTGGAACATGCTGGCCTTCATGGTGCGCGAGCGCGACGACGGCCCGCCGGTCGATCAGCGCTTCGCGCTGGTGCACCGCTCGCAGTACGAAATCATCGATACCTGGCATGCCGTCGGCCTGTCCGGCACAGGCTCGAAGGACGTGGCGGTGGAGCGCCTCTTCGTGCCGGAGCACCGCTCGGTCACGGCCTGGGCGATGAACGGCAAGCCGCACCCCGGCTCCGCGGTGAATCAATCGCCTCTCCTGCGCCTGCCCCTGCTGGCGCTCGGTCCATACGTGCTGTCCGGCGTCATGCTGGGCTGCGCGCAGGGCGCCTACGAGGTGACTGTCGGCGCCGCGCGCAAACGCAACGCGACGACGACCGGCCAGCCGGTGGGCGCCAGCCCGACCGTGCAGATCAAGGTGGCCGAAGCCGGCGCGCGCATCGATACCGCCGAGATGATCATGCGCGCGGCTTGCGCGCACGCGATGGAGGTCGCGCGCGCCGGACGGGAGCCGACGCACGACGACAAGCTGCGCTATCGCCGCGACGCCTTCTTCTCGGTGCGCATGTGCCTCGAGGCGGTCGATATCCTGATGGGCGTCGCCGGCTCGAGCGGGCTCTACCTGACCAACCGCATGCAGCGCCTGTTCCGCGATGCGCATGCGGCCAACGCGCATGTCATGTTCTCACCCGATCTCCAGGGGGCGCTGTTCGGCCAACACGCGCTTGGCGTGGCCGGGCCGCCACCTCTGCTCTAGCGAGGGAGGGGTGCGTAGCCGGCAAAGCGCCCATGCAACCATCAGGGGTATCGCGGACAGCCGCCGGGCCACAAAAAAAATCGGCCCGCGTTTTGCGCGGGCCGAAAGTCAAACAGGGAGGCTTCACGTCTGGGAGACGTAGGATCCGAAGATCCTTGCCCGAAGCGAGGCTCCAGGCCCATGTCCAGATGACGCCGCCAACTCAACGCCGCAACGCCCTCTGGACATGGGCAGAAGATAGGCGATCCGGCTGACTTCAGTATTGGGAAATTGATCAGGCCAGCCATGCGAAGCCCGCAGTTCTTTAGACAAAAGTCTAGGCTCGGGCCGAATGACACAAGCCTGACAATCGGGTCATGGCCTAGTGGCGCATCTCCGCGACCTTGCGCAGCAGGAAGTCGCGGAACACCGCGATGCGCTTGGAATGCCGCAGCTCCTCGGGATACGTGAAGAAGACGTCCGTCGTGCGCTTGTCGAGTTCGGGCAGCACCGGCACCAGCTTGGTCGACTGGCGTGCGAGATAGTCGGGCAGGGCGGCGATACCCAGGCCGCTCTCGACGGCGCGGTAGATGCCGTAGGTGTTGTTGACGCGCAGGACGACCTTGCGCGGATTCCCGTCTGGGTTGCCCTGCTGCATCAGCCAGTTGACGTCCTGCACCGGTGCGCGGGCGTCCTCGCCGAAAATGATCAGGCGATGCTTCTCGAGGTCGCTGGCCTTCTCGGGCTTGCCGTATTTCTGCACATAGGACTCGGAAGCGTAGACGTGCGACTGCACCGTCATCAAGTGGCGCTGGATCAGCCCGGGCTGGCGCGGCGCGGTCAGCCGCAGGCCGACATCGGCCTCGCGCATGCCGAGGTCGAGCTCGTTGTCGCTCAGCACCAGCGACACGTCGATGTCGGGATAGGCCTCGATGAACTCGTGCATGTGGCCGGTCAGCCAGGTCGAGCCGAAGCCCACCGCCGAGGTGATCTTCAGCCGGCCCGCCGGCTTGTCCTGGTTGGCGCGCAGCAGGCCTTCCGCGGTATTGACCTTGCCGGCCATCTCGCGCGCGGTGCGGTAGAGAAGCTCGCCCTGCTCGGTGAGGATCAGGCCGCGCGCGTGACGATGGAACAGCATCACGCCGAGCTGCTCCTCGAGCGCGCCGATCTGACGGCTGATCGCCGACTGGCTGAGCTTCAGCTGGTCGCCGGCGTGCGTGAAGCTTCCCGCATCAGCCACGGCGTGGAAGATGCGCAGCTTGTCCCAATCCATCACGGCCCCGTCTCCGTCCGCTCCCTGTTCGTTTCATTGCCGGGCACCGGTTGATCCGGCGCCGCGTACCGAATCATTCGGCCGCCTGTGCCGCCGGCACCTCGTGTGCCGCCAGGAATTTCTCGGCCTCCAGCGCCGCCATGCAGCCGGTGCCCGCGGCGGTCACGGCCTGGCGATAGATCTTGTCCTGCACGTCGCCCGCGGCGTAGACGCCCGCGACGTTGGTCGCGGTCGAGCCCGGCCGGGTCAGCAGGTAGCCTTCGCCGTCCATGTCGAGCTGCCCGTTGAACAGCTCGGTGTTGGGGGTATGGCCGATCGCCACGAACACGCCGTCGGTCGGGACGACCTTCGTGGCACCGCTCTTGACGTCGCGCACGCGCACGCCGTTGACCAGCGGATGCGGCTTGGTCTCGCCGACGATCTCCTCGACCACGTGGTTCCACAGCGGCACGATCTTCGGATTCCTGAACAGCCGCTCCTGCATGATCTTCTCGGCGCGCAGCGAGTCGCGGCGATGGATCAGCGTGACCTTGCTGGCGTGGTTGGTGAGGTAGATCGCCTCCTCGACCGCGGTGTTGCCGCCGCCGACAATCACGACCTCCTTGCCGCGGAAGAAGAAGCCGTCGCAGGTCGCACAGGCCGAGACGCCGCCGCCGCGGAAGGTCAGCTCCGATTCCAGCCCCAGCCAGCGCGCCGAGGCGCCGGTGCAGATGATCAGCGTCTCGCCGACATAGGTGTCGCCCGAGTCGCCGGTGCAGACGAAGGGGCGGCGCGAGAGGTCGACCTTGACGATGGTGTCGAACACCACCTGGGTGCCGACATGCTCGGCCTGCTTCTGCATCTGCTCCATCAGCCAGGGACCCTGGATCACCTCGGCGAAGCCCGGGTAGTTCTCGACATCCGTGGTGATGGTCAGCTGGCCGCCGGGCTGCATGCCCTGGACCAGCAACGGCTTGAGGTTCGCACGGGCCGCATAGACAGCCGCCGTATATCCGGCCGGCCCCGAACCGAGGATCAGAATTTTGCTGTGATGGGTCGCCGACATCCTTACGGCCCCTGCCTCCCGTGCATAGGTCATTAGACGAGCGCAAAGCATGCTGCGTCAAGAGACGAGCTATGCGTCGCGCAGGATTCGCGTTCTAGCGGCATCGGCCGCCCAGGACCAAGGCTCAGATGTCCTTTCGGACAAAGATTCCTCGTGCGAGCGCGCGAAAAATACGAGTTCTGGAAAAGAGAAGTAATTTTATTGCCTATCCCCCGATTTGTGGCCTAGAACCCCGGCCAACGGGAGACGGATCGCAATGTCCAACCGAGCCAAGCTCGACAAGATTGACCGGCATATTCTGGCGGATTTGCAGGCCGACGGACGCATGACAAACGTCGACCTCGCCAAGCGCGCGGGCATCTCGGCGCCCCCCTGCCTGCGCCGGGTGCGGGCGCTGGAGAAGGCGGGCGTGGTCCGCGGCTACCACGCCGACATCGCGCCGGAGGCTCTGGGCTTCACGGTCACGGTCTTCGCGCTGGTGGGGCTGAACAGCCAGGCCGAGGCCGATCTCAAGGCCTTCGAGGGCTTGATGGGCAGCTGGCCCAACGTGCGCGAGTGCCACATGCTCGCCGGCGAGGCGGACTTCCTGGTGAAGATCGTCGCCGAGGACTGGGACCACTATCAGAAGTTCCTGACCACGCAGCTCACCTCGGCGCCGAATGTCAGCCACGTGAAGTCGCTGATGGTCTTCCGGACCGCCAAGTACGAACCCGGCGTGCCAATCGCCGTCGAATAGGCTCCCTGCCATGCTGGCCGCGCTCAAGGCCTTCGGGCGACGAAACATCGCCTATCTGGTGTTCACCGGCCTGTTGTTTCCCTTCGCCATGTGGCTGGAAGCGACCGGCAAGAGCCAGGGGCCCGATCGCGGCGCCGGCTACATGCTCGCCATCATCCTGTGGTTCGTCGCCTCCCTGGCGTCGTTCGGCGTCAACGGCGTGCTGTTCTTCGTCGGCCTGTCGAACAAGCGGCCGGTGATCAAGGAGATCATCGGCGTCGCCCTACCCTTCGTCGTCGTCGCCTTCGTGCTCGGCCTCGAGGGCCTGTTCGTCTGATCAGCGGCCCTGGAACGCCGGCTTGCGCTTCTCCATGAAGGCGCGGCGGCCTTCCTTGTAGTCATCGCTGGCGAAGCACCTGTCGACGGCGGCGTCGATCGCCGGGAAGTCGCGCTTGTCCGGATCCTTCACGGTGGCGTTGATCGCCATCTTGGCCGCCTTGACCGTGAGCGGCGCGTTGGCGGCGATGATGCCGGCATAGTCGGTGACGTAACTTTCCAGATCGGCGACCGGCACGACGCGATTCACCAGGCCCATCATGCGCGCCTCCTCGCAGGAGAACAGACGGCCGGTGAAGAAGATCTCCTTGGCAAAGGATGGGCCGACCACGTCCGACAGGCGCTTGATGCCGGGATAGGCGTAGCCCAGCCCGAGCTTGGCCGCGGGCACGCCGAAGCGCGAATCGTCGGCACAGATGCGGATGTCGGTGGTCAGCGCGGTCGCCAGCCCGCCTCCGACGCAGAAGCCGCGGATCATCGACATCGTCGGCTTGGTGGCGCCGATCAGGGCCGCGTTCGCCTTGTCGCCGGCGGCGTTGTAGACGGCGATGGCGTCGGGCGTGCCGCGCTTCTCCTCGAACTCCGAGATGTCGGCCCCCGATATGAAGGCCTTGTCGCCTGCGCCGGTGAGCACGATCACGCGCACGGCAGGGTCGGCCTCGAAGTCGGCCATGATGCGCGGGATCGCGACCCACATGTCGTAGGACACGGCGTTGCGCTTCTCCGGCTGGTTGAAGACCATCCAGCCGATGCCGTTCTCCTTGCGCGCGATCATCTTGGGCGTGCCGGTATCCATCTGTCGTCTCCTCACACCACCTTGCGGGCGCGGAAATCGGCGATCTTCGCCGCGTCATAGCCAAGACCCTTGAGGATCTCGTCGGTATGCGCGCCCTGCTCGACCGTCGGCCGGTCGACGACGCTGGGTGTGCGCGACAGCGACATCGCCTGGTTCACGACGTTGACGTCGCCGCGCGTGGGATGCTTCAGCGGCGTCGCCATCTTGACGTGCTGCACCTGCGGATCGGCGAACATCTCGTCGATGGCGTAGATCGGCCCGCACGGCACGCTGGCCGCGCTCAGCTTGTCGATCAGCTCGGTGCTGGTGAACTTCTTCGTGTAGGTTGAAAGCTCGGCGTTGAGCTTGGCGCGGTTCTTCGAGCGCGCCTCGGCGTTGGCGTAGTCGGGATTGTCGAGCAACACCTTGGCGTCCATGCAGTCGCACAGGCGCTTCCAGATGTGCTGGCCGGCGGAGGCGATGTTGATGTTGCCGTCGCTGGTCGGGAACACGCCGGTCGGAATGCCGGTCGGGTGATCGTTGCCGGCCTGCTTGGGCACTTCGCCCGCCACCAGCCAGCGCGCCGCCTGGAAGTCGAGCATGGCGATCTGCGCCTGCAGCAGCGAGGTCTGCACCCACTGCCCTTCGCCCGACACCTCGCGCTCGAGCAGTGCGATCAGGATGCCCATGGCGGCGTAGTTGCCGGCCGAGAGGTCGGCGATCGGCACGCCGGCGCGCACGGGTCCCTGGCCCGGCAGGCCGGTGATCGACATCAGCCCGCCCATGCCCTGCGCCACCTGGTCGAAGCCCGGCAGCAGCGCCTTGGGCCCGTCCTGGCCGAAGCCGGAGATGCTGGCATAGACCAGCCGCTTGTTGATCTTGCTCAGGGTCTCGTAGTCGATGCCCAGCCGGTGCTTCACGTCGGGCCGGTAGTTCTCGACCACGACATCGGTCTCGGCGACCAGCTTCTTGAAGATCTCGACCGCCTCGGGCTCCTTGAGGTTGAGCGTGAGGCTGCGCTTGTTGCGGTGCAGGTTCCAGAAATCGGGGCCGTGGCGCGGCCCGCCCATGTCGCTGTCGGCGACGCCCGGCGGCATCTCGACCTTGATGACGTCGGCGCCCCAGTCGGCGAGATGGCGCACGCAGGTCGGGCCGGCGCGCACCCGCGTCAGATCGAGCACCTTGAAACGTGCGAGCGCACCACGGGTCATGGCGTTTCCCCCCAAAGCTGTCGGTCGGCCGGCAGCTTAAGGGGCGGCGCGAAGCCAGCGCTACTTGAACTTCACCGTGACCACTTCGTAGGACTTGGTCCCGCTGGGCGTCTGGACCTCGACCGAATCGCCCACGCCCTTGCCGATCAGGGCCCGGCCGAGCGGCGCGGTGATCGAGATCTTGCCCTTCGACAGGTCGGCCTCGAACGGTCCGACGATCTGGTAGCGGACCTCCTCGTCGGTGTCCTCGTCGGCCAGCTTCACGGTGGCGCCGAACTTGGCGGTCTTGCCCGAAAGCTTGCTGATGTCGATGACCTCGGCGCGCGCGATCACATCCTCGATCTCGCTGATGCGGCCCTCGATGAAGCCCTGGCGTTCGCGCGCGGCCGTATACTCGGCGTTCTCCGACAGGTCGCCATGCGCGCGCGCCTCCGAGATCGCCTTGATGACGCTCGGGCGTTCAACAGATTTGAGGTTCTTCAGCTCGTCTTCGAGCGCCTTGAACCCGTTGGGCGTCATCGGGACCTTTTCCATCGCTTCCCTGCGAAAAAGAAACGGCCGGCTGCAGGAGCCGGCTGGGTGGATCATATAGCCATTTGGGGTCCCGGCCAACCCGCGACAAGGGGGCGCCGGGAGCCTTCCCTTCTCCCCGCGAAGGCGGGGAGAAGGTGGCGCGAAGCGCCGGATGAGGGGCTTCGCGGAGGCTCGACAACGACACCGCTTGACGTTGCGCGAGGAAGCCCCTCATCCGCCTCGCTGACGCTCGGCACCTTCTCCCCGCCTTCGCAGGGAGAAGGAACGATTCAGAAGGACCGGCCGAAATAAGACTGCAGCGGCGCCACATCCAGCGGTCCGGCCCGCAGCGCGCTGATGCCCGCCACCGCGGCGCGGGCGCCGGCGGCGGTCGTGTAGTACGGGATCTTGTTCATCAGCGCCGTGCGCCTGAGGCTGAAGCTGTCGGCGGTCGACTGCACGCCTTCCGTCGTATTGAAGACAAGGTCCACGCCACCGTCCTTCATCAGGTCGACGATATGCGGGCGGCCCTCGGAGACCTTGTTGATGCGCATGGCCTCGACGCCGCGCGCGCTAAGATAGTCCGCCGTTCCGCCGGTGGCGACGATGCGGAAGCCGAGATCGCGCAGGGTGCGCGCCGCCTCCACCACGCCCTGCTTGTCGCTGTCGCGCACGGATACGAACACCGTGCCCTGGGTCGGCACCTTGGTGCCGCTGCCGAGCTGCGACTTGGCGAAGGCGCGGCCGAAATCGCTGTCGATGCCCATCACCTCTCCGGTGGAGCGCATCTCCGGCCCCAGGGTCACGTCGACGCCGGGGAAGCGCGCGAAGGGAAACACCGCTTCCTTGACCGCGACATGGCGGCCGATGGTCGACTCGCGCAGATCGAGATCGCCCAGCTTCTCGCCGGCCATCAGGCGCGAGGCGTACTTGGCGATCGGCAGGCCGGTAGCCTTGGCGACGAAGGGCACCGTGCGGCTGGCGCGCGGGTTGACCTCGAGGATGTAGACCACGGTTTCCTTGACCGCGTACTGCACGTTCATCAGGCCGACGACGCCCAGCGACTTGGCCAGCGCCACGGTCTGGCGCTTGATGTCGGCGACCACTTCGGCCGGCAGCGAGTACGGCGGCAGCGAGCAGGCTGAGTCGCCGGAGTGCACGCCGGCCTCCTCGATGTGCTCCATGATGCCGGCGACGAAGACGTTGCCGTCCTTGTCGGCCAGCGCATCGACGTCGACCTCGATGGCGTCGCGCAGGTAGCGGTCGAACAGCAGCGGGTTCTTGCCCAGCACCGTGTTGATCTGGCCGGTCTTGTCGTTGGGATAGCGCGCCTTGATGTCGGGCGGCACCATCTCCGGCAATACGCCGAACAGATAGTCGTTGAGCTGCTCCTCGTCGCGGATGATCGCCATCGCGCGACCGCCCAGCACGTAGGAGGGCCGCACCACCAGCGGCAGGCCGACATCGGCCGCCACCAGGCGGGACTGCTCGATCGAATAGGCGATGCCGTTCTGCGGCTGCTTGAGCTGCAGCTTATCGAGCAGTCGCTTGAAGCGGTCGCGGTCTTCGGCGAGATCGATCGCGTCCGGCGAGGTGCCGAGGATCGGGATGCCAGCGGCCTCGAGCGGCTTGGCCAGCTTCAGCGGCGTCTGGCCGCCGAACTGCACGATCAGGCCCAGCAGCTCGCCCCTGGACTGCTCCTTGCGCACCAGCTCGACCACGTCCTCGACGGTGAGCGGCTCGAAGTAGAGGCGGTCGCTGGTGTCGTAGTCGGTCGACACGGTCTCCGGGTTGCAGTTGACCATGATGGTCTCGAACCCGGCGTCGCGCAGCGCATAGGCCGCGTGCACGCAGCAATAGTCGAACTCGATGCCCTGGCCGATGCGGTTGGGTCCGCCGCCGAGGATGATGATCTTGCGCCGGTCCGAAGGCTCCGCCTCGCATTCCGGCGCCTGCACGCCGTCGCCTTCGTAGCAGGAATAGAGGTAGGGCGTGCGCGAGGCGAACTCGGCGGCGCAGGTGTCGATGCGCTTGTAGACCGGCCGCACGTCGAGCTCGATGCGCCGCGCCGTGACGTCGCCGCCCCTGGTGTTGCCGCCGGCAAGCTCGGCCAGTCGTTCGTCGGAGAAGCCCATCTTCTTCAGCCGCAGCAGCCCCTGCCGGTCCGTCGGCAGGCCGTCCTTGCGCACCTCGGCCTCGGTCTTCACCAGCTGCTCGATCTGGCGCAGGAACCACGGCTCGTAGCGGCAGGCGGTGGCGACCTCCTCGACCGTCAGGCCGTAGCGGAAGGCCTGGGCGATGGTCAGCACGCGATCCGGCGTCGGCCGCGACAGCGCGGCGTGGACCGCCGACTTCGCCGGCGCGCCTGATATCTCGATCTCGTTGAGCCCGGTGAGCCCGGTCTCCATCGAGCGCAGCGCCTTCTGCAGCGACTCCTGGAAGTTGCGGCCGATCGCCATCGCCTCGCCGACGCTCTTCATCGAGGTCGTCAGCGACGGCTCGGCGCCGGGGAACTTCTCGAAGGCAAAGCGCGGGATCTTGGTGACGACATAGTCGATCGTCGGCTCGAAGGAGGCCGGCGTGCCGGTGATGTCGTTGACCAGCTCGTCGAGGGTGTAGCCGACAGCGAGCCGCGCGGCGACCTTGGCGATGGGAAAGCCGGTGGCCTTCGACGCCAGCGCAGAGGAGCGCGAGACGCGCGGGTTCATCTCGATCACGACCATGCGGCCGTTGGCCGGGTTGACGGCGAACTGCACGTTCGAGCCGCCGGTATCGACCCCGATCTCGCGCAGGCACGCGATCGAGGCGTTGCGCATGATCTGGTATTCCTTGTCGGTGAGCGTCAGCGCCGGCGCGACGGTGACCGAATCGCCGGTGTGGATGCCCATTGGATCGACGTTCTCGATCGAGCAGATGATGATGCAGTTGTCGTTGCGGTCGCGCACGACCTCCATCTCGTACTCTTTCCAGCCGAGCACCGATTCCTCGACCAGAACCTCGGTGGTCGGCGATGCCTCGAGACCGCCCTGCACGATCTCGAAATACTCGTCCCTGTTGTAGGCGATGCCGCCGCCGGTGCCGCCCAGGGTGAACGAGGGACGGATGATCGCCGGCAGGCCGACGAATTCGATCGCCCTGGTCGCCTCCTCGCGATTGTGCACGACCTGGCTCTTGGGCGACTGCAGCCCGATCCTGGTCATGGCATCGCGGAACTGCAGCCGGTCCTCGGCCTTGTCGATCGCCTCGGCATTGGCGCCGATCAGCTCGACGCCGAGCTCCTTGAGCCGGCCTTCGCGATGCAGCGCCATCGCTGTGTTGAGCGCGGTCTGCCCGCCCATCGTCGGCAGCAGCGCGTCCGGCTTCTCCTTGGCGATGATGCGCGCGACCATCTCGGGCGTGATCGGCTCGATGTAGGTCGCATCCGCGAGACCGGGATCGGTCATGATCGTCGCCGGGTTCGAGTTCACCAGGATCACCCGGTAGCCCTCGGCCTTCAGCGCCTTGCATGCCTGCACGCCCGAGTAGTCGAACTCGCAGGCCTGGCCGATCACGATCGGCCCGGCGCCGATCACGAGGATGGACTTGATGTCGGTGCGCTTGGGCATGATTTGTTACCGACCATCCGGGGTGGGCGAGCGAGGAGAAGAATAACCACAGAGACACAGAGACACAGAGGAAGACATCAGAGGACGATCCGTCTCAGCCCGTCCTTGAGAACGGGCACGTTGAAATTCAACAGCAAGCCAGCCCGGTAGCCACCAAGCCGCAGATAGCTGAGAAGCTGTGCATCGTGTACCGGCATCAGCCTCTCAACCGTCTTCAGCTCCACCACCAGCCGTTCCTCGACAAGGAGGTCCAGCCGATAGCCACAATCCAATTTCACCGCCTTGTAGGTCACCGGCAAAGGGACCTGCCGACGAAACGGAATTCCGGCCTGCTGCAACTCGAAACACAGACATTCCTCGTATGCCGATTCGAGAAGACCCGGACCCAGCGCGCGATGTACCTCGATCGCGAGACCGATCACGGCCCCCGAGAGCGCATCCCGCGACTCATCCATCTTCCCCCTCTTCGTCTTTCTCTGTGCCTCTGTGTCTCTGTGGTTAGTCTTTCTTACTCTTCGCGATCATGTCGACGAAGCGATCGAACAGGTAGTGACTGTCCTCCGGACCGGGCGACGCCTCGGGGTGGTATTGCACCGAGAAGGCCGGCTTGTCTTTCAGCCGCAGGCCTTCGTTGACGCCGTCGAACAGCGAGACATGCGTGACCTCGGCGTTCTTCGGCAGCGATTCCGGCAGCACGCAGAAGCCGTGGTTCTGCGAGGTGATCTCGACCTTGCCGGTCGTCAGGTCCTTCACCGGCTGGTTGGCGCCGCGGTGGCCGCGCACCATCTTCGCGGTCTTGCCGCCGATCGCCAGCGCCAGCATCTGGTGGCCAAGGCAGATGCCGAACAGCGGCACCTTCGCGTCGAGCACGCCCTGGATCGCCGGCACGGCGTACTGGCCGGTCGCGGCCGGATCGCCCGGACCGTTCGACAGGAACACGCCGTCGGGCTTGTGGCGCAGGATGTCCTCGGCCGTCGCCGTCGCCGGCACCACCGTCACCTTGCAGCCGGCGTTGGCGAGACAGCGCAGGATGTTGCGCTTGGCGCCGTAGTCGACGGCGACGACATGATATTTGGAGTCGGTCTGCTTGCCGTAGCCGGTGCCCAGCGTCCACACCAGCTCGTCCCAGCCGTAGCTCTGCCGCGTGCTGACCTCGAGCGCGAGGTCCATGCCCTCGAGGCCCGGCCAGTCGGCCGCCTTCTTCGCCAGCGCCGGCACATCGAACCTGCCGTCGGGGCGGTGCGCGACCACGCCGTTGGGTGCCCCGCCGTCGCGGATACGCCGCGTCACCTGGCGCGTGTCGATCCCGCACACACCCGGCAGGTTGTGCGACTTCAGCCAGGCGTCGAGATGGCGTGCCGCGCGCCAGTTGGCGGGATCGGTGATGTCCTCGCGCAGCACGACGCCGCGCGCCGCCGGCGTGATGGTCTCGATATCCTCGTCGTTGGTGCCGACATTGCCGATGTGCGGGAAGGTGAAGGTGATGATCTGCCCGGCATAGCTGGGATCCGTGATGATCTCCTGGTAGCCGGTCATCGAGGTGTTGAAGCAGACCTCGCCCACCGCCTCGCCGGTGGCACCCACTCCACGGCCCCAGAAGACCGAGCCGTCGGCCAGCACGAGGGCGGCGGTGGCGCCGTCGGGTTGGTCAGGCGCAGCCCGAGTCGCGGCGCCCGGAACGGCGCCGGTCGAGGAAGGTTGGGCCATGGGTCTTGGTCCGATCGCGTGGGCGCAGGTCCGCGAGGGCTCGGTCCGGCGCGAAATTCGCCGTCTTGTAATGATCGACCGGCACCGCGTCAACCCCCAGCCGTTTCCAAAATCACTGTCTTTTCAACATGTTATTTCAATTGCCGCGATCCCCCGGCGCGGGTATTTTGCCGCTTTCCCGCCCGGCGATAGAGGCAACGATGTTGCGCGACCGCTTCACTGAAGCGCTGAAAGACGCCATGCGCGCCAAGGACATGGCGAGCGTTTCGACCATCCGCCTGATGATCGCCCGCCTCAAGGAATGGGACATCGAGGCGCGCGCCAAGGGCAACAAGGACGGCGTCGGCGACGCCGAGATCCTGCAGATGCTCTCGGGCATGGTGAAGCAACGCCAGGAGAGCATCGCCGCCTATCAGCAGGGCAGCCGTCAGGACCTCGCCGACAAGGAGCAGGCGGAGATCGACGTCATCCGCAGGTTCATGCCGCAGCAGCTCGACGCCGCCGGCATCGACGCGGTGATCGCCAAGGGCATCGCCGAGACCGGCGCCTCGGGCATCAAGGGCATGGGCCCGCTGATGGCCTGGCTGAAGGCCAACTACGCCGGCCAGATGGACTTCGCCGCCGCCTCCGCCGCCGCGAAGAAGGCCCTGAGCGGCTGAGGCGATCCTTCCCCGCTTATCACAGCACCGCCGCCGTCATTCGGCAGTATGCTGAGCCATGGCCTTCCCGCCGGAGTTCGTCGAGGAGCTGCGCAACCGGATCACGCTCTCGGAGGTGATCGGGCGGAAGGTCGCGCTCAAGCGCAAGGGGCGCGAGTACGCCGGGCTCTGCCCGTTCCACAACGAGAAGACGCCGAGCTTCTGGGTCAACGACCAGAAGGCGTTCTTCCACTGCTTCGGCTGCGGGGCGCATGGCGATGCCATCGGCTTCACCATGCGCATCGAGGGCCTGTCGTTTCCCGACGCGGTCGAGAAGCTGGCGCAGGATGTCGGGCTCGCGGTGCCCGTCGCCACGCCGCAGGAGCGCGAACGCGCCCAGGCGGCGGCGACGTTGCACACCGTCGCGTCGATGGCGGCGCGCTGGTTCGAGCAGCAACTGAGGATGCCGGGCGGCAGGGCCGGGCTCGACTATTTGCACGGCCGCGGGCTATCGGACGACACCATCGAGCGGTTCCAGCTCGGCTTCGCGCCTGACAACCGCGAGGCCCTGCAGGCCACCCTGAAGCGCGACAACGTCACCGAGCAGCAGCTGGTCGATTGCGGGCTGGTGATCAGGCCCGACGAGGGCGGACGTGCGCCCTACGACCGCTTCCGCGGCCGAGTGATGTTCCCGATCCACGACCGGCGCGGCCGGGTGATTGCCTTCGGCGGCCGCGTCATCGGCCCGGGCGAGCCCAAGTACCTGAACTCGCCGGAGACGCCGCTCTTCCACAAGGGCGACAACCTCTACTGCCTGCACCTTGCCCGCGAAGCGGCCGCCAAGGATCGGCCGATCATCGTCGCCGAGGGCTACATGGACGTCATCGCCCTGCATGTCGCCGGCTTCGACGGTGCCGTGGCGCCGCTGGGCACGGCGCTGACCGAGGGCCAGCTCGCCCTGCTCTGGCGCATGGCCGACGAGCCCTACCTCTGCTTCGACGGCGACAACGCCGGCAGGCGCGCCGCCCAGCGCGCGGCCGAACGGGCCCTGCCCCTGCTGACGCCGGGCAAGAGCCTGCGCTTCGTCGGCCTGCCGCCGGGCGAAGACCCCGACAGCCTGGTCCGCAAGGGCGGCCGGGCCGCCTTCGAAGCCGCGCTCAAGGCCGCGCGGCCGCTGGTCGATATCGTCTGGGAGATCGAGACGCTGGGCCAGCGGGACGACACCCCGGAGCGGCGGGCGGCGATCCGCGATGCCCTGAGCCAGCGGGCGGCTACGATCGCCAACCAAGTCGTCCGGACGCTGTATCGCAACGAACTGGACCAGCGCTTCCAAGCTACTTGGCCTCGGTTCCGTCAGACTGGACAGCCGGGCCGGTTCGGCACTGGGCCTCGCCGCCCCCGCCCCCACGACCGGTCGGTCCGCCGCGAGCCATCGCTGGAGGAACTGGCCTGGTTCCACAAAGGCGCCTCTCTGGCCACCTCCAATCACAATCTTGACCCGGGACGTCGGGAAGGCCTGCTGCTGGGTGCACTGCTGTTCCGTCCGGCCCTGCTGGAGGGTCTAGCCGAAGATTTAGCAGCATTACCTCTGAGTGGTGCGGAGCGCGAGCTCCTACGCCAAGCCCTGCTTGGTGCGGCCGCCGAAGTGGACCATCCGGAGTTGGGCGAGGACGTCGCGGTGCTTGAAGGAGCGGCGGTCACTCGCCATCTGAATGCAGCCGGATTGAGCGAAATGGCTGCTTCCCTTCGTAAGGATGCGACCAAATGGTTCGATCCAGAGGAACCGGAAGGGTTGGCACGGGAACGATGGCGGCGGGAGGCTGAAAGCCACCGCCTGGCCTTCGGCGAGGTGTCCGAGCTGCGGGCCGCGGAGGCAAGTTATGCCAGCGACCCCAGCGAGGCCAATTGGGAGCGCTTGCAGGCCTTGCTGGAGCAATCCATCCGCAGCGCCCGCACGGGCGGCAATGGCGGCTAGCCGGATGCCTGCCCCGCAGGCGCCGGGACTGTTTTTCGCTGGCCGCATGGGGATGCGGCGTCTATAAGGTAGAGGTACCTGTCGCTCCCCCGGCGACGGGTTTTGTTGTCATTATCAGGCGCTTGTTCCCAGGTTTGCGACCGACCCGCCTCGACGGGTCGCAAAACCCGCCCCGGAACCGCGCCGCAGAGGGAAGGTGTCGCGCCGATGGCGACCAAGCTGGCAACTGCCCCGGATACGACCGAGAAGCCCGAAGATCCGATCGACTCGCCGCTGCTGGACACCCTGGGCGCGGGGCTGAAGAAGCTTCTGCAGAAGGGCAAGGAGCGCGGCTACGTCACGGTCGACGAACTCTCCGCCGCCCTGCCCGCCGAGGAGGTCACCTCGGAGCAGATCGAGGACACCATGGCGATGATCTCCGAGATGGGGATCAACCTGGTGGACAGCGAGGAGACCGAGGACGTCGCCGAGGAGAAGCCGGCGACCACCGACGGCAAGGTCGCCGTCGCCGCCTCCGAGGTCGAGGAAGAAGAGGATTACGGCCGCACCGACGATCCGGTGCGCATGTACCTGCGCGAGATGGGCTCGGTCGAGCTGCTGAGCCGCGAGGGCGAGATCGCCATCGCCAAGCGCATCGAGGCCGGCCAGGAGAAGATGATCGGCGCGATCTGCGAGAGCCCGCTGACCATCACCGCGCTGCTGGAATGGCGCGACGCGCTCAACGACAACCGCATGCTGCTGCGCGACGTCATCGACCTCGAGGCGACGTATGGCGGCGGTCCCGACGCGGCCGCGGCCAAGGCCGACGCGGCGAACGGCGCCAACGGCACCGTGCCGCCGGGCCCGCGCCCGTCCGTGCCGACGCAGCAGCGCCCGCCCTCGATGCCCAAGCCGGCACCGAAGCCGGCTGAAGCCTCGGCCGATGGCGAGAACGCCGAAGCCGCCGCACCGGGCGAGGAGGAGCAGAGCGAGGAAGAGGCCAATGTCTCGCTGTCGGCGATGGAGGAGAAGCTCAAGCCGGAAGTGCTGAAGACGCTGTCGAAGATCGCCAAGACCTACGGCGACATGTCGAAGGTGCAGAACCGCCGGCTGTCGACGCTGCAGCGCGGCCACAAGCCGTCGCCCGACTTCGAGCGCAAGTACGAGCACTATCGCAAGAAGATCGTCGAGCTGGTGCGGACCATCCACATCAACAACGGCCGCATCGAGCAGCTGCGCGATCAGCTCTACGACATGAACCGCAGCCTGGCGCAGCAGGAGGGCAAGCTCTTCCGCATCGTCGAGTCGATGAAGATCAAGCGCGAGGAGTTCCTCAACGCCTATATCGGCCACGAGCTCGATCCCAACTGGCTCGAGAAGGTGCAGAAGCTGCCCAACAAGGGCTGGAAGGAACTGGCCAAGCGCCGCGGCGCCGACGTCACGGTGATCCGCGGCGAGATCGGCACCCTGTCGGCCTCCTCGGGCCTGCCGATCAGCGAGCTGCGGCGCATCGTGCGCACGGTGCAGGAAGGCGAGCGCGAGGCGACGCGGGCGAAGAAGGAGATGGTCGAGGCGAACCTGCGTCTCGTGATCTCGATCGCCAAGAAGTACACCAACCGCGGCCTGCAGTTCCTCGACCTGATCCAGGAAGGCAACATCGGCCTGATGAAAGCGGTCGACAAGTTCGAGTACCGCCGCGGCTACAAGTTCTCGACCTACGCCACGTGGTGGATCCGCCAGGCGATCACCCGCTCGATCGCCGACCAGGCGCGCACCATCCGCATCCCGGTGCACATGATCGAGACGATCAACAAGCTGGTGCGCACCTCGCGCCAGATGCTGCACGAGATCGGCCGCGAGCCCACGCCGGAGGAGCTGGCCGAGAAGCTCGGCATGCCGCTGGAGAAGGTGCGCAAGGTGCTGAAGATCGCCAAGGAGCCGATCAGCCTCGAGACGCCGATCGGCGACGAGGAGGATTCGCATCTCGGCGATTTCATCGAGGACAAGAACGCCGTGATCCCGCTCGACGCGGCCATCCAGTCCAACCTGCGCGAGACCACGACCAAGGTGCTGGCGACGCTCACCGCGCGCGAGGAGCGCGTGCTGCGCATGCGCTTCGGCATCGGCATGAACACCGACCACACGCTGGAAGAGGTCGGCCAGCAGTTCTCGGTCACCCGCGAGCGCATCCGCCAGATCGAGGCCAAGGCACTGCGCAAGCTGAAGCACCCCAGCCGCAGCCGCCTGCTGCGCAGCTTCCTCGACCAGGGCTGATCGCCGGGCGACAGCCGGCATAGAGGTCCGAAAACCGCGAGACTCGTCGGGTCCAGGGGCGGATGATCCCGCCCATGGACCTCGACGACGACGCCTGCTACCGCGCCATTCAGGTGCGCGATCGCCGCTTCGACGGCCGGCTGTTCATCGCCGTGACGTCGACGGGGATCTACTGCCGGCCGATCTGCCCGGCGCGCACGCCCAAGCGCGAGAATTCACGGTTCTATGCCACGGCGGCCGCGGCGCAGGAGGCCGGCTATCGGCCCTGCCTGCGCTGCCGGCCGGAGTCCTGTCCCGATCTGGCGTTCTGGCGCGGCACGTCGAACACGGTCTCGCGCGCGCTGGACCTGATCGAGGGCGGCGCGCTCGACAATGGCGATGTCGACAGCCTCGCCGCCCGGCTGGGCATGGGCGAGCGCCAGCTGCGCCGCCTGTTCAAGCAGCATCTCGGCGCCGCGCCGATCTCCGTGGCGCAGACGCGGCGCGTGCTCTTGGCCAAGAAGCTGATCCACGAGACGCGTCTGCCGATGATCGAGGTGGCGATGGCCGCCGGCTTCGGCAGCGTGCGGCGCTTCAACGAAACCTTCCAGCGGCTCTATCGCCGACCGCCCGGCGCACTGCGCCGCGGCAACGCGCCCGAGGCCTCCGCCGGCTCGGCGGGCGAAGTCTCGCTGCGCCTGCCCTATCGCGAGCCCTATGACTGGCCGGCGATGCTGACCGCTTTGGCGGCGCAGGCCATTCCCGGCATCGAGGCCGTCGACGAGCGCAGCTATGCGCGCACGATCGCGCTCGATGGCGCGACGGGTACCATCCGTGTCGCGCCGGGCGATGGCGCCTTCGCCGAGGTCACCGTGCGCTTTGCGCGCCTGCGCAGCCTGCCCTCGATCATCGCCCGCATCCGACGCGTCTTCGATTTCGCGGCCGACCCGGTCGTGATCGGCCAGCAGCTTGCCGAGGACCCGCTGCTGGCACCGCTGATCGAACGGCGACCCGGCCTGCGCGTGCCCGGCGCGTGGGACGGCTTCGAGCTCGCCCTGAGGACCGTGCTGCGGGATGCCCGCGCGCTCTCGGCGCTGGTGGCGAAGCACGGCGTCTTTCCGGATCCTGGCCAACTGGACGCCACACGCGACCTGCCGGCGGCCGTCCGCCCGCTCGTCCGCGCCTTCGCTGCCGGCCAGCTCGAGGACGCCGATGCGATCGCCGCCCATGGCGTGCCGCCGGCGGTCGCCCGGTACATCGCCGCCTGGCATCGGCGCGAGCCCGACGCCTTCGATGCCGGCGACGCCGAGCTGGCGCGGGCCGTCGCGGCGCTGGGCGGCGATCCGCGCGACCTTGCGGCGCGGGCCGAGCGCTGGCGCCCCTGGCGGGCCTATGCCGCGGCGCATCTCGTCTCCATCGACATCGAGGCCAGCCATGCCCGACGCGCAGCCTGACCGCCTGACCGTCAGCGCCTTCCCGACACCGATCGGCGAGGCGCTTCTGGTGACCGATGCGCAGGGCACCCTGCGCACCCTGGACTTCCGCGACTACGAGCCGCGCATGCGCCGCCTGCTGCGCCTGCAGTACGGCAAGGAGATCGCGCTCGACGACGGGCCGGCGCCCAAGCCCTTGCTGCGCGCGTTGACGAAGTACTTCGACGGCGACATCGAGGCGCTCGACGACATCGCCTGCGCGATGGCGGGTACCCCGTTCCAGCGCGCCGTGTGGAAGGCGCTGCGCAAGATCCCGGCCGGCAAGACCACCAGCTACGGCGCGCTGGCACGGCGCATCGGCAAACCGGCGGCGATGCGCGCGGTGGGCGCCGCCAACGGCGCCAACCCGATCGCCATCGTCGTGCCCTGCCACCGCGTCATCGGCACCGACGGCTCGTTGACCGGCTATGGTGGCGGGATCGAGCGCAAGCGCTGGCTGCTGAAGCACGAAGGCGCGCTCGCGACATCGTGAGCGCGCCCGTCCAGCGAAAGGCGCTCGACGCCATTGCATCGGCGGCACGAAATGGTCTTCTTGGCGCCGGGCTGCAACACGGGTCGCTTGCCACGATGCTCACGATCTATGGCGTCTATCGCTCGCGTGCGTCGCGCAACATCTGGCTGCTGGACGAGCTGGGCGTGCCGTTCCGTCACATGCCGGTGATCCAGCACTACCGTCAGGCCAGCGGGCCGACCCTGCTGCACACGCGCTCGCCGGCTTTCCTGAAGATCAATCCCAACGGCCATGTGCCGACGATGGACGACAACGGTCTGGTGCTGCACGAGTCGCTGGCGATCAACCTCTACCTTGCGCGCAAGCATGGCGGCCCGCTCGCCGCGGCGAATCTCGCCGAGGACGGCCAGATCGGCATGTGGACCCTGTGGGCCGCGAACGAGATCGAGCCGCGTTCGATCCAGGTCCTCTATCACCGCGTCTCGAACCCCGAGGGCCCGAAGAACGAGGCGGTGGCGCAAGCCGCGATCGCGGCGCTGCGCGGTCCCTTCGCCGTGCTCGATCGGCACCTGATGATGCATGGCGGCTACGCGGTGGGTGGCCGTTTCACGGTGGCCGACATCAACCTGGCGGAATGCGTGCGCTATGCCAGCGTCGCGGGCGAGCTGTTCGATGCGGCGCCCGCGGTGAAGGCATGGCTCGGCGCCTGCCAGGCGCGCCCGGCGTTTCGTGCCATGTGGGCCAAGCGCGACGCCGAGCCGGCGTGAATCTAGGCGGCGATGAGCCGCTCGCGCACATACGGGATGTGCTCGCGCCCCCAGTAGAGATCGCCATCGTCGAACAGGAAGCTGGGCACGCCGAACACACCGGCGTCCTCGGCCTCGCGCTGGAGCCGCACCAGCTCGGCACGCCCCTCGTCCCGCAGCCACGCCGCGAAATCCGCGACGTCGGCGCCGCATTCGCGCAGGGTCGCGGCCACCCCGTCGGGATTCTCGATGTCGAGCTCGCGCTTCCAGAAGCGCTCGTAGGTGACATCGATGTAGCGGCTCTCGACCGCCTCGCCCTGCCGCTTGGCCCACAGCAGGCCGACATGCGCCAGCGAGGAGTCGAAGATCTTGCGCGTGCCGCGGATCACCAGGCCGCGCCGGTTGGCCTCGCGCCGGCAATCCATGTAGCTGTACTTCACCCGCCGCCACTGATGGGCGTTGCGGCTTTCCTCCAGCACGTCGCCCGAGCCGTCGACCCTGGCGCTGCCGAGATAGGCCGGGATGTCCAGCGTATAGGGCAGCCACTCCATCGCGGCCCCGGTTTCCCGCGCGAGCGCACGCGCCGGATCCTTGGCGAGAAAGGCATACGGACTCTTGAAGTCGATGTAGAAGCGGATGCGCATGGCCATGCCGCGAGTCTAGTACCGAAGCGCGCCATCGCGCATCACCGCGATGTAGTGGCAGACTGCGGCCGCGAGCACGAAGCCGTGCCAGATGGCGTTGTGGTAGGGCAAGCGGTGCCAGAGATGGAACACCACGCCCAGGCTGTAGAGGACGCCGCCGACCAGCAGCAGCACCAGGCTGGCTCCCGACAACGCGTCGACCACCGGTCCCATGACCGGCAGCATCGCCCAGCCCAGCATCAGGTACAGCACGATCGACAGACGCTCGAAGCGGCCCGGCAGCGCTAGCTTCATCGCCACACCGCACAGCGCGACGATCCAGACCGCGCTCAGCAGCGCCACGCCCCAGAATCCGCCGATCGCGATCGCCGCGAATGGCGTATAGCTGCCGGCGATCATCAGGAAAATGGCGGCGTGATCGAAGCGCCGCAGGATCGCCTTGGCGCGCGGCGACGACACGAGGTTGTACGCTGCGGAAAATCCGAAGCCGGCGACCACCCCGAAGACGTAGAGGCCGAGCGCCGCGAGCTGCGCGGCGCCGCCCGGCACCGCCACCGCCAGCAGCACCACGCCGGCGATCACCGCCATGGCGACGCCGAGAACGTGCACGACGGCGTCGGCGATCCATTCGCCCCGTGTGTAGCTGGGAAAGGTCGAACTCATACTGCATCCCCCAGCTTGCGCGGCGGCTGGCGTGTCCCTAGTTTAGCATCGTCGGAAAAGGCATCCATGCCCGTATGGTTCAGCCGGGCGTTCCTGCATCAAGCGGGAATCCTGTCGAGCGTCGCCTCTGACGCCCCGTCCCTCGACTGTAGCTGGCGCATCCCGCGCCGGCGAACGGCAGGACAACGAACATGCGACAACTCATTGCACTGGTCACACTCGGCATCGACGACCTGGCGCGCTCGCGCCGCTTCTATGTCGACGGCTTCGGCTGGAAGCCGGTATTCGAGACGCCCGAGATCATCTTCTACCAGATGAACGGTCTCGTGTTCTCGACCTGGCTGCGCAAGGCGCTCGACGCCGATACGCAACGCAGCGCAGCGGTGAAATCCGCCGGCTTCGCGCTGGCGCACAACGTCGAGAGCCGCGGCCAGGTGCAGCCCATCCTCGATCACCTCGCGAAGTATGGCGGCCGCATTCTCCGGCCGGCCTCCGAGCCGCCGCATGGCGGCATGAGCGGTGTCGTGGCCGATCCGGACGAGCACGCCTGGGAAATCGCCTGGAATCCGGCCTGGCCGATCGACGCCCAGGGCCGGGTGCGCTTCGGTACCTGAGCCGCTATGCTCGGCCCAGGGAGGTCGGGCATGCAATTCGGTCTGTTCGGCGGGGCGCGCACGCAACAGCGCGACGACGGCTCGGGCGACAGCCAGGCCTATGACGACTTCATCCACTACGTCGTCGAGGCCGAGCGGCTGGGCTTTCGCAGCGTCTTCCTCGTCGAGCATCACTTCACCGGCGTAGGCCAGCTGTCGGCGTCGCTGACCCTGCTGGCCTATCTCGCCGCGCGCACGCGCAGCATCCGGCTGGGCACGGCCGTGGTCGTGCTGCCGTGGCACAATCCCGTGCTGCTGGCCGAGCAGGCCGCGACACTCGACCTGCTGTCGGGCGGCCGGCTCGACTTCGGGGTCGGCAAGGGATACCGCGCCTCGGAGTTCGCCGGCTTCCGCATCGCCATGGACGAGGCGACCGAGCGCTTCGACGAGGCGATCGAGGTGATCCGCAAGGCCTGGACCACGCCCGGCCGCTTCTCGCATCGCGGCAGGCGCTGGTCGTTCGACGACATCGTGGTCGAGCCCGCGCCGCTGCAGCGGCCGCATCCGCCGCTGTGGCTCGCCGCCGGCAGCCCCGACTCGATCCGCCGCGCCGCGCGCGAGGGCTACAACCTGCTGCTCGACCAGCTCGGCTCGGTGGCGCTGACCATTGAGCGCGTGGCGCTGTTCCGCGAGGAATGCGCGCGCATCGGCCGGGCCTACGATCCGACCATGGTCGGCGCCACCCGCGCGCTGCAGATCGTGCGCAACGACGCCGAGCGCCAGGCCGCCTACGAGACGCGCGCCCGCGTCGTGCGCACCATCGGCGATCTCGCACGCGGCGGCGGCAGACTGGTGCCAGCGGAGGAGGACGACGCGCCGCTGCTGGGCACGCCCGCCGAGATTGTCGCGCGCCTGCGAAAGCTCAACGATGGCGGCGTCGGCAACGTCCTGCTGGTCGAACCCGGCGCCAACATCGCCTCGCTGCGCACCTTCGCCGCGGAGATCATGCCGGCGCTGAACGAAGGCCGCGCGGCGGCGGAGTAATTCCTTCTCCCCGCGAAGGCGGGGAGAAGGTGCCCGAAGGGCGGATGAGGGGCTTCGCGGAGTCCCAACGAGTTCGATTGTTGTTGCTGCACCAGAAGCCCCTCATCCGCCTCGCTGCGCTCGGCACCTTCTCCCCGCCTTCGCGGGGAGAAGGGTTTACCGCAGCTTCTCGACGACTCGACCCAGCCGCTCCAGGGTGCGCAGCACCATCTTCTGTTCCAGCCCCGGCCATTGCACGCGCAGCAGGAGGTGGTTGGTGCCGGTGGCTTCGCCGTACTGGCTGATCTTGTCGACCACCTGGTCGGGTGAGCCGATGATGAAGCGGTCGGCGGAGAACTTGTCGAAGTCCTGGCGGATGCGGTCGGCCGGCACGAAGCCGCTGGCGCCGCCCCAGCTGGCATAGGCCTGGTACTTGAAGAACAACGGCTCGCGCACTTCCTCGAAGTCGCCGACATGGCATTCGCGGATCACCGGGAACTCGCTCGCCGGCTTCAGGCCTTCGGCGGCGCGCGTCTCGCGGAACAGCTTGCCCAGCCTTCCGACCGACGATTGGCTCACCATCGGCGAGGGCATCCACGCATCGGCGAGCTTCGCCGCGCGCTTCACCGGCACCTCGACGTCGCCGGCCATCCAGATCGGCGGCCCGCCCGGCCGCTTGGGCCGCAGGCTGGACTGCACGCCGCTGACGGTATGGAAGCGCCCCTTGTGCTCGACCACGGGATCGCGCCACATCTTGCGGATCACCTCGACGCCTTCGACGAAGCGCGGCACGCGCTCCTTGAACGGCACGCCGATCGCGTCGAACTCCTCCTGCCTGTAACCCAGCCCGAGACCGATGATCGCCTTGCCGCCGGTGAGCCAGTCGAGCGTGGCCGTCTCCTCGGCGACCACGACGGGATTGAGCAGCGGCAACAGCAGCAGGCCCGGCCCGATCTCCATGCCTTCTGCGTCGGCGGCAAGGCGCGACAGCAGCGGCATGGCCTGGAACATCTGCAGCGGCTTGGACACGAAGTGCTGGCCGACCATCAACGACTTCAGCCCGCTGGCGCGCGCCACCTTCACCTGCTCGATCAGGTTGGCGAGCTCCGGCCCGAGATCGGCGCCCTCGCGCCACTGCGTGGCCATGTACAGACCGAGTTTCATGGCGTCCTCTCCCGCTTGTCGCTGTGTCTTGCTTGGCGTGACGCAGCTAACTCCCGCTGGCCGCGGAAGAAAAGAGCGCTATCCTGCCGGCGCGGTCGCACGGTGTCGCGATCCGGGGAGGGACAATGAACCGCACGATGCGCGGCCTTGCCATCGCGTTTGTCGCCGGCGTGCTGGCCGCCGGAACATTCGTGTCGGGCGCCCAGTCGCAGAGCCTTGTCTGTTCGCTCGGCCAGAAGGTGTGCGGCAATCGGTGCTATTCGCCGCTCAAGGGCGAGAGCTGCAACGAGGGCAACGTCGTCTGCCAAGTCGGCCAGAAGGTTTGCGGCAGGCGCTGCTATTCCCCGCTCAGGGGCGAGACCTGCAACATCAGGACGAAGTAGCTACCCCTCGAACGTCGGCAGCGCCCCTCCCACCAGCGGCACGAAGCGCACCGGCATGATCGGTTCGCGGGTGTAGCCGTCCTCGGTGCGCACGACGCGCTCGACGGTCTGGTTCACCGGGTCGTCGCCCACCGGCACCAGCATGATGCCGCCGACCGCCAGCTGCTCGATCAGCGCCTTCGGCATCTCGCCGGCGGCGGCGGTGACGATGATGCGGTCGAACGGCGCCTGCGGCGGCCAGCCCCTGGTGCCGTCGCCGACATGGTAGACGACGTTGTGGATGCGCAGGTCGAGCAGGCGCTTCTCGGCGTCCTTGGCCAGCACCTTGTAGCGTTCGATGGTGTAGAGCCGGCGGCAGAGCCTGGCGAGGATCGCCGCCTGGTAGCCCGAGCCGGTGCCGATCTCGAGCACCTTCATGCGCGGACCGACGTCGAGCGCCTGGGTCATGGCGGCGACCACCAGCGGCTGGCTGATCGTCTGGCCGAAGCCGATGGGCAGCGCCATGTTGTCGTAGGCGCGCTCGACGAAGGTCGCGGAGACGAAGACCTCGCGCGGGATCGCCGTCATCACCGCCAGCACGCGCTCGTCGTCGATGCCGCCGCGCCGCAGTTCGGCGATCAGGCGTTGCTTGGCGACGGTGGTCATGCCGCTATCGTGGCGGGCTTCTCAGCGTTGCGCCAGCGCGTCGCGCATGCGCCGGCGCATCGTCTCGTGGGTCAGGTCGAGATGCAGCGGCGTCACCGAGATGCGGCCCGCGCGCAGGGCGGCGGCATCGGTGCCCGCCGGCGGATCCATGTCCTCCGGCGCGTAGCCCACCCAGTAGTACTTGCCGCCGCGCAGGTCGTCGCGCTCGTCGATGAAGCCGCCGAAGCCGAGATGGCCCTGCCGCGTCACCTCCAGGCCCGCGACCGAGTCGGCGACGACGTTGGGGAAGTTGACGTTGACGAAGGCTTCCTTCGACCACTCGATCGACAGCACGCTGCGGACCACGGCGGGGCCATGCTTCACCGCGGTCGCCCACTTCACCGGCTGGCCGCGCGTATAAGCCTGGCTGAGCGCGATCGCGCGGATGCCGAGCAGGCAGCCTTCCATCGCGCCGGCGATGGTGCCGGAATAGGTCACGTCGTCGGCGATATTGGCGCCGTGGTTGACGCCCGACAGCACCAGCACCGGCGGCTTGTCCTTGAGCAGATGCTGGGTGGCGAACAGCACGCAGTCGGTCGGCGTGCCCTGGATCGCGAACTTGCGCTCGCTGAGCTCGCGCAGGCGCAGCGGATGCGACAGCGACAGCGCATGGCCGATGCCGCTCTGGTTCATCTCGGGTGCGACGACCCAGACATCGTCGCTGAGCGCCCGGGCGATCTCGATCAGCGCCTCCAGCCCGGCCGCGTTGATGCCGTCGTCGTTGGTGACAAGGATCCGCGCGCCGGCGGGATCGAGCGGCGGATGGCTCATGGCCGAACACTTCTCTTCTCCCCGCGCAGGCGGGGAGAAGGTGCCGAGCGCAGCGAGGCGAATGAGGGGCTTCGAATCCTCTCGACGACGATGACGCTTGTTGAATGGCCGCGAAGCCCCTCATCCGCCCTCCGGGCACCTTCTCCCCGCCTTCGCGGGGAGAAGGAAGGAACGCTGGTCATCGTGCCGGCCTCAAGGTATCGACGCCGCCCATGTACGGGCGCAACGCGTCGGGGATCGTCACACTGCCGTCCTGGTTCTGATAGTTCTCGAGGACCGCCACCAAGGTGCGGCCGACGGCGAGGCCCGAGCCGTTCAGCGTGTGCACGAAGCGGTTGCCCTTGCCCTCCTTCGGGCGATAGCGCGCGTTCATGCGACGCGCCTGGAAGTCGCCCATGTTGGAGCAGCTCGAGATCTCGCGATAGCGCCCCTGCCCCGGCAGCCAGACCTCGATGTCGTAGGTCTTGCGCGCGCCGAAACCCATGTCGCCGGCGCACAGCGTGACCACCTGGTGCGGCAGCTCAAGCTTCTTCAGCACCGACTGCGCGCAGTCGGTCATGCGCTCGTGCTCGTCGGCGGACTGCTCCGGCGTGACGATCGACACCAGCTCGACCTTGATGAACTGGTGCTGGCGGATCATGCCGCGCGTGTCCTTGCCGGCCGAGCCCGCCTCGGAGCGGAAGCACGGCGTCAGCGCGGTGTAGCGCAGCGGCAGGTCCTTCTCGTCGAAGATGCTCTCGGCGGCGAGGTTGGTCAGCGGCACCTCGGCGGTCGGGATCAGCCAGTAGCCGTTCTCGGTGCGGAAGAGATCCTCGGCGAATTTCGGCAGGTTGTTGGTGCCGTAGACCGCCGCGTCGCGCACCAGCAGCGGCGGCGCGATCTCGGTGTAGCCGTTCTCGCCGGTCTGCAGGTCGATCATGAACTGGCCGATGGCGCGCTCCAGACGCGCGAGTTGCGCACGCAGCACGACGAAGCGCGCGCCGCTGAGCTTGGCGGCGGCAGCGAAGTCCATGCCGAGCGGCTCGCCGATCGCCACGTGATCCTTGGGCTCGAAGGCGAAGTTGCGCGGCGCGCCGGACTGGCGCTGCGGCACCGGCACGTTGTCGTGCTCGTCCCTGCCGTCGGGCGTCTGGTCCGACGGCAGGTTGGGCAGCCCCGACAGCAGGTCGTGCAGCTCCTTCTCCGCCGCCGCGGCCCGGGCCTCGGCGGTCTTCTGCGTCGTGTCGAGCTGGGCGACCTCGGCCATCAGCGCGTCGGTCGACAGGCCCTTGCCGCGCGCCGCGCCGATCTCGCGCGACAGCGTCTTGCGGCGGGCCTGCGCCTGCTCGCCCTCGGTGATCGCGGCGCGGCGGCGCTGGTCGATCTCCAGGACGGTGGCGCTCTGCGGCGGCAGATGGCGGCGGGCGAGACCGGCGTCGAAAGCCGCCGGATTGTCGCGAATCACACGGATGTCATGCATGACGAGGGCCAGGAAAGGCGGGAGAGCACGAAGGGGTCAGGCGCCTGTTGTGCGGGTGGCGCCGCGCCCGGTCAAGTCGACGTCGAGGAGTCGCCGCTCGATCGTTCGGCCTCGTCCTTGTCCTCGGCGGCGTCCTTGTCCGTGCGCTTCTTCTCGATCGACCGGCCGATGAGGATGGCGATCTCGTAGAACAGGATCAGCGGCACCGCGAGCGCGATCTGGCTGACCACGTCGGGCGGCGTCAGCACTGCGGCGACGATGAAGGAGATGACGATCGCATAGCGGCGCTTGGCCCTCAGCGCCGCCGTGCTGACGACGCCGACGCGCACCAGCAAGGTGAGCAGCACCGGCATCTCGAAGGCGAAGCCGAACGCGAAGACCAGCTGGAGCACGCGTTCGAGGTAGTCCGAAGCACGCAGGTTGGCTTCGATGTCCTCCGGCTTGTAGAGCCCCAGCATCAGATTGATCACGTAGGGCATCACCACGTAGTACATGACCGCGCAGCCGGCGTAGAACATGAACGGCGTGGCGATCAGGAAGGGGCGGAACGCCGCCTTCTCGTGGCGATACAGGCCCGGCGCGACAAACGCCCAGAGCTGCGTGGCGATCAGCGGGAAGCCCACGATCAGCGACAGGAAAGCCGACATCTTCACGTTGACGAAGAAGATCTCGAAGATGTCGAAGACCGCGACCTTGTAGCCGTACTCCCTGGCCGGCTGGATCAGGAACTCGAAGATCGGCCGCGCGAACGAGAAGCAGACGATGAAGACCACCATGAAGCCGAGAAGCGCGTAGATCAGCCGCTTGCGCAGCTCGATCAGGTGATCGAGCAGCGGCATCGGCTTGTCGTCTTCGGGTCCTTCGAGCGTGGCCACCGCGAACTGTCCATGGCGGCAAACCCGCCGCCGGCAAATCTATATCCCGACTGTCAGTCGGAGCGAAGCGGGGAATCCGGCCCGTTCTCCGCCTCGCGCGGAACGACAGGAAGTCGTCAGCCGACAGCCACCTTGGCGGGCGGCGGGCCGGGCTCATTGGCGGCCGTCAGCGCCGCTTCGGCCGTGGGCCGTGCCGGCTCCTCGACCGGGATCGGGTCGACCACCGCGGAAGGCTCGAGCGCCGGCGTCGGGTCGGCGATCGGCTCCGCCGGAGGCGGCGGCACCAGCTCCGCCGCGTCGACCGGCGGCGGCGGCTCGGCGTCCGACGTCGTTGCGTCGATCACCGACTTGGCCGCCGCCATCTCGGCCTCGGCCTCCGCCATGCCGGCCTCGACCTGACCCTTGATCTCCTTCACCGGATCGAGACCGGGCAGGTCGAGCACCGCGTTGGAGTCGATGGTCTTCTTGACCTCGTCGAGATCGGCCTGACGCACCATGTCGTCGACGTGACCGCGGAACTCGCTCGCCAGGTTGCGCGCCGTGGCCACCCAGCGGCCGACCGTGCGCAACATGCCGGGCAGTTCCTTCGGGCCGATGAAAAGCAGCGCGACGATGGCGATCACCAGCAGTTCGGGACTGTCGACGCCGAACATGGTGCGGGAATCCCGACGCGATCAGCCGGCCATCAAGTCTTGGCCTGCTGGCCCGACGTGGACGGCGCCGTCGTGCCCTGGCCGATCGTCTTGGCGTCGTCGCCCGCCGATGCCGGCGCGGGCGCCGGCTTGCTCGGGTCGGCCGCGGCGTTGTCGCTCGCCACGCCCTTCTTGAAGGCACTCAGGCCCTTGCCGAAATCGCCCATGAGCTGCGAGATCTTGCCGCGCCCACCGAACATCAACAGCACGATCGCCAGAACGATCAGCCAATGCCACACACTGAAGCTTCCCATTGCACGCCTCCTCCGGGCGGTAGCGGGCCCTCGAGCCCGGTGCTTGATCGGGTTATTGCATTATAGGGCTTTACGCCGCAACCGGCCGGCTCGGATCGCCCCTGCGGCCGGTTGACCGTTCCCTATGTAGTATCGCCGGCGGCAAAGACGAAGGCCTGACCTGCGTCGAGCGACACCGCCAGTTCGGTCCCCTCCTCGGGGAGGAACTGGCCCGGCACGCGTGCGTGCCAATGACTGTGCTCTTCGCTGCCCGAAGCGGCGGAATCATGGCGGTGGGTGAGGTCGGTATTGAGGCACAGGTGCACCCAGCTGGTGCGCCCCAGCAGGCGCGCCGCCAGCACCCGCGCCTTGACCGCGCCCTGGGTCGGCCCGGCCGACGGGCCGGCGGCGACGCCCGCCAGCCGCAGCGCCTCGGGCCGGATCAGCACATGCACCCCCTGCCCCTCGGCGAGGCCGTCGGCCAGCAGCGGACCGAACGGCGTCTCGACACGCCCGCCGCGGGCCACACCGTCGATCCGGTTGACCTCGCCCAGGAACTCCGCGACGAATTCGTTGGCCGGCCGGGTGTAGACGTCGCGCGGCCGGCCGAACTGCACGATGCGGCCGGCCTGCATCACGGCGATGCGGTCAGCCATGAACATGGCCTCTTCCGGATCGTGGGTGACGACCAGCGCCGTCATGCGGTCGGATTTGAGCAGGTGCAGCGCCTCGTCGCGCACCACGCCGCGCAAACGGGCGTCGAGGCCGGAAAACGGCTCGTCCATCAGCACGATGCCGGGCGCCGGCGCGATCGCGCGGGCCAGCGCCGCGCGCTGCTGCTGACCGCCGGAGAGCTGGTGCGGCCAGGCCCGGGCGTAGCCGTCCAGGTGCAGGCGGCGCAGCAGTCCCTCGACCCGCTTGGCGCGCTCGGCCGCAGACAGGCCGCGCAGGCCGAAGCCGACATTGGCGCCGATGTCGAGGTGCGGGAACAGCGCGAGGTCCTGGAAAACCAGCCCGACGCCGCGTGCCTCGGGCGGCACCTCCCGTCCGGGGCCGGCCACGACCTGGTCGCCCACCATGATGCGGCCGGACTGCAGCTTCTCCAGACCGGCGACCAGGCGCAGCACGGTGGTCTTGCCGCAGCCCGAGGGGCCCAGCAGGCAGACCACCTCGCCCGGCTCGGCGCGTAGCGTCACGCCGTCCACCGCGCGGCGGCCGTCGTAGGCGTGGCTGAGATCCTGGATGTCGAGCGCGGAGCCGGTCAGGCGCATGCAGCTGTCATAGCCGCTGGCGCGACCGCCTGCCAGCGGCGCCTGACGCTACCGCACGCCGTAGCGCTCCATGACCTCCGCGATATCCGGGTCGAGGAGCTGGGCGGCCGTGATGTCCACCTCGGCGTCCGTCGCCTTGCCGGTGTGCCGGCGGGCGATGCCGCGGCCATACAGCGAGGTCGGAAGCCGGGGCTCGACGCGCAAGGCGGCGTCGTAGTCCGCGATGGCCGCGTCGTATCGGCCGGCCTTCAGATGCACCAGTCCCCGGCTGTCGAGGATATAGGCCGCGCCGGGCTTCAGCCGAAGCGCCTCGTCGCAATCGGTCAGTGCCGCTTCGAGCTGGCCGACGATCGCGCGCACCCAGCACCGCGAATTCCAGGCGTTCGCGTCGTTCGGCGCCAACTTCACGGCACGCGAGAGGTCGGCGATCGCGGCATCGTAGCGGCCCAGCGCCTCGAGCGAGCCGGCGCGCTTGGTGAGCGTGTCGGCATTGTCGCCGCCCAGGCGAAGCGCCTCGTCGTAGTCGGCGATGGCCGCCGCGAACTGGCCCATCTGGTGGCGGACCTCGGCACGCGTCAGCCGCGGCGCCATGTCGGCGAAGGAAAGACGCACGGCCTCGTCGAGATCGCGCATCGCATCCGCGAGCTTTCCCTGCCGTGCGAGCACCACGCCCCTGTTGTGATAGCCGCGATAGTCCTGCGGCTTCAGGCGGATCATCTCGGTGAAATCGGCCGCTGCCTGGTCGTATCGCTCCTGCACGCCATTGACCCGGCCGCGCGCGAGGAAGAAGTCGGCATCGGTCGCGTCGAGCCCGATCGCCCGGTCGAGGTCGGTGCGCGCCGCGCCAAAATCGTTGGCATCCTCGTGCGCGCGCGCCCGATTGTAGTAGGCCTTCGCCTGGTTCTTGGGCGCGTTGCGCTGCGCCTCGATCGCCGCGCTGCAGGCCTGAATTCTCGATATGACGGGCGTCTTGGCGTCGGCGCAGTCGCGCCATTGCTGGGTGGCGTCCTGCGCACGCGCGGGAAGGCTCAGCAGCACCGCAATCACGAGGAAGGCGGCGCGGCGCATGGAACGCGTCAGTCCGCGGCTTTGACCGGCGCGTCGTCGCCGGCTTCGAGCGGCTCGGCCGGCCCGTCGTCGCCCTCGTCGGTGAGCGGCAGGTCCGGCTCCTCCGGCCGGTAGATGCTGGGCTGCGCGCGCGGATCGAGCAGGCCTGCGGCCTTCAACTCGTCCATGCCCGGCAGGTCCTCAAGCGCCGACAGGCCGAAATGCTCGAGGAAGAAGTCGGTGGTGCCCCAGGTCACCGGCTTGCCCGGGGCGCGGCGGCGGCCCATCGGCCGGATCCAGTTCTGCTCGAAGAGGAAGTCGAGCGTGCCTTTGCTCAGGCCGACGCCGCGGATCTGCTCGATCTCCGCGCGCGTCACCGGCTGGTGATAGGCGATGATCGCCAGCGTCTCGACCGCGGCGCGCGACAGCTTGCGCGTCACCTGGGTCTCGATGCGCAGCTTCTGCGCCAGATCCGGCGCGGTGCGGAAGACGAAGCCGCCGGCGATGCGCACGAGGTTCACGCCGCGACCGGCGTACATCTCGGCAAGCTCGGCCAGCAGCGAGTCGATATCGGCGTCGTCGGGCAGGCGCTCGGCCAGGGTCGAGGCATCGAGCGGCTGCGCCGAGGCGAACAGCAGCGCCTCGACCAGGCGCAGATTCTGGGCATGCGGATCAGCGACGATCTCAGGCGCCGCCGCTTCGGTCTCGGGCATGTCGGGCTGGTCGGTCATGTCGGAGGAGCCTCTTCGCCGGCACGCCGGCGCACCATCAACGGGCCGAACGATTCGGTCTGGCGCAACTGGACGACGCCATCCTTGGCGAGCTGCAGGGTGGCGACGAAGGTCGCGGCGACAGCGGAGCGACGGCGCAGCGGGTCGGTCAGTCCCGGCGGCAGGAAGGTCGCCAGCGACGCCCAGTCGAGGGCGATGCCCAGCATGCGTTCGAGCCGCTCCAGCGCCTCCTCGACCGAGAAGAACTGCATGGCGCGGATGTGATAGGCGTCGGCGTCCTTGGGTCGCTGCTGATCGCCATAGGCCTTCAGCAGCTCGTAGAGCTGCACGTCCCACTTGGTCTTGCGCAGCACCAACGCCCCCTCGGGCCGGCCGCGGCCGAAGGTGTCGACGCCAAGCCTGGGATGCGCCATCAGGCGCGTGCCGGCCTGCTGCATGGCTTCGAGGCGGCGCAGCTGCCATTGCAGCGCGTCGGCCATCTGCTCGCCGCTCGGCTCCTCGTCCTGCGGCGGCTCGGGCAGCATCAGGCGCGATTTCAGATAGGCCAGCCACGCCGCCATCACCAGGTAATCGGCCGCCAGCTCCAGGCGCAGCCGGCGCGCCTGTTGCACGAACACCAGATACTGGTCGACCAGCGCCACCATCGAGATGCGCCGAAGGTCGACCTTCTGATCGCGCGCCAGGGTCAGCAGAACGTCGAGCGGCCCCTCGTAGCCTTCCAGGTCGAGAATCAACTCGCCCTCACCCGGCGCCAGCACGTCGGGAGCGCCCTGATCGAAATCGCTAGCGGTGGGGAGTTCTTCGCTCATTGGCCACTACAAATAGTCCAACAGGGATCGGCGCCGCGAGTCAAATCAGTCCGGACTTATCCCCACGCCTCAAGATTTTATCGTTATATTTCATGCAATTAGGCGACCGGTCGATCGAGCAGCTCGGCCAGTCGCCGGCGATAGAGCTCGAGATCGTCGCGGTTCGCGCCGTCGTTGCGCGCGCGCGCCAGGGCGGTTCCCCTCGCCACGCGTGCGGCGCTGCGCGGCGAGAGCGGCCCCACGACCGACGCGATCTCGCGCATCTCGCCCGCGTCGCCATTGCAGTGGAGGGCCACGTCGCAGCCGGCCTCGAGCGACAGGCGGGCGCGCTCGGCCAGGCTGCCACCCAGCGCCCGCATCGACAGATCGTCGGAGACCAGTACGCCATCGAAGCCGATATGACCGCGGATCACATCGCCGACGACCCGCGCCGACGTGGTGGCCGGCTGGTTGCTCGACAGCGCGCGATAGAGCACGTGCGCCGTCATGGCCCAGGGCAGATCGGCCAGCGCCCGGAAGGGCGCGAAGTCGGTCCGTTCCAGCTCGGCGCGCGTGGTGTCGACGACCGGCAGCTCGAAATGGCTGTCGGCGCGCGCGCGGCCGTGGCCGGGCAGGTGCTTCATGACCGGGATGATACCGCCGGCGAGCAGCCCGTCGGCCTGCGCGCGCCCGAGGGACACGACCGCCTGCACGCTGGTGGCGAAGGCGCGGTCGCCGATCACGCCATGGGCGCCGGGAACCGGCAGGTCGAGCACCGGCGCGCAATCGACGTCGATGCCCAGCGGCGCAAGATCGGCGGCGATCAGGCGACCATTGAGCCGACTGGCCATCATGGCCGCCGCTGGTTCGCTGGCGTAGAGCTCGCCGAAGATCGCGGCCGGTGGCGCCAGACGCCAGTGCGGCGGCCGCAGTCGCTGCACGCGCCCGCCTTCCTGGTCGACCAGCACGGGCGCGTCGGCGCGGCCCACCGTGTCGCGCAACGAGGCGACGAGACGGCGAACCTGGTCGGGCGTCTCGACATTGCGCGCGAAGAGGATGAAGCCCAGCGGATCGCAGTCGCGGAAGAACGCACGCTCGTCGGCGCTGAGCGCCGTGCCGGCGCAGCCGAAGATCACCGCGCGCGGCGTGGCCACTTGCGCTACCGCGCCGGCGGGATGATCACGCAGTCGACGTTGCGCGACTTGAGGCGCTCGCAGGTCAGCTTGGCGTGCCTGTCATCGAGCGGCCCGGCCTGCACCCGCACCCAGCCGACCTTGTCGCCGCGGTCGATCCGCACCGGCTGCATCGACAGCTGCCCCAGCACGTCGGCGTGCGCCTTCTGCAAGCGCGCCCAGATCGCGCGTGCGCCGTCCTCGGAACGGTCCGCCGCGAGCTGCACGCGATAGCTGCCCGCCGTGGTGGTCGGCGGTTCCAGCGTGTCGATCAG
Organism: Reyranellaceae bacterium; assembly: GCA_050183765.1. Classification (GTDB taxonomy): domain Bacteria; phylum Pseudomonadota; class Alphaproteobacteria; order Reyranellales; family Reyranellaceae; genus JAFAZJ01. The sequence goes on along the minus strand of JBFXAZ010000040.1, from coordinate 2,614 downwards.
CTTGGTCAGCGAGCCGGTCCCCGTGTCCTTGACCGTCGGCTGGGTCGCCGTATCGGGCTTGGCCGGCGGAGGCGGCGGCACGGTGGCGGTTGCCGTGGGCGCCGCTGATGGCGGCGGGGTCGAGGGCGCCGGCGGCTGCAGGGGAACCGGCGCGGCGGCCGGTGCCGGCGGCACCGCGGCGGTGGGCACGGGCGGCGGCCTGCTCGGCACGGCGGGCGGCGGCAGCAGACGCTCGGTCTGCGGCGGCACCGCCTTGGGATCGATGCGGGTATAGACGTCCTTGTCCTGGTTGGGCACGACCATGCCCTTGGGGTCGTCCGGCCGTACCTTGGCCGGGCCTGTCGGGCTCGGGATCACCGGCGTCAGGCCGGCGCCGCCGCGCTCGATATCCTGCTTGTGCGCCCAGTAGACCACGCCGCCGAAGCTCGCCAGGGCGGCGATGCTGATCATTACCGTCAACAGCACGCCCCTGCGGCGGCCGGCGGCGATCAGCATGGACGGAGTCGAGGGCACCGCCGCAGCCGATCGCGCTGCAAGGTCTTCCATCGAAATCGACCGCAGCGGGGGACGGTCAGCGGTCGGGCTTTGTGCCGGCGTTGGATGGTAGACAACGGGCCCGCTTGCCGGCAGCGGGTCTTTTTGAAACATCAACGCATCTCCTCGGCGGGGGTCACGCCGAACACTTTCAGTCCTGATTGTATCACGAATCCAACTGCTTGTACCAATACCATGCGCGCCAGGGTCAATTGAGAATCGGACTCAACAATGAACCGCAAACCGGTCTCGTCGCGGCCCCGGGTCCAGTGGGCGTGGAACTGCGAGGCCAATTCGTAGAGGTAGAAGGCCAGCCGGTGCGGCTCGTGCGCCTGGGCTGCAGCCTCGACCTGCCGCGGCCACTGCACGAGAGTCTTGATCAGCCCCATTTCCCCCGGATCGGTGAGCCGGTCGAGAGGCGCTGCCGCGAGGGCTGCGGCATCCGGCACGGGCATGTTGGCCTGCGCCGCCTGTCGGAACACCGAGCGCGTCCGGGCATGGGCGTACTGCACGTACCAGACCGGGTTGTCGCGCGACTGCTCGGTGGCCTTCACCAGGTCGAAGTCGAAGGCGGCGTCGTTGCGCCGCGTCAGCATGGTGAAGCGCACGACGTCGGGACCGACCTCGTCGAGCAGATCGCGCAGGGTCACGAAGGTACCGGCGCGCTTGGACATGCGCACCAGCTCGCCGTTCTTCAGCACGCGGACAAGCTGGCACAGCTTGATGTCGAGATCGCCCTCGCCCGCGGTGATCGCCTTCACCGCCGCCTGCATGCGCTTGACGTAGCCGCCATGGTCGGCGCCCCAGACGTCGATCATGTCGGCGAAGCCGCGGCGGAACTTGTCGTGATGATTGGCGATGTCGTTGGCGAAGTAGGTCCACGAGCCGTCGGATTTCTTCAGCGGCCGGTCGACGTCGTCGCCGAACTGCGTGGCGCGGAACAGGGTCTGCTCGCGCTCCTCCCAATCGTCGGGCTTCTGGCCCTTGGGCGGCTCGAGCGTGCCCTGGTAGATCAACCCCTGCTTCACCAGCGCGTCGAACGCCGCCTGGACCGCGCCGCTCTCGACCAGCGCCCGCTCGGAGGTGAACACGTCCATGTGCACGCCCAGGGTGTCGAGATCGGCACGGATGTCGGCCATCATCTCGTCGATGGCGAACTGGCGCATCGGCGCCAGCCATTCGCTCTCCGGCAGGTTGGTCCATTTCGCGCCGTCGCGTTCGGCCAACCTGGCACCGACCTCCTTCAGGTATTCGCCGGGGTAGAGGCCTTCGGGAATCTCGCCGATCTGCTGGCCCAACGCCTCGCGATAGCGCAGATGGGTCGAGCGGCCCAGCGTGTCGACCTGCGCGCCGGCATCGTTGATGTAGTACTCCTTGGTGACCGCATAGCCGGCCTTGTGCAGCAGGTTGGCCAGCGCATCGCCCACCACCGCGCCGCGCGCGTGCGCCACGTGCAGCGGCCCGGTCGGATTGGCCGAGACGTATTCGACGTTGACCTTCCGGCCCTTGCCCAGATCGGAATCGCCATAGGCGGCGCCTGCCTCCAGCAGCTCGACCAGCCGCGCGCGCCAGAAATCGTCGGCCAGGCGGATGTTGATGAAGCCCGGCCCGGCCACGGACACCTCGGTGACGCCCGCTATCGCGCGCAGCCGGCCGGCCAGGGCATCGGCGATGTCGCGCGGCTTGCGGCGCGCACCCTTGGCCAGCACCATCGCCGCGTTCGTGGCGATGTCGCCATGCGCGGCGTCCCGCGGCGGCTCGGCGGTGACGGCGGAGACGTCGAGGCCGGCGGGCAATTCACCGGCGGCCTCCATGGCACGCAGCGCGCCGATGATCTCCTCGGCGATATGACGAAACAGGTTCATGGACTCGAAGACGATGCGATGTGACGGGGACGGGCGGGTCGGCGGTGATAACACGCTCAGGTGTACGGGTCGAACAGCCGTCGGTGCTCTTCCAGCGCGTAGTTGTCGGTCATGCCGGCGATATAGTCGGCGACCACCCGGGCGCGGCCGCGCACGTCGTGCTCCAGCCCGCGGCCGCGCCACTCGTCCGGCAGGCAGCGCCGATCGGCGAATAG
>JBFXAZ010000039.1:0-42962 GCA_050183765.1 Reyranellaceae bacterium | reverse complement strand
CGGCAGTCTACAAAAAAGTATCGGCGTCTGCGGGGGCAGACGCCGACAAAGTCTGGGGAATGATGATGAGGAAGAAAAAAACAATAACCAACAGACACAAGAGACCGGCGGGCTAGGTTGGGGAAAGCCCGCCGGGGAAGAAATTGATACTGATGACCTCCAGATGCTCGATGATGGACAGTTACGCGCTGATGATCCGGTCTTCGTCCCTCAGTGAAGCGCCAGGGGCCGCGCGGCGTCGCGCTGCGACACCGGGGTAGCCCGGGCTTCGATCATGTCCGCTGCCTTCGCCGCGACGAGACACCCGATGCCGGCAACCACCGCCCTGACGACGGGGGTATGGGGGAAGGGGCCGCCAACAGCGCTGGCTGCCGGCTTCGAGCTCTCTTCGAGGGATTGGGGAAGCGCCGCACCGAAAATCCGGCAAGCAGCGCTATCGCTGGGGAACATGACTTCGACCAAGGAATGAAATATGAAACTCAAGAACATGTACGTTCTAACGCAGGTACCGGATCAGGCGTAGCTAAATGATCGGGAAAAAACCGTCAAATCGTGCCGTAAGACCCTGATCTAAGGCCGTTTTTGGAAAATCGCAGAATCTGCACATACTTTAGGAAGTTGTCTTAGTTTATTGATTCAACATGACATATCCACAAAAAACATGAGCACTCGCACGCGACACTGGGCCGACTTGCCACGGGGCCCTGGTGTCGTCTAGGTCCAATGTCATGTCGCGATCCGTGAAGCTGATTTTGGGAGCCTGGGTGCTGGCGATCGTCGCCGGCATCGCCTGGGTGGTGGCCGATATCGGCAGTGGCGCACCGGCCATCGGCGGGCCCTTCACGCTTACCGACCAGAATGGAAAACGCGTGACGGATCAGGACTTTCGCGGCAAGCCGACGATCATCTACTTCGGCTACGCCTATTGTCCGGATGTCTGCCCGACCTCGCTCCTGCTGATGCAGACCGCCGTCGACCAGTTGGGTCCGCAGGCCGCCGCCAAGGTGAACCAGGTCTTCATCACCATCGATCCGGAGCGCGATACGTCCGCGGCGCTGAAGGACTATGTCGCCCAATTCGGTTCGACGATGGTCGGCCTGACCGGCACCCCGGAACAGATCGCCGCCGCAGCGAAGGCATTCCGTGTGTATTATCAGAAGGTTCCCGGCAAGGACGGGGCGCCCTACCTGATGGATCATTCCTCGATCTTCTACCTGATGGATCGCGATTTCCGCTTCGTGAAGCACTTCACCCACCAGTCCAAGGCAGAGGATATCGCAGCGGCACTGAAGCCGCTGATGTAGTCAAAGCCGGTCAGAGGTCCCATATTGCGGTGCAGTAGTCTGGAAAGGTCCCGGACCCTCGGGGACAGCAAGTCGTGATGCTCTATCAGCTCTATCACCTGAACCGGCAGCTCTCGCAGCCGATGCGGATGGCGGCCGACTGGATCGAGGAGATCTGCAGCAGCCCGTACAATCCGTGGTCCGAAACCCGCTTTGGCAAGTCGATTGCCGCTAGCGCGGAGATCATGTCGCGGCTGACGCGGTTCTACGGCGAGCCGGACTTCGCGCTTACCAGCACAGTGGTGGCGGGCCATGAGGTCGCGGTCAACGAGGAGGTCCTCGTCCGCAAGCCGTTCTGCAACCTGGTGCGGTTCCGCCGCGATCTCGCCGGCCTGCCGGCACGCCAGGACCCCAAGGTCCTGGTGGTGGCGCCGATGTCGGGCCACTTCGCCACCCTGCTGCGCGGCACGGTGCAGGCGCTGCTGCCCGAGCACGACGTGCACATCACCGACTGGATCGACGCGCGCGAGGTGCCGCTGGCGCAGGGTAATTTCGACCTCGACGACTACATCGACTACGTCGTCGATTTCCTGCGCTATCTCGGTCCGCCGGCGCATGTCATCGCCGTCTGCCAGCCGTCGGTACCCGTAATGGGTGCCGCAGCGCTGATGGCCGCCGCCGAGGATCCGCGCCAGCCGCGCAGCATCACGCTGATGGGCGGGCCGATCGATACGCGGATCAGCCCGACGGTGCCCAACGACCTGGCCACGCGCAATTCGATGATGTGGTTCCGCCAGGCCGTGATCTCGAACGTGCCGCTCGGCTTCCCCGGCGTCATGCGCCGGGTCTATCCCGGCTTCCTGCAGCTCTCCAGCTTCATCACCATGAACCTGGACCGCCATATCAACGCCCATCTGCGCCAGTTCGAGCATCTCGTGCGTGGCGACGGCGATTCGGCCGAAGGCCATCGCTCGTTCTACGATGAATATCTCGCGGTGATGGACCTCACCGCCGAATTCTACCTGCAGACCATCCAGGTGGTCTTCAAGGAGCACCTGTTGCCGCGCGGCGTCTGGGTTTCGCGCGACCGGCCGGTCGATCCGTCGCAGATCAGCGTGCCGGCGCTGATGACGGTCGAGGGCGAGCTCGACGACATCTCCGGCGTCGGCCAGACCAAGGCGGCGCATGCGCTGACGCCGAACATCGCGGCCGACCGTCACGTCCACTACGAGCAGCCGGGCGTCGGCCACTACGGCATCTTCAACGGCCGCCGATGGCGCGAGCAGATCATGCCCAGGGTGCGCGACTTCATTCGCGCCAACGACCGCTGATTTCCCTACCGCTGTCGCGGCTTTCGACCTATAAATAGAACATACTGAAAACGTGACGCGGGTGACCGCGAACACGTCCGCCAAACCATAGTCGCCGCATTCCCCTCGTGATGGTGACGTCATGACTGACTCCGCAACGGGCGGCGCCGACGCAGCGTCGCTGGTCGCCGGCGTGGACAGCGCGCCGAGCGACCTCGCTTGGCTTTTCGACCACGGCGTGACGCTCGACGATTCGGCCGTCCCCGGTCTGCTCGCCCTGGCCGACGAAGGCCTGCCCATCGACATGCTGATGGCGAGTTCCGACCTCGTGCAGGTCGAGCGCGCCCACGACGAGCCGTTCTTCGGCGACGACGAGATCGGCGACTGGAGCGGCACCGCCTACGACGCGCCGCGACTGCTGACCCTGGGCGGGCAAGCCTACGACCTGGTGATCGGCGGCAGCTACGCCGAGAACGTCCACATGCTGCCCGACCATCCGGCCTTCGCCGGCTGGGGCGACGCACCGGTGGTATCGCCGGCCCGCGACCTGCTGGTCGATCTCGGCCCCGTGCTGCTCGACGGCGCGCAACTCGGCCTGGCACCGTCCGGCGGCGCCGTGGCCACGCATCCCGAGTCGCTGGTCTGGGGGGGCGCGGTCGTCGCCGACCTTCAGGCGCCCGAACTGTCGTGGCTGGCGGGCGTCGATTCGCCGGGCGGGCACGTCGGCGAGGCCTGGGCCTGGGACAGCCACAAGAGCGCCTACGTCTTCCATCATTTCGTGTAGCTGCCTTGCTGGTCGCTGGCCGACCTGATAGGGCAGCGCCATGCAGCAGCGCACGCGCATCGCGCCCTCGATCCTGTCCGCGGACTTCTCGGCGCTGGGCCGCGAGGTCGAGGCGATCACCGCGGCCGGCGCCGACTTCGTGCATGTCGACGTGATGGACGGCCACTTCGTGCCCAACATCACCATCGGGCCGATGGTGGTGAAGGCGCTGCGTTCGCACACCAGCCTGCCCTTCGACACGCACCTCATGATCTCGCCGGTGGATCCCTACATCCCGGCCTATGTCGAGGCCGGTGCCGACATCGTCTCGCTGCACCCCGAGGCCGGCCCGCATCTGCATCGCTCGATCCAGCTGATCAAGTCGCTGGGCCGCAAGGCTGGCGTGGTGCTGAACCCGGCGACGCCCGTGACGGCGGTCGAGCACGTGCTCGGCGACATCGACCTGGTGCTGGTCATGAGCGTCAACCCGGGCTTCGGCGGGCAGAGCTTCATCGAGAGCCAGTTGCCCAAGATCGCCACCCTGCGCCGCATGATCGACGCGAGCGGGCGCACGATCGACCTCGAGGTCGATGGCGGGGTCAATCCCGAGACTGCGCGCAAGGCGGTGGCCGCTGGTGCCGACATGCTGGTGGCCGGGACCGCGGTCTTCAGCGGCGGGCCGCAGCGCTACGCCGCCAACATCAAGGCGCTGCGCGGCTAGCGCGGCGGCGCCGGTAGAAGGCGCGCGCCTTGGCGTTGTTGCCGCAATCGGCCATGTCGCACCACAGCCGCGTGCGGTTGCGCGAGGTATCGACGAAGAACCAGCCGCACCGGTGATCGGCGCAGTGGCCGACGCGCGCCAGCCGGTCGGAGGCGAGGAACTCGACGATGTCGTGCGCCAGCCGCGCGAGCGGCGCGCGCAACGCGTCGACATCGCCCGTCGCGACGGCGCGCAACCCGTCCGTCGCCGGCTCCAGCCGATAGCTGAACCGCGTCGCCGCCAACGCCGTGTTGAGCGCCTCGAGCGCGGGGCCCCTTCCGCCGGCCAGGACCGCCGCCAGTGCCTCGCGCAGGGCGATCGCCTCGCGCACGACCCGGCGCGAAGCGGCGGGCCGGCGCGAGGCCTCGGCCGCGAGGCGCCGATGGGTCGCCGCGTCGATCAGCCCGGCCGCCTCCGCCCACAGCAGGAACTCGCGATAGTCGGTGAGCCGCTCGCCGCCCGCCTTGGGATCGCCCCGCCACTCCACGGTGTTGACGAAGTCCACCGCGCGCGCGCCGCCCACCAGCTTGGGCGGGGACTGGCGGTAGGAACCTTGTGCGGGCATAAGATATTATAACCTGTATAGAGCCAAATAGACAGTTATACAGCGCCCATGACCGATCGTGTCGAATCCCTGTCCTTTACCCTCGACGGCCTGCGCGAGGGGGTGCGTGGCGTCGGCGTGCTGGTGCCCGGCACGGCGATGTTCGGCATGGCCTTTGGTGTCATGGCCAAGGCGGCCGGGCTCGGCGTCTGGGAGTCGGTGCTGCTCAGCGCCTGGGTCAACGCCGGTGGTGCGCAGATGGCGACCCTGCAGGCCTGGGCCGATCCGGTGCCGCTGCTCGCCGTGACGCTGACGACACTGGCGATGAATGCCCGCTACCTGCTTCTGGGCGCGGCGCTGCGGCCATGGCTCGGCCGGCTGCCGGCGGCACGGTCCTATCCGTCGCTGTTCGTGCTGGGCGATGCCAACTGCGCCATGGCCTTGCGCCGCCATGCCGATGGGCAAGGCGACGCCGCCTTCATCCTCGGCAGCGGCGTCGTGCTGTGGCTGGTCTGGGTTGCCGCCACCGCCGCCGGTCATGCCTTCGGCCAGGTGCTGGGCGATCCGCGCCGCCTGGGCATCGACTTCATGCTGGGCGCCTTCTTCGCCACCATGGCGGCGGGCTGGCTCGGACGCCGTGGAAACCTGCCGCCGTTCGGCATCGGCGTGGCTTCGGCCATCGTCGTCGACCGCCTGCTCGGCGCGCCATGGTCGATCCTGATCGGCGCATCGCTGGGCGCGCTGGTCGCCGCCTTCGCCTGGCGCGGGGAGGCCCGCGATGGATCCGCGGCCTGACGTCCTGCTGGCCATCCTGGTGCTGGGTGCCGCGTCCTATGCCTGCCGCGCGGGCGGCTTCTTCCTGATGCGCTACGTGTCGATCACGCCGCGCGTCGAGGCCTGCCTGCGGGCGATTCCCGTGGCATTGGTCGGCGCCATCCTCGGCCCCGTCGCGGCGCGCGGCGGCCCGCCGGAATGGGCCGGGCTGGCGGTCGCGCTGCTGGGCATGCGCCTCACCGGCAGCGAACTGGCGAGCGCGATGGCCGCCGTCGCTGTCGTCGCCGGTGGCCGCGCGCTGGGGCTCGGCTGAGCTCAGTCCTCGATCTTCAGCGCCCGCTTGATCTTGGCGAGATCGGCCTTGATCTGCTCCTGCTCGGTATGGCTGAACTGGTTCTCGTCGCGCACGAAGCTGCCCAGCAGACGCACGATCACCAGCGGGATGATGAACAGCGGCACCGCGTGCATCACCACCATGGCGGCGATGCGCCCCGCCACGGTCACGGGCGTGAGGTCGCCATAGCCGACGGTCATCGCCGTGACCACAGCCCACCACAGCGAATCCCAGAATGGCTTTTGCTCGGCGAGACAAAAGACGCCGGCGCCGCCGAGGACGACGATCAGATAGAGAGTCACCAACTCCAGGAATGTATCGGTCGAGTTGACGACGTGCCCCAACAGCCTTTTCATGGCGATCCCCGTTTGGTTGCGAGCGGACACGCGATTATGCGCTAGAATTGCTGCCTATTGGGGAATCGACCATGCCTCTCGCCCTGGGCCCGATCGGACAGATCGCGCGCGCCGTCGCCGATGTCGATCGCGCCGAGGCGTTCTATGGCGGCGTGCTCGGCCTGCGGAGGCTGTACCGCTTCGGCGATCTGACGTTTTTCGACTGCGCCGGCGTGCGGCTGATGATCGAGAAGATCGCCAACCCGAGGCCGGGCAGCGAAAGCGTGCTCTATTTCCGCGTCGCCGACATCGCCCTGGCGGTGAAGGAGCTCTCGGCGCGCGGCGTTGTCTTCGACGACCAGCCGCATCTCATCGCGAAGATGGAAGACCACGACCTGTGGATGGCGTTCTTCCGCGATCCCGACGGCCACGTGCTGTCGCTGATGCAGGAAGCGCCCAAGGGCTACCAGCCGCCCGCCGTCTAACGCGCCGCGACCACCATGATCTCGACCTTCATGTCCGGGTCGTTGAGCCGCGCCTGCACCGTGGCGCGCGCCGGCGTCTGGCCGGGTACCACCCAGGCATCCCACACCGCGTTCATCGCGGCGAAGTCGTTGATGTCCTTCAGCCACACCACCGCCGACAGGATCCTGGTCTTGTCGGTATTGGCCCGTGCGAGCAGGGCGTCGATCTCGGCCAGCGCCTGGGTCACCTGCCCGGCGATGTCGAGCGAGGTGTCCTCCGGGATCATGCCGGAGAGATAGACGCGATCGTCGTGGATCACCGCCTCGGCCAGTCGCGGACCGGGATCGATGCGGGTGACGGCCATCAATGCCGCTCCCGGGTCTCGGCGAAGCGTATGGCGGGGAAGCGCTCGCGGATGGTGTTGAGCTCCCAGGCGTTGCGGGCCATGTAGACCGGCGCGCCGTCGCGGTCCTCGGCCATGGCCGAGCGCTGCGCCTCCATGAAGCGGTCGAGGTCGGCCTTGCTGTCGGCCGAGATCCAGCGCGCCGTCTCGAACGGCGCCTGCTCCAGCGCGATCTTCACCTGGTACTCGGTCTCGACCCGGGTCTGCAGCACGTCGAGCTGCAGGGCGCCGACCACGCCCACGATCCAGTCACCGCCGATGACGCGGCGGAAGACCTGGGTGACGCCTTCCTCCGACAGATCCTCCAGCGCGCGCCGGAGCTGCTTGGACTTCATCGGATCCTCCAGCCGCACGCGGCGCAGCATCTCGGGCGCGAAGTTGGGGATGCCGGTGATGCGCAGCGCCTCGCCCTCGGTCAGCGTGTCGCCGACGCGCAAGGTGCCGTGGTTGGGCACGCCGATGATGTCGCCGGGCCACGCCTCGTCGACGATCTCGCGGTCGCGGGCGAAGAACAGGATCGGGCTGCCGATGGTGATCATCTTGCCGGTGCCGACCTGCTTGAGCTTCATGCCGCGCTGGAAGCGCCCGGCGCACAGCCGCATGAACGCCACCCGGTCGCGGTGGTTGGGGTCCATGTTGGCCTGCACCTTGAACACGAAGCCCGCGACCTTGCCCTCGGTCGGCTCGATCGGCCGCGGCTCGGCCGGCTGCGGGCGCGGCGAGGGCGCGTAGGCGGCCAGCGCGTCGAGGATCTCGCGCACGCCGAAATTGTTGTAGGCGCTGCCGAAGAACACCGGCGTCAGATGGCCCTCGAGATAGGCCTGCCGGCTGAACTCGGGATAGCCGGCGCGCACCAGCTCGACATCCTCGACCAGCTTGGCGTACTGGTCGGCCGGCAGTGCCTTGGCCAGCTCCGGATCGTCGACGCCGGTGTATTCGACCGGCTCGACGAGCTTCTCGCGCGCGGCGGCCGAGAACATCAGCATGCGATCGCGCACCACGTCGTAAGTGCCGCGGAACGACTGGCCCGAGCCGACCGGCCAGCTCATCGGCGTGACGTCGAGCGCCAGGGTCGAGGCGATCTCGTCGAGCAGCTCGAACGGATCCCTGCTCTCGCGGTCCATCTTGTTGACGAAGGTCAGGATCGGCACGTCGCGCAGGCGGCAGATCTCGAACAGCTTGCGGGTGCGCGCCTCGATGCCCTTGGCGGCGTCGATCACCATCACCGCGGAGTCGACGGCGGTCAGCGTGCGATAGGTGTCCTCGCTGAAATCCTCGTGGCCCGGCGTGTCGAGCAGGTTGAAGATCGCGCCGCCGTACTCGAAGGTCATGACCGAGGTGGTGACCGAGATGCCGCGCTGCTGCTCGATCTTCATCCAGTCCGAGCGCGCGCGCCTGGCCTCGCCGCGCGCCTTGACGGCGCCGGCGGCATGGATGGCGCCGCCGAACAGCAGCAGCTTTTCGGTCAGCGTCGTCTTGCCGGCGTCGGGGTGCGAGATGATCGCGAAGGTGCGGCGACGGGCGGACGGATGGCCGTCCGGCGCGGACGCGGGCTGGGTTTCGGCGAGGGACATGGGGCGGCGGGCGTAGCGCGCCCATGCGGCAGGGTCAAGGCACGGGAGCGCCGGCGGTCCCCGGAAGCGTGATCTCGAATGCGGTGCCGCCGCCACCGTCCGCCAGCCGGATATCGCCGCGATAGGCCACCAGATTGGCCCGCGCGATGGGCAGACCCAGGCCGGTGCCGCCGGTTTCACGGGCGGTGGTGAAGAAACGATCGAAGATGCGGGCGCGATTGCCCGGCGAGATGCCCGGCCCGTCGTCGGCGAGGCTCAGCCGGATACGGCCATCGGCGACCGTCCAGCCGATGCGGACAGTGGCATCGGCGCCGACGTGCTGCCGCACATTGTCGAGCAGCAGGGAAATCGCCGACGACAGCGTTTCGCCGTCGATCGTCGCCGTCGCCGGCGCGTCGCTCTCGACGTGGATGGTCAGGCCCAGCTCGCGATAGCGCTCGATGGTGGTCGCCAGCGTCGCGGCGAGATCGCAGCGTGCATCGATGCGCGGCGTCAGGGCGTCGGCATGCGCGAGGTCGAGCAGGCGGCGGGTGAGGCGATCCAGCCGCTCGACGTCCTCGGCCAGATTGTCGAGGAAGCGCTGGCGGTCGGCGGCCGGCATCGCCTCGAAATCCTCGCGCAGCAGCTCCAGCGCGCCCTTCATCGAGGCCAGCGGCGTCTTGAACTCGTGTCCGACCTCGACAGTGAAGTCCCTGATGTAGTCGGCACGGCGCTCCAGCGTGTCGGCCATGGTCTGCAGCGAGGCGGAGAGCTCGTGGACCTCGCGCGTGAAGCGATGGGGCAGCGGCGTCACCGCGCCGCGCTCGCCGGCGGCGACACGGCGCGCCTGGTCGACGACGCGCGTCACCGGGCGGCTGATGGTGAAGGCCATGAACGCCGCCATGCCGACGCCGGTCGCGAGCATCAAGGTCAGCAGCGCCGCGAGCTCGTAGCGTTTGCCGTGCAGCGCCTGGTCGAGCGTGCGCGGCGTGCGCAGCAGCAGGACCGCGCCCAGCACGCGTCCGCCCTCGACCACCGGCACGACGGCGAAGACCCGGACATTGCCGCCGCGGCTGATCGAGATCGGCGACACGAACTCGGGCTGCACCGGCTCCCGGCGGCGCATGACGGTGGTGGCGCGACCCTCCAGGGCGCGTGCCACCTCGGTCATGGCGTCGAGCGCGCGGCCTTCGTCGTCGCCCGTGCTGGCGGCCACCACGCCGCGCTGATCGAGGATCCGGATGCCGGCGAGCGTCTGGCGCTGCGCCTGCAGCAGCACCGGCTTGATGTTGGCGGCGACGCCGCGGGCGAGTTCGTGCGGCACCGCCTTGGGCATGTCCGAGGTGATGATCTCCGGCAGGATGGGATCGTCGGCGAGGTCGAGATTCGCCTGGATCGGCTGCCACGGTCCGTCGGGCGGCGGCGCCTTGCTGGGCGGCATGGTCAGGATCGCGCCTTCGGGTGCCGATCGCAGCCAGTCGACCCGGTACATCGCGGCGATCAGCGCACCCTGGCCGATCAGCTCGGACTCGGTCTGGCGGATCAGCGCGCTTTCATAGATCCGCAGCAGCCAGACACCGGCCAGCGGCAGGGTGAGCAGGACGAGATTGGCGACCAGCAGCAGCGTGCGCAGCCGCGGCCGCCATTTCATCGCGCGATCACCAGCTTGTAGCCGACGCCGTGCACGGTCTCGATCGGCGCGCCGCCGGCCGCCGCCAGCTTGGCGCGGATGCGCCTGACATGGCTGTCGATCGTGCGGTCGCTGACATAGCGCCGGTCGTCGTAGGCAAGGTCCATCAGGTTGTCGCGCGAGAACACCTTGCCCGGCCGCTCGGCCAACGCCTTGAGCATCGCGAACTCGGTGGCCGTCAGCGTCAGCGCGGTGCCGTCCCAGCTCGCGGCATGGGCATCGAGATCGAGCGACAGCCCGCCGCGCGCCAGCACGCGATGCGGTGGCGGCTCGCCCTCGGGCGCCGCGCCCTGGGCGCCTTCGCCGCGGCGGCGCAGCACCGCCTTCACCCGCGCCACCAGCTCGCGCGGGCTGAACGGCTTGACGATGTAGTCGTCGCCGCCCAGCTCCAGCCCGACGATACGGTCGATCTCGCCGTCCTTCGACGAGAGGAAGATCACCGGCACCGCGCTGCTGGCGCGCAGGCGGCGGCAGACCTCCACGCCGTCGAGCTCGGGCATCATCACGTCGAGCACGACAAGGTCTGGCTTCTCCTTCTCGACGCCTTCGAGCGCGGCGATGCCGTCGGCGGCCTCGCAGGTGCTGTAGCCCTCCTTGCGCAGGGCGAACACCACGACGTCACGGATATGCCGGTCGTCATCGACCACGAGGATGCGTGCCATTCGTGCAGGAAACACGCACATCGGGGCGATGTCGAGGCGCCCGCGGAGGCTGCACCGGATTTGCACGATCTTTCAGACCGGCGCGCACCGACGTGCCTCGCCCGCCCCTGAAGGCGCGCGCAAGTAATCCTTCTCCCCGCGCAGGCGGGGAGAAGGTGCCCGAAGGGCGGTTGAGGGGCTTTCCGGTGTCTCGACAACGACGACTGTCGATGTTGCGCGCGGAAGCCCCTCATCCGCCTCGCTGCGCTCGGCACCTTCTCCCCACCTGCGTGGGGAGAAGGGAACAGGCAGCAGGAGCAGCGCAGCCATGACCGACATCACCGCCGGCCCGACGCCGCCTTCCGGCCAACCGGCACGGCCGACGCGCGCGCCCACGATGCGCGAGATCGTCGCCGGCTGGCCGCTCAGCGTGCGGCTTGGCCTGAAGATGGCGCTGCTGGCCGTGCTGGCGCTGTGCTACGGCCTGCCGCTGGCGCTGATCGCCGATACGGTGAACGACCGGGCGCGCCTGCTCGCCTCGGCACGCGGCGAGATCACCTCGTCCTGGGGCTACACCCAGACCCTGCTCGGGCCGCTGCTGCTGGTGCCGCACGATTCGGCGCGTGGCCGCGACGAGGCGCTGATCCTGCCCGACCAGCTCGTCATCGACGTGGCGCTGCAGCCGCAAGTCCGCCATCGCGGCATGTTCGAAGCGGTCGTCTACACGTCGCAGGTGAAGCTCAGCGGTCGCTTCCGCTGGCAGGAGCGCGAGGGCGAAGGGCTGGGCGCCATCACGCGCCTGCGCTTCGGTGGTGCGCGCCTGATGCTGGCCGCCGGCGATCTGCGGGCGCTGCGCATCACCAGCGCCACCATCGACGGCGTGCCGCTGACCTTCGAGCCGGCGACGCGCGGACCGGCGATGGCCGCCGAGCGCCGACGCAAGGCGGCGATCGACGCCGCCATCGCCGGCCTCGACGCGGCGCGACTGGCCGACGGCGTGCGCTTCGAGATCAGCTTCAGCCTCAACGGCAGCGAGCGCATCGGCTTCGAGCCGGCCGGCAATCTCACCGAGGTCAAGGTCCGCGCGCCGTGGCCCGATCCGGGCTTCTTCGGCCCGTTCCGTCCGGTCGAGCAGCGCATCGACGGCGAGGGCTTCGACGCGCGCTGGCAGGTCTCGATCCTCGGCCGCGGCTTCGGCAATGCCGGCACCTCGGCCGACGGCTCCTCGGCGACGCTGATCAAGCAGCTCGCCGACTCCGTCTTCGGCGTGAACCTGGTGCAGCCGGTGACGCCCTATCGCGGCGTCGACCGCATGCTGAAGTACGGCCTGCTGACGGTGGGCTGCGTCTTCGCCCTGTATCTCGCCTTCGAGATCGCCGGCCGCTCGCGCCTGCATCCCGTGCAGTATGCATTGTCGGGCGCGGCGATGGCGCTGTTCCCGCTGCTGTTGCTGTCGGTCGGCGAGCACATGGGCTTCGTCGTGGCCTATATCGTCGCCGCCGCTGGCGTCGTGGCGCAGACCGCCTGGTACACCTGGCACGCCACGCACCAGCGGCGATTCACCATGCTGTTCGCCGCCGCCAGCGCCGCGCTCTTCGCCTATCTCTATTTGCTGCTGCAGGCCGAGAACTGGTCGCTGCTCGGCGGTTCGCTGGCGTTGTTCGCGGCCCTCACCGGGCTGATGTACGCCACGCGCAACATCGGCCGCGGCGGCGCGACCTGACCACGTCCGGCGTCACTGGCTCCTGGTCTCGCCCATCCCCTCTTTGGGGAGATCGGTACCGCCGCCGCGATTGACGTCGGCGGGGCCCTTCGGGGTGGGCGGCGTCGGCACGCTCGTCACGCCGCCGCCGGCCTGGTCGCGATTGCGGATCGCGATGTCGCGGTTGCGCGTCGCGACCGGATAGCCGGGGCGCAGGCGGATCGCCTCGTCGTACTCGCGGATCGCACGGTCGTACTGGCGCATGCCGTTGTATGAGACGCCGCGATTGTTGTACGCCGCCGGCAGCCGCGGATCGAGGCGCAGCGCCTCGTCGAGATCCTGCAGCGCCCGCTCGTACTGGCGCAGGTTGTTGTAGGTCCAGCCGCGGTTGTTCCACAGCATCGCATCCCTGGGGTTCATGCGGATGGCGACGTCGTGGTCGACAAGGGCACGCGCATAGTCGCCTTTGCGGTTGTAGGCGTAGGCGCGCGCGCCATAGGCGGCCGCCAGGTCGTTGCCGTGCACGCGGCCCGAGGCGATCACCGCGTCGCAGCCCTGGATCGTCTGGTCGTCTGTCGCGTCGCCATAGCACCAGGCGCTGAGCTGGTCGTAGCTTTGCGCGCGGGCCGCGCCGGCGCCGGCCAGAGCGATCACGACGACTGTCAGAATGATGCGGATCATCGTGCACTCCCTCAGAGGGGCTCTTCCATACGCTCCTTGCCCAGCGCCAGCCAGCCTCGCAGCAGCGCGGGGCTGGACACGAAATGGTCATCGAGCACGCGCGAGGATGCCACGCGCTCGACCCGGAAGTGACGGTAGTCCTTGCGCAGCTCGCACCACGCGCCGATCACCGTGACGTCGACGTAGTAGGCCATGGCGATCGGCCAGATGATGCGGCGCGTGCGCTTGCCCTTCTCGTCGACATAGGCGATGCGCATCTTCCTGTTGTCGCGGATGGCGCCGCGCAGGGCGCCGAGGTCGATGCCTTTGGCCAACCGCGCACTGCCGCTCGAGACATAGAAACGCGGCTCGGCGAGCTGCGCGCGCAGCTGCTCGGGCAGCACCACCGTCACCTTGTCGAGCACGCTCTCGGCGGCGCGCTGCAGCTTGGCATCGCGCAGCCGCGGGATCATGCGCGCGCCCAGCACGATGGCCTCGACCTCCTCGGTGGTGAACATCAGTGGCGGCAGGTCGAAGCCGCGGCGCAGCACGTAGCCGACACCGGCCTCGCCGTCGATCGGCACGCGCCTGGCCTGCAGCATGGCGACGTCGCGATAGATCGTGCGCGGCGTGACCTCGAGCTTCCCGGCAAGCGTCGCCGCCGTCACCGGCCGCTTGGCCGTGCGCAGGATCTGGATGATGTCGAACAGGCGGTCGGCGCGTCGCACGGCCTCGACTCTACTGACAAGACGCTGTCAGGAGCCAGCCCTGATCATCGCTCACCCGTCATCCTGAGCGAAGCGATGGATCTCGCGGCATCGCCACAGAGCGGATGTCGGAGCCGACCTGACCACCGCCGGGTCCTTCGCTTCGCTCAGGACGACAGCTTGCGGAGCGATTCATGCCCTATGACACCTCGCGCACCTGGCTCGGCATCGCGCTGGTCGCGGCGTCGGGCACGGTTTCCAGCGCCGCCGGTCTGTTCGCGCGCGCGACCACGGTCGATCCCTTCACCATGGTCTTCTGGCGCTGCCTGTTCGGCGGTCTGCTGATCGCCGGCTACATCCTCTGGCGCCAGCGCGGAACCATCGTGGCTGTGATCCGCGCCTCCGGCGTCGAGGGCATGATCGTCGCGGCCTGCTCGGCCATTGCCACCGTCTGCTTCATCAATGCGCTCACGCGCACGTCGGTGGCCGCCGTCACCGTGATCTTCGCCGCGGCGCCCTTCGCGGCGGCGGTGCTTGCCTGGCTCTGGCACGGCGAACGGCAGAGCCGGGTGACGCTTGCGGCCAGCACCCTGGCGCTGCTCGGTGTCGCGCTCACCGTCGATTCCTCGTTCGGCGCCGGCACCATCGTCGGCGACCTGCTGGCGATGGCCGCGACCGTGCTGATGGCGGCGCTGATGGTGATCGTGCGGCGGCGCGCTGGTGTTGGTCGCCGTGATCGTCGACGCGCTGTTCAGCCGCGACTCATCCGAGGGCCCGGGTCAGCGTGCGCGCGAGGCGGTCGGCGAAGGCCCGGGCGTCTGCCGGACGATCGCCGTCGAGCACCCGCGCCTCATCGAGCAATAGGTGCGCCACGTCCTGCTTCAGCTCAGCCTTGTCGTCGGGCAACGCGGCGATCGCGGCGATCAGCGGATTGCGGGGATTGATCTCCAGCACGGGTTTCGACGCCTCGGGCAGGCGGCCGGCGCTGGCCAGCAGCTTCTCGAGCTGCCGGTCGAGGCCGGACGCCGGCGCCACGAGACAGACGGCGCTGTCGGTCAGGCGGTCTGAGACCTTCACCTCGGCCACGGCGTCGCCCAGCGTGCTCTTCATGAAGGCGACGAAGCTCTCGATCGCCGGCGTCGTCTCCGCCTTGGCCTCGTCCCCGGCGTCGAGCAGCGGGATCGCCGACAGGTCGGCGGCACCCTGGGTGATCGACTTGAAAGGCTTGCCGTCGAACGACGCGCCCGATGTGACCCAGAAGCTGTCGACCTGGTCGGTCAGCAGCAGCACCTCGATGCCGCGGGCGCGGAAGCCCTCGAGATGCGGCGAGGCCTCCAGCCGCGCGATGTCGTCGCCGACGATGTAGTAGATCGCGGTCTGGTTGGGCTTCAGTGCGCCGACATAGTCTTTCAGGCTGCGCCAGCCCTTGCTGTCTGATGTCGTGTGGAAGCGCGACAGGCCCATCAGTTGGTCGCGCCGGCCGAAATCCTCGTAGATGCCTTCCTTGAGCACCGCGCCGAAGGCGTCCCACGTCTTGGCGTAGGTCTCCGGCTCTTTCTCCGCCAGCTTCTCCAGCTCGCTCAGCACGCGGCCGGTGACGGCGTTGCGGATCGCGCCCAGCACCGGGCTTTCCTGGATCATCTCGCGCGAGACGTTGAGCGGGATGTCGGCGGAATCGACCAGGCCGCGCACGAAGCGCAGGTAGCGCGGCAGGATCTCGACGTCGTCGCTGATGAAGACTCGCTTGACGTAGAGCTTGATGCGGCCTTTGCGCTCGGGCTCGAACAGGTCGAAGGGCCGTGTGCTCGGCACATACAGCAGCACCGTGTACTCGTGCCGGCCTTCGGCGCGGTAGTGGACGGTCAGCGCCGGCTCGTCGAACTGGCCGGCGACGCTGCGGTAGAAATCCTTGTGATCCTCGGCGGTGACCTCGCTGCGCGGCCTGGCCCACAGCGCCGCGCCATCGGCGATCTCCGTCGGCTCGGCGCCCGGCTTCTCGACGATCGCGATGGGCACCGGCACGTGACCGGACTGCTCGCGCACCACGCGCTCGACGGTGGCACGCTCGAGGTAGTCCTTCGCGTCCTCCATCAGATGCAGCACGACGCGCGTGCCGCGCGCCGGTGCCTCGGCAGGCTCGGCCGGCGCGACGGAGAAGGTGCCCTTGCCCTCGGACGACCAGCGCCAGGCCTCCTCGCTGCCGGCACGGCGCGAGATCACCTCGACGCGCTCGGCGACCATGAAGGCGGAATAGAAGCCGATGCCGAACTGGCCGATCAGCTGGGCGCCGGCGCTGGCCTCGCCGCCCTGCAGCCGCTCGACGAAGGCGCGGGTGCCGGAACGGGCGATGGTGCCCAGCGCCTCGACCATCTCGTCGCGGCCCATGCCGATGCCGTTGTCCTCGACCGTCAGGGTCTTGCCGTCGGCGTCGAGGGCGATGGTGATGCGCGCCTTCGGATCCTCGCCGAGCAGGGCGGGCGTGGCGATCGCCTCGTAGCGCAGCTTCTCGCAGGCATCGGCGGCGTTGGAGATCAGCTCGCGCAGGAAGATGTCGCGCTCGGAATAGACCGAATGGACCATCAATTGCAGCAACCGGGCGACATCCGCCTCGAAGGCGCGATTCTCGGTCGGTGGTGCGTCTGCGCTGGACATGGACATCCTCTGCTAGCTGGCCTTGGCGATGTTGGTTTCGTGTCCCTGCAGCATCGCCGTCATCTGGGCGTGCAGGGCATCGTCGCGGATCCGGGGCAGGGTCTTGCGCAGCTCGCGCACCACCCAGCCCTGGCCGCGGTTGATGAACTTCACCCGTTCCGGCAGATCGGCGATCGCCGCGGCCTTGTCGAAGAAGGCGCCGGTGACCGCGGACGGCTCGCCGTCCAGGGCACGGATGGCGCGGCTCAGCACGGCGCACCAATGCGCCTCGTCATCGCGCACGGCGGCCATCAGCTCGGCGAGGTTGGCGTTGCCGGCGTCGCGCGCCTCGTGCGCGGTGCGCTGGCAGATGCGCGCGCCGGCCCGCTCGGCCTCCAGCAGGGTGTTGAGGAAGACGAGCAGCTCGTCGCGGGGCGCGAAGCCCATATAGGCATCGTCCATCTCGTGCGCCGAGCACGCCGGGGAGGCGGTGTCCTTGGGATAGTCGGGCATGCGCCACATGTTGGTTGGCCGGCGTCCGCGCGCAAGCCTTCTCACTCCAGTCCGAGGGACATCTGTTGTGCCGCCGGCGCTTCGGCGCCCGGGCGCTCGAGGTTGCTGAGCGTGACGCCCAGCAGACGGACCGGCTTGGCCAGCGGGAAGGCGCCGCGGACCAGCGCGAGCACGATCTGCGCCGCCTCCTCCTTGCCGTGGATCGGGGCTGATGTGCTGCGGCTGCGCGTATGCTGCTCGAAATCGCGGTAGCGGATCTTGATCGTCAGCGTGCGGCCGGCGATGGCGTTGCGCTCGACGTATGTCCAGACGTCGTCGAGCTGCTCGAGGATCGCCCGTTCGACCGCCTCGGTCGTGGTGAGGTCGTCGAAGTAGGTCGATTCGGAGCCCACCGACTTGCGCTCGCGATCCGGGTTCACCGGGCGCTGGTCCTCGCCCCGGGCGATGGCGAAGAAGCGCGGGCCGGCCTTGCCGAAATGCTCGGTGAGGAATTCCAGGCTCTGCCGCCGCAGGTCCGCGCCAGTATGGATGCCGAGCCGTTCCATCTTCGCCGCCGTCGCCGGGCCGACGCCGTGGAACTTGCCGATCTTCAGCCCGGCGACGAAGGCTTCGCCCATGTCGGGCGTGATCGTGTACTGGCCGTTGGGCTTGTTGTGATCCGAAGCCTGCTTGGCGAGGAACTTGTTGTAGGAGATGCCGGCCGAGGCATTGAGCCCGGTCTGCTGCTTGATCGCCGCGCGGATGGCGCGCGCCGTGGCGGTGGCCGACTCGATGCCCTTGAGGTTCTCGGTGACGTCGAGATAGGCCTCGTCGAGCGACAGCGGCTCGACCAGGGGCGTGTACTCGAAGAAGATCGCGCGGATCTGCTGCGAGATCGCGCGATACACGTCGAAGCGCGGCTTGACGAAGATCAGCTCGGGGCACAGCCGCTGCGCCGTCAGCGACGGCATGGCCGAGCGCACGCCGAAGACGCGCGCCTCGTAGCTTGCCGCCGCCACGACGCCGCGCCGGCTGGCGCCGCCCACCGCCACCGGCTTGCCGCGCAGCTCGGGATTGTCGCGCTGCTCGACCGACGCATAGAAGGCGTCCATGTCGACATGGATGATCTTGCGGATGGCGGGCTCGGCCATGACGCGGCGACTCTAGCGCGGAACGAGGTGTCGGGCCGACAACTCGCAATGCGAAACGAACACTCTGCCGCTCCGGCATCGCAGTGATGCCTGTGGCGTCTGTTGCGCTGCAGCATGGACCGTGCGCAAATACAAGGCGAAGCAGAGCAGCGGCGTGCGCCTCTGGGACGGCGGCGCCGGAACAACGGAGGGTCCCCATGACCGACATCGTCATCGCATCGGCAGCGCGCACACCCATCGGATCGTTCAACGGCGCCTTCGGCTCCGTGCCGGCGCATGAGCTGGGCAAGATCGCCATCAAGGGCGCGCTCGAGCGCGCCCATGTGAAGCCGGAAGAGGTCGACGAGGTCATCATGGGCCAGATCCTGAGCGCGGCCCAGGGTCAGAACCCGGCGCGCCAGGCGGCGGTCAATGCCGGCATCCCGGTCGAGAAGACGGCGCTGGGCATCAACCAGCTCTGCGGGTCGGGCCTGCGCGCGGTGGCCTTCGGCTGGCAGGCGATCCGCAACGGCGACGCCAGCATCATGGTGGTCGGCGGCCAGGAGAGCATGAGCCAGGCGCCGCACGCCGCGTACATGCGCGACGGCACCAAGATGGGCGAGCTCAAGATGACCGACACGATGCTCAAGGATGGCCTGTGGGATGCGTTCCACGGCTATCACATGGGCAACACGGCGGAGAACGTCGCGCAGCGCTACCAGATCACCCGCGCCGAGCAGGACGCCTTCGCCGCGTCATCGCAGAACAAGGCCGAGGCGGCGCAGAAGGCCGGCAAGTTCAAGGACGAGATCGTTCCGGTCACGGTGAAGACCCGCAAGGGCGACATCGTCGTCGACACCGACGAGTTCCCGCGCCACGGCACGACGGTCGAGGCGCTGGCCAAGCTGCGCCCGGCCTTCACCAAGGACGGCGGCTCGGTGACCGCCGGCAACGCCTCGGGCATCAACGACGGCGCGGCGGCGCTGGTGCTGATGAGCGCCGAGGAAGCGCAGAAGCGCGGCGTGACGCCGCTGGCCAAGATCGTGTCGTGGGCGACCACCGGCGTCGATCCGGCCGTCATGGGCATCGGCCCGGTCACCGCCTCGCAGGTCGCGCTGAAGAAGGCCGGCTGGACGGTGAAGGATCTCGACCTGGTCGAGGCCAACGAGGCCTTCGCGGCGCAGGCCGTGGCGGTCGGCAAGGAGCTGGGCCTCGATCCGGCGAAGCTCAACGTCAACGGCGGCGCCATCGCGCTGGGCCACCCGATCGGCGCCTCGGGCGCGCGCGTCCTGACCACGCTGCTCTACGAGATGCAGAAGCGCGACGCCAAGAAGGGCCTCGCCACGCTGTGCATCGGCGGTGGCATGGGCATCGCCATGTGCGTGGAGCGGACCTAGCCGCTCGGTCTTTAGCGCGCGAGCGTCTTCAGCCGCTCGCGCGCTCTCTCGATCAGCTTTCGCGTGAATTCGGCAGCTGGGCCACCTTGGCCCAGCGAAGCCGCCTGACCAGACCACAGAGGCGAGAAATCGCCCGAGCCCTTGGCTTCGGTCGCGGCGCGCAGCGGTCCGATGCCCGATGTCGCCAGCGGGAAGGCCGGCGCGTGCTGGCTGATCGGGCCCTGCTCGCGGATCACGCGGTTCAGCAGGCCGC
Organism: Reyranellaceae bacterium; assembly: GCA_050183765.1. GTDB lineage: Bacteria > Pseudomonadota > Alphaproteobacteria > Reyranellales > Reyranellaceae > JAFAZJ01. The sequence continues at coordinate 23,135 of JBFXAZ010000039.1, read as the reverse complement.
GCGCCGGGCGGCCGGTGAAGACATTGGTCAGCGCGGTCTGGTCAGCGCGTGCGCTCTTGAGCGCCGCGCGGTGGATCGGCGTGATGCCGGCCTCGTCGCAGAACAGATAGGCGGTGCCGAGTTGCACTGCGCTCGCGCCCAGCGCCAGCGCCGCGACCACGCCGCGTGCATCGGCGATGCCGCCGGCCGCGATCACCGGCACCTTCACCGCGTCGACGATCTGTGGCACCAGCGCGAAGGTGCCGGGCTGCGCGGCGATGTCCTCGGTGAGGAACATGCCGCGATGGCCGCCGGCTTCGTTGCCCTGCGCGATGATGGCATCGACGCCGCGATCCTCGAGCCAGCGCGCCTCCTCGACCGTGGTCGCCGAGCTGAGCGTCACGCAGCCCGCCGCCTTGACCCGGTCGAGCAGCCGCTTCTCGGGCAGGCCGAAATGAAAGCTCACCACCTTCGGCTTGAGCTCGACCATCAGCTCGCAGGTCACCTCGTCGAACGGCGCGCGTCCGGGCCCCTCGGGTATCTTCGCCGGATCGATGCCGAACTCGGCGTAGTAGGCACCGAGCGACTGGCGCCACGCCGCCTCGCGCGCCGCATCGGGCACAGGCGGCGTGTGGACGAAGAAGTTCACGTTGAACGGCTTGTCGGTACGCTGGCGGATGACGCCGACGCCGGCGCGGATCTGCTCGGGCGTCAGCATCGCGCAGGCGAGCGAGCCCAGCCCGCCGGCCTCGCTCACGGCCGCCCCGAGCGCCGGCGTGCCGGAGCCGGCCATGGGCGCCAGCAGGACGGGATGCTCGATGCCGGCGAGATCGAGGAAACGGCGGTCGGACCACATGGGCGCCTCCGGAATGGGTGGTTGCCGCCGAAGTTAGGCCTCCGGCTGCATTGCCGGAAGCGATTTGATTGGATCAATGCTATCGTTTCTGAAGATATCTTCAGGAACCCGTGATGGATGCATCCGATCTTCGAGTCTTCGAGGCCGTGGCGCGGTCGGGCGGCATGAACCGCGCGGCCGCCGCTCTCAATACCGTGCAGTCCAATGTGACGGCGCGCGTGCGCGCGCTGGAGGTCGAGCTCGGCACGCCGTTGTTCGATCGCCACAGCCGCGGCGTGGCGCTCACCGCCGCCGGCCAGCGTCTGCTGCCCTACGCAACCCGGGTGCAGCACCTGCTCGACGACGCGGCCCGTGCCGCGCGCGACGATGGCACGCCATCCGGGACGCTGACGGTGGGGACGCTCGAAACCACGGCGGCGCTGCGGCTGGCCGAGCCGCTGGCCCGCTTTGCCGCCGACTGGCCGGAAGTCGATTTCGTCGTGCGGACCGGCACCACGGCCGAGCTGATCGATATGGTGCTCGAGCGCCGCATCGAGGGTGCCTTCGTCGCCGGCCCGGTCGACCATCCGGAGTTGCGCGAGGAGCCGGTGTTCCGCGAGGAGCTGGCGATCTTCAGCGGCCGCGACCTCGCCTCGCTCGACGCGCTGGCCGGCCGGCGCGACCTGAAGCTGATTGTGCTGCGCGCCGGCTGCTCCTACCGCCAGCGGCTGGAGCATGCGCTGGCGCGGCGCGGCGTGGTCTCCACCCGCCTGCTGGAGTTCGGCACGCTGGAAGCAATCTTCAACTGCGTCGCCGCCGGCATCGGCATCACGCTGCTGCCGCGTCAGCTCGTCGGCAGCGTCTGGAGCGCCGGCCGCGTGGCGGTCCATCCCCTGCCGCCGACCGAGGCGATGGTGCGCACGGTCTTCATTCGTCGGCGCGACGCCTTCGTGTCGAGCGCGCTGACCGCCTTCGCGGCGATGGCCAGCGCCGGGACGGAAGGCCCAGCCGCGACACGAAAGCGCGCGGGCGTCCAGGCTATTGTCGCGATGCCGAATGGTGGCTAGCAACGCGGCCGCTTTCAGGGAACACTGACGGTCGGAAAGATCGGGAGGAACACCATGGCTCGCGTTGCATTGGTCACCGGCGGCACCCGCGGCATCGGTGCGGCGATCTCCAAGATGCTGAAGCTGCGCGGCTATGTCGTGGCGGCGAACTACGCCGGCAACGACGTCGCCGCGACGCAGTTCAAGGAGGAGACCGGCATCCCGGTCTACAAGTTCGACGTCGGCGACTATGCGGCGGTGATGGCCGCGGTGCAGCAGATCGAGAAGGATCTCGGCCCGATCGATGTCGTGGTCAACAACGCCGGCATCACCCGCGACGCCACGATGCGCCGGCTGACGCGCGAGAACTGGGAGCAGGTGATGAACACCAACCTGGGCTCCTGCTTCAACGTCTGCAAGGCGGTGTGGGACGGCATGAACACCCGCGGCTTCGGCCGCATCGTCAACATCGGCTCGATCAACGGCCAGGGCGGCCAGTACGGCCAGGTGAACTACGCCGCCGCCAAGTCGGGCATCCACGGCTTCACCAAGGCGCTGGCCCAGGAAGGCGCCGCCAAGGGCATCACCGTCAACGCCATCGCGCCGGGCTACACCGACACCGACATGGTCTCGGCCGTGCCGGCCAACGTGCTGGAAAAGATCGTCGCCAAGATCCCGGTCGGCCGGCTGGGCAAGGCCGACGAGATCGCCCGCGGCGTGCTGTTCCTGGTCGCCGACGACGCCGGCTTCATCACCGGCTCGACGCTGAGCATCAACGGCGGCCAGCATATGTATTGAGCATCTTCCGTCGTCCTGAGCGCAGCGAAGGACCTTGCGGTGGTGCGAACGGACACAATGCGCGCGTGTGGGCGCAATACCGCCAGGTTCTTCGCTGCGCTCAGAACGACGGAGATTATTCTTCGTCGCCACCCGCGCTGCCGCCTTCGGTGACGGCGCCTTCCGCTTTCAGCGCAGCGTAGGCGGCATCATCGACACCCAGCTCCTTGAGCAGCGCGCGGTTGTGCTGGCCGATCGTCGGCGCCGGCGTACGGATCGAGGCCGGCGTGCCGTCGAGCCGCGGCACGACGTGGTGCATCGGGAACTGATCCATCTCGGGATCGGGATAGTCGGCGATCAACTCGCGCTCGAGGATGTGCGGATCCTCGATGATCTGGCGCACGTCGTAGATCGGCCCGATGGTGACTTCCTCCTTCTCGAAGAAGGCGACGTTCTCCGCCTGCGCGCGAGCGCCGACGAACTCGCCGATGATGGCGTCGAGCTGCTCGGCGTGCTTCACGCGTTCGGCATTGGTCTGGTAGCGCGGGTCGCGGTTGAGGTCGTCGCGGCCGATCGAGCGGAACAGGCGCTCGGCCATCTTCTGCGTCGAGGCGGAGAGGCAGACGTAAAGCCCGTCCTTCGTCTTGTACGCGTTGCGCGGCGCGGCGTTGGTCGAGCGGCTGCCGGTGCGTGGTTTGACCTTGCCGTTGAGCCTGAAGTTCGCGGCCTGCGGTCCGAGCACGACGAACATCGGATCGAGCAGCGGCAGGTCGATCACCTGGCCCTTGCCGCCATTCATCTCGACCTCGCGCAGCGCGATCATCGCGCCCGAGGCGCCGTAGAGGCCGGCGACGGTATCCGCGAGATACATCGGCGGCAGCACCGGCTCGCGATCGCCGAAGCCGTTGAACGATGCGAAGCCCGACATGCCTTCCACGAGCGTGCCGAAGCCGGGTCGCTTCGAGTAGGGGCCGTTCTGGCCCCATCCGGAGATGCGCACGATCACCAGCTTGGGGTTGCGTGCCAGCAGCACGTCAGGTCCCAGCCCCATCTTCTCCAAGGTGCCGGGTCGGAAGCTTTCGACGAACATCTGGGCCGAGGGCACGAGATCGAGCAGCAGCTTGCGCGCGGCGGGCTTGCGCAGCTCGAGACCGAGGCTCTTCTTGTTGCGCGCGTAGATCTTCCAGTTGGTCTCGATGTCGTTGACCTTCCAGCCGCGCAGCGTGTCGCCGGCCGGCGGCTCGACCTTGATCACCTCGGCGCCGAAATCGCCCAGCACCTGGGTCAGCATGTTGCCGGCGACCAACCGCGACAGATCGAGCACGCGCACGCCTGCCAGCGGTGCCTTCGCCCCCGGTGTGTAGTCCCGCCGCTTGAGCTGCGCTGCCATCATCCGCTCCGATTGCCTGCCGCTGAGGATGATAGCCCAGATCAGCCGGCGCGCCGCGGCCGGCCGAAGGCCTCCATCAGCGCGCGCGCCAGCTCCTCCGGATCGCGGCCGGCACCCAGCGCCTCGGGGATCTGCCGGTCGACCAGCAGGTGGGCGATGCCGTGCACAAAGGCCCAGGCGGCCAGCGCCGTGTCGTTGGCGGCGCGGTCGGTGGCGTCGCCGGCCACCGCCTGGCGCAGAGCGAAGAAGCCGGTGCGCGCCGCCTCGCCCAGCTCGGCATGGGCGCGGCCGCTGACGTCGCGCGAGAACATCAGCTTGAAGACCGCCGGGCGGCGCAGCGCAAAGCGGATATAGGCCAGCGCCCGCGCGCGCCTCGTCTCGCCGGGCGCGGCATTCGCTGCCGCTTCCTGGCCGTCCGCTGTGAGCTCGCGGAAGCCCTCGGTCGCCAGCGCCGCCAGCAGCGCGTCGCGATTCGCGAAGTGCTTGTAGGGCGCGTTGTGCGACACCCCCAGCGCGCGCGCCAGCTCGCGCAGGCTGAGCGCCTCGGGCCCGGCCGACGCCAGCACGCGGCCCGCCTCGCGCAGCAGCGCGGCACGCAGATCGCCGTGATGATAGCGGTCGGCAGGCTTGGCCCGGGCGCGCGATGTTGGCATTGACAACATTCCTGATCTGGCTATGTTGGCGGCGACAACTTAGCGGCTCGACGGCGCGGGAGCAACGTGCGTCGGGCAGGGAGCGGGCGATGACTCTCGAGCCCTTCACCATCGCGCCCTTGGCGATCCAGGTCCACGTGGTGTCGGTGCTGGGCGCCGCCGCGTTGGGCGTGTGGATGTTCGTGCAGCCCAAGGGCACGGCGGTTCACCGGGCGACGGGTCGCGTGTGGATGGCCATCATGGTCGTGGCGGCGCTGAGCTCCTTCCTGATCCCCGCGACCGTGCTGCCCGTCGTCGGGCCGTTCGGCGCGATCCACGGCCTGTCGGTGATCGTGCTGGCGATGGTCGCCGCGGCGATCCGGGCGGCGCGTACCGGGCGCATCCGGGCGCACCGCCGATTCGTCGTCGGCCTGTATGTCGGCGCGATCCTCGGCGCGGGGGCGGGCGCGTTGGTCCCCGGCCGCATGATCTCGCGCATCCTGGGCTACGCCTGATGGAGGCGGGTCAGCCCAGCCGCACCGCCCTCGGCGCTGCGCGGCTGCGCGCGGCGCACCAGGTGCAGGAGGGCGGCCGCATTTTCAGCGATCCGCTGGCGCTGCGCATCATCGGCGAGGACGCGCGCGCGCTTGCCGGCGATGTCGATGCCGCCACGGCAGGCCTGCGCCGCTTCATCGCCGCACGTTCGCGCTTCGCCGAGGATTCGCTGGCGGCCGCGCGGGCGGCCGGCGCGATCCAGCTCGTGGTGCTGGGCGCCGGTCTCGACACCTACGCCTATCGCAACCCCGATTCGGATCTGCGCATCTTCGAAGTCGACCATCCGGCAACCCAGGCGTGGAAGCGCCAGCTCCTGGCCGACGCAGCCATCGCGATACCCGAGTCGCTGACCTTCGTGCCGGTCGACTTCGAACAAGACTCGCTGGCGCAGACGTTGCGCGGTGGAGGCTTCGACGAGACCCGGCGCGGCTTCTTCACCTGCCTTGGCGTCGTGTCCTACCTGAGCCGACCGGCCCTCAAGGCGACGCTGGAGTACATCGCCGATCTGCCGGGCGGCGCGGAGGTGGTGTTCGACTACACCAACCCGCCGGCATCGGTCGCCGACCCCGCCCGCCGCGCCGCGCTCGCTGCGATCAACAACCGGGTCGCCGCGCTGGGCGAGGTGGTGCGTATTGAATTCGAGACCCAGGCGCTGCACGTGGAGCTTCGGGGGCTGGGCTTCGCCACCATCGAGGATCTCGGGCCGGTGCAGATCGCGACGCGCTTCTTCGGTGCGCCTGCCGGAGCGCGGCCCGACCGCGGCGCCCATATCCTGCGCGCGGCGACGCGCTAGACGGCGATCCGCTCCAGCAACGCCGCCAGCTGAGCCGGCGCGGTGACCATGGCGTCGTGGCCGGTGGCCAGTTCCTCGACACGCCAGCCCAACCGGGTGCGCGCCATCTGCAGGTAGCGGCCGACCGAGGCCATGGCTGGCCGCGTACAGGCGACATAGATGCAGCGCAGCCCGTTGCCCAGGGGATGGCTCAGGCGCAGGGGCGTGGCGAAGGTATTGGCGGGATGCGGCTTCAGGTTGCTTTCGACCCAGGCGCGCTCGACGGCGTCGACCACGCCGAATGAGGAAGCCGGCATCGGCGGCAGGGCGGCGGCGCGGCCGGTCATCCTGGCGCCGCCCAGTGTCTGGCCATCCTCGATGATCACCGCGTCGAGGAAGACCAGGCGGCGCAGGCGATACGGCACACGGTCGGCGACGCCGCTGATCACCACGCCGGCGTAGCTGTGACCGACCAGCACCGCGTTCTGCACGCGCCGGTTTTCGAGCAGGTCGACGACCTCGTCGATATGGGTATCGAGGGTGATGTCCTCGCTGATCTCGCCGGCGCGTTCGCCCATGCCCGCGAGGGTGGGTGCGATGACCTCGTGGCCGCGTGCCTCGAGCAGGGGTGTCAGGAACTGCCAGCACCAGGCGCCGTGCCAGGCGCCGTGGATCAGCACGAAGGTGATCGGGGCGTCCTGGGCTCGTAGCGGCAGGGCCAGACCGCCTGCCATCGTCGCCGCCATACCCAGAAGCGCTCGCCGCCGCATCACACGACCTCCACGACGTTCGTGCCCGCATATCGCGCCGCTGTGGCGGATCCATGTCACGAATCCGTGACGCGGAGCTTGCATCGAAGAAGGCGGGCTGCCCGTACCGCCATACGGAAACCAAGGTTGCGGGGGAGCGATGGGCGAGAACGACGCGGGTGAATTGCGCGAAGCCGGCGTGCTGGCCGACGGCGGCGGGCGGGCCTTCACCGTGATGGGCGACCGCGTGATCGTGAAGGCCACCGCGTCCGATCCACCGCACACGCTGTTCGAGGTGGTGACGCGCGGGCCGTTCGGGCCGCCGCCGCATCGCCAGCCCTGGCCGGAGACATACTACGTGCTGGAGGGCGCGCTCGACGTGCTGCTCGACGGGGCGTGGCGCACCGCCTCGGTCGGCGACACCGTGCATGTGCCTGCGGGTGTCACACGGGCGCATCGCGCGCACGAGGCCAAGCGCTGCCGTTTCCTGGTGTTCGCCGCGCATGGCGCGATCGCCGAATTGTTCCGCGCGCTCGACGACGAGCCATCGGTCAGCGCGCCCGATGTCGAGGCGGTGGGCCGCGCCGCCGCCACGTTCGGCGTGCGGCCGCCCAAGGACTGAAGCCGTCTATGATGGCCGCCCCGAGTGGATGGAGGCGACCATGGGTTACGGCAAGCTGATCGAGTACGCGGATGCGTCGGCCGAGGCGCGCGCGGTGATGGACGACATCAAGCGCAGCCGCGGCGTGCCCGACGTCAACAATGCCTGGAAGGCGATGGCGCGCCATCCGGCGGTGATGAAGCGCTTCTGGCAGCGCGCGCAGGCCACCATGGCACCGGGCGCGCTCGACGCGGTGACCAAGGAGCTGATCTACCTCGCGGTCAGCGTCGCCAACGGCTGCCACTACTGCAGCGCCTCGCACACGGCACTGGCGAAGAAGAAGGGCGCCACCGAGGAGCAGCTCGCCGAGATGGTCGAGATCATCGGCCTGGCGCTCGAAGGCAACAGCTACGCGACCTTCTACGGACAGGACGTCGATCCGGCGCTGCGCGAATGATCCGCGGGGATGGAAGCTGGGCAGCCGTCGTAATCGAGACAGGTCGGCGTCTTCAGCCGTTCCGATTTCGAGGAGTAAGCTCCATGTCAGTTTCGATGTTCCTGCGCGCGGCCATCGCCGGTGCGACCCTGACGATCGGTCTGTCGGGCGCCGCGCTGGCGGTGGACACCAATACCGTCAATCCGCGTACGCCGTGGATCGACGGGCGCGAAGCGCGCCAGCAGACCCGCATCTATAGCGGCGCGCAGGACGGCTCGCTGACGCCGCACGAGTTCCAGCGGCTCGAGCGCGGCCAGGCGCGCATCGATCGCGCCGAGGCCCGCGCCCGGGCCGATGGCGTGGTCACGCGCGGCGAGCGTCGCCACCTCGACCACATGCTGCATCGCCAGAGCGCGGCGATCTACCACCAGCGCCACGACCGGCAGGGCGTGCGCCTGCCGCGCCGCTGACCGCGGACCCTCTCAGCGCCGCATCCGGGAGTCGAAGGCGCGGATGCGGCGCGCGTTGACGCCAAGGTCGCTCAGGCCGTGGCGCGATTTCGACCGGATGTCGACCCGGCTGCCGCCCAGCGCGGCCTTCACGCGGATGACGATATCGTCGCGGAAGCCGAACCAGGGCGTCACGGCAATCGCCTCGATGCGGCCGTCCTTGGGCTCGACGGCGACGACGTTCCAGCCCAGCGCCCGCGCTTCGCGCTCGGCGCGCGCCAACGCCTCCGCCGGTGACACCGTCAGCAGGATCGGACCGATATCGGGATAGCCCGCCTGCTGCAGGCGCGCGACGCGGTCGCCGGGATAGTCCGCCGCCGTCGTGGCGTCGCCGCGCAGCGGCAGCACGGCGACGAGGCGCGGCGGATCCTGGGTATCGGTCGACACGTCGTTGATCGGCGGCAGGCTTTGCGCCGTCAGACGCCAGGACAGCGGCACATAGGCGCCGGCGAGGCCCAACCCGACCGCGAGAAGGGCCGACAGCACGCCGGGCTTGCCGCTGCCGCGCCGCGCGACCAGCGATGCCAGGATGCCCAGGGCGATGGCGGCGACGGCGGCGATGGCCGCGATGGTGATGGCCAGCACCGGCCTGATATGGTCCGCCAGGTCGGGCGCGAAGACCTGGCCGGCGGTGGCCAGGCCCAGGCCGATCAGGCCCAGCAGCGCGGTGGTTGCCGCCAGGCGATGGCCATAGTCGAAGATCGTGGCCATGAGTCCGCGCTCGTAGCCGGCGGTGGGCAGCAGCAGCGAGACGGCCAGGCCCAGCACGACGGCGCCGATCGAGGCATAGGCGCCGATCTGCAACACGCGCAGGACCATGACCAGGTCGATGTAGCCGTAGCGATAGCCGGGACCGAGCAACAGGATCGCCAGCGCCGACAGCCAGCCCAGTCCAAACGCCATACGGGCGAGAAACAGCTTGCCCGGACTGGGAGCGCGGCGCAGCAGCATGGATGAATCCTAGCACAATGGCTGGAAGCCGCGCGTCGCTCCCGATAGGTTCGCGCGCCATGACGAATCCCTCGCCGGCGCGCGGCCGCGCCACGCTCTGCGGCCTGGCGGCGATCCTGCTGTGGGCGGCCCTGGCGCTGCTCACCGTCTCCACCGGCACCATCCCGCCGTTGCAGCTCGTGGCGATGACCTTCGGTGTCGGCGGCACCGCCGGCCTCGCCTGGATCGCGCTCTCGGGCCGCTCGCCGCTCGCCGCCTTTCGGTGGCCGCCGCGGGTCTGGTTGCTGGGCGTGGCCGGCCTGTTCGGCTACCACCTGCTCTACTTCATCGCCCTGCGGCTCGCGCCCGCCGCCGAGGCCAACCTGATCAACTATCTCTGGCCGCTGCTGATCGTGCTGCTCGCCGCGCCGGTGGCGGGCGAACGGCTGCGCTGGTGGCATCTCGCCGGCGCGGCGCTGGGCCTGGCCGGCATCGTCGTGCTGGCGCTGGGCCGCGGCGATCTCGGCTTCGCCGGCGGTCACTGGAAGGGCTACCTCGCGGCGCTGGGCTGTGCCTTCGCCTGGTCGCTCTATTCGACCATCAGCCGGCGCTTCGGCGAGGTACCGACCGACGCGGTCGCCGGCTTCTGCGTCGTCACGGCGCTGCTGGCGCTGCCGCTGCACCTGCTGTTCGAGACGACGGTGTCGCCCGCCGGCCCGACGACCTGGTTCGCCCTTGCCGCGCTCGGCTTCGGCCCGGTCGGCGCCGCCTTCTACCTGTGGGATGTCGCGGTCAAGCGCGGCGACATCCGGGCACTGGGCGCGCTCAGCTACCTCACGCCGATCCTGTCGACTCTTGCGCTGATCCTTGCCGGCCGCGCTGCGGCGAGCCCATCGCTCCTGCTGGCGGCCGCACTGGTCGTCGCCGGGGCCGCGATGGCCTCGCGCGAATTGTGGAGCCGCGGGAAAGCCTAGCTTCCCGGCTCCCAGTCAGGCGGCGCCAGCTCGAAGCCGCTGAACTCGAAGGCCGGCGAGACGGTGCAGCCGACGAGCGTCCAGTCGCCGAGCGCGTGGGCGGCCTGCCAGGCGTGCGCCGGCACGACCCCTTGCGGTGTCTGGCCGGCGGCGAAATCGGTGCCCAGCATGATCGTGCGGCGCGGGGCATCCGGTTCGGCGATCTCCAGGACCAGCGGTGCGCCGGCATACCAGTGCCAAATCTCGACCGCGTCGACGCGATGCCAGTGCGAGCGTTCGCCCCGGCGCAGCAGGAAGAAGATCGCCGTGGTCGACCCGCGCGTCTGTCCGGCGGCCGGCGCGGCGCGGAAGGTCTCCCGATAGTGGCCGCCTTCGGGGTGCGGCTGCAGCCCCAGCGCCGCGATCAGCGTGTCGGCATCCACTGCGTCACGCCGGCGGCATGGTCGCCTTCATCGACGGGCGCTGCGCGAACTTGGCGTACCAGGCCGCCAGCTTCTTGCGCTTGTTGCGCCAGCCCAGCTCGGCGAAACGGAAGTCGAGATAGCCCAGCGCGCAGGCCAGGGTGATCTGGCCGATGGTCGGCGCGCCCTTCAGCCCGGCGGCTTCCTTTTCCATGGCGTCGAGCGCGCCGTTGATCTTGGCCATCTGGCCGTCCGACCATTCCGGCCAACGCTTCTCGGCCGGGCGCAGGAAATTCTCGTAGCGGGCCAGCAGCGCGGCATCGAGCAGCCCGTCGCCGAGCGCCTGCTGGCGCAGCGCCGTCCAGCGCGCCTTGCCTTTGGCCGGGAAGAGCTTCTTCTTGCGGTGCTTGCTGTCGAGGTATTCGCAGATCACCGGCGAGTCGTAGAGCGTCACGCCGCCGTCGGTCAGGGCCGGGATCTTGGCCACGGGGTTGCGCACCGCGACCTCGGCGGCCGGCGCGATCGGCGTCGTGGTCACCGGCACCTTCTCGATATTGCGGTCCAGCCCGGTCTCGATGGCCAGCACCAACGCCTTGCGCACGTAGGGCGACGACGGCGAGTACAGCAGCTTCATCCTGGCCACGATCGATCCTTTCCCCGGGGATGCGAACTGGTAGTGCGATACCATAGACTTGGGCGGCGGCACGGCGCGAATTTCTCATCGGGGCGTGAGCCGAGACGCCGACGCGTCCCCACGCTATAATGATGACATGTTCAACGACATCGTTGACCTGCGCGATTTCTACGGCGAGAGCCTGGGCCAGGTGACCCAGCGCCTGCTGCGCGCGCGTCTGCGCGAGCTGTGGCCCGATGTGCGCGGCCTGCGCATCGCCGGCCTGGGCTACGCCGTGCCGTTCCTGCGTCCCTTCGTCGACGAGGCCGAGCGCGTCGTCGCGCTGATGCCGGCGGCGCAGGGTGTGCTGCGCTGGCCGCGCGACGGCGGCAACCTCTCCGCCCTGGTCGACGAGACCGACCTGCCGCTGGCCGACCGCTCGGTCGATCGCATGGTGCTGGTGCACGCCCTGGAGTGCGCCGAGCAGGTCCGCCCCTTCCTGCGCGAGGTGTGGCGCGTGATGGCCGATGGCGGCCGCCTGCTGGTGGTGGCGCCCAACCGCACCGGGCTGTGGTCGCAGCTCGAGCGTTCGCCCTTCTCGTACGGCGAGCCGTATTCCGGCCGCCAGCTCGCCGCCCTGCTGCGCGCCAACATGTTCACGCCGATGCGCGAGTCGCGGGCGCTGTACCTGCCGCCGGTCCGCTCGCGCCTGCTGCTGCGCGCGGCGCCGACCATCGAGCGGATGGGACAGCGCCTGCTGGGCCGCTTCGCCGGCGTCACCATCGTCGAGGCCGGCAAGCAGATCTATGCCGCCACGGGCACGCGCGAGCAGCGCCCGGTGCTGGTGGCGCGTCCCAAGCTGAAGGTCGCCTATTCGCGCGACGCGCGCGAAGCGACGCCCGATGGCGAGCCCACGCCGTCCAGCACATAAGACACCCGGATCATCGCTATGTCTCTCGACCCGCTGACCATAGCGCTGATCGGCTTTGGCGAGGCCGGCACGGCCATCGGCCGCGGCCTGGTCGAGAACTGGCGCGCCCTGTCGCGACCTGGCGACAACCGCCCGCGCCGCCTGATCGCCATCGACACCGCGCTCGATCTCGACGCGCGCGGTCGCAAGCTGGGCGACGAGGCACGCGGGCTCGATATCGCCATCGACCGCGCCTACACGGCGGCGCTCGGCGAGGCGGATCTGATCATCAGCGCCGTGCCCGGCGAGTTCGCGCTCGATGTCGCGCGATCCGCCGCGCCGCTGCTGAAGCAGGGCGTCTTCTATCTCGACCTGTGCACCGTCACCGGCGCGATGGCCGAGACCGACCGGGCCGTCGTCGAAGGCGCCGGTGGGCGCTATGTCGACGTCGCCGTGATGGGCTCGTTCTTCGGCCGTGGGCAGAAGGCGCCGATGTTGCTCGCCGGCCCCAACGCGCCGGTCGCCGCCGACTGGATGAACGCCAACGGCTTCGACGTGACGGTGCTCGGACCGAAGCCGGGCAGCGCGTCGGCGGTGAAGGTCCTGCGCAGCGTGCTGATCAAGGGCGTCGAGGCGCTGGCGGTCGAGAGCTTCGTCGCCGCCAGGCGGCAGGGTCTGCTCGACGAGGTGATGGGCTGCCTGGGCGATGTCGACCACGAGGGCTTCGGCCAGTTCCTCGCGCGCATGGTCGAAACCCACCTCGTGCATGCCGGAAGGCGCAGCGACGAGATGGTGCTGGTGGCGCAGATGCTGCGCGAGACCGGCGTGCCGCCGCTGATGAGCGAGACGACCTACAAGGCGCTGCACCGCACCGTCGAGGCCGGTGCCGTGCCAGCCGACGGCAAGGTGCGGCCGTTGGACGAGACCCTGGCGGTGCTCGCCGACAAGGTCTTCCGCTGAGCGCCATGCCGGCCGCGTGGTCGTTTCGGGCTGCCACCCGGGCGGATTTCGAGCCGCTGCTCGACCTGCGCCTGCGCGTCATGCGCCCGGCGCTCGAGCGCATCGGCCGCTTCGATCCCGATCGCGCGCGCCAGTATTTCGGCGAAGGATTCGACTTGAACTGGATGCGCGTCATCCTCGTCGAGGACGCGCTCGCCGGCTGCGTCTGCTTCCGGCGCGAGGACGAGCACTGGGTGATCGAGTATTTCTATCTCGAGCCGCGCTTCCATCGCACCGGGCTGGGCGGCGCCATCCTGCGCGGGCTGCTGGCCGAGGCCGACCGCTCGGGCCGAGTGGTGCGGCTGGAGGTGGTGAAGGGCAGCGAGTCGGCGCATCTGTACGAACGCCACGGCTTTGCGCGCTATGGCGAGGGTGAGTGGGATTTCTACTACGAACGCCCGCTGCCGCCGCCCTTCGAGCGCGTCTGCGCCCTGCTCGATGCCGCCGGCGCAACCTACCGCATCATCGAACACGAGCCGGAGGGACGCTCCGAGCGGATCAGCGTCATCCGCGGCAACCGGCCGGAGCAGGCGGCCAAGGCGATGGTGCTGGACGTACGCGGCGGCGGCGGTGGCCGGCGCCACGTGCTGGCGATCCTGCCGGGCAGCCGCAAGCTGGATTTCAATGCCGTCGCGGCGCTGTTCGGCGCGCGCAAATGCGGCTTCGCCTCGCCCGAGACGGCGCAGGCGATCACCGGCTGCATCATGGGCGCGGTGCCGCCCTTCGCGCTGCACGATTCACTCAGCGTCGCGGTCGACGAGGGATTGCTGGCGAACCAGACGCTGTTCTTCAACGCCGGCCGGCTCGACCGCTCGATGGAGCTCGACACGGCCGAATGGCTGCGGGTTGTCGCGCCGAAGATCGCCAGAATCGCCGGCTGATCGCTCGCGGCCTGGGCTAACGCAAGGCTCCCGGTGGAAGGGTCAGCAGCGGCTCCTTCGGTGCCGCCATGATTGCGCCGGTCTCGAAGACGTAGGCATTCGCGGACGCGGGCTTCGCGGTATCGGGAAACGTCGTCACCGCTCTGATGTACGGGTAGACCTTGTCCTTCAACACGATGCCGGCCCTGCTTGCCGTGTAGTGCCAGCCATAGAGTTCCGGTTCGATCGCAAAGCGAGGTGCCTTGCGATCGTTTGCGAGCTTGGCCGCATAGCGCAGCAAGCGATCGATCGTGATGCGCAAGGCCAATTCGTCATGGACTTCGCGTAGACCACCGCGATGGATTATAGCGGCAATTGCGACGCGACCCGGCGCCTCCTCGTGATAGCCGATTGATTCCAACGGCCAGGCATTCCATCGCGCGGCGTCGAGTGCACGATCACCGGTGTTGATGCAGGCGCTGGTCAGGAGGGCCAAGAAGATGGCGAAGATGCTGCCCAGGCGCATGGTTCCCCCGAAGAGCCTTGTTGGTTAGCGCCGTCTCAGCAGGAACAGTCCCTGGCCGCCCAGGAGATTGGCGAGCGGCAGCGGCAGGTTCGGCAGTGGCCGGCCGTGGCGGCTCAAGGTCAGCGCCTTCTCGATGGTGACGCCCATCTCGGCACACAGCGCGCGGAAATCGTCGATGCTGCACAGATGGATGTTGGGCGTGTCGTACCATTTGTACGGCAGCGCGTCGGTCTCCGGCATGCGGCCGCCGAAGACGAGGCGCGCGCGCACCTGCCAGTGCGCGAAATTGGGAAAGGAGACGATGGCGTGCTTGCCGACGCGCAGCATCTGCTCGAGCACGCGGCGCGGCTCGCGCGTGGCCTGCAAGGTCTGGCTCAGCACCACGTAGTCGAAGGCGCCGTCGGGGTAATGCGCGAGATCGGTGTCGGCGTCGCCCTGGATCACCGACAGGCCGTTGGCGACGGCCGCGTTCACGCCGGCCTGGCTCAGCTCCATGCCGCGGCCATCGACCCGCTTCTCGCGCTGCAGCCAGTCGAGCAGCGAGCCGTCGCCGCAGCCGACGTCGAGCACCCGTGTGCCCGGTTCGATCATGTCGGCGATCAGCTGCAGGTCGAGGCGGATCTTGCCGCGCTCCGCTGGGCTCATTCTTCACCACCTACCTTCCCCCGCTTTGCGGGGGAAGGTGCCCGAAGGGCGGATGGGGGTGCCGGCATCGCGGGCACACTCGGTCGATGGAATGTGGTCGAACAGCCACCCCCATCCGGCGCTTCGCGCCACCTTCCCCCGCCAGCGGGGGAAGGTAGAGGACTCGCGCTCTGCATCATTTCAGGCCACGCGCGTTGGCGGTGCCGCGCAGGAAGCCGTCGAGGGTGCGGAACATCTCGGGCTCGTCGAGCAGGAAGGCGTCGTGGCCCTTGTCGGTCGCGACCTCGACGAACGAGACGTTGGCGGCCACGGCGTTGAGCGCCTTCACCACCTCGCGGTTCTCGTGCGTGGGAAACAGCCAGTCGCTGGTGAACGACATCACGCAGAAGCGCGTCTTGCTGCCGCGGAATGCCGTGGCCAGCGTGCCGCCGTACTCCGCCGCGAGGTCGAAGTAGTCCATCGCGCGGGTGATGTAGAGATAGGCGTTGGCGTCGAAGCGCTCGACGAACGATTTGCCCTGGTAGTGCAGATAGCTCTCGACCTGGAAGTCGGCGTCGAAGCTGTAGCCCACCGAGGCGCGGTCCTGCAGGTTGCGGCCGAACTTGCGCTGCAGCGCCGACTCGCTGAGGTAGGTGATGTGCGCGGTCATGCGCGCCACGGCCAGCCCGCGCGCCGGCACCGTGCCGTGCGCGCCGTAATCGCCGCCATGCCAGTTGGGATCGGCCATGATCGCCTGGCGGCCGACCTCGTGGAAGGCGATGTTCTGGGCCGAATGCCGGGCTGCGGTCGCGATCGGCAATGCGGCGAAGACGCGGTCGGGATACGACGCGGCCCATTGCAGCACCTGCATGCCGCCCATCGAGCCGCCGACGACGCAGAACAGGCTCTGGATGCCGAGATGGTCGAGCAGCTGCGCCTGGGCGTTCACCATGTCGCGCACGGTGACCATGGGGAAGGACAGGTTGTAGCGCCCGCCGGTCTTGGGGTTGATGTCGAGCGGGCCGGTGCTGCCCATGCAGCCGCCCAGCACGTTGGCGCAGATCACGAAGTACTTCGCCGGATCGAGCGGCCGGCCGGGCCCGACCAGGCTCAGCCACCAGCCTTCCTTGCCGGTCACCGGGTTCGAATCGGCGACGAACTGGTCCATGGTCAGCGCATGGCAGATCAGCGCCGCGTTGCTGCGATCGGCGTTGAGCGTGCCGTAGGTGCGATAGGCGACGCGATGGCGCGCCAGCTCGACGCCGCAATCCAGCTTCAGCGGACCGAGCCAGACGCTGTGCGAAGCGTCCAGCGCACGCCGTGCCGCCGGCGTCAGGCCGGCAAGGGCATCGCCGGACGCCGTGTCGGTGGATTGGTGAACCGCGGTATCCATGTGTCGAGCTCGAGCGCTGGCGTGACGCGACGAACGGCCACGGGCGCGGAGTGCCGTAGCTAGGGGAGGGCCATTTGGGCTGTCAATGTTTACTTTGCCTTTGGCCGAATGCCCGACTAAACCTATCGCCCTTCCGGCACGCTTCAGACCCCATGGACGCTCCCAGCCTCGACGACTTGCGCGCACAGATCGACGGTATCGACGAGTCCCTGCACGATCTGCTGATGCGCCGCGCCGAGCTGGTCGGCCGCATCGCCGCCGCCAAGGGCGGTAACGGCAGCCTGGCCCTGCGACCGGGGCGCGAGGCGCAGGTCCTGCGCCGCCTGCTGGCGCGCCACACCGGCACCTTTCCCAAGCCCGCCATGGTGCGTCTTTGGCGCGAGATCATGGGCGCGTTCACTTTTCTGCAGTGCCCGGTGCGCGTCGCCGTCTGCCGGCCGGCCGAAGAGCCGGGCTACTGGGATCTGGCGCGTGACCATTTCGGCGCCCAGATCCCCTTCCAGCCGCACGAGACCGCCGCCCAGGTGATCGCCGCCATGCGGCTCGATCCCAACGTCATCGGCGTCGTGCCGGCGCCGGTCCAGGACGAGCCCTCGCCGTGGTGGATCCGCCTGACCAGCGGCGAGGTCACCACGCCCAACATCGTGCAGCGCCTGCCGTTCGTCGCCATGCCCAACAGCCGCGGCCGCGACCTCGACGCCTTCGTGCTGGCGCGCATCGAGGCCGAGGCCAGCGGTGAGGACCGCGCGCTGCTCGCCATCGAATCGCCGGTCGAGCTCAGCCGCAGCCGCCTGATCGGCGCGGTGACCAAGGCGGGCTTCCCATCGCCGACCTCGGTGATCGACGTCGAGCAGGGCGGTACGTGGTGGGATCTGGTCGAGGTGCCGAGCTTCGTCGGCGACCAGGATCCACGCCTGCCGGCGCTGCGCACGGCGCTGGGCGTCGAGCACGCGCGCGTCGTGTCGCTGGGCGCCTGGGCCGTGCCGCCCAAGATCTGAAGCAGGACAAACACCGATGACCATTCCGCAGCCGCGTCCCGGCATCATGGACATCGCGCCCTATGTCGGCGGCAAGGACACCGTCGAGGGCGTGGCCAAGGTCAGCAAGCTCTCGTCCAACGAGGGCGCGCTGGGTCCGAGCCCCAAGGCCATGGCGGCCTATGCCCGCGTCGCCGCCGAGCTGCATCGCTATCCCGACGGCGGCTCGGACAAGCTGCGCGAGGCGATCGGCAAGCGCTACGGCCTCGATCCGGCGCGCATCGTCTGCGGCGCCGGCTCGGACGAGCTGATCAATCTGCTGGTGCGCGCCTATTGCGGGCCGGGCGACGAGTTGCTGTACAGCCGCCACGGCTTCCTGATGTACGCCATCAACGCGATGGGCGTCGGCGCCACGCCGGTGGCCGCGCCGGAGAAGGACTACCGCACCGACGTCGACGCCATGCTGGCCAAGGTGTCGGACAAGACGCGCATCGTGGCGCTGGCCAATCCCAACAATCCCACCGGCAGCTACATCACCCGCGACGAGGTGAATAAGCTGCATGCCGGCCTGCCCAAGGGCACGCTGCTGATCATCGACGCGGCCTATGCCGAGTATGTCTCGCGCAACGACTACGACGCCGGCGTCGAGCTGGTCGATCGCAGCGAGAACGTGGTGATGACCCGCACTTTCTCGAAGATCTACGGGCTGGGCGGATTGCGCCTAGGCTGGATGTACGGCCCGCCGCACCTGGTCGACGTGATGGCCCGCCTGCGCCAGCCCTTCAACGTCAACCTCGCCGCCCAGGCCGCCGGCGTCGCGGCACTGGAGGACGCGGCACACACCGAGGCCAGCCGCCTGCACAACGACAAATGGCTGCCCTGGCTGTCGGCCGAGCTCAACGGTCTGGGGCTGGCGGTGCGGCCCAGCGTCGGCAATTTCATCCTCGTCGGCTTCGGCTCGGCCGAGCGTGCCGCCGCCGCCAACGATGCGATGATGAAGGATGGGCTGATCCCGCGCATGGTCGGCGGCTACGGCCTGGGCGACCACCTGCGCATCACCATCGGCACCGAGGACGAGGTCGTGGCGGTGCGCGAGTCGCTCGCCCGCTTCGTCGCGGCCAAGCGATGAGCGACGCGCCCAAGCCAGCACCGCTGTTCGACAAGCTGGCGCTGATCGGCATCGGCCTGATCGGCTCGTCGATCGCGCTGCGTGCCAAGCGCGACGGGCTCGCGCGCAGCATCGTCGCCGCCACGCGCAGCAGGAAGACGGCGGACACGGCCAACCGCATCGGCGTCGTCGACCACTGCGGCACCGATCTCGCCGAGGCGGTGAAGGACGCCGACCTCGTGATCGTCTGCACGCCGGTCGGCGCCTGCGGCGAAGCGATGAAGACCATCGCGCCGGCGATGAAGAAGGGCGCCATCGTCTCCGAGGTCGGCTCGGTGAAGCAGACGGTGATCCGCGACATGCGCCCGCACGTGCCCGAGGGCGTGCATTTCGTGCCGGCGCACCCGATCGCCGGCACCGAGCATTCCGGTCCCGAGGCCGGCTTCCCGACCCTGTTCGACGGCCGCTGGTGCATCCTCACGCCGCTCGAGGGCGTCGAGCAGAGCGCGGTCGACAGGCTGGCAGCGTTCTGGCGCGCCTGCGGCAGCATGGTCGAGTTCATGGCGCCGGACTGGCACGACATGGTGCTGGGCATCGTCTCGCACCTGCCGCACCTGATCGCCTACACCATCGTCGGCACCGCCGACGACATGGCGGGCGAGCGCCGCTCGGAGGTGATCAAGTTCGCCGCCGGCGGCTTCCGCGACTTCACGCGCATCGCCGCGTCCGATCCCACGATGTGGCGCGACGTGTTCCTCAACAACCGCGAGGCGGTGCTGGAGATCCTCGGCCGCTTCCAGGAGGATCTGTTCGCTCTGCAGCGCGCGATCCGCTGGGGCGAGGGCGACAAGCTGTTCGAGCTCTTCACCCGGACCCGCGACATCCGCCGCGCGCTGATCGACATGAAGCAGGCCTGAGAGGCCGGCCATGCGCGCGCTCGCCGCGCCGGCGATCTTCGTCCTGATCTGGAGCACCGGCTTCATCGTCGCGCGCGGTGCGCTGCCCTACGCCGAGACCGCGACCTTGCTGGCGATCCGCTATGTCGCGGCCAGCGGCTTGCTCGCGCTGCTCGCCCTGGCGATGCGCGCGCCGTGGCCGCGCGGCGCCCGCACCTGGGCGCATCTTCTCGTCGTCGCCATGCTGATGCATGTCGGCTACATCGGCGGCGTCTTCGCCAGCATCGAGCGGCACATGCTGGCCGGTGTCTCGGCGCTGCTGGTCTCGCTGCAGCCGCTCTTGACCGCGATCCTTGCCGGCCCGTTGCTGGGCGAGGTTGTGTCGCTGCGCCAGTGGATCGGCCTGCTGCTGGGGCTGGTCGGCGCCGGGCTGGTGATCTGGGAGAAGGCCGGCATCGGCGAGGCGACAACGGTCTCGGTCGGCCTTTCGGCGGTCGCGCTGCTCGGCATCACCCTGGGCACGCTCTACCAGAAGCGCTTCGTATCGGGCATGGACCTGCGCAGCGGCATGGCCGTTCAGTACGGCTACGCGGCGCTCGCCTACATCCTGGGCGCGGTGCTGTTCGAGTCGATGGCGGTGCGCTGGACCGCGGAATTCGTGGGCGCGATGGTCTGGGCCGTGCTGGCGCTGAGCATCGGCGCCAACATGCTGCTGTTCTGGCTGATCCGCCGCGGCGCGGCGTCCAAGGTGGCGGCGCTGTTCTACCTGGTGCCGCCCTGCACGGCGCTGATCGCCTTGCCGCTGTTCGGCGAGACCTTCGGCGTCGTGGCGCTGATCGGCATGGGCGTCACCGTCGCCGGCGTGGCGCTGGCGAGCCGCGGCTGATCGTGCCGCGCGTGCGCTATCCCGCCTCGAGCGTGACGCCGATCGCGGCGCGGCCGGCCTGGGTCTTCGCCTATGGCTCGCTGATGTGGGATCCCGGCTTCACGCCACCGGAGACGCGCCCGGCGCGGCTCGCGGGCTGGCACCGCGCCTTCTGCATCAAGTCCGAGCACTATCGCGGCACGCCCAAGGTGCCCGGCCTGATCCTCGGCCTGCTGCCCGGCGGCGCCTGTCGCGGCCTGGCGCATCGCCTGCCCGATGCCGACTACGACGCCATCCGCCGGTACCTGTGGGATCGCGAGATCCTCAACGACGGCGTCTACTTCGAGACCGTCCGGCCGCTGGCGCTCGACGACGGCACGACGGTCGAGGCGCTGCTCTATCTCGCCAACCGCGAGCACCCCGGTTATCTCGGCAAGCTGCCGCTGGACCAGGCCGCGGCGCTGGTGCGTCAGGGCGAAGGCGTGCGCGGACGCTGCCTCGACTATGTCGCCAACACGGTGATGCATCTCGACGCGCTGGGCCTGCGCGAAAGCCATCTGCACGCGCTGTTGGAGGCGGCCCGACGATGAGCGATCCTTGGCATTCGGTCGCGCGCGACATCCTGCGGCGCTCGCTGGTCGACCTGCGCGGCAAGAGTCAATCCGCTGCGGCGCTGGAGCGCCTGTGGTGGATCTACGGCGAGGATGCCTTCGTGCATGGTCCCGAGGGCCGGTCCTGGCGCGCCAGCACCGAACTCGCCGCGGTCATCGCCGCGGTACCGAAGCTGTAGACGCCATCAGCGCAGGTGGAAGCCCCATTTGAGGCGGTCGTCGTCCTCGAAGCGGAAGGTGCATTCGCCGGTGTAGTGCGCCTCGCCGGCGACCTCGACGATCACCGCGCGATGCCGCCCGGCGCGCGTCTCCGACAATGCCCGCGCCGTGAACCGTGCGCCGGTGACGCTTTCGTAGGCGCAGACGTCGCCGACCTTGCTCTGCCGTCTGGCAACCTGAACAGCAATACGCGCGCTGACGCCGCTGCCGGTCGGGCTGCGGTCGACCTGCCGCCCGGCGAAGATGCAGATATTGCGGCTGGCGCCCGGCCAGTCGCCGTCGTTGACCGCGCCGATGCCGCCGTCGGTGAGGATGGTGCCGTAGACATAGGCGAGGTCGGGATCGTCGGGGTGCTCCAGCCGCAGCGTCTTCTTGGCCGCCTCGGCGATCGCCTCGCCGGCGTCGACGATGTCGCGCAGGGCCGAGCCGCGCACGTCGAGACCGACCGTGGTGGCGTCGAGGATCGCGTAGAAGGCGCCGCCATAGCCGATGTCGACATGCACTGGCCCCCAGGTCTGGGTCAGCACGATGGCGTCGAGCTGGAAGGCGAAGGACGGCACGCTGTCGAAGCGCACGCGACCGGCCTTGCCGTCCCTGACCTCGACATGGGCCACGACGAGGCCGCACGGGCATTGCAGTCGAACAGCCGTCTCGGGCTCGACCCGCGCGACGCGGCCGGTGTCGACCGCCCAGCGCGCCAGCGCGATGGTCGCGTGCCCGCACATGGTGCTGTAGCCCTCGCCGTGCAGGAACAGCACCGCGAGATCGGCCTCGGGATGGTCCGGCTCGACCAGCAGCGCGCCATACATCTCGGCATGCCCGCGCGGCTCGTGCATCAAAGCGCGGCGCAGATGATCATGCTGCTCGCGCGCCTCGCGCCGCTTGCCCAGCAAAGTGGGCGCGGTGAAGTCGGGCCAACCCTCCACGACGATGCGCGTCGGCTCGCCGCCGGTGTGCATCTCGATGGTGCGGATCACGCGGTCGCTCATGCGCCGCAGTCTATCACCGTTGGATTACGCCTTGCCGTAGCGATCGATCAGCACGCGGCCCAGACGCTCGTTCTGGATCTCGGTCGTGCCGTCGGTGTAGCTGGCGATCTTGGCGCCGGCCATGTGGCGCGTCAGCGGGTAGTCGGCGCGGAGCCCATTGGCGCCCATCGCCTGGATGCAGTTGGCGATGTGCTGGATGGTCTTGTCGCCGGCGAACTTCTTGGCGTGCGCCGCGGCTTCCTGCGCGTCGCCCTTGGCGTCGATGATGCGCGCGGCGCGGTAGTTCAGCGCGCGCATCGCCTCGAGGTCGTTGGCGGCGTCGACCAGCTTCCAGCGCACGCCCTGGAGGTCCATGACGTTGCCGCCGAACAGCGTGCGCTCGCTGCCGTACCTCGTGGCCTCCGCGACCGACGATTCGAGCATGCCGCAGCACATCGCCGCGACGTAGGTACGCGCGCCGTTGATCCCGGCCAGGGCCATCTTGAACGCCTCGCCCGGCCTGGCGGTCATGGCCTCGTCGGGGGCGATGTACTTCTCCAGGCGGAAGCCGGCGGCGCCGATGGCGTGGCCGCCGTGCAGCTCGAACGGCGCCTCGCGATGGAAGCCGGGCCGGTCGGCCTCGACCATGAAGCCGGCGATGCCGCGCCAGCCCTTCGAGGCGTCGGTCTGGGCATAGACCAGGGCCAGGCCGCAGACGGCCGAGTTGGTGATCCACGCCTTGGCGCCATTGAGCTCCCAGCCGCCCTCGACCCTGGTCGCGGTTGTGCGGATGGCGGCGAAGTCGCTGCCCGCCCAGGGCTCGGTCAGGCCGGGCGAGCCGATCAGCTCACCCTTGAGCATGCGCGGCAGCAGGCGCTCGACCATGGACGGATGGGCGTCGCGCGCGAAGCGGGCCATCGTGTAGTGCACGTTGACCAGAGAGAATGCGAAGGCGAATTCGTGTCGCGCAACCTCCACGC
>JBFXAZ010000038.1:0-44457 GCA_050183765.1 Reyranellaceae bacterium | reverse complement strand
GCGGCATAGCGGCCAAACGATGCTATCGGTGTTGTCGCACCAACCACCCCCATCCGGCGCTTCGCGCCACCTTCCCCCGCCAGCGGGGGAAGGTAGTGGCTTGCCTTGCGCATGACGGACCAGGCCGACCGGATTCTCGAGGTGCGCAACCTCGAGACCCATTTCGCCACCGGCGGCGGCGTGTTCAAGGCGGTCGACGATGTCAGCTTCAGCCTCAAGCGCGGCGAGACGCTGGGCCTCGTCGGCGAGTCCGGTTGCGGCAAGTCGGTGACGTCGCTGTCGATCATGCGGCTGGTGCCCAGCCCGCCCGGCCGGATCGCCGGCGGCGAGGTCCGGCTCGCCGGCCGCGACCTGTTGAAGCTGTCGCCGGCCCAGATGCGCGCCGTGCGCGGCGCCGACATCGCCATGATCTTCCAGGAGCCGATGACCAGCCTCAATCCGGTGCAGACGATCGGCCGGCAGATCGCCGAGGCCATCCTGCTGCACCGCGATTCGAGCCAGGCCGAGGCGCGCGCCCGCGCCATCGAGCTCTTGCGCCTGGTGCGCATTCCCTCCCCCGAGCAGCGCGTCGACGACTATCCGCATCAGCTCTCCGGGGGCATGCGCCAGCGCGTGATGATCGCCATGGCGCTGGCCTGCGATCCGCAGGTGCTGATCGCCGACGAGCCGACCACGGCGCTCGACGTCACCATCCAGGCACAGATTCTCGAGCTGTTGCGCGAGCTGCGCCAGCGGCTGGGCATGTCGATCATCCTGATCACCCACGACCTCGGCGTCGTCGCCGAGATCGCCGACCGCGTCGCCGTGATGTATGCCGGCCGCATCGTCGAGGAAGCACCCGTCGATGCGCTGTTCGGCGATCCGCAGCATCCCTACACGCTGGGTCTGCTGGCCTCGATGCCGGGTGCGGGCGGCGACGAGGAGGAACTCTCGGCCATCGAAGGCATGGTGCCCAGCCCCTACGCCCAGCCGTCCGGCTGCCGCTTCAACCCGCGCTGCCCGTTCGCCATCGAGCGCTGCCGCGTGGAGATGCCCGTCTTGGCCGAGGCCAAGGCGGATCACCGCGTCGCCTGCTGGCGCGTGCCGATCGAGGCGACGCTGGGCGAACGCCGCGAGGCGGCCGAATGAGCGACAGCACCTCGCTGCTGCGCGTCGAGCGGCTGGTGAAGCACTTCCCCGCCAAACGCGGCGTGCTGTTCCAGCGGACCGTCGGCAGCGTGAAGGCCGTCGACGACATCTCCTTCGACGTGCGTGCCGGCGAGACGGTGGGCGTGGTCGGCGAGTCGGGCTGCGGCAAGTCGACCATGGGCCGCCTCGTGCTGCGGCTGATCGAGCCGACCTCGGGCGCGATCACCTTCGACGGCCATGACGTGCGCGGCCTCAACCGTGAGCGGCTGCGTGTTCTGCGCCGCGACATGCAGATCATCTTCCAGGACCCGTATGCATCGCTGAACCCGCGACTGAGCGTGGGCGAGATGCTGGCCGAGCCGCTGCGCCTGCACGGCGGCCTGTCGGGCGGCGCGATGAAGGCGCGCATCGAGGAGCTGCTGAGCACGGTCGGACTGTCGGCCTGGCACGCGCTGCGCTATCCGCACGAATTCTCAGGCGGCCAGCGCCAGCGTCTGGGCATCTCGCGCGCGTTGGCGACACGGCCCAAGCTGATCGTCTGCGACGAGCCTGTCTCGGCGCTCGACGTGTCGATCCAGGCGCAGGTGATCAATCTGCTGAGGGCGCTGCAGAAGCGCTTCGGCATCGCCTACATCTTCATCGCCCACGACCTCGCCGTGGTGCGCCACATCAGCGACCGCGTCGCGGTGATGTATCTTGGGCGCATCGTCGAGACGGCCGACAAGCGCAGCCTGTTCGACCGGCCGATGCATCCCTACACCCGCGCCCTGCTCGCCGCCGCGCCCGTTGCCGATCCCACGGCACCGAAGAAGTCCGCGCCGATCGAGGGCGACATCCCCAGCCCGCTGCGCCCGCCGCCGGGCTGCACCTTCCACACGCGCTGTCCCTTCGCGCAGGAGCGCTGCCGACGCGAGGTGCCCGAGCTGCGCACGCTCGCGGCGGGTCACGCCGTCGCCTGCCACCTTGCCGAGACTCTGCCCGCGATCGACGACGCCGCGGCCCGGCCGGCGCCCTATGTCGATCGCCTTGCCGCCTATCGCCGCGCCGTCAACGCGGCGCGAGCCGCTTGAACCGCGGGGGCAGGCACGACACAGTGCGGACGTCCTGTTGATTGCCGGGGGAAACGTCCCAATGCCTGCGCTGAACGCCAGAATCCTGAAGACCCTGCAGAAGTTCGACACGCCCACGATCTGCAACGCGCTCGAGATCGTGGCGCCGCAGCGCCGCCTGCACGGCTACAACGTCGAGCCGCTGCAATGCGTCTATCCCGACCTGCCGCCGATCGTCGGCTACGCGCGCACCGGCACGATCCGCTCCTGCGAGCCCTCCTTTCGCTCGCCCGCCGAGGACCGCGACATGCGGCTGAAGTGGTACAAGTACGTCGACCAGGGCGGACCGAAGCCCTCGATCATCGTGCAGCAGGATATCGACGGCATCCGCGCCGGCTACGGCTCGTTCTGGGGCGAGGTCAACAGCCACGTCCATCGCGGCCTGGGCGCGATCGGCGTCATCACCAACGGCTGCATCCGCGATGTGCCGATGAACGCCACCGGGTTCCAGATGCTGGCCGGCTCGATCATGCCGAGCCACGCCTACGTGCACACCGTCGACGTCGGCGTGCCGGTCACGGTCTGCGGCATGACGGTGCGCGACGGCGACCTGATCCACGCCGACATGCACGGCGCGGTCGTCATCCCGCACGACGTCGCCGACAAGATCGCCGGCGCCGTCGACCTGCTGACGCGCAAGGAGAAGGTGATCATCAGCGCCTCGAAGAGGAAGGGCTTCTCCTTCGCGGTGCTCGAGAAGGCGCTCAAGCAGTCGGCCGACATCCATTGAGCGGCGTCGGCCTCACGGCCCGCGGTGGGCGGCGTCCTATTGCAGCACGACCTGCCCCCGTCGCATAGGCCTTTCCTCGCGATCCGAAGCGGACGCAGCATCGGCCCCGCTCGCGTCGAAGTCAAAGGCGCGGAATATGGGGTAGACCCTCTCTGGACTTGGGACTAGCATCCTGCCAAACGACCTTCCACGACCTTGTGTCGTCGCAGAGGGTCCGAAACCGAGAAACACGGTTCGTCCACGGGAGGACTGCGATGGCTACCAACAGGCGGAATCTGCTCATAGGCGGCGGCGCCGCAGCCGCGGTCGCGGTTGGCGCCGCGGCATATTTCGGCACTAAACGGAGCGACCTGCCGGCGCCCAGCGTCAGCGGACCGATTGCCGGTGGCAAACTCTCGATCGGCTTCTGGGACCACTGGGTGCCCGGCGCCAACAAGGCTACGGAGGCCGCAGCCCGGGCATGGGCAGAGAAGGAGAAGGTCGACCTTCAAATTGACTTCATCACATCGCAGGGCAACAAGCTGATTCTCACTGCCGCCGCCGAATCGCAGGCCAAGTCGGGCCACGATGTCCTGGCGCTCGGCAGCTGGGATCCGGCGCGCTACGCCGATCAGCTCGTGCCGGTCGACGACATCATGGCGCCGTTGGTCAAGGCCAATGGCGAGGCCAGCGCCATCACCACGTATCTCGGCAAGATCGGCGGCAAGTGGATGGCCGTCCCGGCGACGCCCGGCGCCCAGTTCAAGGGCCCGTGCTCGCGCATCGATCTGCTGAAGCAGCACGCCGGCATCGATATCCAGGCGATGTACCCGGCCGGCGGGCCGCCAAAGGCCGACGCCTGGACTTTGGACGTCTTCCTCAAGGCGGCGGGCGCCTGCCACAAGGCCGGCGTGCCCTTCGCCATCGGCATGGGCACCACTGCCGACTCGGTCGACACCTGCGGCGCGATCTTCCAAAGCTTCGGTGCCGAGCTGGTGAACGCCAAGGGCGACATCACGGTGAAGTCCGACAAGGTCAAGCAGGCGCTCGAGTACTGGAAGCAGCTCGCCGCCTTCCTGCCGCCCGATGCGCCGTCCTACGACGACGCCAGCAACAACCGCGCCTTCGTCGCCGGCAAGACGGCGATGATCATGAACCCGCCCAGCGCCTGGGCAGTCGCGCGCCGCGACAAGCCGGAGATCGCCGAGCAGACCTGGCACCACGGCATGGCCGCCGGTCCGGCCGGACGCTTCGGTCCGTTCACTACGCCGTTCTGGGGCGTGTGGAACTTCGGCAAGAACCAGTCGGCGGCCAAGAGCCTGCTGACGGCCCTGTCGCAAGCGTCGGCGATTGAGGGAATGGTCACGGCCAGCGCGGGCTACGACATCCCGGCCTTCGCCAATCTCACCACGATGAAGGTGTGGGCGGAGGAAGGTCCGCCGAAGGGCACGCTCTATCACTACCCGAATCCTTTCAACCACCAGATCCTGTCGATCGCCGCGGCGCCGGCGCCGCACAAGATCGCGGTACAGATCTACCGCCACGGCCTGCAGACGCAGATGGCGGTGCGCTACGCCCTCAAGGGCGAGGCGATGGACGCGGTGCTGGGCTGGGCATCTGGAGAACTCGAGGGTTTCATGCGCGGTTGACCGGCCGGCGAGCACCGGG
The DNA here is from genome assembly GCA_050183765.1 of Reyranellaceae bacterium. Taxonomy (GTDB): domain Bacteria; phylum Pseudomonadota; class Alphaproteobacteria; order Reyranellales; family Reyranellaceae; genus JAFAZJ01. Next base: position 39,843 of record JBFXAZ010000038.1, on the reverse strand, counting down.
GACGCCGACACGTCGCGGTGTCTCCGGCCGCGCCACAGGCTACGATATGAGAGGAGTACGCCATGGCCGAGACAGCTCTCAGGGTGGCCAACAGCTCTGTCGGTGACAGTCGCGGCAGCCTGCAGCGACTCATGCAGCGCAAGTCGACCATCGCGTTCCTCATGACCCTGCCGCTGATCGTGCTGATCTTCACCCTGGTGGCCTATCCGGCGGCCTACGCGATCTATCTCGCCATGCTCAACAAAGGCATGACAAAGTTCGTCGGCCTGTCGAACTTCGACTTCCTGTTCGGCCGCGAAACCTTCTGGATGGTGGTCTGGCAGTCCTGCCTGTTCGCCATCTCGGCGGTGATCTTCAAGGCCCTCATCGGCTTTATCGTCGCCCACCTGGTGAACAATATCCCCGGCAAGAAGCAGCGCAAATGGCGCGGCATGCTGCTGGTGCCATGGGTGATCCCGGGGGCGATGAGCACGCTGGCCTGGCTGTGGCTGTTCGACCCCTCCTATAGCGCCTTCAACTGGCTGCTGGCGCCGCTCGGCATCGATCCGATTCCCTGGCTCGGCGAAACCGGCTGGGCGCGCTTCTGCGTCATCCTGGTCAACGTCTGGATCGGCGCGCCGTTCTTCATGATCATGTACCTGGCGGCGCTGAAGTCGGTGCCGGAGCAGTTGCACGAGGCCGCGGCGATCGACGGCGCCAGCTGGTTTCAGCGCATCTGGTACATCAACTTGCCGATGATGCGAAACATCATCGCCATTACGGCGCTGTTCTCGACCATCCTCACCTTCGCCAATTTCGACATCGTGCGCGTGCTGACGCGCGGCGATCCGCTGAACTCCACGCACCTGTTCTCGACGTGGTCCTTCCGGCTCGGCATCGAAAGCGGCGACATCCCGCTCGGCGCGGCGGTCTCGCTGTTCATGGTGCCGATCCTCGCCATCGCCGCGACATTCATCCTGCGCGACATCAACCGGCGGGGGACCGAAGTCTGATGGCCGACGCCACGATCGCCGCGGGGGCGCCGACCCGTCCGAAATACGGCAGCATGAGCCGCGACCGCCGCTGGGCGCTGCGCTGGTCGTATTTCTTCCTGACCCTGTTCGCGATCTTTTTCCTGACGCCGCCGATCTACATGTTCATCACCTCGCTGAAGACTAGCGCGGAAATCTCGGCGGAGATCAATCCCTGGTGGGTGTTCGATCCCACCCTGGCGAACTACATCGCCCTGCTCACCGACAACGTTTTCCTCACCTTCTTCCTCAACTCGGCGCTGATCTCGGTTTGCGTCGTCACCATCACCATGCTGATCAGCGTTGTCGCCGCCTTCGCGCTGGCTCGCATGAAGTTTTGGGGCTCCGCGACGCTAGCGACGGGTGTCTTCCTCACCTACCTGATCCCCGAGACTCTGCTATTCATCCCGTTGTTCAAGATGTTCGCCTGGGTGAACGAGACGCTGGGAATCCAGCTCATCGGCCACTGGTGGACGATGATCATTCTCTACCCGACGCTGACGGTGCCGTTCTGCACCTGGATCATGATCGGCTACTTCGCCTCGATCCCCAAGGAGCTCGACGAGGCGGCCCTGATCGACGGCGCGACCTGGATCCAGACGCTCACCAAGATCTTCATCCCGGTGGCGCTGCCCGGCATCATCGCCGCGACCATCTTCTGCTTCACGGTGTCATGGGCGCAGTTCCTCTACCCACTGGCCTTCACCACCTCGACCAGCGAGCTGGTGCTGCCGGTGGGCATCGTCACGACCCTGATCAAGGGTGACGTGTTCAACTGGGGCCAGATCATGACCGGCGCGCTCCTGGGCGCCGCGCCGCCCTTGATCATCTACGCCTTCCTCATGGACTACTACATCGCGGGCCTGACGGCCGGCGCAACGAAGGGTTAGTCGGCTATGGCTCAGGTAACGTTGCGCAAGGTCGTCAAGAAGTACGACGAGGTGCTGGCCGTCCGCGGCATCGACCTCGACATCGCCGACAAGGAATTCGTCGTCCTCGTCGGCCCCTCCGGCTGCGGCAAGAGCACGACCCTGCGCATGATCGCCGGGCTCGAGGAGATCACCGGCGGCGACATCGCGATCGGCGGCGCCGTCGTCAACGATGTCCCGCCGAAGGACCGGGACATCGCCATGGTGTTCCAGAACTACGCGCTCTACCCGCACATGAACGTCTACGAGAACATGTCCTTCGGCCTGAAGCTCAAGCGCACGCCGAAGAACGTGATCGACGATCGCGTGCGCCAGGCCGCGCAGATCCTCGACATCACCGAGCTGCTCGACCGCAAGCCCAAGCAGCTCTCCGGCGGCCAGCGCCAGCGCGTCGCCATGGGCCGCGCCATCGTGCGCGATCCCAAGGTGTTCCTGTTCGACGAGCCGCTTTCCAACCTCGACGCCAAGCTGCGCGTGCAGATGCGCACCGAGATCAAGAAAGTGCACCAGAAGGTGCGCACCACCACGGTCTACGTCACGCACGACCAGATCGAGGCGATGACGCTCGCCGACCGCGTGGTGGTCATGAACGGCGGCAACATCGAGCAGGTCGGCGCGCCCAACGAGCTCTACCATTCGCCGAAGACCAAGTTCGTCGCCGGCTTCATCGGCTCGCCGGCGATGAACCTCATTCCGTGCCAGCTCGAGGGCTCGGGCGATTCGCTGAAGGTCAAGCTGACCGAGGCGCTCACCCTCACGGTGCCGGCCTCGCGCGCGGCGCGCTATCGCGCCCATGTCGGCAAGCCCAACCTGCTGTTCGGCCTGCGGCCGGAGCATCTCACCGAGACGCGCCCGCATCTCGAGGCCGACATGCAGACCTTCGACGTGAAGCTCGACGTCACCGAGCCGATGGGCATGGAGACGCTGGTCGACTTCACGATCAACGGTGCCGACGTTTGCGGCCGCGTCAACCCCAACGCCGGCGCGCGCGACGGCGAGACGATGAAGCTCTGCGCCGACATGGCCAACATGCACCTGATCGACGACAAGACCGAGCTGGTCCTCTGAGCGTCGTCTTGGTCCGGTGGCGGCGCCCCAGCGGCGCCGCTTTCCATTTGCGGTACGCCGCGTAACGGGGAGACACGACATGGGCGCTCTGGACGGCAAGGTCGCATGGATCACCGGCGCGGGCAGCGGCATCGGCCAGGCGGCCGCCGTCGCGCTCGCCAGGGAAGGCGCGAACGTGGTGCTGACCGGACGGCGCAAGGAGCCGCTCGAGGAGACCGCCGCGACGATCCGCAAGGCCGGCGGCAAGGCGGTGGTTCAGTCCGGCGACCTGATGAAGGCCAGCGCCGTGCAGCGCATCGCCGCGGCGATCGACAAGAAGTTCGGGCGCTGCGACATCCTGGTCAACAACGCCGGGCTCAACATCGTCGACCGCACCTGGAAGCAGCTCACGCCGGCGGGCGCCGAGCAGGTGATCGACGGCAACCTCTCGAGCGCCTTCTACTGCGTCACCGCGGTGCTGCCGATGATGCGCAAGCGCAAGGACGGCGTGATGATCCACACCTCCTCGATGGCCGGACGCCAGCCCAGCGTGCTGAGCGGCGCCGCCTACTCCGCCGCCAAGCACGGCGTGGTGGCGATGAGCCACACCATCAACATGGAGGAGTGCGTCAACGGCATCCGCTCCTGCGTGGTCTGCCCGGGCGAGGTGGCGACGCCGATCCTCGACAAGCGGCCGGTGCCGGTGAGCAAGCAGGATCGCGCGAAGATGGTGCAGTCGGAGGATTGCGGCGACCTGATCCGCTACATCGCCTGCCTGCCGCCGCATGTCGTGATCAACGAGGTGCAGATCACGCCCACGCACAACAGGGGCTATCTCGCCAGCATGCGCCAGCCGCACGTGAAGGTGTGAACCGTTCCGTCAACCCGACCTCAGCGAGGGATGCCGCTGCGGCAGGGCTCGAAGGGCCCTCTTCGACATTTGTAGGGGCAGAAATAGGAGATCCGGGGGTCTTGGGGTTACATCGCTCGCCATGTTCCCTTCGGGAGTTTCCGCCACATGGCCCGCAACCGTACTCTGAACGCTGATTTCTGGACCCGCGAGGATGTCATCGACTGCTCGGCGATGAGCCGCCTGCTGCTGCTCGGCCTGGGCAATTTCGCCGACGATCACGGCGTGCAGCCGCTGCGGCCCCGCACCATCCGCCTGCAGGTTTTCCCCGGCGACGACCTCGACGACGAACGCCTGCGCGCGATGATCGAGGAGCTGGCGGCGCACCGGCTGGTGCGCGTCTACGCGGTCGAGGGCGTCGAGTACCTCGCCATCGCCGACTGGCCGCTGCATCACCGCGTCGGCAAGCGCGCGCGGCGGCGCTATCCACGCGATCCGGCGTTGCCGCCCGAGCCCGTGGCCGAGCCGGCGCCACAGCCGACGCCGCCCGCCGAGGCGGTGCCCGAGGTGCCGTCAGAGCTGGCGCGCTGGCGCAAGTCGGTCGGCCGCTCGTTGCGCCACTTCATGCCGAACGGCGGACCGCCTGTCGACACCGAGGCGTGGATCGAGCGCTGGATCGCCGATGGCTGCGACCTGCATTGCGACGTGCTGCCGGCGATCAGCGTCGCCTGCCGTCCCGCGCCGGGCCGCGACGGACCGCCCGGGCTGGCCGCGGTGGCGGCCTATGCCGAAGCCAATCGCGTGCGACGGCTGGCGGTCGCATCCGCCAGCCTGGCGGCGTGATTCTTCCTTCCCCTGGAGGGGGAAGGCAGGATCAATGTCCATATGCGACAGCCGTGCTGCTTGAGGGAGATCCCTCGCCGAACCCTGGATGACGCGCCGTTGTTACACCGCCACCACGTCCTTCATGCCCTCGGGCATCGGCCGCACGATGCGGTTGTGCAGCCGGAACCGGCGGCTGAAGAGCACGTGGAACAGCAGCCTGGTCCACGATTTGTGGTGATAGAGGTGGTCGTAGAACTCCGGCGCCGCGGCGCGCACCGCCGGCAGTCGCGACCACGGCACCTGCGGGAAGTCGTGGTGCTCGTTGTGGTAGCCCATGTTGAACGACAGCTTGTTCAGCGGGCCGTAGTAGGAATACGTCTCCTGCCCTTCCTTGAAGACGTAATGCTCCTGGATCCAGCGCGCGCCCACGGGATGCACGCCGAGCGAGAAGATCGTCGACAGGAACAGGTAGATGACCGGCCACCAGCCGAAGTACCAGACGATCGGCGCCATCGCCGCGGCCATCGCCAGCGCGTTGAACACCACCCAGCCGTCGATCGTGCGCATGGCCTTGACCGTGGTCGGCCGCAGGATGCCCTGCACCGCCCAGAACATGGAAAGCCAGAAGGTCTTGCGCCACCAGCTGTTGCCGACCCAGCGCGCCTCGCCGGGCGTCGGCACGTCGGCGTCGAGGCCGGGGATGCCGAGATATTTGTGATGCAGCAGGTGATAGTTGCGGAAGCCGATCGCCGCCGGGAAGACGATCGCGATGTTGGCGAAGATCGAGCCCAGCCGGTTGGCGTTGGCGGTCCTGAACACGGCATTGTGCGTGTAGTCGTGGATCAGCACGAACAGCGCATGGTTGGCGAAGGCGCCGACCGCATAGGCCGTGATGATGATCGCCCACCAAGGCGCCTCGAGCAGCACCAGGCCGATGCCGATCGCCACCTGCAGCGCGACCAGCAGCACGGTCCACAGCACCGACCAAGGATCGCGCTCGAACAGCTTCCGCACGTCGGGGTGCGCCGCGAGAATCCGCTTCGCCCGCTCCGGATGCGGCAGCGGCGTATCTGTCTGGGTAAACGCCGCGTTGGGCGCTGTCTCGGCGACCATCCGGTCACGTCCTCTTCAAGGGGACTTCCATATAGGCTGAACGCCGTTCAACGTCCATTCACCATCGCCTACACAGTGTGACGAGCCGAGCCCATGGTTACGATCAAGCCATTGAATCTAAAAGAATTTGTCCGCGACATCTTCGCTGCGGCGGGGTGCTCGGCGGCCGAGGCGCAGCGTATCGGCCAGTACCTGGTCGAATCGAACCTCACCGGCCACGACAGCCACGGCGTGATCCGCGTGCCGCGCTACGTCAAGACCCTGGCCGACAAGGTGATCCACCCCGACGTCGTGGTCGACGTGCTGGTCGACACGCCGGTGCTGGCGGTGGTCGACGGCAAGTACGGCTTCGGCCAGACCGTGGGCCCGCAGGCGGTGCGCATCGGCATCGACAAGTGCAAGCGCAACGGGCTCAGCGCCGTGGCCCTGCGCAACGCCGGCCATACCGGCCGTACCGGCGACTGGGCCGAGATGGCGGCCGCCGAAGGCCTGGTCTCGGTGCACTTCGTCAACGCCGCCGGTTCGGTGCTGGTGGCGCCCTATGGCGGCGTCGACCGGCGCTTCTCGACCGCGCCCTATTGCGTGGGTATCCCCCGCCCCGGCCGCGACCCGCTGGTGCTCGACTTCGCCACCTCGATCGTCGCCGAGGGCAAGGTGCTGGTCGCCAGCCAGGGCGGCAAGCCGATCCCCGAGGACGCGCTGATCGACCAGGACGGCCGCGCCAGCGGCGATCCGCACGTGCTCTACGGCGAGTACACGCCCGAGGGCCCGCGCGATCACCGCAAGAGCAAGGGCGCGATCCGCGCCTTCGGCGAGCACAAGGGCTCGGGCCTGGCCTTCATGTGCGAGCTGCTGGGCGGGGCGCTCTCCGGCAATGGCGCGACGAAGTTCGACCGCCCCTTCGCCAACGGCATGTTCTCGTTCTACGTCGATCCCAAGATCGTCGATCCCAGCGGCTTCTTCGGCCCGGAGGTCGACCGCTACACCGACTTCGTCAAGGGCTCCAAGCCGGTGAGCGCCGGCGCGGAGGTCCTCGTTCCCGGCGAGCAGGAAATCCACTACCGGGCCAAGCGCACCGCCGAGGGCATCCCGCTGCCCGACGACACCTGGGCCAGCCTCGTCGCCACCGCTCGCTCCGTGGGCCTCGACGAACGCCGTATCCAGCGCGCTACTATGCCGTGACCCAATCCTACCTTCCCCCGGAGGGGGAAGGTGGCGCGGAGCGCCGGATGGGGGATGTTGAAGACGGACTTCTGCATTCGTCTTCGACATCCCCCTTCCGCCCTTCGGGCACCTTCCCCCTCCGGGGGAAGGTAAGAACACCAAGAACGGGAGGACACTATGGCCAAGGGCACGAAAAAGACGACCACAGCGAAGTCGACGAAGCCGCGCAAGCGCGTGCTGCGCAGTCACGCGTGGTTCGGCCATCCCGATCGCGACGGCTACATGCATCGCAGCTGGATGAAGAACCAGGGCTATCCCTCGCATCTCTTCGACGGCCGGCCGGTGATCGGCATCTGCAACACCTGGTCGGAGCTCACGCCCTGCAACGGCCACTTCCGTGCCCTCGCCGAGCACATCAAGCGCGGCGTCTACGAGGCCGGCGGCTTCCCGCTGGAGTTCCCGGTGTTCTCGACCGGCGAGACCAACCTGCGCCCCACCGCGATGCTGTTCCGCAACCTCGCCAGCATGGATGTCGAGGAGGCGATCCGCGCCAACCCGATCGACGGCGTGGTCCTGATGGTGGGCTGCGACAAGACCACCCCCGCCCTGCTGATGGGCGCGGCGAGCTGCGACCTGCCCAGCATCGCGCTGTCGGGCGGGCCGATGCTCAACGGCCACTATCGCGGCGAGCTGATCGGCTCGGGCACGCATGTCTGGAAGTTCAGCGAGATGGTGCGCGCCGGCGAGATGACGCAGGAGGATTTCCTCAACGCCGAGGCGGCCAACGCGCGCAGCGCCGGCCACTGCATGACCATGGGCACGGCCTCGACCATGGCCAGCATGGTCGAATCGCTGGGCATGGGCCTGCCGACCAACGCCGCGATCCCGGCCGCCGATTCGCGCCGCTCGGCGCTGGCCTTCATGGTCGGCCGCCGCATCGTCGAGATGGTCAGGCAGGACCTCAAGATGTCCAAGGTGCTGACCAAGGCGAATTTCGAGAACGCCATCCGGGTCAACGGCGCCATCGGCGGCTCGACCAACGCGGTGATCCACCTGCTGGCGATCGCCGGCCGCATGGGCATCGACATCACGCTCGACGACTGGGACCGGCTGGGCCGCGACATCCCCTGCCTGGTCAACCTGATGCCATCAGGGGAGTACCTGATGGAGGACTTCTACTACGCCGGCGGCGTGCCGGCCGTGGTGCGCGAGCTCGGAGAGGCGGGCCTGCTCGACAAGAAGGCGATGACGGTCAACGGCCAGACCCTGTGGGACAACAGCAAGGACGCCAAGGTCTGGAACCGCAAGGTCATCTTCCCGATGAACAAGCCGTTCAAGCCCAATGGCGGCGTCGCCGTGCTGCGCGGCAACCTCGCCCCCGACGGCGCCATCCTCAAGCCCTCGGCGGCGACGCCCAAGCTGATGAAGCATCGCGGCCGCGCCATCGTCTTCGAAAGCGTCGAGGACCTGCGCGCGCGCACCGACGATCCCAAGCTCGACGTCGACGAGAACAGCATCATGGTGCTGAAGTATTGCGGCCCGAAGGGCTACCCGGGCATGGCCGAGGTCGGCAACATGCCGCTGCCCAAGAAGCTGCTCGAGAAGGGCATCAAGGACATGGTGCGCATCTCCGACGCGCGCATGTCGGGCACGGCCTACGGCACCGTGGTGCTGCACGTCGCGCCCGAGGCCGCGGCCGGCGGCCCGCTGGCGCTGGTCAAGACCGGCGACTGGATCGAGCTCGACGTCAAGAAGCGCCGCCTGCATCTCGACGTGTCGGAGGAAGAGCTGGAGAAGCGGCGGCGCGCCTGGAAGGGCTTCGCCTCACCGCACGCCAGCGGCTACGCCAGGCTCTACGTCGATCACGTCACGCAGGCCGACAAGGGTGCCGATCTCGATTTCCTGGTGGGACAGCGCGGCGCCGCCGTGCCGCGCGAGTCGCATTGAGTTCACGTCGTCCTGAGCGAAGCGAAGGACCTCGCGGTATCGCGGTCACACACGGGCACCGTGCCAACTCGCACCACCGCAAGGTCCTTCGCTGGCGCTCAGGACGACACGGGTGCGAGCGCCCGTCGTGCCTTGATCACCTGGCTCACCAGCACCGGCGCGAACAGCCCGAGACCGATCAGCGTCGGGGTCAGGCCCGGCGCGATCACCGGCAGGGAGGCGATGCCGATCAGCCATCGTTCCCATTGCGACATGCCGGCCAACAGCCAGCCGGCGAAGGCGGACGACAGCATGACGATGCCCAGCGTGCAGCCGCCCAGGGTGACGATGAACTCGCCCCAGTGGAATCCCGGCAGCACCAGCAGCAGCACCGGCGAGTAGACGAAGACGAACGGCACCAGCGCCTTGCCCAGCGCCAGCCGGAAGGCGGTGTTGCCGGTCCGGAAAGGATCGGCGTTGGCCATGCTGGCGGCGGCATAGGCGGCCACCGCCACCGGCGGCGTGATGTCGGCGAGCACGCCGAAATAGAAGACGAAGAAGTGGCTCACGAGGTCCGGCACGCCGAGCAGCTTCAGCGCCGGGGCCGCCACCGCGACCATGATGATGTAGGTCGAGGTGGTGGGGATGCCGCAGCCCATCAGGATGCAGACGATGGCGATCAGCACCAGGGTGAAGAACAGCACCAGTGCCGGCTCGCCCGAGGCGAAGCCCATGAGGCCGGCGACCGTGGCGACCGGCCCGCTGGCGGCCAGCGCCTTGGCGCCCTCCACGGTGATGAAGGCGATCTTGAAGCCGACGCCGGTCAGGGTGACGGCGCCGATGATGATGCCGACGCAGGCCGCCGCCGCGCCCACCGCCAGCGCGTACTTGGCGCCGACCACGAAGCCGTCGAGCAGCTCTGTCCACGGCAGCCGGGGCGCCTTGTTCAGGCGCCACAGCGCCAGCAGCAGGCCGATCATCAGCACGCCGCCGATCAGCTCGAAATGATCGACGACGGCCGGCGGCAGCAGCAGCCGGCCCTTGAAGAAGAACACCAGCCACAGCGCGACCAGCACGGTCTCGATGATCGGCAGTCGGCCGGCGCTGCGGCGAACCAGGCCGACCACCAGGCACAGCAGGATGCCGGTGAAGGCCGCGACATAGGGCGTGTAGTCGGCGAACAGCACGACCAGCAGGCCGACCAGCGGGATCAGGGTCGGCCAATCGCGCTTGAGCGACTGGCCGAGCTTGGGCAGGTCCTCCGCCGGCACGCCCTGCAGGCCATGGCGCTTGGCTTCGAAGTGCGCCTGCACGAAGACGCCGAGGAAATGCATGAAGGCCGGCAGGATGGCGGCGGCGATGATCGTCTGGTAGGGCACGCCCAGGTACTCGATCATCAGGAAGGCGGCCGCGCCCATGACCGGCGGCGTGATCTGCCCGCCCGTGCTGGCCGTCGCCTCGACGCCGGCCGCGAAGTGACGCTGGTAGCCCAGCCGCGTCATCATCGGGATGGTGAGCGAGCCGACGGTCACGGCATTGGCCACCGACGAGCCCGAGATCATGCCGAACAGCGCCGAGCCGAAGATCGAAACCTTGGCCGGTCCGCCTGCGTAGCGCCCGGCCACCGCCATGGCGAGGTCGAGGAACAGCTGGCCCAGGCCGATGCGCATCGCCAGCACGCCGAACAGCACGTAGTGGAACACGTAGGTCGCCACCACGCCGATCGGGATGCCGTAGATGCCCTGGCTGGTGAGATAGAGGTGGTTCACCACCTCGCTCCAGGTCGCACCCGGATGCACCAGCACGCCGGGCATGTGCGGCCCGGCCAGCGCATAGGCCACGAACACCAGAGCGATGATCACCAGCGGCCAGCCCATGGTGCGCCGCGTCGCCTCGAGCACGGCGATCACCAGCACGGTGCCCATGATCACGTCGATGGTGAGCGGATTGCCGACCCGGAAAGCGAGGTCGTGGAAAACGATCGGCACGTAGAGCGCGGCCGCCACGGTGGCGGCCATCAGGAGCCAGTCGAACAGCGGCACGCCGCCGGGCGACAGGAGCGTCGACGGCCGCTGCCGATCGCCCCGGCCGCGCACCAGGGCGAAGACCAGGAAGATCAGGCCGATGACGAAGGCCATGTGGATGCCGCGATGCGTCGTCTCGCGCAGCAGCCCGAAGCCCGCCGTGTAGAAGTGGAAGCACGAGAGCGCGAACAGCAGGCCGGCGACGATCCACGAGGCCGGCGGCAGGATCGGGCGGAAACGGACTTCGCTGTCGAACTTCCGCTCCAGCTCCTCCGCCTGCTTGAGGTCGATGTCGGTGGTCATCTGGATTGGGCTGGTCATACGGGCTCTGTCATCCCGAGCACAGCGAGGGATCTAGAACGCCCTAGATCCCTCGCGCCGCTCGGGACGACAGTTGCGAGGGCCCTACTTCTTGAGCCCCTTCTCCTTGTAGAACTTCTCGGCGCCGGGATGCAGCGGGATGCCGACGCCGGTGAGCGCCGTCTCCATCCGGATCGCCTTGCCCTTGGCATGGCCGGCATCGAGCAGCTTGCGGGTGTTGGCGTTCCACAGTGCCTGGACGATGCCGTAGACCAGGGCCTCGGACTGCTTGGTCGAGGTCAGCCATTGCGCGTTGACGCTCACCGTCTTCACGCCGGCGACGCCCTTGTAGGCGCTGTCGGGAATCTCGTCCTTGGCGAAGAAGCTGTATTGCGAGAGCAGCTTGTCGACCGCCGGTCCCTCGATCGGGATCAGCTCGATGCCCGCCGTTGCCGCCAGCTCGGCGATGGCGCCCTGGGGATAGCCCGACACGCTGATGAAGGCGTCGAGCGCGCCGTCCTTGAGCTTGTCGGCCGATTGCTGCGGCTTGAGGTACTCGGCCTTGATGTCCTTCTCGGTCATGCCGAAGGCGGCGAGGATCAGCCGGGCATCGACCAGCGTGCCCGAGCCGGGCTCGTCGAGCGACACGCGCTTGCCCTTGAGGTCGGTCACGCTCTTGATCCCGCTGCCCTTGCGCGTCACCAGATGGATGCTCTCGGGATAGAGGTTGGCGATGGCGCGCAGGGTCGCGACCTTGGGCTTGCCCTCGTAGATGCCGGTGCCGGTATAGGCCCAGTAGGCCACGTCGGACTGCGAGAAGCCCGATTCCAGGCTGCCGCCGGCGATGCCGTTGACGTTGGCCACAGATCCGTTGGTCGCCACCGCCGTGGCGACCAGGCCGGGCACGCCGCACGAACCGCCGGCGTTGCAGGCGCGGCTGCCGGGCGGGTTGGAGATGGCGTTGGCGATCACGCCGGCCAGCGGGTAGTAGGTCCCGGCGGTGCCGCCCGTGCCGATGCGGAAGAAGCTCATCTGCTGCGCCAATGCGCCGACGGCTCCCGCGCCGATCGAAATGGAAGCGACGGCGGCGATCGCCCATCTGCCGATATTCATGCTGCGTGTCCCCTCATGCGGTCAGCTCCGTGACAGGCAGATTAGAGCGGCCACCGTCGCCGTGTCGCCATGAATTCACAGGCCGCGCAATTGATGCGTCACGGCCGAGTGGGCATATAGGCGGCCACCACGAATGGGAGATCGCATCGATGGCCGGACATGGGCACGCACCGCACGAGCAGGCGGAGCACGCCGAACATCATGGTGCGAGCAACAAGCAGATCGCCCTGCTGATCTCCATCCTGGCGCTGCTGCTCGCCGTCTCCGAGACCCTGGGCAAGGCGGCGCAGACGACGACCCTGGCGAAGAACATCGAAGCGGCCAATCTCTGGGGCTACTTCCAGGGCAAGACCGTGCGGCTGACCGTGGTCCGTGCCCAGATCGAGGACATGCAGATCCACATGCAGAGCATGACCGACGCCGCGCAGCGCAGCGCGGCGGAACGCGCCATCGAGCACTGGAAGCGCCAGATCGCGCGCTACGAGAGCGACCCCAAGGAGAACGACGGCCGCAAGGAGCTGACGGCGCGCGCCAAGGCGGCCGAGAAGAAGCGCGACGATGCCGAAGCCAAGCATCACCACTACGAGATGGCGTCCGCCGCGATCCAGATCGCCATCGTGTTGGCATCGGCCGCGATCATCACCGGCATCGCCATGCTCACCTGGTTCGCCATGGGGCTGGGGGTGGTCGGCGCCGCCTTCGCCGCCATCGGCCTGTTCGCGCCGCACGCGGTCCACCTGTTCTGACACTCGCTCCCCACCGGAGGGGCGAGGAACGAAGGTTCAGTTCACCCCGACCGCCCGGCTCATCGTCGGGCCGATCTCATCATGCACCACCAGGTCGGCGATGCGGTCCTGGTCGGTGGGATCGCGGTTGATGATCACCAGCTTGGCGCCGTTGCGCTTGGCCATGGTGGGAAACGCCGCGGCGGGATAGACCACCAGCGAGCTGCCCAGCACGATGAACAGGTCGGCCGCCATGGCTTCCTCCTGGGCCCGCGCCATGGGCACGACCGGCATCGCCTGGCCGAAGGAGATCGTCGCCGTCTTCACGATGCCGCCGCACTTCACGCATTCCGGCAGCGTCTCGTCCTGGCTGAAGATCCGCTTGATCTCGTCGAGCTCGTGCCGCTCGCCGCAATCGAGGCAGGTGGCGTAGGTCGAGTTGCCGTGCAGCTCGATCACCTTCGAATCCGGCACGCCCGAGGCCTGGTGCAGGCCGTCGACGTTCTGGGTGATGATCGCGCTCATCTTGCCCGTCTCGACCAGGAGGGCCATGGCGCGGTGACCGGCGTTGGGCGTCGCCTTGCGCATCACCTCGTCGGTGGCGAACTTGCGCCGCCACGACTCGCGGCGCATCTCCTCCGAGGCCATGAAGTCCTGGAACTGGATCGGCTGGTAGCGCGTCCAGATGCCGCCGGGCGAACGGAAGTCCGGGATGCCCGATTCGGTCGAGATGCCCGCGCCGGTGAAGCCCACGATGCGCGTGGCGTCGTCGAAGAGCTTGCGGAGGTCGTCGTGCTGGGCCATGGCGGCAGTATAGCCGCCTCGACCCCGCTTCACGAGAGCCAGCGCTTGCGCCTGCGGTAGTGCTTGACGTCGCGGTAGGATTTGCGCGTGCCGACCTCGTTCAGCCCGAGATAGAACTCCTTGATGTCCGAGTTCGACCGCAGCTTCTCGGCATCGCCCTCGAGCACGATGCGGCCGTTCTCCATGACGTAGCCGTGGTCGGCGATGCCCAGCGCCATGGTGGCGTTCTGCTCGACCAGCAGCACGGTGAGCTTCTCCTGCCGCACCAGGCTCTGCACGATGGCGAAGATCTCCTCGACCAGCATCGGCGCCAGTCCGAGCGACGGCTCGTCGAGCAGCACCACCTTGGGCTTGCTCATCAGGGCGCGGCCGATCGCCAGCATCTGCTGCTCGCCGCCGGAGAGATAGCCCGATTGCTGGTTGCGCCGCTCCTTCAGGCGCGGGAAATAGCTGTAGACCATGTCGATGCCGTCGCGGATCGAGCGCATGTCCGGCATGATGTGGCCGCCGGCGATCAGGTTCTCCTCGGCGGTCAGATGCTCGAAGACACGACGGCCCTCGAAGACCTGCGCGATCCCCAGCCTTGTGACGTCGGAGGCGCGCTTGCCGTTGAGCCGCTGGCCATCGAGATCGATGGATCCCTTGGTGATCTCACCGCGCTCGCTGTAGAGCACGCCGGAGATCGCCTTAAGCGTGGTGGTCTTGCCGGCGCCGTTGGCGCCGAGGACGGTCGTGATGGCGCCTTCGCGCACCTCCACGGACACCCCCTTCAGCACCAGGATGACGCGGTCGTAGACGACTTCGATGTTGTTCAGGCTCAGCATGGCACCGGGTCGCTGGTGAAGGGACGGGGCGGAGCCCGCGGGCTCCGCCCTCGACCGTGTCAGCTCTTCTTGGCGTCCATCGCGATGTGCTTCTTGATCACCTCAGGATAGGCGCGGAACCAGTCTGAACCCTTGGTCAGCTTGCCGCCCTTGACGGTGAAGATCTGCACCCAGCCGCCGCCCTCGTGGTCGGTCGGGGTCAGCTCCAGCGGCGGCATCAGGCCACCGAGGGTCACACCCTTGATGTGCTCCAAGCCGTTCTTGACGTCCTCGCCGGTGATGGCGCCGCCGTTCTTGGCCTTCAGCGCATTGCGGATCGCCTCGACGTGCACCGCCATGACGAAGATGCCGCGGTTGTAGTAGACCGTGGACGCCATCTCCTTCGGCGGCTGTTTGCCCTGCTTCTTGTACATCTCGGCGATGTCCTTGTGGACCTGGTAGTCCGTGCCGACGCCGGCGAACTGGATGGTGTTGTAGCCTTCGGCCACGGCACCGCCGCCCGCCGCCGCGAGATCAGCCTCGGCCGAACCCCAGACCAGCGCGATCACCTTCGACAGCGAGAAGCCGACGCGCTTGAACTCCTTGATCGACACCGACGGCGAGCGGCCGAACAGGTGGGCGATCACGAAGTCGGCGCGATAGCGCTGGGCGATGTCGAGCACCTGGGCGCCCATCTCCACACCCGGCGCCGGCACGGCGAAGGTCTTGAGCTCGAAGCCCTCCATCTTGGCGAGGTCCTCGAGGATCGGCAGCGGCTCCTTGCCCGCCGGGTTGTCGTAGAACAGATAGGCGATCTTCTTGCCCTTGAGGTTGCCCTTGAACTTGTCCTTGACGAACTTCACCGCCGCGGCGCCCTGCGACCAGTAGGTCGCCGCGATCGGGAACAGGTAGGGATAGCGCTTGCCGTCGGCGCCGGCGGCGGTGCCGAAGCCGGGCGACGTGCCGGGGATCTTGTCCTCGACCAGCTTGGCGGTGAGCGCCATGGTCTGCGGCGTGCCATAGAGCAGCACGCTGACGGCGCCTTCCTTCTTGAAGCGCTCGTAGGACTCCATGGCCTGCGGCACCTTGTACTCGTTGTCGATCTCGATCACGCGCAGCATGTGGCCGCCGACGCCACCGCGCGAGTTGATCAACGCCGCGTAGTCGTTGACGCCGGGGCAGAGCACGACGCCCACGGTCTGCGTCGCGCCCGTGCGGTCGCACATCGAGCCGACGACGATCTCCTTCTTCTGCGCCGCCGCGGGCAGCGCCAGCCCCAACACGAGGGCGCCCGCCGCGATGGCTGCGGCGCCAGATAGCCGGATACTCAGCATGTCACCCTCCCTATCGGTTTACGCCCCTTCAATACGAGAACGGCCAGACCCGAAAGTAACTGCGGATGTTGCGCCACAGGCGATTGAGCCCCTCCGGCTCGAGGACCAGAAAGACGATGATCAGCAAGCCAAAGGCGCCCAGCCGTACCGCCGGGATGATGTTGTTGAGGTCCTCGGGGCTGAAGACCAGCGTACCGAAGCTCTCCATCGACAGGCGAATCACGATCGGCAGCAGCGTCACGAAGATCGCGCCGAAGATCGAGCCCAGCACCGAGCCCTGACCGCCGATGATGATCATCGCCAGATAGTCGATCGAGGTCGTGATCTGGAAGTTCTCGTAGTTCGCCACGCCGTACAGGTAGGTGTACAGCACGCCGGTGATGCCGGCGTAGAACGAGGAGATGGCGAAGGCCAGCATCTTGTACTTGAAGATGTCGATGCCGATGATCTCCGCCGCGATGTCCTGGTCGCGGATCGCCACGAAGGCGCGGCCGATGCGGCTGCGCATCAGGTTCAGCGTGGCGACGATCGCCAGCACCGCGATGACGAGGAACAGGTAGTAGAGCTCGCTGTGCTCCTTGAGCACGATCCCGAACAGTTGCGGCCGCGGCACCTCGATCGAAGCCTGAGAGCCGCCCGATATCCACGGCACGTGGTTGATCGTCCATTCGATGATCAGCTGCGCCGCCAGGGTGGCGATCGCCAGGTACAGGCCCTTGATGCGCAGCGAGGGCACGCCGACGATCGCGCCGATCGCGGCGGCCATCAGGCCTGCCGCCGGCAGGGTGAGCCAGAACGGCAGCCCCATCTTCACCGCCAGATTGGCGGCCGTGTAGGCGCCGACCGACATGAAGGCGCCATGGCCGATGGAGATCTGTCCGGTGTAGCCGACCAGGATGTTGAGCCCCAGCGCGCCGACGACTGCGATCAGGATGAAGTTGACGATGGAGATGTAGTATTCCGCCGAGACCGCGCCGGTGAGCGCGGTCAGCAGTGCCGGCAGCAGCAGCGCGAGCACCGCGAAGGCACCCACCGTCCAGCGTGCGATCGGCAGCGGATACAGCGCCTGGTCGGCCCTGTAGGTCGTCTTGAAGTAGCCGGACTCGCGGTGGAACATGTCAGACGCGCTCGATCTTGCGTTTGCCGAAGATGCCGTAGGGCCTGACCATCAGCGCCAGGATCATCAGCACGTAGGGCGCGAAATCCTTCGTTCCTCCGCCGACATAGGGGTCGAGATAGCCGGCCGCGAGGTTCTCGACGATGCCGATGATCAGGCCGCCGACGACCGCGCCGGGGATCGAATCGAGCCCGCCCAAAATCACCACGGGGAACACCTTGAGGCCGACCAGCGCCACATGCACGTCGACGCCCAGCATCGAGCCCCAGACGATGCCGCCCAGGGCCGCGACGACGCCGGCCATCGCCCAGGCCAGCGCGAAGTAGCGCTCGACGTTGATCCCCATGGCCGAGGCGACCTGCTGGTTGTCGGCCACGGCGCGCATTGCCACGCCCATGCGGCTCTTGAGGAAGAACCAGGTGAAGCCGCCGAGGAAGATCAGCGACACCAGCGCGCCGGCGAGCTGCACCGGCTGCAGAAGGAACGGCCCCACCTCGAGCGGTTCGTCGCCCACCGGCAGCGCGATCGAGCGCGTCTCGACGCCGAAGATGAAGGGACCCATGCCGCGCAGGATCGACGCCAGCCCGATGGTCGCCATGATCACCGCGACGATCGGGCGGCCCAGCAGCGGCCGCAGCACGACGCGCTCGAGCCCGAAGCTGAAGCCGATCATGCCGGCCAGCACCACGATCACCGCGACCCAGAACGGCAGGCCGGCGCCGACGATCACCGCGCCGGCGATCAGCGCCGCCAGCATCACGAACTCGCCCTGGGCGAAATTGATCGCGTCGGTGGCCTTGTAGACCAGCACGAATCCCAGGGCGATCAGCGAGTACATCAGGCCGATCAGGATGCCGTTGCCGATCAGCAGGAAGGCGAAATCCACGGTGTCTCCTCCCCTACCCGTCCTACGCCGCGCGCTTGCCGGCATCGGCCGGCGGCACGTCGTGGATCTCGATCGTGTTGCGCAACGTCGAACGGCGGCCGTCCTCGAAAGTGATCTCCATGGTCACCTCCACGTCGCTCTTTCCGCCGTAGAAGGCCTCGATCACCGGCGCGTATTTCTCGGCCACGAAGCGGCGGCGCACCTTGCGGGTGCGCGTCATCTCGGCGTCGTCGGCCTCGAGCTCCTTGTTGAGGAGCAGGACGCGCCTGACCTGTGCCGCCGCCGGCAAGCCGACATTGCACTTGCCGACCTCCTCGAGGATCAGCCCGGCGATCTCGGGCTTGCGGCTGAGGTCCATGAAGCTGGTGTAGGCGAGATTGTGCTTTTCGGCCCAGGTGCCCGCGGTGTTCATGTCGATCGCGATCATCGCGGCGACGAAGGGACGCTGATCGCCAAAGGCCACGACCTCGCGGATGAAGGGGCTGAACTTCAGCTTGTTCTCGACGAACTGCGGCGCGAAGGGGGTGCCGTCCGACAGCTTGCCCACGTCCTTGGCGCGATCGATGATCACGACGTGACCCTGCGGGTCGACGAAGCCCGCGTCGCCGGTCTTCAGCCAGCCATCCGGCGTGATCGTCTCTGCGGTGACGTCGTCCTGCTTGAAGTACCCCTTGAAGACGTTGGGTCCCTGCACGTGCACCTCGCCGTTCTCGGCGACACGCACCTGCACGCCCGGCAAGGTGCGACCCACGGTGTTGGGATTGGCCTCGGCGTCGGGCTGCACGGCGATCAGCGCGCTCGCTTCCGTGGCGCCGTAGACCTGCTTGAGGTTCACGCCGAAGGAGCGGAAGAAACGGAAATTGTCGGGCCCCAGCGGCGCGCCGCCGGTGTAGCAGGTGCGCGCGTTGCGCAGGCCCAGCTGGTCGCGCACCGGACCGAAGACCAGGAACTCGCCCAGCGCGTAGCCGATGCGGTCGACGATGGACACCCGCCTGCCCTCGGAACGCGCCAGCTCGACGCGTTCGGCCAGCCGGCGGAAGCGCTCGTAGATCCACTTCTTCAGCGGCGTCGCGTCGCCTCCCTTGACCTGCATCAGGGTGAGCATGTTTTCCCAGATGCGCGGCGGCGCCAGCAGCGCATCCGGCCCCAGCTCGCGCAGGTCGCGCTGCACGGTTTCCGGATTCTCCGGGCAATTGCCGATGATCGGCACGACGAGGCCCAGGCCGACGGTGAAGGTGGTGTCGCCCACCCAGGCCATCGGCAGGTAGGACAGCCAGTTGTCGCCCGGCTTGACCCCTTCGGCGGCGGCGAAGCCCTCCGAGATCGAGATCATGTTCCGGTGCGAGAGCATCACGCCCTTGGGATTGCCGGTCGTCCCCGAGGTGTAGGCGATCATCGCCAGGTCGTCGGCCTTGCCCTTCTTCAGCTCGGCCTCGAATGCGGCGGTCCCCGCCGCGCCCTGGGCCCGGCCGGCTTCCTGCACGGAGGCGAAGGAACGGATGAAGTCGTGCTCGGCGTAGCCCGCCATGCCGCGCGCGTCGTCGTAGATCAGCCAGCGCAGATTGGGCAGCTGCTCGCGCAGCGACAGGATCTTGTCGACCTGCTCCTGGTCCTCGGCGACCACGACCGAGACCTCGGCGTGGTTCAGCACGTAGACCAGCTCCGAGGCGATCGAGTCCTGGTAGACCGGCACCGAGAAACCGCCGAGCGCCTGCGCGGCGATCTGCGCGAAATAGAGGTTCGGCCGGTTGTCGCCGACCACGGTGAGCTTCTCGCCGCGCTTGAAGCCCAGCGCCATCAGGCCGAGCGCGAAGTCGCGCACCCGCTGCTCGTACTGCGCCCAGGTGCAGGTGCGCCAGATGCCGCGATCCTTGCCGCGCAGCGCCGCCTTGTCCGGCCACTGCCGCGCGTTGCGCACCATCAGCTTGGGCAGGGTGTCGGTGTCGGTCGATTGCAGGACGCTCATGCGGCATCGCCTCCCCTGGCCGTGCCGAGATAGGCCTCGATCACCTTGGGGTCGCGCTGGACCTCCTCGGGCGTGCCGCCGCCGATGCGCCGGCCGCGGTCGAGCACGACGACCTCGTCGGAGATGTCCATCACCACGCCCATGTCGTGCTCGATCAGCACCACGGTGATGCCGCGCTCCTGGTTCACGTCCAGGATGTAGCGCGCCATCTCCTCCTTCTCTTCCTGGTTCATGCCGCCCATCGGCTCGTCGAGCAGCAGCACCTCGGGCTCGAGCGCCAGGGCGCGGCCGAGCTCGACGCGCTTGCGCAGGCCGTAGGCCAGCGCCGCCGTCTGCTGCTTGCGCAGGTCCTGCAGCTTGAGGAACTCGATGATCTCCTCGCAGCGCTCGCGATGGGCGATCTCCTCCCTCTGGGCCCAGCCCCAGTACAGCGCGTTCGCGAAGACACCGGATTTCATGCGCACGTGGCGGCCCAGCATGAGGTTGTCGAGCACGGTCAGGCCGCTGAACAGCGCGATGTTCTGGAATGTGCGCGCGATGCCCATCGCGGCGATCTGGTTGGGCTTGCGCGAGGTGATGTCGCGGCCGTCGAGGTGGATGTGGCCGGTGTCGGGCTTGTAGAAGCCCGAGATCATGTTGAGCAGCGACGTCTTGCCGGCGCCGTTGGGACCGATGACCGAGAAGATGCTGCCCTTGGGCACGCGCACGGACACGCCGTCGACGGCGGTGACGCCACCGAACTTCTTCGAGACATTCGCGATATCGAGGACGACCTTCGCAGCCGGCGCGACGATCGCGCTGGACTGTGACGCCTGCGTCACAACCCTAGCCCTGTCCCGCCATGCGTGCGGCCCCGGCCGCCGAATCGAGCGACTCCAACCAAGCTCCTCCCATCCGGACAAGCCGCCGCCGCCTCGTTGTCGCCGGACGATCTCCGGCGCCGTGCGGTCATTCGACCTGTTCTGCCTACCTGTTGGCAGGGATCATGCGGTGTCCGGCGGAGAAAGACAACACGTGGATGTCAGGGCTGCCGCCGTGCGGGTTGTCGCGCCGGGCTCTGCGGCCATACCATCGCGCCAGCCGTCCCCAAGGGAACCACCGCCATGCGCCGCCACATCGCCTGCCTGACCTTCGACCACGATCACATGTCCGGCTTCATCTCGCGCGGCATGACCTCGCCGACAGCGATCTCGCGCGGCGAGTACGACCTTGTCGCCATCCCGCGCATCGTCGAGCTGCTGAAACGCTACGACATCAAGGCGACCTTCTTCACGCCCGGCCATACGATCGAGAGCGCGACGGCGAGCGTCGAGTCCTACGTCAACGCCGGGCACGAGCTCGCCCATCACGGCTGGACGCATCGCCTGCCGGTGACGCTCAGCCGCGAGGAGGAGGAAGAGGAGATCGTGCG
This sequence comes from Reyranellaceae bacterium, assembly GCA_050183765.1. Classification (GTDB taxonomy): domain Bacteria; phylum Pseudomonadota; class Alphaproteobacteria; order Reyranellales; family Reyranellaceae; genus JAFAZJ01. The sequence continues at coordinate 18,496 of JBFXAZ010000038.1, read as the reverse complement.
CGGCAACGAGGCGATCAAGCGCGTCAGCGGCCAGTACGCGCGCGGCTACCGCTCGCCCGCCTGGGATCTCAGCCCGCACAGCATCGAGCTGCTGCTCAAGCACGGCATGCGCTACGACAGCTCGATGATGGGCGACGACTACGATTGCTACTACGCGCGCCAGGGCGACCAGGTCGAGCTGCTCAAGCCCTTCGTGCGCGGCCGCGAGACATCGTTGCTGGAGATGCCGATCTCCTGGTCGCTCGACGACTACCCGCACTTCGAATACATGCGCCTGCCCAACGGCAGCGTGCAGCAGGGCCTGATGAACGCCGGCGGCGTGCTCGACAATTTCGTCGACGACTTCGTCTACATGACGCGCGTGCGCGAGCGCGGCATCCTCACCTACACCTTCCACCCGCACGTCATCGGCCGCGGCCATCGCATGATGATGATGGAGCGGCTGATCCAGAAGCTGATCGAGCACGGCGCCGTGTTCATGACCATGGAGGCCGCGATGGCCGAATGGCTCAGCTGGCAGCCCGGCAAGCGCAAGGCGGCGGAATAGTCAGCGAATCGCCAGGCTGAGCATACGGCAGATGGTGACCATCTTGCCGATCGGGTGATCGACGAAGAGCGTGATCGCCCGGCGCGCCGCCACGCGCCCGGCGGGCGACAGATCGGCGTCGCCCGACGGCTTCAGGCGACCCGCCAGCACCCGTGCCCGCGCCTTCGCCGTGGCGAGATTGTCGCTGATCAGCGAGCCCAGCGTGCCGTCGGCGTCGACAGGCGCCAGCAGTGCCCAGATCAGGCCCAGCATGCCGGGCCAATGCGCGAGGTGGCGGTACATGCTGGCCAGCACCCTGCCCTCGTCGCGCTCGCCCAGCATGTTCAGCCGCAGCACCAGCGCCCAGGTCTCCGGCGCGAGGTCGGCCTCCGAGAGCAGCTTCGGCAAGGCTCCCTCGACGCCGCCCGGACGACCGGCACCGGGTTGTCCGCCCGTCGCGACGTGGCCGTCCAGGCCGGCGAGCAGCGCCGACAGCGCCATCAGGTTCATCGGATTGCTGCGGTCGTAGGTCGCCAGCACGGTCCTGGCGCCGGCGAGCGCGGCGGCGTCGAGGCCGACGGCCGACAGCACCTCGGCCGGCACGCGCGGCAGGTCGGGCAGGCGCATGCGCTCGCGGAACCGCTCGGCCTCGGCCTCGATGATGCCCTCGGCGTAGAGCGGGCGGACCGCGCTCCAGGCCCAGGGCAGCGCCCCGTCGATGGCCGCGAGGTGGCGCCAGATCAGGTTGACGACGCCGACGCCCAGCGTGGCGCGGATGTCGGCATAGAGCGCGGCGATCTCGCCGGACGCGTCGGCCTCGGCGATGGCCGCGACGGGATCGCCGGCGCTCACTCGGCCGCCGCCTTCGCCGAATCCTGGCCCAGCACGGTGAAGAACGAGGCCGATTTCGGCTGCTGCGGCAGCTCGACCCGACCTTCCTGCAGGCGCGCGAAGCGGGCAGGCTTGCCGCGAACGATCTCGCCTTCGTGCGTGCTGGGCATCGGGTTGCGCGCGATCGGTACCGCGTCCGCGGCGGTATAGACGCAGATATAAAGGCCGCGCGAGCGGTCGCTGCGGTTGGGCTCCGAGCCGTGCGCCAGCTTGGTGTGCATCAGGCAGACGGAGCCGGCCTTGCCATGGCAGGGCACGCTCCTGGCTTTCAGGTCCTCCTCGACCTGCGGATCGACGGCGCCGGTGAAGCGCTCGCCCTGGAACAGCGAGAGCATCGGCCCCTTGTGCGAGCCGGGCACGACGGTGAGCGCGCCGTTGGTCTCGTCGTTGTCGTCGAGGAAGAGCAGCGCCGTCACGATGTCGTCGTTGGTGTGCGGCGTGTAGGCGAAGTCCTGGTGGTAATCCACCTGGGTGCGCGCGCCGGGCAGCTTCAGGTTGATCTTGCAGTGGTGGAACTTCACGTCGGGGCCGATCAGGTCGGCCACCATGTCGACCGTGCCGGCGTCGCGCATCACCTCGAGATAGGCATCGGAGATGTCGGAGGGATTGTTGATGCGCCTGAGTGCCGGCTTCGCCGCCGAGTGCTCCGCTCCCATGTCGAAGCGCGGCCTGCCGTCGACCGTGGGCGGCCCGAAGGGCTGGGTATGGCCGCGGCTCTGCTCGACCCAGTCGAGGATCGCCGCACGCAGCGCGGCGAGCTGCTTCGGCGTCACCGCGTCCTCGACGACGAGATAGCCGTCGCGCCAGAAATCGTCGATCTGGGACTGAGTCAGTCGCATGGTCGTCTCCCTAGCGACGCAAGGTGATCATCAGCCGGTCGGGATAGGCGTAGTTGCGCGCGTCGAGCCTCGGCGGCTCGCCGCCGAGCCCGACCAGCGGGGTCTGGATCGGATTGCCGAGGAAGCGCGCCTGGAAGCCGCCGGTGATCGTCTCGTAGCCCGCCGCCGAGCAGGCCACGACCAGCGGCGCCACGCCCTTGCTCACCTTCAGGCTGCCCGGCGTCTGCGGCACGGTGCCGAGATCGACGTTGTCACGCGACACCAGGCAGGAAGCACCCGGCGGCTCCGAGACCACCATCACCACCTGCTCGGTCGCGCCCTCGTCGCTGCCGCCGCAGGCCGACAGGCCCAGCGCCACCACCATGCATCCAGCCAATCGCCGCATCGCCGATCCTCGCACTCGATGCAGTCTTCTAGCCCACCTTCGCCGGGAGGGGAATGAGCCCGCCCGTCGCCCAAGACGCCCGTCAGATCGGCAGCTTGCGGAAGATGCGATAGGGCACCGACTTGATGATGGTCATGATGAAGAACCAGAACCACGGGAAGTAGGACTCCCCCGCCCCCCTGCCGTCGGCCAGCTTCAGCGCGCGCTCGGCCAGCGCCTTCGGCGTCGCCATCAGCGGCCCGTCCTTGACGTTGCCCCAGCTCATGCTGGTATCGATGAAGCCCGGCTTGATGTTGATGACCCGCACGCCCGAGCGGTCGAGCACGATGCGCAGGCCCTGCAGGAACGTATGCAGCCCCGCCTTGGCCGAGCCATAGGTGTAGTTCGAGGCGCGGCCGCGGTCTCCGGCCACCGAGCCCAGCACGACCACGACGCCCTTGCGTTTCTCCAGCACGGGCTTGAGCCACAGCAGGATCGAGGCGGCGCCGGTGAAGTTGGCGGTGATGACATGCGCGCCCAGCTCCGGCGCGGCATCGATCTCGGCCTGCGACGGCTTGAAGCCGAAGGCGACGAAGACGCCCAGGGGCCCCTCGCCCTCCTCCGCGACGCGCCGCACGAAGGCTTCGTGCGCGCCGGTATCGAGCGCGTCGAACTCGATCACCGACACGGCGCGCTCGCTGCGGATGCGGATGTCGGCGGCGCTGCGCTCCATGTCCTCCATGTCGCGGCCGGCGAGCACGATATCGGCGCCGCCGGCGGCGGCCAGCCGCGCGAACTCGCGCGCGATCGGCGAGGTGGCGCCGAGGATCAGCCAGCGGGACAGGGTCATGGCGCGCCTCCGCGGATCGCCAGCCGTCGCGACATGCTCGAGCCCAGCCGGCGCTTGGGATCGACCCGCTCGAGCACGTCGCGGAACTCGGGCAGCCGGGGGTACATCGCCGCGAAGCCCTGCGGCGACAGGCAGGAATCCTTGGCGAGGTAGACCCGCCCGCCATGGTCCAGCGTGATGCGCTCGAGATCGCCCAGCAGCTCGACGATTCCCGCCTTGTTGGGGAAATCCAGCGCCACGACGTAGCCGCTCGTCGGGAAGGACAGCATGCCGGTTCCCGCCGGCCCCATCGCCTTGAGCACCGCGAGGAACGAGCCGGCGCGCGAGGCGCCGATGCGCTCCAGCAGCGGCACCAGCGCCGCCGTCGGCACGATGCTCTGGAACTGCCGGAAGCCCGGCTTGCCGTACATGCGGTTCCAGCCCAGCAGCGAGTCGAGTGGAAAGAGGAAGCGGTCGTAGTCGCGCAGCGATTCGCGCCCCCTGGCGGGCACGCGGCTGCGATACAGGGCGTTGAAGGCGCGCACCGAGAGCGGGTTGAGCACCAGCGACGGCGGCGTGATCGGTAGCGATCGCGACTTGCGCGGCCTCACCTGGATGTTGGTCGGCGACACCGTCGCCGTCTCGACGATGCCGCGCCCGAGACTGCCGCCACCTGCCAGCGCGTCGAACCAGGCCACCGAGTAGGTGGCGCTCGCCTCCTCGTGCAGCTTGGCGAGCAGCGCATCGAGGTCGGGCACCGGCCGCTCGCGCACGATCAGCGCGTTCGACGGCACGCGTCCCAGCCGCAGGCAGGCCGTGACGATGACGCCGGTCAGCCCGATGCCGCCCACCGTGGCGTCGAACAGCGCCGCGTCGCTGTCGCGCGATACGCGCACGATCTCGCCCGAGGGCAGCATCAGCTCGAACCACTGCACATGCGCGCCGAAGGCGCCGTCCTTCTCGTGGTTCTTGCCGTGCACGTCGTTGGCGATCGCGCCGCCCACCGTCACATAGGCCGTGCCGGGGCAGACCGGCACCATGAAGCCGCGCGGCAGGAAGATGTCGAGCAGGCTGCGCAGGCTGATGCCGGCCTCGACCACGGCATCGCCGGTCGCGGCGTCGAACGAGAGGATGCGGTCGAGCCGCTCGGTCATCACCAGCCGGCCGCCCTCGTTGACGGCGCAGTCGCCGTAGCTGCGCCCCAGGCCGCGCGCGATCAACGTTCCCGGACCGCTGCCGGTCACGGCGGCACGCAGCTGGCTGAAGCGCTCCGGGCGCGTCGCCTCGCTCGTGCCATAGGGCAACCGGCCCCAGCCGGTGAAGGCGGCGGTCTTCCACATCATGCCGTCGCTCCCTGCGTCGTGGCCGGCCGCGTGACGCGCCGAATGGCGAGCGGCAGGCAGCCCATGCCCAGCGCGACGGAAAACCACAGAGTGGTGACCCGCACCAGCGCCGTCGTCGTCACCGCGACCTCGAACGACACGCCGCGCTGCGTCAGCAGCGCCACCATGCCGATCTCGGTGCCGCCCAGACCGCCCGGCATCATGGTCGCCGAGCCCACCACCATCGATACCGCGAAGGCCACCGCCGCGCCCCAGATGTCGATCGCGCCGCCGCAGGCGTGCACCACCCACCAGACCTGCACCACCTCGGCGAACCAGCCTGCCAGCGACAGCGCCAGCGCCGCGAGCAGGCGCCAGGGCGAGCCCAGCCGCGTGAGCTGCTTCACCGCGATGCGCAGGCGGCCGAACAGGCGCGGCTTGCGCCGCACGATGGCGTAGCCGCCGCCGACCATGGCGGCGAGGTAGCGCGGCCGCATCATCAGGAAGGCCGAGACCAGCGTGATCGCCGCCACCGGGGCGATCGCCGTGACGCTGGCCTGCAGCAGGGCGATGGCGACCAGGGCGATGATCACCAGCGCGAGGGCGTCGGCGATGCGGTCGGCGGCGATCAGCGCCAGGGTGCGCTCGTAGCCATGGCCGTGGCCGCGGCGCAGCAGCCACAGGCGCAGCGCCTCGCCGATCTTGCCCGGCGTCACCGTCATCGAGAAGCCGGCGACGTAGTACAGCACGTCGCGCGGCAGGCTCACGCCCAGGCCCAGCCCGCGCGTGTAGAGATGCCAGCGCAGGGCGCGCAGAGCGTAGTTGACCAGCGACAGGCCGAGGCATCCCAGCACCACGCCGGGGCTGATGCGCGCCAGGGTGTCGAGCATGGTCCGCGATTCGCCGAAGGCGAAGACCGCCGTGCCGACAAGCATCGTGGCCAGCAAGCCGCCGGCCAGCCACAACAGCGCGCGCCGCCGCCAGCCCGCTTCGGGGTCGGCCTCGCCGCGCCGGGTCATCCGCCACCCCCTTCTCCCCGCGCAGGCGGGGAGAAGGTGCCGAGCGTCAGCGAGGCGGATGAGAGGCTTCCTCGCGCAACGACACAGATCGTCGGTGTTGGGACTCCGCGAAGCCCCTCATCCGCCCTTCGGGCACCTTCTGCCCGCCTGCGCGGGGAGAAGGGATTGATGTCACTACGCGACATGGCCATAGATCAGCACCGCGAAGGTCGCCAGCCAACCGATGACGCACCACAGGATCATGCGGTCGGTGAGCAGGATGCGCGTGGGCGAGCCCGAGCGTTCCTCGACCATGGTGATCTGCAGGTAGCGCAGGATGCCGGCGACCACGAACGGCGTGGTGTAGAACACCTTGGTCGTGCCCAGGCGCTGCATCACGTTGGTGTCGGTGGCGTAGATCAGGTAGGTCACCAGCAGCGCGCCGAGGATCACGGCGATGATCGAATCGAGGAACGGCTTGGTGTAGCCCTCGATGCTCTTGCGATGGCTGGCGTCGAGCCCCTGCACCAGATCGTCGCGCCGCTTGGCGACGGCGAGGAAAAGCGCCAGCAGGCCGGTGGCGATCACCAGCCAGGCACTGGCCTCGACGCCGATCAGGATCGCGCCGCCCTCGACGCGGAAGACGAAGCCCAGGGCGATCACCATGACGTCGAGGATCGCCACCGATTTCAGGCCGAAGGTGTAGGCCAGGTTGACGCCGAAATAGAGCGCCACCACCCAGAAGAACCCGCGCGGCAACCACAGGAACGAGCCCGCCAGCGCGAAGGCCAGCAACGCCGCCATCAGGGCGAAGGCGAGCGGCAGCGATACCGTGCCGGCGGCCAGCGGGCGGTTCCTCTTGCGCGGGTGCAGCCGATCGGACTCGCGGTCGCGATAGTCGTTGAGCACGTAGACGGCGCTGGAGATGGCGCAGAAGCAGGCGACGCCCAGCGCGACGTTGCGCAGGCTGGCGGCGCTCACGGCCGACGGCGTGAAGAACAGCGGGGCGACGACAAAGGCGTTCTTCACCCACTGCTCCGGCCGAATCAGCCTGAGGATCGCCAGAACGCTCATGGGGCTCCCTGCCGTGGTGCTGCGGGCATACTACACCATGGGGTCAAATGCCAGCCAAGACACTAGGGGCTGTGTCGCAGGCGACCATCCGGCTGGTGTCATCGAACTCTGCTAGGGTCGAAGCCTCATCAGGGAGGCATCGATGAAGCTCTACATGCACCCGGTCTCGACCACGAGCCGCCCCGTCATGCAGTTCATCGCCGACAACAACATCGACTGCGACATGCAGGTCGTCGACATCCTCAAGGGCGAGCACTACGGCGAGGCCTACAGCAAGGCCAACCCGAATCACCTGATCCCGATGCTGGAGGACGGTGATTTCCGCCTCACCGAGAGCGCCTCGATCCTGCGCTATCTCGCCGAGAAGACCGGCTCGCCGGCCTACCCGAAGGACCTCAAGGCGCGCGCCCGGGTCAACGAGATCATGGACTGGTTCAATTCGAACTTCTATCGCGACTGGGGATACGGCCTGATCTATCCGCAGCTCTTCCCCCACCTGAAGCGCGAGAACGCCGTCGTGCAGGACGCGACCGTCGCCTGGGGCAAGGAAAAGTCGAAGGCCTGGCTGCAGATCCTCAATGACCACTGGATCGGGCCAAACCGCAAGTACCTGTGCGGTGACGAGATCACCGTCGCCGACTATTTCGGCGCCGCGATCGTCACCACTGGCGAATTGGTGCATTGCGATTTCTCGGGATATCCCAATATCAAGCGCTGGCTGGACACCATGAAGGCGCGGCCGAGCTACGCGAAGGTCTACGAGGTCTTCAACGGCTTCGTCGCCTCGACCAAGGGCCAGGGCCTTCAGGCGATCTAGTCTGCCCTTCTCCCCGCTCAGGCCGGGAGACCGAGAAAGGACGAAACCATGATCAAGGGCCTGCACCACAACGCCTATCGCTGTCGCGACTCCGAGGAGACTCGGCGTTTCTACGAGGATTTCCTCGGCCTGCCCTTCGTCCATGCCCTGCACATCCAGGAGACCAAGACGGGCCGCGAGACCTCGGTGCTGCACACCTTCTTCCGCATGGACGACGGCTCCTGCCTGGCCTTCTTCGAGGCACCGGACCGGCCCTTCGAGTTCAAGGAGCAGCACGACTTCGACCTGCACATCGCGCTCGAGGTCAGCCCGCAGACGCTCGAGGGCATGCTCGCCAAGGCCAAGCTCGATGGGCGCGAGGTGCGCGGCATCTCCAACCACGGCTTCATCGACTCGATCTACTTCCGCGACCCCAACGGCTACGTGATCGAGCTGGCGGCCAAGAAGGCCGGGCACGATCGGGCGATGGACGCGGGCAAGGAAGCGCACGACATCCTGAAATCCTGGCAGGTCGGCAAGAAGCAGCCCGCCGCCGCGGCGTCCTGACGGACTCCGTGCCCAGCGACTCGCAGGAGCCGGTGCCTCAAGAGCCGGTGATCGAGGCGATCGCCGCGATCACCCCGGCCCTGCTGCAGGGGCTCAACGCGCTCGAGTTCGCCGCGCGCCACCTCAATCCGGCGCAACTGCCGCAGCTCGTCGATGCGGTCTCGGATCGCGCGCCGCCGCTCGCCGCGGCGGTCGTGCAATGCAAGGCGATCGAGTGGCCCGAGCACCTTGTGGCGGTGCGCGACCGTCTGGTCGGCGCGGGCGACTCCGTGCTCGAAAGCCTGGCGGGTCTGGTCGACGCGATCGACGCGCCGCAGCCGATGGCTGTGGCCTATCGCGCGCTGCGCGGCTACGCCCGCGCCGCCGAGGCGATCTATCCCCTGGCCGCCTCGCTGCGGCCGATCAACCTCTTCTTCCTCGACGCGGCGGCGCGCAAGGACGACGCCCTTGTGCAGAGCCTGGGCCAGCTCGGCGATCCGGAAGCGAATGTCGGGGTGATGCACAGCAGCGAGACGCCGGGCGAGCGCGGCGGCTTCTCGCTCTACGTGCCGGAATACTACAGCGCCGAACGCGAATGGCCGCTGGTCGTCGCGCTGCACGGCGGCAGCGGCAATGGCCGCGCCTTCCTGTGGTCATGGCTGCGCGACGCGCGCAGCCGCGGCGTGATCGTGCTGTCGCCCACGGCCGTGGGCAGCACCTGGTCGCTGATGGACCCCGAGGTCGACGCCGAGAATATCGGACGCATGGTGAGCTTCATCGGCGAACGCTGGCGCATCGACCCCGCGCGCATCCTGATGACCGGCATGAGCGACGGCGGCACCTACACCTATGTCGGCGGCGTGCGCGCCGGCGCGCCCTTCACGCACTACGCGCCGGTGGCCGCGAGCTTCCATCCGATGATGCTGGGCATGATGGACCAGGACCAGCTGCGCGCCTGCCCGCTCTACATCGTGCATGGCACACACGACTGGATGTTTCCGCCGGCGATGGCGCAACAGGCGCGCGAGACCTTCGAGGCGGCCGGCGCGCGCGTCACCTATCGCGAGATCGCCGACCTCTCGCACACCTACCCGCGCGACGAGAATCCGACGATTCTCAACTGGCTGATGCAGAGCACTTAGGTCAAACCTGACAGACCCAGTCGGCGACCGGCATGGCTAGCAGGCGATCGAGGAATTCCTCGATGCCGATCTCGCGATAGATCCGGCGCGCGGCATCGAGCTCGGCGACCGCATCCTCGTGGCGGACCATCGATATCGCCACGTGGCAATGCGCGGTTTCCGCGCGCGTACCGATGTCGTTCGACAGCGTCAGCGCCCAACCGAGCGTCGCCCGAGCCTTGTCGCGATCGACATGCGCCTGCGCGAGGCCGAGCGCACGCAATGCCTGGACATGGAATGCCGCGAATCCGTGGCGCTCCGCCTGGTCGACCGCCTGCTGTGCCAGCGCCAGCGCCTCGTCGGTTCGCGCCTGACGCAGCGATGCCAGGGCCAGCGCGGCGGAGGCCCAGATCAGCATCATGCTGCGCCCGCGCGTGCCCGACAGCTCGCGGCCCTCGTTCAGCCGGCCGATCGCAGTCGGCACATCGCCCGTCTGCAGCAAAGCCTGGCCCAGCCCGATCAGGATCGGCGGCAGCAATTGCCCCAGCCCGCGCTCCTGGGCGTGCTCGAAGGCCCGCGCGAAGGCAGCATTCGCCGCGTCCGTCGAGCGCCGATGCAGAAGCCGGAAGCCGTCGTAAAGATGGGCCAGACCCAGGTCGTAGGGCCGTCCCGTCAGCCGAGCGGCCTCGAGCGCTGCGCTGGCGGCCCGCTCTGCGGCATCGACGCGTCCCTGCAGCGCGTGCACCGCGGCGAGGATCGCCGGGTTGAACACGGTGAGCGTCCCCATTGCCGCGGGCCGCCACTCGATCGTGCCCGCCTGCAGCAGGCGGGCGTTCTCGCTCAACGCCTCCTCCGCACGCGCAAGCTCACCGCGGCTGAAATGCGTCTGACCAAGGAAGAAGTTGGCCGCCGCGAGCAGCGACCGGTCACCCGATTTCAGCGCCATCAGGCGCGAGCGGCGACCAGCTTCGGCGGCGCCACCGAGATCGCCCAGGATGCTGAGCACCGGGATGCGCGCGGCCAGGATGCGTGCTTGGTAGTCGGGATCGCCCAGCCGCATGGCGATGGCCTCGGCCTCGTCGAGCAGCCGGTTAACCTCGGCAAACTCGTCAGTGGCGCCCAGCAGGCCGCGCAGCGACAGCAGCAAGTCGAGCCGTGTGCGATCCGATGCCTCGCCCGGCGGTAGCTTGGTCGTCACATCGAGCGCGCGCTTCAGATAGAAGACCGCGGCTTTGAATGCGAAGCTCTCGGTCGCCGCATCAGCCGCCTCCCTCAGATGAACGACGGCGCGATCCCAGCGCTCGGCGTTGATGGCGTGGTAGCAGAGATCGACGATGCGCGCGTCGTGGCGCGATTCGACCGTGCGTTCGAGCAGCTCCAAGATGCGCACGTGCAGGGAGCGTCGCGTGGCGATCAGCATGCCGTTGATGCAGACATCGCGGATGATCGAGTGCCGGAAGCTGTAGCGCGTAGAGTCGCGGTCGGTGGCATAGACGAGGTGCTTGCTGAGCAGGCGTTCGAGCCGGCGCTCGATGTCCTCGCCGCCGCCATCGGCGAGCGGGCGCAGCAGATCGAGCTGCACCTCGTCACCGATCACGGCGCAGAGCTCAAGCAGGCGGCGCTGGCGATTGGGCAGCTCTGCCAGCCGGTCGGCGATCAGCGATTCGATGCGCTCGGGGATCACCAGCGTCAGGCGATCGAGACCGCCCTCGTCAGGCATCAGCTCGCCCGGCTGCGCGCGCGTGCGCCCTGCCAAAGCCGCGACCTCCTCGAGGAAGAGCGGGTTGCCGCCGGTCTTGCGGATCACCGCCTGCGTAAGTCCCTGGTCGGTGCTGAAACGCGCGTCGCGTTCCGCCAGCAGCTTGCCCGCGTCCTCGTCGGACAGCGGTTCGAGCTTCAGTGATTGCGCCGGCAAGCGCGCGATGACCTGTCGCGTGCGGCCGGTCATGACCACCAGGCATGGCCGCGTCGCGAGCTCGCGCGCCACGCCGCGCAGCAGCTCGCGGGTCATCGGATCGAACGAATCGGCGTCGTCGCAGGCCAGCACGAGCAGATGCTCGCCGCCGACGGCGTCAAGCATCCGGGCCAGGGCCTGCTCGACCTGCAACGGCACCGGCGAGGTGCCCGGGCCGGCGCCTGGCGGCGCGTGATCGCGCAGGCCCACCAGGCTCGACAGGCACTGCCGGTCGCTGTCGCTGAACCCGCCCAGCCCTCGCAACGCGACGTCGAGCTTGTCCAGCGCCGCGGCGGCGGAATCGGCCGGCCGGATGCCCATCCATTCGAGCATCCAGCTGCGCACCGGCTGGAACGCTGCGTCGCGCGTCAGCGGCCCGCCCGCCAGGCGCACGACACGGCACGAGGTGGCGCTCTCCTGCAGGAACTCATACAGGAGGCGCGACTTGCCGATTCCCGGCGGCCCGACGATGTGCACCAGCCGCGCCGTGGCCTTGCGACAGCGCTCGCGCGCGGCGCGCAGGCGCGACAGTTCCTGCTCGCGGCCGGTGAAGCGCGACAGCCCTTGCGCCGAGCGCACGCTCCAGCGATCGGCGGCGGGATTGACGCCGACCAGCAGGAAGCGCTCGAGCGGATCGTCAAAACCCTTCATCGCCACCGGGTTCAGTGCGTCGGCGTTGATGAAGCCGCGGGCGAGATCGCGCGTCGCGGCGCTGATGCAGGCGGTGCCCGGCTCGGCCGTCTGCTCGAGGCGCGCGGCGATGTGCACGGCGGCGCCGATGCTGTCGTAGCTGTGGCTGCGGCCGACCTGGACATGGCGGAACACCACCTCGCCGGAATGCACGCCCACGCGCACGCGAATCGCGCCGCGATGATGCGTCTCCATGGTGTCGAGGATGGCGCGCGCTGCGAGGCAGGCCATCACTGCGTGATCCTCGCTTTCGTTGGGCGCGCCGAAGATCGCCACCACGCCATCACCCAGCACATGGCTGACGGTGCCGCGATAGCGCGTCACCGCCTCCAGCATGTGCTGGATCGGCGCGTCGAGCAGACGGCCCGCAGCCTCCGGATCGAGGTCGCGGATCAACTCGGTCGAGTTCTGGATGTCGGCGAACAGAATAGTCGCCCGCCGCCGCGCGGCATACAGTTCACCGGACTGAAGCGGCGGCAGCGACATACTGTGCCTCCCCTCCGGAGGACGGCGGCGTCAGCGGCGCTTGCGCGGTCGCGGACGCCTGTAGCCGGGCGGATCGACCCTCAGCAGCACGACCTCGATGCGCTTGGCCGTGGCCTTTACCTCGACCGCCTCGGCGCGTCCCGAATAGATCTCGAAATGCAGCGGCGTCGGCTTCCTGCCGCCGAACATCGCGGCGCGGAAGGCGGCGGTAAGGATGCGCTGGTTGACCGGCGGGATCGGCAACGACCTGCGATATCGGTCAACCGACTTGCCTTTCACCCAGGGAAACGCGCCCAAGGCGTGCAGGATATCGAAGACGTCCGCATCGGGCCCGAGAGCCTTGTTCCTCCTGGTCTTGCTCGCCGTGCTGGCGACGCCTCCCGGACCGAAGAGCTCATTGATATTCTTGATTAGCTCATCACGCGGCACGCCCACAGCCATGTGATCCTCCCCGAGCAGGACATCACTGAACTATGACGAGGGCTCTTCCTGCGGTCAAACCGCGCGCTGTTGCGAATGACGCGCAACAACGCGCGCAAATGGAAAGGCCCGCCGGGAGGCGGGCCTTCGTTCGCTGTCATGCGAGCTTCCTACCGCTCGCGAATGCTCACGACGCCGTCGGGATCGACCGTGACCGGATCCATGCCGCCCGGCTGCACGGCGAGCGCATGCCACGAGCCGTCGGGCGACTGGCGCAGGTCGCGCACGTCGGTGAAGCCCTGCTGGCGCAGGATCGACAGCGCACGGCCCTCGCTCATGCCCATGACGGGCGGCTGCTCGGACGGCATGTAGACCGCTCCGGGCACCAACGAGGTCGCCGGCATGGTCCCGGCGCCCATGGATGCCATGTCCTCGCCGTAGGTCGGGAAGATGTAGCCCGCCCCGATGCCCGGCGTGTGGATCGCGCCAGGCGGGATATCCGACAGGCGCACGGACTGGGCGGCGGCGGCGGTGGCGCTCGTGAATCCGAGGATCACCAGGGCCAGGATGGTCTTGTTCATGATCGGACCTCCGTGGAATTTGTCATGGCCGGCGAGCACCGGCCCGTCCATGAGGTGGGAGGCCCGTGTGGCGGACCGGCGGCAATGCCGGGGCATTTCCAAGAACGAAAAAGGCCCGCCGATGGTGGCGGGCCCCTTCCTGACACACGCGGATTTTACTGCATCACGCTCACCACGCCGGAGGCGTCGACGGTGACCTGGGCGGGCTTGCCGTTCAGTGACGCCGATCCCTGCCAGGCACCCGAGGTGTTCCGGTGCAGGCCCTGGATGTGGCTGTAGCCCTGGGCGGAGATGCGCGCGCGCGCCTGCGCCTCGGTCATGGTCGAGACATTGGGCGGATTGACGGCGACCGACGGCGCGCTCACGCCGGGGGTGGCGACGGTCTTCGACGGCACGCCCGGAGTCTGCACGCTGCCCGCGCCCACGGTCGGCGCCTGGACACTGCCGGCACCGACATTCGGCGTCTGCACGCCCGGCGCGTTGGGCGTCCGCACCGGCGGCGTGGTGACCGGCGGCACACCGACCTGCGGCGTGCCGAGCGCGCCGCCACCCACCGACGGCGTCGTCACTGAACCGCCGCCGACGTTGGGCGGACTGACCTGCACCTGGGCGGCGGCGGTGCCGGCCATACCGATCAGGGCCAGCGCAATCATCGTCTTCTTCATGACGAACCTTCCCTTGCTGTGATCTGCGGCCGTCGGCGCGACCGCTCCATGACGTGGAGTGCGGCGCGTGGCTTGTCCGCGTCACAAGCAAGGCATTTCGCGGGAATGGACAGATCGCGCCGGGGAATTCCCGGCGTGCGCAGGCGACGTGTCGCGGGAACCTAGAGCAACGAGCGCAGGATCAAAGTCTCCCTGTCGTCCCGAGCGCAGCGAGGGATCCAGGGAAGCTGCCTGGATCCCTCGCTGCGCTCGGGATGACAGGGTGCGCCCGACAAACAGCGCGCCGCTCTATGCCGACGCCGGCGGTCCCGCGTCGGCCAGCACCTTGCCGCCGAGCCCGATGAAGCAGACGCCGGCGGCGCGTTCGATCCAGTGCTTGGCGCCCTGGAAGCGGCGCATGACCGGACCCGACGACATGAAGACGCTGACGCAGGCGTACCAGGTCAGCGACGAGAGCGTCACCAGCCCGATCATCAGCGCCATCAGCCAGACCGGCGTCGAGGCAGTGACGGCCGTGGCGAAGACGCTGGCGAAGAGCACGATCGCCTTGGGGTTGGTGAGCGTCACCAGGAAGCCGAACAGGATCGTGCGCTTGCCCGGCCGGCGCGCCGCCGGCTGCTCCAGATCGATCGCCTGCGGCCTGGCGCGCAGCAGCTTGATGCCGAGATAGATGAGATAGGCGCCGCCCAGCACGCGCACAGCCCAGGTCAACCACTGGTACTTGATCAGGATCGCCGACAGGCCGAGCAGGCTGAGCGTGGCGTACAGGCACAACCCCATCGACACGCCGATCGTCGTCATCAGACCGGCGCGCGTGCCGTAGGTCATCGACGAGCGCACCACGGCGACGAAGTCCGGACCGGGCAGGATCAGCGCCGGGATGAAGACCGCGAACACGGGGATGAGAACGAGGGCGTAGTCCATGGCGAGGACCTCTACTCCGCCTTCTCGCCGATCGCCACCCTGTCGCGGATCATCGCGGCGATCTGCGCGTCGCTGTAGCCGGCCTCGGCGAGGATCTCCCGTGTGTGCTGGCCCAGGCGCGGCGCGAATGTGCCGGTCGGCGGCTCGGTCTGCGACCAGGTGCTGGGCTCGCGCATGGTGCGGATGCGGCCTTCCGACGGATGCTCCTGGAAGACAAAGAAGCCGCTGTCCGCGAGATGCGGATCGTCGAGCAGGGTCTCGAGCGTATTCGGCACCATGTGGGGGATGTCAGCCTCGTGCAGCACCTTCAGCCACTCCGCCGTCGTGCGCTGCTTCACCTCCGCCGCGACCATGTCGTAGAGCTCGTCGATGTGGGCTGTCCGCGCCGCGATGTCGGCGAAGCGCGGGTCCTCGCGCAGCAGATGTCCCTTGCCCACCGCCTCGAAGAGACGGCGCCATTGGCCGTCATTGTACGGCAGCACGGCGAGGAAGCCGTCCTTGGTGGCGTAGGGCTTGCGCGAGCGCGACAGGGTTCGGGCATAGCCGGGCGGTCCGAGCGGCGGATCGAAGGTCGAACCCTGCATGTGCTCGGCCAGAACGAACTGCGCCATCGTCTCGAACATCGGCACCTCGATGTGCTGGCCGACGCCCTTGCGGGCGCGGGTCAGCAGGCCGGCGAGCAGCGCATTGGCCGCGGCGCTGCCGACGATGCGGTCGATCGCCGCCATCGGAATGAAGCGCTGATCGCCGGTCGAGCGCTGCAGCAGGGTGGTGACGCCCGACGCCGCCTGGATCAGGTCGTCGTAGGCGGGCCGGCCGGCGTAGCGCCCGCCGCTGCCGTAGCCCACCATGCTGACATAGACGATCGACGGATTGGCGGCGCGCACCGCCTCGTAGTGCAGTCCGAGCCGCTTCATCGCCGCCGGCCGGATGTTGGTGGCCAGCGCGTCGGCGGTCGCGGCCAGCCTGAGGATCGCGTCCGCCGCCGCCTTCTGCTTGAGGTCGAGCACGATCGAGCGCTTGCCGCGCGCATTGTGCTGGAAGCCGCCGCCCATGCCGCGATGGCGCGCCGCGCTGCTGTAGCGGTTCGAGTCGCCCTCCGGCGCCTCGACCTTGATCACGTCGGCGCCCAGATCGGCGACGATGCGCGTGCACCAGGGGCCCATCTGCACGGTGGTGAGATCGAGGATGCGGAGTCCTTCGAGAGGCGTACTCATGGCGCTGACCCGAACCGAACACAGTGACAGGCTATCGAGAACAGTAGCACCTGAGGAGCGCCCGAACCTTGAGAAAGCCAAGGTCCCAACGGAGGTTGTCCGAGTGCAACCGTGTACTCCAGCTTTGCCGGCGTGCGCCAGTGGCTCGCCGTGACTGAAATTGCTTCGGCAACGGCCGATGCTTGCCGCCTGCGGGGCAGCGAACACTACTCCGCCGATGAGTTTTCACGGTCTGCGCCAAACATGGTACGTGACATAGTGGCGAACAGAACCCCTGCTCGTGGTAGCGAAGAATCCTGACCTCGCGCCCGGCGCGTGGACAAGTTCCGCGGTGGGCATTTGGTGCCGAGGCTTGTAGCCGATGCGATTTGCACGGGTACATCCGTGCCTCGACAGCGGACCTCCGGGCCGCGGTGCGGCGCCTACTCGTAGGGCCGCTGCACCCAAATAATCTCCGGCCCCTCGAAACGGGCCGGGCTGGCGTTGAATTGCATGATGCGTGCAGGAGCGTATGCTCATGCGTCGGTGTCGAGGCCATCGGCACCGACAGTCATCTCGCCGGCAGATCGAGCACTTCGCTTCGACGTTCAATGCCAGCAAGGGGGGAACGCCATGGCTTGGTTCACTCGCATAACGCGTTTCGGAGACATGCACTTCGTCTACGGTCAAGAAGCCGGCATGTCCTGTGGTCTCGCCTCGGTGATGATGTGCGTGTTCAAGGTCAACAAGCTGGTCCCAGGGAAGACCGCGATAACCGTTGAGGAGGATATCCGCAAGAAGTACGAGGCGGAACTGGGCCAAGGCTACAACTCGGAGGTCCGCGGCACCAAGCCTCAGCACCTTGCGACGATCCTGACCAGTTTCACGTCGGGCACCTGGCGCTGGCATAGTCTCCAGCCTGAGGCTGTCACGGCCAAGCTGATCGCCAAGGTTGGCGTGACCACGGGCTTCGGTCCGGTCGCGACCGTTGAGCCGGTGATCTTGGGAGTCGACTGGGATCTGGGCGGCGCGCACTGGATCGTGATCGACACTATCCGCAAGGTGTTTGACTCGTCTTATGCCACGGTCAACGACCCGTGGGATGCCAACGTCCATGTGCAGGAGATCAAGGATACTGGCCCATTTACCTATCAAGCCGGCGAAGGCGGCTTCATGATGAACGCCTGGGACAAGTCGATCGCCGAGACCCGCAAGAAGCAATACAAGAACACGTCGAACGGCATGGTGAAGAAGTGGGGCATGATCTGCCGCGACTAGATCGAGGCGGTGCTCCGGTCGCCGCATTTCAATTTGGCTGCCTATGTGGCCTTGACTGGAGTCGGTGCCGCTCGTTCGTGGCCGCGCGCCATTCGCCTTTGCGCAGCGTGCCGAGAGGCCGCCACCTGTCGGTTCCCGACCGGCTTCGATTCGCCGAGGGGCATCGCGTGTCTACCATTCGGCAGCCGCCGACAACTCTTCTCACAGGCGCTTGGTGTTGTGTGCGTGTACGGGGTGAACTCGCCGGCTCTGACATATCTCGGCCGCAACGAAGTTGGCACCGAGCCCGCCTGCCGACAATGCCTGCTATGTATTGAAATCGCTGGCGTCCCCAGCGGGATTCGAACCCGCGTCGCCGCCGTGAAAGGGCGGTGTCCTGGGCCTCTAGACGATGGGGACTGAGGCGCGGGCGATGTGTAGCGGTTCGGGCGGGGAAATCAAGAACTGACGTGCCGGTCCCACCAGTCCCGGGTGCGGTACCAGGCGCCGACCAGGGGCAGGAACCACGGATTGCCGCTGTAGAGCGGCATGGTCGGGAATTCCTGGCCGTCGAAGGCGTTGACCGGCGCGTTGGAGCCGCCGGCGATCTTCCGCGCCGTCTGGTAGCCGAGATAGGACATCATCGCCACGCCTGAGCCGTTGCAGGCCATCAGGTAGTGCATGCCCTGCTCCTGGCCCATGTGCGGCAGGAAGTCGAAGGCGAAGGCGACGTTGCCGGTCCAGGCATGCGTGACCTTGGTGCCCTTGAGCTGCGGCCAGCGCTCCAACATGTAGCCGTGCAGCACGGGTGCGCTGACCTCGGGCGAGACCTGGGTGAAGCGCGCGCGGCCGCCGAATATCACCCGCTTGTTGTCGGGCGACTGGCGGTAGTAGCAGAGCACGCGCTTGGTATCGCTGATCACGCGGTTCCTCGGGATCAGGCTCTGGATGAGGTCCTCGGGCAGCTCCTCGGTGGCGATGATGTGGCTGGCCACCGGCACCAGGCGGCGCTTGAGC
>JBFXAZ010000037.1:0-45159 GCA_050183765.1 Reyranellaceae bacterium | reverse complement strand
GTTCTTCGACCGGCTGGGGCCGAAGATCGAGCTCGTCTATACGCCCGAGACCATCCAGCAGGGCATCAAGCACGTCACGGCGCTGGGCTTCGACAAGGCGCTGGCCGACGTGCAGGCCGGTGTCGACGTGCTGAAGGCGGGCGGCGCGAAGAAGGTCGGCATCACCGGCTTCTGCTGGGGCGGCACGATCACCTGGCTGAGCGCCTGCCGCCTGAACCTGGACGCGGCGGTCGGCTACTACGGCGGCGGCATCCACGGCGCGCGCAACGAGAAGCCGACCTGCCCGACCATGCTGCATTTCGGCGACAAGGACGCGCATATCCCGATGACGCACGTCAACGAGATCCGCCAGCTGCATCCCAACGTCATCGTCTACGACTATCCGGCCGACCACGGCTTTCACTGCGACGAGCGCGCCAGCTACGACGCCACCGCCTCGAAGCTCGCCTATGGCCGCACGCTGGAGTTCTTCGCCAAGCACCTGGCCTAGCGGCAACGACGACTCCCCGAAGCAAGAAGGCCGCCCACCGGGCGGCCTTCGTGCGTTTGGCGTGGTGCGCGGGCTCAGTGGACGTCGGCCCAGACCTTGCGCTTCACGGCGTAGAACAGGCCGGCGAGGATCACCATGAACAGGATCGCCTTCACGCCGGTCTTCTTGCGCTCCTCCATCTTGGGCTCCGAGGCCCAGGCGAGGAAATGCACGACGTCCTTGGCGAGCTGCGGCAGGTCGTTCTTGATGCCGTCCTTCTTGGCTTGCTCGTTGTACTCCAGCTGGCCGTCGTTGAGCGGCTTGGCCATGGCGATCTGATGGCCCGGGAAGAACTTGTTGAAGTTCATGTTGGGCTGCATCTTGAAGTCGTGCGCCAGCCCCATGTCCTTCTTCTGGGCGTCGGTCAGCTTGGCGTAGTCCTCGTAGCCCTGCAGCAGCGAGTAGACGTAGCGCGCGCCGTTGGGACGGGCCTTGATGATCAGGCTGAGGTCGGGCGGGTAGGCGCCGTTGTTGGCGGCGCGTGCGGCGGCCTCGTTGGGGAACGGGCTCTTGAAACGGTCGGCCGGCCGGCCGGGACGCTCGACCATCTCGCCGGAATCGTTGAGGTCGCGGATCTGCACGTCGGCGGCGATGGCCTTGACCGCCGCTTCGCTCAGCCCGATCTGCTGCAGGTTGCGGTAGGCGACCAGCGACAGCGAATGGCAGGCCGCGCAGACGTCCTTGTAGACCTGAAAGCCGCGCTGCACCGCGTGGTAGTCGTAGGTGCCGAACGGGCCCTCGAAGCTGAACTTGACGTCGAGCAGCTTGGCGTGACCGCCTTCGGCGAGGGCCGGGCCGGTCAGGGCGGCGAGGGCCACGGCAGCCGTGGCGAGAAGCGTACGCATCTTTCGGCCCCCTAGCTCGCGCTCTTCTTCAGCACCGATTCGGCGATGCTGTTGGGTAGTGGCAACGGCCTTTCCAGCTTGCCGAGCACGGGCAGCAGGACCAGGAAGTGGAAGAAGTAGTAGAGCGTCGCCACGCGCGACAGCGGCACGAAATAGCCCTCGGGCGGGTTGGCGCCGCAATAGCCGAGGATGATGCAGTCGGCCACGAGCACCCAGAAGAACCACTTGTAGATCGGCCGGAAGCGCGCCGAGCGCACGCGGGCGGTGTCGAGCCATGGCAGGATGAACAGCACGCCGATGGCGCCGAACATCGCCAGCACGCCGCCCAGCTTGTCGGGCACCGCGCGCAGGATGGCGTAGAACGGCAGGAAGTACCATTCCGGCACGATGTGCGGCGGCGTCACCAGCGGGTTGGCCTTGATGTAGTTGTCCGGCTCGCCGAAGAAATCCGGCGCGAAGAACACGAAGCAGGCGTAGATCGTCAGGAACACGATCAGCGCGAAGCCGTCCTTGGTGACGTAGTAGGGACTGAACGGCAACGTGTCCTGCGGCCCCTTGGGATCGATGCCGATGGGGTTGTTCGACCCCGCCACGTGCATCGCCGCGATGTGCAGCACGACCACGCCGACGATGACGAACGGCAGCAGGTAGTGCAGCGAGAAGAAGCGGTTGAGCGTCGGGTTGTCGACCGAGAAGCCGCCCCACAGGAAGGTCACGATGTCGTTGCCGATCACCGGGATCGCCGAGAACAGGTTGGTGATCACCGTGGCGCCCCAGAAGCTCATCTGGCCCCACGGCAGCACGTAGCCCATGAACGCCGTGGCCATCATCAGCAGCAGGATGACCACGCCCAGGATCCACAGCAGCTCGCGCGGGTTCTTGTACGAGCCGTAGTACAGGCCGCGGAAGATGTGGATGAAGACCGCGATGAAGAAGAACGAGGCGCCGTTCATGTGCAGGTACTGCACCAGCCAGCCCTGGTTCACGTCGCGGTGGATGCGCTGCACCGAGTCGTGTGCGAAGTCGATGTGCGGCGTGTAGTTCATCGCCAGCACGATGCCGGTGACGATCATGATGATCAGCATGACCATCGCGATGCCGCCGAAGCTCCACCAGTAGTTGAAGTTCCGCGGCGTCGGGAAGACACCGTACTCGTGGTGCATGAAGGTGAAGATCGGCAGCCGCTTGTCGATCCAGCGGACGACGGCGTTGTTGAAAGCCGGGGGGCCGCCCTGCGTCGAGGCCATGAGTCTCTTCCTCCCCGCTCAACCGATCTTCAGCACGTCGTTGGGCAGGAACGCGTAGTCCGGCACAACGAGGTTCTTGGGGGCCGGTCCCTTCCGGATGCGACCCGATGTGTCGTAGTGCGAACCGTGGCAGGGGCAGAACCACCCGCCGTAGTCGCCTCGCGCCGAGCCGACCTGCTGACCGCCCGGCACGCAGCCCAGATGCGTGCAGACGCCGACCAGGACCAGCCATTCCTCGTGGCCCTTGTGCACGCGCTTGGCGTCGGCCTCGGGATCGGGCATCGACGCCTTGTCGGCCTCGCGCGCCTTGGCGATTTCCTCCGCCGTGCGGCGGCGGATGAAGACCGGCTTGCCGCGCCACTTCACCGTGACGCTCTGGCCGACCTCGATGCCCTTGAGCGACACCTCGATCGAGGCCAGCGCCAGCGTGTCCGCGGCCGGGTTCATGTTGTTGATCAGCGGCCAGGCTGCGGCGACCGCGCCGACCGCGCCGGTCGCCGCCGTGGCGACGTAGAGAAAGTCGCGCCGCGTCACGGCCTCGCCATGCCCGGCGGGCCCGCCGAGCGACGCGGTCTTGTTGCTTGTCGCCATCGAAAACGCCCCCAGAGACGGACGATTGGCTCGTCCGGAAAACGCGGCACAATGAAGCGGAAAGCCCCTAGCGGTTCAAGGCTTTAATGCCCGTTCCGACGCGAGCCTCCGCTACTCTGTGACAGGATGACGCACAATTCATCCGGCGATGCGAGGATAGGAGGGCGCGAACCGTCGGGCCAAGGCGCGCGTTGTCGCTGCGGCGCCGTTGCGGGCATTTCTCTTCCGACCTGCGATGCGCCTCGCCCTGTTCCAGCCCGACATCGCCCAGAACGCGGCCACCATGCTGCGGCTCGCCGCCTGTCTCGGCGTCGGCGCCGACATCATCGAGCCCTGCGGCTTCGCCTTCGACGAGGCCCGCTTCCGCCGCGCCGGCATGGACTATCTCGATCGCGTGGTGCTGCGCCGCCATAGCTCATGGGAGGCATTCGCACGCGAGGGCCGGCCCGGACGCCTGGTGCTGCTGACCACGCGCGCCGACCTCGCCTATGCCGGCTTCGCTTTCCGGCCCGACGATACGTTGATGGTCGGCCAGGAAAGCGCCGGCGTTCCCGACGTGGTTCACGACGCAGCCGATGCGCGCATCCGAGTGCCGATGGCCGGGGGCATGCGCTCGCTCAATGTCGCGCTCGCGGCCGCCATGGTATTGGGCGAGGCACTGCGCCAGACCAACGGCTTTCCGCACGCGACATGACATCCGCCACCAGCCAGCAAGAACGCTCGCCCTCGGCCACGCCTTCCCCGTTGGGCGACGACATCGAGACGCGTAAGGACTCGGCGCGAACCTGGTTCGAGTCCCTGCGCGATCGAATCTGTACCGCCTTCGAGAAAATCGAGGACGATCTTGCAGGACCGCATCGCGACCTGCCGGCGGGTCGCTTCGAGCGCAAGGCCTGGCGGCGCGCCAGCGACGGCGGCGCGATCGACCGCGGCGGCGGCGTGATGTCGGTGATGCGCGGGCGTGTCTTCGAGAAGGTTGGGGTCAACGTGTCGACGGTGCACGGCGAGTTCTCGCCCGACTTCCGCCAGCAAATCCCCGGCGCCGCCAAGGATCCGCGGTTCTGGGCCTCGGGCATCTCGCTGGTGGCGCACATGCGCTCGCCGCGCGTGCCGGCCGTGCACATGAACACGCGCTTCATCGTCACCACGCGCGCGTGGTTCGGCGGCGGCGCCGACCTGACGCCGATGACGCCCGACGAGCAGGACACGCAGGCCTTCCACGGCGCGCTGCGCGCCGCCTGCGAGCGCTTCGATCCGGCCTGGTACGAGCGCTACAAGCGCTGGTGCGACGACTACTTCTACCTGCCGCATCGCGACGAGCCGCGCGGCGTGGGCGGCATCTTCTACGACTATCTCGACAGCGCCGACCGCGACCGCGACTTCGCCTTCACCCGCGCGGTGGGCGAGACGTTCCTCGACATCTATCCCCGCATCGTGCGCGCGCACATGGACGAGTCGTGGACGACCGAGGAGCGCGAGCACCAGCTGCGCCGGCGCGGCCGCTACGTCGAGTTCAACCTGCTTTACGACCGCGGCACCAAGTTCGGCCTGATGACCGGCGGCAACGTCGAGGCGATCCTCATGTCGTTGCCGCCGGAGGTCCACTGGTAGGCCGCCGGGCCAGCAGGGCCGCCAGCATCGCCGGCAGCAGCAACTGCGTCAGCGGCAGGATGACCCACAGCGGGCCCTCGAAGAGTCGGTAGCGGTCGAACAGCGTCGGGACGGTCTCCTCGAAGGTCAGCCTGCCATAGGCGGCGTCGAGCAGGACGGTCGATGTCGCCCAGAGCACGCCGGCGGCGAGGCCCGCGATCAGCGCCTGTGGGCCGCGCGTGCGGCGCGCATGGATCAAGGCCAGCAGCGCGATGTAGGGCAGCGGGATCAGCGTCTTGTAGGTGAGCGCCAGGCGCGGGCCCAGCATCGCCGCGACCAGGGTGTCGCCCACCGCGTGGTTGGCGAGCAGGGCGAGGGCCTGCGCCAGCCACAGCACCAGGATCAGGCCGGGGCGGATCATCGTGCCTCGATCAGCCGCGCCAGCTCGGCGAGGCAGGCCTCGCGGTCGGGCGCGAAGTCGTGCGCGATCCACCAGGTCTCGACCGCGTCAATCAGCATGCCGACATCGGGGCCGGCCTTGATGCCGGCGCGGATCACGTCGGCCCCGCCGATCGGCAGCTCCGGTGCAGGCCAGGTGCGCGCCGCTTCATGCGCGGCCACGAGCTGCGCGTCGCTGGCCGTGCCGCGATCGAGCAGCAGGCGGTCGATGTAGAGCGCGCCGCCGAGCCGGTAGACCTGTTTGCGCACGACCGAAGTATCGGTCGCGTCGATCGCCGGAACCGATGCCAGCATCACCTGCAGGCGCACGCCTTGCTGTGTCGACAGCTTCAGCCGCTTGCCGAACGCCACCGCGTCGGTGGCGGGATCGAGCAGGGCGGCAAGCCGGCGCAGGCCATCGCTTTCGCCGACCAGGCGCTCGTTGGCGATCAGCGCACGCAGGCGGGCGGTGCCGTGGTACTGCGGCAGCCAGTGATCGAAGATGCCGCTGATCGCCATCGCCTCGACGACGTCGGCGGGATCGTCGGCGGCCAGCAGCTTCAGCAGCTCGGCGCGCACCCGTTCGGCCGACAGCGCGCGCAGCCTGCCGGCGTGCCGGCGACAGGCTGCGAGGCCCGGCGGATCGAGCGGCGGCCTGCCGTACCAGGCATGGAAGCGGAAGAAGCGCATCACCCGCAGCACGTCCTCGGTGAGGCGCGTATCCGGATCGCCGACAAAGCGCACGCGATGCGCGGCGAGATCGGTGCGGCCGTTGAAATAGTCCCACAACGCGCCGGAGGCGTCGCAGAACATCGCGTTGATGGTGAAGTCGCGGCGCGCGGCGTCCTCGCGCCAGTCGTCGGTGAAGGCGACGACGGCGCGTCGACCGTCGGTCTCGACGTCGCGGCGCAAGGTCGTGATCTCGTAGGGGTGGTGATCGACCACCGCCGTGACGGTGCCGTGCGCGATGCCGGTCGGCGCCACCTTCATGCCCGCCGCCTGCAGCGCCCGGGTGACGTCGGCCGGCGGCTTGTCGACGGCGATGTCGATGTCGCCCGGGGCGAGGCCGAGCAGCGCGTTGCGCACGCAACCGCCGACAAAACGCGCGGCGATGCCGGCGGCCGACAGCGTCGACAGCAGGCGCGTGGTCGGCGCGTTGGTCATCCAGGGCTGAACGTCGATGCGGTCGAAGGGGGGCACTAGCGCGTCGGCCCCAGCAGGCCGCCCGGTATCGAGGAATCGGCGAGGAAGTACAGGTACAGCAGGCCGAGGATCACCGTCGCCAGGCCGGCGATCCCCAGATTGGTCCAGGGCAGCGCCTGCCATTCGGGCAGAGTGCCGGCCAGTCTGCGCGCACGCTTGATCTGCACCAGCCACGCCCAGAGGAAGAACGCGACGGTCGGCGCGATCAGCAGCGCGACGATGCCCAGGACGATGCGCATGAGGCCTTAGCCGCCGTCGGCGAGGATGTGATAGAGGTTCTTGATCATCCCCGCCGTGGCGCCCCAGACATAGCGCTCGCCATAGGGCATGGCGTAGTAGCGCCGCTCGCGGCCCTGCCAGGTGCGTGAATGTACGTGATGGTTGGCCGGATCGAGGAAGAAATCCAGCGGCACCTCGAAGATGTCGGCGACCTCGCGCGGATCGGGCTTGAGCGTGAAGGCCGGGCGCACGAAGCCGACGACCGGCGTCACGGCATAGCCGGTGCGCGTCACGTAGGTATCGATCGACCCAACCACGTCGACGAAGCTGCGGTCGATGCCGACCTCCTCCTCGGTCTCGCGCAGGGCGGTGATCACGAGGCTGTCGTCCTCGGCCTGCTTGCGCCCTCCGGGAAAGGCGATCTGGCCGGCGTGGCTGGGCATGTTCTCGGTTCGCTGGGTCAGCAGCACGCTCAGCACGCCGACACGGTCGACCAGTGGCACGAGAACTGCAGCGGCACGCAATTCGGCAGGCGGACGGTCGAGATCGTTGAGCGCGAAGTCGGACCCGACATGCGGCGGCGGCACCAGCGCGCCGGATGCGATGGCCCGCTGCCGCGCCGACAGCTTCTGCACAATCTCCTCGCGCGTCATGCCTTGGCCTCGCCATATTCCAACGCTTGCGTCACGATGTCCGCGCGAACGTTATTTGCCCTGCGGCGGCCGCTCTGAAATGCTGACCGCCGCAACCCTTGGGAGTTCATCCTTTGCCCCCCGATCTGCCCCCGCCCCTGACCGCGACCGCTCCGACGGCGGCGGAGACCGATGCCGTCCTGCAATCCATCGAAGCGCTGGGTGGCCAGCTGCGGCGCGTCCGGGAGGGCGTCGGCCGGATCATTTATGGTCAAACCGAAGTCATCGATCAAACCCTGATCTCGCTGCTGTCCGGCGGCCATCTGCTGCTGGTCGGCCTGCCCGGTCTGGCCAAGACCAAGCTGGTCGAGACCCTGGGCGTGGTGCTGGGCCTGGACGCGCGGCGCGTGCAGTTCACGCCCGACCTGATGCCGGCCGACATCCTGGGCTCCGAGGTGCTGGAGGAGGATGACGCGGGTCGCCGCTCGTTCCGCTTCATTCCCGGTCCGGTCTTTGCCCAGTTGCTGATGGCCGACGAGATCAACCGTGCCTCCCCGCGCACCCAGTCGGCGCTTCTGCAGTCGATGCAGGAATATCACGTCTCGGTGAGCGGCAAGCGGCACGACCTGCCCCGGCCGTTCCACGTGCTGGCCACCCAGAACCCGCTGGAACAGGAAGGCACCTATCCGCTGCCCGAGGCGCAGCTGGATCGATTCCTGCTGCAGGTCGACGTCAGTTACCCGGACGAGACGGCCGAGCGGCAGATGATGATCGTCACCACGAGCTCGAGCCAGCCGGCGCCGGAGGCCGTGCTGACGGCCGACGATCTGGTCGCCGCGCAGGGGCTGATCCGCCGCGTGCCGATGGGCGACAGCGTGGTCGACGCCATCCTGCGCCTGGTGCGCGCCGGTCGGCCGTCGAGCACCGACATCGACGAGGTGCGCAAGCATGTCCACTGGGGCCCCGGCCCGCGCGCCAGCCAGGCGCTGATGCTGGCCTGCCGCGCGCGCGCGGCGCTGCAGGGACGTCTGGCGCCTTCGGTCGACGACGTCGTTGCGCTGGCGCCGCCGGTGCTGCGACATCGGATGGCGGTGAACTTCACCGCTCGCGCCGAAGGCATAAGCGTCGACGACATTATCGGCCGGCTGGTAGCGAAGCTGGCCTGAGCAACCAATCCCCCGATGGTCCGTTCCGACGACCCGACCGCGCTGCGCCAGGCGAATGTCCTGGCCGGTGCGTTGCCGCCTCTCCTGGTGGCGGCGCAGCGCGTCGCCGCGACCGTGCTGCAGGGCGTGCATGGCCGCCGCCGCGTCGGCCAGGGCGACGCTTTCTGGCAGTTCCGCCAGTATCGCCAGGGCGACTCGATCAACCGCATCGACTGGCGCCAGAGCGCCAAGGGCCGCTCGATCTACGTGCGCGAGACCGAATGGGAGGCCGCCGCCAGCGTCTGGTTGTGGCGCGACGGCTCGCCGTCGATGGCATTCACCTCCGGCCATGGCGTGCCGATGAAGCGCGAGCGCGCCGAGGTGCTGCTGCTGGCGCTGGCCACCCTGCTGGTCGATGCCGGCGAGCGCGTGGCGCTCCTGGGCGGCGACCGGCCGGTCACCGGCCATGCCGCGCCGCGTCGCCTGGCCGGCGGTCTTGCCACCGATGCCATGGTGCGGCCGCATGACAGTCTGCCGCCGCTGCTGCCGCTGCCTTCGCACGGCCATCTGGTGATGATCGGCGACCTGCTCGACCCGCTGCCCAAGATCGAGGAGATCGTGCGCAGTTACGCCAGCCAGGGGGTGCGCGGCCACCTGCTGCAGGTGCTCGATCCCGCCGAGGAGGATCTGCCCTACGACGGCCACGTACGCTTCTCCGGCCTCGAGAAGGAGGGCGACCACCTGATCCGCCGCGTCGAGGCGGTGCGCGAGGCCTATAGCGGGCGCCTGCGCGCGCAGAAGGACGGCCTGGCGCAGATCGCCGCGTCCGTCGGCTGGACCTGGCGGGCGCATCGCACCGACCGGCCGCCCGAGACGGCGCTGATGTCGCTCTACGTCGCGATGGCCGATCTCGGGGCGCGCCCCGCACGGTGGAGTGCCTGATGCTGGCGCTGGGGACACTCGCCTTCGCGACGCCATGGATGCTGGCGCTGCTGCTGTCGCTGCCGGTGATCTACTTCCTGCTGCGGTTGATGCCGCCGGCGCCGAAGCTGGTCCGCTTTCCGGCGATCCGCCTGTTGCTGGGGCTCGAGCCCGAGCAGCAGACGCCGGTGCGCCTGCCGTGGTGGCTGCTGCTGCTGCGCATGCTGCTGGTGACGGCGCTGATCCTGGCGCTGGCCCGACCGCTGCTCAATCCGCAATCCGAGCTGCCGGGCAGCGGCCCGCTGGTGCTGGCGATCGACGATGGCTGGGCGGCGGCGCCCAACTGGGCGATCATGCAGCGCTATGCCGAACGCCTCACCGAGCGCGCGGAACGCGCCAAGCGGCCAGTCGTGATCGTCACGACCGCGCCGGCGGCACTCGACGAGGCGAAGCCGCAGCGCGGCCTGCTGCGGCCCGACGAGGCGCGCGCCGTGCTGCGCGCGCTGAAACCGAAACCCTGGCCGGTCGACCGCGCCGCGGCCGCCAACGAGGTCGGCCGTCTCACCATCCCGCGCCCGGCGCATGTCGTGTGGCTGACCGATGGTCTGGAGGCGCCCGATACCGCGCGCTATGGCGAGCGGCTGGCCGCGCTGGGCACGCTCGAGGTGGTGAGGCCCGCCGCGTCGCGCGCCCCGATGGTCCTGCTGCCGCCGTCTGTCGCCGGTCGAGAGCTGCGTGTGACGGCGCGCCGTCCGTCCGGCGATGGTCCGCGTCGCGTCGCGGTGCAGGGGATCGACGATCGCGGCGCCCTGCTGGCGCGGGGCTTCATCGATTTCGGCCCCACCGAGACGGAATCGACCGGCACGCTCAACGTGCCGACCGAGATCCGCAACCGCATCATCCGTCTCGATATCGAAGGCAACACCAGCGCCGGCGCCACTGCGCTGCTCGACGAGCGTTATCGCCGCCGTCCGGTCGGCATCCTCGGCGAACAGCAGACCGCAAGCGGCCAGCCGCTGCTGCAGGAGGTGTTCTTCCTGGAGCGCGCGCTGGAGCCTTACGCCCAGCTTACCATCGGCGACGCGGCCACCGTCCTGAACCGCCAGACCGCTGTCCTGCTGGTGCCGGACGGCGCCGCGCCGGGTCCGGCGGAGCGCGGCAACGTCATCGAATGGATGAAGAAGGGCGGCGTGGTGGTCCGCTTCGCCGGTCCGCGTCTGGCGGCGTCCGCCGATGACGACCTGGTGCCCGTGAAGCTGCGCCTGGGCGACCGCGCGCTGGGCGGCGTGATGAGCTGGGGCCAGCCTGCGTCGATCGCGGAGTTCGCGCCGGGCACGCCGTTCTACGGGCTGCGTGTGCCGGCCGACGCGCGCGTCACGCAGCAGGTGCTGGCCGAGCCGGGTCCCGACGTGTCGGACAAGACCTGGGCGCGGCTGGCCGACGGCACGCCGCTGGTCACCGCCGAAAAGCGCGGCGAGGGCTGGCTGGTGCTGATCCACACGACGGCCAA
Organism: Reyranellaceae bacterium; assembly: GCA_050183765.1. Lineage (GTDB taxonomy): Bacteria > Pseudomonadota > Alphaproteobacteria > Reyranellales > Reyranellaceae > JAFAZJ01. Next base: position 34,289 of record JBFXAZ010000037.1, on the reverse strand, counting down.
CACCAGCTGGAGCAACATCGCGATCTCGGGACTGTTCGTCGACATGCTGCAGCGCCTCGTCGCCCTCAGCCGCGGCGTCGCCGGCGACGCGGGCGGCCAGACGGCGCTGAAGCCGTGGAAGACGCTCGATGGCTTCGCGCGCCTGGTGCAGCCGCCCTTGGGCACGCTGCCGCTGCCGCTGGACCAGGCGAGCCAGATGACGCCGCGCCCGCAGACGCCGCCCGGCCTTTACGGCGACGAGTCCTCGCAGGTCGCCTTCAACCTCGGCAACCATGTGCCGGCGCCCTCGCCGATCGCCAGCCTGCCGGCGGGCGCGACGACCGATACGCTGACCGAAGCCGGCGAAACCGATCTCACCAAGTGGTTCCTGACCGTGGCACTCAGCCTGCTGCTCCTCGACCTGCTGATCTCACTGTGGCTGCGCGGCATGCTGCCCGCCGCGCGCAGCCTGTCGCGGCGCGCGACGCCCGCGGCACTGCTGCTCGCTGTTCTCGCGGGTGGCGTCGTGATGACCGCCGATCACGTCGCCCGCGCGGCGTCCGATCCCGATGAAGCGCAGGTGGCGCAATCGGCGCCGGGATCGCGGCGACCGCCATCGCCGCCGTCGTCGCCGCGCGCGGCGCCGGCCAATCCTGCCGACGAGATGATGCTGCGCGCCACCCTTGAGACACGGCTGGCCTATATCGTCACCGGCAACGCGGAGGTCGACGGCATCTCGCGAGCCGGGCTGGAGGGGCTGGGCGAGATCCTGCGGGCGCGTACCTCGGTCGAGCCGGGCGAACCGATCGCCGTCGACGTCGAGAAGGATGAGCTGCGCCTGTTCCCGCTGCTCTACTGGCCGGTGACGGCGGAGCAGGCGACGCCCTCGGTCAAGGCGATGGCGGCGATCGACCGCTACCTCAAGACCGGCGGCATCATCTTCTTCGACACGCGCGACCAGTACATCACCATGGGCCGCGGCGGCATCAACCCCGACCTCAAGCGCCTGCTGCGCGGCATCGACGTGCCGCCGCTGGTGGCGATGCCCAGCCAGCACGTGCTGACCAAGTCGTTCTACCTGCTGGCCGACACGCCCGGGCGCTGGTCGGGCGGGCGCCTGTGGATCGAGGCCGGCGGCGGACGCATCAACGACGGGGTCGCCACCATCATCATCGGCGCCAACGACTTCGCCGGCGCCTGGGCGGTCGATCGCTTCGGCCGCGGCACGCTGCCGGTGTCGCCCGGCGGCGAGGCACAGCGCGAGCTCGCCTTCCGCTTCGGCGTGAACCTCGTGATGTACGCGCTGACCGGCAACTACAAGGACGACGGCATCCACCTTCACGACATCATGCAGCGGCTGCGCCGATGAACACGACGATCTCGGCCATCGCCTTCGATCCGCTCCTGCCGTGGGGCGTGCTGTTCGCCTTCGCCGCCGTCGCGCTGGGCCTGGCGGTGCTCGGCGCGCTCAAGCGCGCGCGGGGCCTTGTCCTGCGCCTGGCGGCGATCTTCACCATCCTCGGCGCGCTCTCCAACCCCTCGCTGGTCGAGGAGGAGCGCAAGCCGGTCGACGACATCGCGCTGGTCGTGACCGACGACAGCGACAGCCAAGCCATCGGCGAACGGCGCCAGCAGGCCGCCGCGGCCCGTGCCGCGATGGTGCGCAAGATCGCCGGGCTGGGCGGCGTCGAGGTGCGCGAGGCCGTGCTGCCGTCGTCCTCCCTCCAGCTCGGCAGCCAGGGCCTGGGCGGCACACGGCTGATCGGCGCGCTGCGCAATGCGCTGGCCGACATTCCGCGCGAGCGGCTGTCGGCAGTGGTGCTGATCACCGACGGCCAGGTGCACGACGTGCCGGCGCAGCTCGCCGCGGACCTGACCGGCGCGCCCGTGCATGTGCTGCTGACCGGCAAGAAGGACGAGGCCGACCGGCTGCTCGTGGTCGAGCAGTCGCCGCGCTTCGGTGTCGTGGGCCGCAACGTCACCATGAAGCTGCGCGTGGTCGACACCGCGCCCGGCGCGCGCGGCCCCGTCCCGCTGACGGTGAAGATCGGCAGCGGCCCGCCGATGACGGTCAACGCGCCGCTGGACCGCTCGTTCGAGGTCGAGTTGCCGGTCGGCAATCCGGGCCCCAACGTGATCCAGGTCGAGGTGCCGCCGGGCTCGCGCGAGCTCACGCTCGACAACAATCGCGCGCTTTTCGTCGTCAACGGCGTGCGTGATCGCCTGCGCGTGCTTCTGGTCTCGGGCGAGCCCTATCCGGGCGAGCGCGCCTGGCGCAACCTGCTGAAGGGCGATCCCGCCGTCGACGTGATCCACTTCACCATCCTGCGCACGCCCTCGAAGGACGACTTCACGCCCACGCGCGAGCTGTCGCTGATCCAGTTCCCGATGAAGGAGCTGTTCGACGTCAAGCTGCGCGAGTTCGACCTGATCATCTTCGACCGCTACGAGACCGGCAACCTGATCACGCGGGAGTATTTCCGCAACATCGCGCGCTACGTGCAGAACGGCGGCGCCCTGCTGGTGTCGGTCGGGCCGATCTACGCCACGCCGCGCACCCTGCATCGCACGCCGCTGGGCGCGGTGCTGCCGGCCGCGCCGCTGGGCGAGGTGATCGAGCACGGTTTCAAGCCGACCGTGACCACGCTGGGCGACCGCCATCCGGTGACCGCCGACCTGACCGGCGCGGGCAAGCCGGCGCCGATGGGCGTGCCCAACGCGCAGCGCGAGGAGCCGACCTGGGGCCGCTGGTTCCGTCAGATCGCGACGCGCGCCGAACGCGGCCAGGTGCTGATGGCCGGCGCCGACAGCCGGCCGCTGGTGGTGCTCGACCATGTCGGCGAAGGCCGTGTGGCGCAGATCCTCTCCGACCATCTGTGGCTGTGGAACCGCGGCGTCGACGGTGGCGGCCCGCAGGCCGAGCTGGTGCGCCGCATCGCCCACTGGTTGATGAAGGAGCCCGACCTCGAGGAGGAGGCGCTGCGCGCCACGGTGCAGGGCGCGCGCATCGAGATCAAACGCCAGACCCTGGCCGACACGTTCCGGCCGGTGACCATGACCGGTCCGGACGGCAAGACGCAGACCCTCACGCTCAACCCGATCGCGCCCGGCCGCGCCATCGCCGGCATCGGCGTCGACAAGCCCGGCGTCTATCGCTTCGACGACGGCGAGAAGAACGCGGTGGCGGCGGTGGGCAATCCCGACCCGCTGGAATTCGCCGACGTGCGCGCCACGACCGAAAAGCTCAAGCCGCTGGTCGAGGCCTCGGGCGCGGCGATGATCTGGCTCAGCGAGACCGCCGATCCCGACGTGCGCGCCGTGTCGCCCGGCCGCTCGATGGGCGGATCGGACTGGATCGGCATCCGGCGCAACGGCGACTACACCGTCACCGGCGTCGACCGCTATCCGCTGCTGCCCGAAATCGCCATCGCGCTGCTCTTCCTCTTCGCCATCGGCTTCGCCTGGTGGCGCGAGGGCAAGTAGGGCCCGACGTCATCCTTCGCCGGGCCCGGGGCGACGGGCCTAGAGCCGCAGCTCCGCGCCGACGAAGATCGCGCGGCCGATGCCGGGATTGTACAGCGCCGATGCCGCGGTGGCCGAGGTGGTCACGCTGACGTTCGAGACATACGTCTTGTTGAAGATGTTGCGCACGTCGAGGAACAGCCGCATCCCCTTCACGGGCTCGGCGCCGGCCTTCAGCCCGAACAGCACGTACGGATCGGTCATCAGCGACGCCGTGTTGGCGTTGTCCACGTAGTAGCCCATCGGCACCCATTCGATGTTCGGCGCGACGTAGAAACCGCTGGGGTGGGTGTAGCGCAGCTCGGCGCGCAGGTAGTGCGCCGGCGCGCCGGGGATGATGTTGCTGCCGTAGGTGCGGTCGCGGTCGAAGTAGAAGTTGCTGTAGGTGTAGGCGAGCCGCAGGGCGAGCGAATCGCCGTCCGCCGCCTGACCGGTCGCCAGCCCCTTCAGCAAGGTCGCATCGAGGCCGAGCTCGACGCCCTGATGGATGGTGCGATCGACGTTCGAGGCCACGCCGCTGGGCGGAAAGCCCGGCAGGATCAGGAGCTGGATCTCGTCCTTGACCCAGGCGCGGTAGAGCGACAGGTCGAAGCCGACGCGGTCGAACAGCTTGCCGCGCGCACCCACCTCGGCCGTCCAGGATTTCTGCTGCGGCAGGTTGGCGAAGCCGGGCGCGGCGCTGGGGTTGAGCTCCGAGAACGGCGGCGGCTCGGCCGCGCGCGAGACATTGGCGAAGATCTGGATGTTCTTCGCCGGTTCCCACAGCGCGCCAATCCTGGGATTGACGCTCCAGTAGTCGCGCGTGCCGCTGTCGTTGCCGTTGGACGGGAAGAAGTCGTCCAGCCGGCGGTGTGAGAAGTTCAGCTGCGTGCCGAGGACAAGGGCGAAGCCCGGCAGCAGCCACAGGCGGTTCTCGCCGTACAGGTCGATGTTGAGCGCATGCTCCATGTTGTCGTTGGTCAGCGCGCCGCGGTTGCCGCCATTGTTGACGTAGGTGCGATTGCGGTTCTCGCCGACGAACACGTTCAGGCCGGCGGTGAACTCGTTCTTGAGGCCCGCGATCTGGCGCTCGCCGCGGTACTGCGCGGTGCCGCCCCAGTCGAGCGACTTGTTGTCGACGACGCCGAAGCTCAGCGGGTGAAACAGGTCCTTGTACTTGAGATAGGCGGAGACCGTGACCTGGTCGTCGCCGATCAGGAAGGTCGACCGGTTGGCGACGCGGACGGAGCGCACGTCGCGATGGGTGTTGAGCGTGTTGGTGCTCGCCGCCGGGACGGCGCGCGGCGTCGTATAGGCCTGGCTGCGCGTGAGCGAGCCCGTGATCTCGTTGATGTCGTAGTTCAGGCCGACATACATGCGCGTCTCGCTGGACGCGTCGAAGCGATAGCCGACATTGCCCGTGAAGCGGCCATAGATCTCGTTGGTGTGATCGCGATAGCCGTCGCTGCGCACCATGGTGCCGCTGCCCCAGAAATCGAACCCGCCGGAGACGCCGCCATAGGCGAGCTGCGTCGTCAGCGTGCCGAAGCTGCCGCCGCTCAGCCGCGCCAGCACGCCGGGCGAGTCGCGGCCCGTGGGCGAGACGAAGTTCACCGCGCCGCCGAGCGAGGCCGCGCCCCATTGCAGGGCGTTGGCGCCGCGGAAGACCTCGACGTAGCGCGTCGCCAGCGGATCGATCTCGTGGAAATCGCCGCCGCCGTCGGCCAGGTTGATCGGCACGCCGTCGAGCAGGATGCGGATGCCGCGCAGATGGAAGTTGCGCGACAGGCCGGAGCCGCGGATCGACAGCCGCGAGTCCTCCTGCCCGTATTTCGGCTGCGCGAAGACGCCCGGCGAGAAGTCCAGCACGTCCTTGACGCCTTGCGCCGAGGTGTCGCGGAAGCGTTCGGACGGCACGAGATCGACGCCGCCGGGGATACGGCGAATCTCGCGGTTGGCGTCGTCGACCGATGGCGCGGTCAGCGAGTCGCGCGCGCCGGTGACGGGCAGCGGCGGCAGGGTCGTGGGCGATTGCGCCATGGCGACGCTCGAGATCGCGAGGGCGGCGGCGCCCAGGGAAAGGCGAATGATCATGGTGGCGTCCTCCCTCAGCGCGCGCGCAGCTTCACGGAAGGCGCCGGCGCGTGCAGGTGCTCGCCCGGTCCGCCGGGAACCTGGACCCACTCGTAGGAGCCCTTCTCGCAGGTCTGGATGCTCGGGAAGTACAGCGTCGTGCCCGGCCGGTCGGGCGTGCGCATGGTCAGCGCGAACTCGTCGAAATAGGCGTTGGGCAGCGGGCCGCCGCGCCAGGTGATCTCGCTGGCGGTCTCGCGGATCTTGAAGCCGTGGCCGAGATCGACCGGCGGGTCGACCGGCCGCGTCTTGATCTCGATGGTCCAGCCGGGCTTGGCCTGCGGCTTGGCGCCCAGCACACCTTCGGGAATGCGGATGGTGACGGAAACAGTGGGCGTGCCCTGGCACCCGTGGGTGACGCGGAAGGCGGCCTTGAAGTAGCCGCCGGCCGGCCCTTCGGGCGGATCCGCGACCATATGGGCGACGGCAATCGATGGAGACAAGGCGAAGACGAGCGCGCACGACCGTGCGGCATGACGGAATGACGACATGGGAAGCTCTTCGACGAACGGATGCGGGACGCCGCGCGGCCTTCACGGCTGCGCGGCACGCGGCGATCAGGTCAGGCGAAGAGCGGCGGTCCGCGCGGCTGCGACGGTCGCCAGACGAGCGGCGGCGGTGCGGCGTCGGCCGTCGGCGTGATGAACGGCGCAGGTTCGCTGACCTGCACCAGGACAACGGCAAGGAGGGCGAGCCCGGGCAGCGGCGCCGGCGTCGCGACACCCATGCAGCAATCGCCCGCCGGCCGCCGGGTCGAGGCCAGCGGGTTGGATTCGTGGCGCGGCGCCTGCTCGAGATCGCCCTGCAGCGCCGCGCTCGATATGAGCTGCGGCCCGTCGCTGGTGCAGATGATGGTGTAGCCGTCGGGCGCCGTGTCGAGCAGCGCGCGCAGCAGCATCGGATGCGTCAGCGGTTGCAGGATCTGCACCCACAGCGAGAGCAACGCCAGCGCCAGCGCGGCGGCGCCGAAGCGCGCGCGCGTGGTCTGGGTGGCTGGATCCGCCGGAGGCATGGGCCGGCACCCTATCGCCCCTGTCTTGCGCACGCCACTCTTCTGCTCGCGACAGGATCACCTGGCGGTCGATGCCAGGTGGTCGGCGATCGAACGTGCCCGTGTCAGTCGTCGAGTTGCCTTGGCGCGGCGGGCTGCATGACAAGCGCGACGTCGAGGCCCGGCCCGGCGTCGTCGAAGGCGAGTGACAGGCCATGCAGGTTGGCGATGGCCTTGACCATCGCCAGCCCCAGGCCGCTGCCCGGCGTCGAGCGGCTGCGATCGAGACGGTAGAAGCGGTCCACCACCTTGTCGCGCTCCCCGGCCGGGATGCCCGGGCCGTTGTCGATGACGTGCAGGGCGAAGCCGCCCGCCGCGCGGCGCAGCACGAGGCGTATCGTCGTGCCCGGCGGCGTATGGTGCAGCGCGTTCTCGATCAGGTTCGAGGCCAGCAGGCTCAGCAGCTGGCGGTCGCCGGTCATGTCGATGCCGTCCTCGATCTCCAGGCGCAGGGTGTGTCCGGATTCCTCGGCGGATGCGACATAGGCTTCGCCGACGCCGCGCAGAACGTCGGAGAGCGCGACCGGCGCAAAGGCGCTGCGGCGCACGCCGGCCTCGATCTGCGCGATGCGCAGCAGCGCGGAGAAGGTGTCCAGCAGCGCATCGGCTTCGGCGATCGCCGCCTCCGTGGCGGTCTTGTAGTCCTGCGTCGTGCCGGCGCCGTCGCGCGCCTCCTCGAGGTGCTGGCGCAAACGGCCCAGCGGCGTGCGCAGGTCGTGCGCGATGTCGCTGGACACCTGGCGCAGGCCGAGCATCAGGCCCTGCACGCGATCGAGCATGGCGTTGAGGTTGACGACCAGCTGGTCGATCTCGTCGTCGGTGCCGCGCGCGGGGATGCGCGCGGTGAGGTCGCCTTCCATGATCGCGCGGCTGGTGCGGCTGATCTGGTCGATGCGGCGCAGGAAGTTCACGGCCAGCACGGCGCCGCCGGCGATCGCCAGCAGCAGGGTCAGCCCGGCCGCCCAGGCGAAGGCGCGGATGATGGCGCGCTGCATATCGTGCACGCGCGCGGTGTCCTGCGCCACGACGAGGAAGGTGCCATCGCGCAGTCTCAGCCCGAAGCCGGTGAGATCGAGATCCTGCGGCCCGCTGTCGGGCTCGTTGAGGTTGCGCTGCAGGTCGAGCACGCCCTCGCGCGGCACCATGCCCGGCAGGTTGCCAATGATGACCTCGCGCGTCGGCGCCTGCAGCAGGTAGTAGATCGGTCCGCGGGCGCGAAAGCTCATGCGCCGCGAGATTTCCGGCACCAGGCCGCGCAGCCCGGCGCGCGCATGGATCTCGGAGAGCTGCAGCGCCTCGGTGCGCAGCACGGCGGTCATGTCGGTCTGCAGCGCCGCGGTCGCGATCCAGTAGACGGCGGCGAACAGCACGCCGGCCGAGATCACGAACAGGCCGGCATAGGCGAGCGTCAGCCGGAAGGCGGCGGTGCGCGCGATCCTACTGAGGCGGACGAATGACATAGCCCGCGCCGCGGATCGTGTGCAGCAGCGGCGCCTCGAAGCCCTTGTCGATCTTCGAGCGCAGCCGGCTGATGTGGGTCTCGACGATGTTGGTACGCGGGTCGAAATGGAAGTCCCAGACCTTTTCCAGCAGCATGGTGCGCGTCACCACCTGCTCGGCGTGGCGCATCAGGTACTCCAGCAGCTTGAACTCCTGCGCCTGCAGCTCGATGCGCTGGCCGGCGCGCGCGACGCTGCGCGCCAGCAGGTCCATCTCGAGGTCGCCGACGCGCAACGACGTCGTTTGCGCCATCGGCGGCCGCCGTCCGAGCGCGTTGACGCGCGCCGCCAGCTCGGCGAGCGCGAAAGGCTTCACGAGGTAGTCGTCGGCGCCCGCCTCCAGGCCTTCGACGCGATCGTCGACGCCGCCCATGGTGGTGAGGAAGAGGGTCGGGGTGCGGATGCCGGCGGCGCGCACAGCCTTGACCATGGAAAGCCCGTCGAGCTCCGGCAGCATGCGATCGACGACCATGACGTCATAGGGCTCGTGGGTGGCGAAGCGCAGCCCGTCGCCGCCGCTTTCGGCGTGGTCGACCGCGTGGCCGCGCTCGCGCAGGCCGCGCGCGACATAGGCGGCGGTCTCGGAATCGTCCTCCACGAGCAGGATTTTCATGGTCTAGGACATGATCCGGCGGGGCCCGGTTGCCAAGCCCGTCAACTATACAAAGTTTCAATCTGGCCGCCGCGGTGGCGCCTTCGCGGGCCGCCATATCTGCGGGCATTCCCAGCCAGGAGGACGGCCCCTTGTCTATCTTCAAATCGCGTTTTGCCGCCGTGCTCGCGCTTTCGACCGCGCTCACGGCACCGGCGCTGATCGCGCCGCACTTCTTCGGATCCGCGCCCGCCATCGCCGGCGAGGCGACGGTCCATGACTTCTCCGACCTCGCCGCGAAGGTGGCGCCGGCCGTTGTCAACGTCGCCGTGACCGCCGCCAGCCCGGTGGTCGACGACCAGGGCGGCGCGCCGATGGAGCAGTTCCGTCGCTTCTTCGAGCAGCAGCAGCCCGGCCGCCACCAGCGGCCGCCGATGCGCCAGATGCAGGGTCTGGGCACCGGGTTCATCATCGACGCCTCCGGCCTGATCGTGACCAACAATCACGTCGCCGGCCACGCCACGTCGATCGTCGTGACGCTGGCGGATGGCCGCAAGTTCCCGGCCAGGCTGCTGGGTACCGACGAGAAGACCGATCTGGCGCTGCTGAAGATCGACAGCAAGGATCCGCTGCCCTTCGTCAGCTTCGGCGATTCCAGCAAGATCCGCGTCGGCCAGCCGGTGATGGCGGTCGGCAATCCGTTCGGCCTCGGCGGCACCGTGACCGCCGGCATCGTCTCGGCGCGCGGCCGCGACATCCACTCCGGGCCGTTCGACGACTACATCCAGACCGACGCGGCGATCAACAAGGGCAACTCCGGCGGCCCGCTGTTCGACATGGACGGCAAGGTGATCGGCATCAACACGGCGATCTTCTCGCCCACCGGCGGCAATATCGGCCTCGGTTTCGCCATTCCCTCGAGCCTGGCCGAGCCGGTGATCACGCAGCTCAAGGAGCACGGCAAGGTCGCGCGCGGCCAGCTCGGGGTGCAGATCCAGCCGGTGACCCAGGGCATCGCCGACAGCCTGTCGCTGAAGTCCACGGACGGCGCCCTCGTGGCCGGCGTCATGCCCAACTCGGCGGCGCAGAAGGCCGGCATCAAGGATGGCGACATCATCCGCAGCGTCGACGGCAAGGACGTGAAGACGCTGCGCGACCTCACCCGCATGATCGCGGCGGCCGCGCCGGGCTCCTCGGTCAGCCTGGGCGTGTGGCGCGACGGCCAGGACATGACCCTGAAGGCCAAGCTCGGCGGCCAGGCCTCGACCGCGGTCAAGGCCGACGCATCGGGAACGGCCGGCAAGGTCGATTCCGCGGTCTATGGCGTGTCGCTGGGCGAGCTTTCGCCCCAGGCGCGCCAGCGGCTCGATCTCGGGCCTTCGATCAAGGGCGCGCTGATCCTCGAGGTGCAGCCCGGCAGTCCCGCCGAGGAGCGCGGCCTGCAGGCCGGTGACGTCATCGTGCAGATCGGCCGCGAGCCGGTCAGCGGCACGGACGACGCCATCGCCAAGCTGCGCACCGCGAAGCATGACAAGAAGCCGGCGCTGCTGAAGATCTGGCGCGACGGCTCGACGCGCTACGTCGCCGTGCGCGCCGCCTGAGGCGCCAACCTGCCGCCCGCGACGGGCGCCCCGTCAGCTTCGCGTTGACGGCCTGTCGCGGGCCAGCCGGCCGGCCCAGTCCTCGGCCCAGGCGTGCAGCGGCAGCAGGGCCTTCAGCAGGCCGCGCCCGGCCTCCGTCAGGCGATAGCCGCCGCCTTCGACCGTTTCGACAATCCCCGCTTCCCGCAGCTCGGCCAGTCGCGTGTTCAGCACCGAAGGGCTGGGGTCGCCGCACAGCTCGCGCAGGATGCGGAAGGTCGGCTGGCGGCCCTCGCGCAGCTCCCAGATCACCCGTTGCGCCCAGCGCCGGCCGAGCAGGTCGAACACGGCCATGATCGGTCGGCCGGTGGTCGATCCGCGAACCGGCCGGCCGGGCCTGGGTGATTTCGTCATGCTACGAAAACAGTAGCATGCGGCCGTTCTCCGCGCTATACGCTCCGGGCGCTACGAATTCCGTAGCAAAACGCCGGAGACGACCGTGACCCCACGCATTGCGCCGCTCAGCCCGCCATACCCCGCCGACGTCCAGGCCGCGTTCGATCGCATCATGCCCGCCGGCATCGACCCGCTCGTGCTGTTCCGCACGCTGTCGTCCGTGCCGCGCATCTGGGAGAAGTTCCGCGCCGGCTCGCTGCTCGACAAGGGGCCGCTTTCGCTGCGCCAGCGCGAGATCGTCATCGACCGTACCTGCGCGCGCTGCGGCTGCGCCTACGAATGGGGCGTGCATGTCGCGTTCTTCGCCGGGCGTGTCGAGCTTGGCGAGGCGCAGGTCGCGGCGCTCGCCACCGACAGCGCCGATGCCGAGGTGTGGAGCGCGGATGAGAGTCTGCTGATCCGGGCCGTCGACGCGCTGCACGACCTGATCGACATACCCGACGCGCTGTGGAGCGCGCTGGCCGCCGCCTTCAGTCCCGAGCAGATCCTCGAGGTCATCGCGCTTTGCGGTTTCTATCGCACGGTCGCGTACTTTTGCCGGGCGCTGCGGCTGCCGATGGAAGCGTATGGCGCAGCGCTGCCCCGCGCGGCGTGAGGGGCAAGCGTTACGGGTTGGAAACTTGACGGTTAAGCTGGCGGGGCCATTTGTGGGGCCATCAGAGCATCAACCCCACAAGGGGAGGGACAGATGATCGAGCTCCGCCCGTTCAAGAATCTCGGCAAGTCGGACCATGGCTGGCTGAAGGCCAATTTCCACTTCAGCTTCGCCGACTACCACAATCGCAACCGCATGCACTGGGGTGCGCTGCGGGTGTGGAACAACGACCGCATCGCCGCCGGCACCGGATTCGATCCGCATCCGCATCGTGACATGGAGATCGTGACCTACGTCATGAAGGGCGCGATCACCCACCAGGACAGCGTCGGCAACCAGGGTCGCACCGAGGCCGGGCAGATCCAGGTGATGAGCGCCGGGACCGGCATCGTGCATGCGGAGTACAACCGCGAGCCCGAGGAGACCGAGCTCTTCCAGATCTGGCTGCTGCCCAACAAGCAGGGCGTGAAGCCGCGCTGGGAGACGCGCGACTTCCCCGCCGGCGCGCGCGACGGCAAGCTGGTGCCGCTGGCTTCGGGCTTCGTCAGCCACGACGGCCAAGGGGCGATCCCGCTGTACGCCGATGGCGCGCTCTATGCCGCGACGATCCGCAGCGGCGACAGCGTCAGCCACACGCTCGACGGCAGGCCGGGCTATCTCGTGCCCGCCAAGGGCGCGGTGAAGGTCAACGGCGTCGAGGTCAACGCCCGCGACGGCGTGGCGATCGAGGGTGTCGAGGAGATCACCATCGAGGCGACCGCGGACGCCGAGATCGTGCTGGTCGAGACCGCGCCGCTGCAGTGATCTTTTCCTTCTCCCCGCGCAGGCGGGGAGAAAGTGCCGAGCGCCAGCGAGGCGGATGAGGGGCTTCTCGTCCTCTCAACCGCCTCGTCGTTTGTTGAACCATTGCGAAGCCCCTCATCCGCCCTTCGGGCACCTTCTCCCCGCCTGCGCGGGGAGAAGGCCATGAGCTTCCGGCGCGCGGAACACCGTACTGGCGCCGTGTGCATGACGCCTTAGGATGCGCCCCAACACGAAGGAGGGGCGCGATGGCCTACAAGGGATTCGACCTGACGGGGAAGGTGGCGCTGGTCACCGGCGGCAATGGCGGCATCGGCTTCGGCATGGCCGATGCGATGGCCGAAGCGGGCGCCGACATCTGCATCTGGGGCACCAGCAAGGCCAAGAACGACGCCACGGTCGAGAAGCTCAAGCGGCACGGCAAGCGCGTGCATGCGCAGCTGGTCGATGTCGGCGACGAGAAGGCGGTCGAGGCGGGCTTCGCCGAGACGCTGAAGGTGATGGGCCAGGTCGACAACTGCGTCGCCAATGCCGGCGTCTCGGGCCGCGGCCAGGGCGCGATCCTGCAGATGACCACGGAGGAGTGGCACCGCGTGCTGCGCGTCAACCTCGACGGCGTGTTCTTCACCTTCCGCACGGCGGCGAAGCACATGGTCGAGCGCGGCAAGGGCGGCTCTCTCGTGGCGATGTCGAGCACGGCGGCGATCGAGGGCGCGGCGCGCAGCAGCCACTACGGCGCCAGCAAGGGCGGCGTCTGCGCCTTCGTGCGCGCGCTGGCGGTCGAATTGGCGCGCTACAACATCAGCGTCAACTCGATCCTGCCGGGCTGGATCGAGACCGGGATGACGGCCAACGCCTTCAACAACGAGAAGTTCGCCGGCAACGTCAAGCCGCGCATTCCGCAGCGCCGCTGGGGCGTGGAACAGGACTTCGGACCGATCGCCGTCTATCTCGCCAGCGATGCCTCGCGCTACACCACCGGTCGCGACTTCGTCATCGACGGCGGCTACACGCTGTTCTGAGCCAGCGGCGCAACAGGCGGGAGGAAACCATGATCTACGAGATGCGCACCTACACCCTGTATCCCGGCCAGATGCCGGCCTACCTGAAGGCGGCCGAGACCATCGGCCGGCCGGCGCGCGGCGACAATTACGGCATGAACCACGGCTACTGGACCAGCGAGTTCGGCCAGGTGAATCAGATCTGGCACCTGTGGTCCTATCCCAGCCTCGACGAGCGCGAGCGCCTGCGCTCGGAGCTGCAGAAGAACCCCAAATGGACGGGCGAGTACGTGCCGACGATCCGTCCGCTGATCATCCGCCAGGACCTGCAGATCTGGAACGCAGTGGTCGACTACAAGCAGCCCGCCGGCGAGGGCAACGTCTACGAGCTGCGCACCTATCGCACGCACCTCACCCAGGCGCGGCCCTGGGCCAACCTGATGAAGGAGTACCTGCCGACCCGCGAGAAGTACTCGCCGCTGCACGGCCTGTGGGTGGGCGAGTTCCCGCAGCCCAACTCGGTGACGCACATGTGGGTCTACAAGGACCTGGCGGCGCGCACCGCGGCGCGCGCCGGTGCCGCCAAGGACCCGAAGTGGCAGGAATTCCTCGGTAAGGGCGCGCCGATGCTGGCGGAGATGCAGTCGGTGCTGCTGCTGCCGACATCGTACTCCAACTCGAAGTAGCTCCATTCTGGATCGGATCGCCGCTGACGTCGGGCGGCGATCCGTCATAGTGCGATATGTGCATTGATCCGGCCGATATCGGCCGGCAGAGGATTTTCCGACGATGTCCGCCTTTGTGCCGACCAGCTACGCCGACGGCCTGATTCTCGCCACGCGACGGGCCCCGGTGATGACCATCGTCCTGAACTCTCCCGAGACCCGCAACGCCTTCGCCCGCGAGGGCGCCCGGGCTTTGGCCGAGGCGCTGCGGGTAGGCGACGAGGATCCCGAGATCCGCGCCGTGGTGATCACCGGCAATGGCGGCAATTTCTGCTCCGGCGCCGACATGCACGACATCGCCAGCGAGGCCGAGCACTACCCCTGGGCCGGCAAGGGCGGGCCGCTACACAAGCGCCTCAGCAAGCCGACCATCGCCGCCATCGAGGGCTATGCCAGCGCCGAGGGCCTGGGACTGGCGCTGCTGTGCGACATCCGCATCGTCGACCAGACCGCGACCTTCGGCGTGTTCGCGCGTCGCCTGGGCATCACCGGCGACGGCACCGCCGCGCGCCTGCCCGGCGTCGTCGGCATCACCCAGGCGATGGACATCCTGCTGACCGGCCGCGCCATCGGCAGCGACCGTGCGCTGGCGATCGGCCTGGCCAGCCGCAAGGTCGCCAACGGCACCACGCGCCTCGCGGCCGAGAAGCTCGCCCAGGAGATCGCGACCTTCGCGCCGATGGCGATCGCGGTGGACCGGCAGACCGCCTATGCCGCCCAGGAGGGCGACACGAACGCGGCCGTCACCGGCGAGGTGCGGGCTTCGCACGAGGTGTTTGCGACCGAAGGCCTGCCCGGCGTGACCGAGCTGCTGGGCGTCGAGCGCCCGGCTGCCAGGGTGCTGGCCGTCGTCGGCGGCGTCGCGGGTCGAGCGGCGTAGCGTCGCCTTCCTGGCACGAGTCGAAAGCGACTATCCGCAGGTGCCGTGAAGCGAACACTGCGTCGGCGCTTCAAACGAGTGTTATGAATGACTGGCGTTGCGGTGGCTTGGCGCGCCCAGGAAGATTCGAACTCCCAACCTCCTGATCCGTAGTCAGGTGCTCTATCCAGTTGAGCTATGGGCGCCTGCGGCCAAGTCGCGCGACCCGCATCGGCGGGTCAAGGCGCGGTAGGTAGCCAAATCGTCGTCCCGGCGCAAGCAAATCCGATCCGCGACACCTGAACACAGGGGCATGTGGATTGTTGGAAATCACCCGTTACATAACGGCAACAGCTTGAAAAATGGGGCCTTTGTGAGGGAACTCCATGCTTGTTGAAAATCGGCGGTTTCAGTAGCATCCGGGGACTGTTATTGGGGCTGGTGCCGTCGTGGCGGGTCGTCCGTAAGGGCTGCGGACCGGCCGTCGGGTACCCAACGACAACGGATCGGACCAAGGTACGTGACACCGATGGCCAAATGGACGACGCGCGCCGCTTGCCTTCTCGCGGCGCTCACCCTCGGGGCGTGCGACGATGCGTTCGGGCCTCCCGGGAGCGTTGCTCCGGCGTCGTCGATCACGGCCACCGGCGGCGTCACGGTGAGAGAGCGCGTGCAACAGCTGCGTGCCGACCAGAACGCCTTGGCCGCGGGCGTGCAGGCGCAGGTCAATCAGCTTCAGGCGTTGCGCAATTCTATCGGCGGCGAAGCGCGCACCTACAACGGCGATGTCAGCCAGATCATGTCGCGGCTGTCGGTCGGCACCACGCCGGCCAACCCGGAGCTGGTCGGCCGCTGGAACAGCGCGCAGATGCATCTCGACAAGATCACCGGCGACATTGGCGGGCTGAATTCGCTGGCCACGCAGGTCACGACCCAGGCGTCGGTGGCCGGCCATCTGCTCGACACCATCCGCTCGACCTACAATGTCGGCGGCGCGGTCGACCAGGATCATCGCAATCTGCGCCAGATCGAGGCCGAGACCAATCGCACGATGCAGGCGATCGATCGTCTGATCGGCGATCTCAACGGCGAGATCTCCCGGCAGAACGCCTTCCTCGCCGCCGAGCGTGCGAACCTCGCCGGTCTGAGCTACGGCGTCAGCGCCGGCCGACTGGGTGGCGGCCCGGCCACCGCCGGCACGCCGCGCCCTTATCCGGGCCGCCGCAACTGACATCTCCAGAATCGCGTATTATCACGCTCGCGGGATCGTGAGCGCGGTGCGCATCCATGCGCAGCGCAAGAGCATAGACTGCCGACGCTTCGACGCGGGAGGTGCGAGCATGCGCATTGCCTCTGGGGCCCTGGCGGGCGTGTGGCTGTTGCTCGTCGTGGTGCAGTGCGGACCGGCGCTTGCCGCCGATCCGCCGAACGACGCCGACCGCGCCCAGATCCGCGACGTCATCGCGCGCCAGCTCGAGGCGTTCAAGCGCGACGACGGCGCGACCGCGTTCTCCTTCGCCGCGCCCGGCATCAAGAACATCTTCGGCACGGTCGACAACTTCATGTCGATGGTACGCAACGGCTACCAGCCGGTGCATCGCTGGCGCAGCTACGGATTTCGCGACCTCCGCCTGGTCGAGGACTGGGTGATCCAGAAGGTCCATATCGAGGCCCAGGACGGCTCGTCGGTCACGGCCTTCTATGTCATGGAGAAGCAGCCCGATGGCACCTGGCACATCGCCGGCTGCTCGCTGGGCGCGCCGGAGGAGCGGTCGACCTGAGCGCCATCGCATAGGCGCCGTGCGCGCAGGCGCATGGACGGCGATGCGATGCGCCCATACGTTGCGCGCCCTCTCATGCCCGACCGCTCCACCCATAGCCGCGCGTTGGCGTTGCTCGCGCTCCTCACCTTCGTCTGGGGCACGAACTGGCCGCTCTTCGCCGTCGCGCTGCGCGATTTCTCGATCTGGACCTTCCGCGTCATCGTCATCGTCATCGCCGGCGCGGCGCTGTTCGCTGCGGCGCGACTACGCGGCGAATCGCTCAGGGTACCGCGCCACCTGTGGCCGCCGCTTGCGCTGGCGTCGCTGTGCAACATCGCGATCTGGAACATCCTGACCGCGGCGGCGGTACGCTACATCCCGTCGGGCCAGGCCGCGGTGCTGGCCTACACCATGCCGCTGTGGTTCGCGGCGATCTCCGTTCTGTTCCTGCGCGAGCGGCCGGGCGCCAGGCTGTGGCTGGCGCTGGCCTTCGGCGCCACCTCGGTGGTGCTGCTCGCGGTGCCCAATCTGCGGACCTATGCCGATGCGCCGCTGGGAATCGCCTGCGGCGTCGGTGCCGGCCTGTTCTGGGCATTGGGCACGCTGGTGCAGAAGCGCACCGACTGGCGCGGCATGGGGCTGGCACTGACCGCGTGGCAGATCGCGCTGTCGCTGCCGCCGGTTCTGCTGGCGTCGGCGTTCTTCGCCGACTGGACCTGGAGCGTGCCGTCCTGGGCCGGCCTGCTGACCACGATCTACATCGCGCTGATCCCGACCAGCATCGGCACCACCACGTGGTTCGCCATCGTCGGCCTGCTGCCGGCGAACGTGGCGGCGCTGTCGTCGATCATCGTGCCGATCGTCGCCATGGTCAGCGGCAAGCTGTTTCTCGACGAGCCGTTGGGCGCGACGCAGATCGGCGCGCTGGCCTGCAGCGTGATCGCGCTGGCGCTGGCGCTGCTCAAGCCCGCCGTCGCCGCGCGGACCTCATGACGACGCACGATCCGTCGACGCCGGCGCGCCGCATCGACGCCGCCACCGGCCTGGTGCTGCTGCTGGGCGTGCTGTGGGGCTCGTCCTGGCCGATGTTCAACGTCGTGCTGCGCGAGCTGTCGGTGTGGACGTTCCGCGGCCTCGCCGTCATGGGCGCCGGCCTGCTGCTGCTGGCGATCGCGCGGCTGCGCGGCATCCCGCTCGGCGTGCCGCGCGCGAGCTGGCCGGCGCTGCTCGGCGCGTCGCTCGGCACGATCTCGGTCTGGTATGTGGCGGCCACCGCCAGCGTGCTGTTCATTCCGTCGGGACAGGCCTCGATCCTCGGCTACACCATGCCGCTGTGGGCGGCGCTGATGACGGTGCTGCTGTTCGGCGAGCGTCCGACGCCCAGACTGTTGCTGGCGCTGGCCTTCGGCGCCGGCACGGTCGTGCTGCTGGCGATCCCCAACCTGCGCGCCCTGGCGGACGCGCCCGTCGGCATCGGCTGCGCGCTGACCGCCGCCATTGGCTGGGCCGCGGGAACCCTGATCCAGAAGCGGGCCGACTGGCGCGGCACCCATCCGCTGACGCTGACGGCGTGGCAGATGACCCTGGGCTCCCTGCCGATCCTGATGGGAGCGGCGGTTCTCGCCGACTGGCGGCCCTTCATACCCTCCTGGCCCGTCCTGCTGGCGGCCGTCCATCTTGCCCTCGTGCCCACGGCGCTGGGGACCCTGGTGTGGTTCCGGATCGTGCATCTGCTGCCGGCCAACACCGCGGCGGTATCGACCATCATCGTGCCGGTGATCGCCATGGCCGGCGGCGCCTGGGCGCATGGCGAGCCGCTGGGGCCCTGGCAGCTGGCCGCCCTGGGATGTTGCGTCGCAGCCCTGGGCCTGGCGTTGCTGAAGCCCTCCGCCAGGCGGGGTTAATCGAGTCTTGTCAGTTGCAAACGTCGCCGGGCCGGCGACACTCCCGTCATCAAATCACCCGGAGGGACACATGACCGACTATCTCAAGTTCTACATCAACGGCGAGTGGGTCGATCCCGTGAAGCCGAACGCGATCGACGTGATCAACCCGGCGACGGAGGAGCCCTGCGCGCGCATCAGCCTCGGCAGCGAGGCCGACGTCGACAAGGCGGTCGCCGCGGCCAAGGCGGCCTTCCCGTCCTTCTCGCGCACCACCAAGGAGCAGCGCGTCGCGCTCCTGGAGAAGATCCTCGAGGTCTACAAGACCCGCTACGACGACATCGCCAAGGCGATCTCGATGGAGATGGGCGCGCCGATCACGCTGGCGATGAAGGCGCAGGCCGCCACCGGCGTCGGCCATCTGATGCAGATGATCAAGACGCTGAAGGAGTTCGAGTTCGAGTCGCAGAAGGGCACGACGCTGATCGCGCACGAGGCCATCGGCGTATGCGCCTTCATCACGCCGTGGAACTGGCCGATCAACCAGATCGTCTGCAAGGTCGGCCCGGCGCTCGCCGCCGGCTGCACGATGGTGCTCAAGCCCAGCGAGATCGCGCCGCTCAACGCCATCATCTGGGCCGAGATCATGCATGCGGCGGGCGTCCCGAAGGGCGTGTTCAACCTGGTCAACGGCGATGGCCCGACGGTGGGTCAGGCGCTGTCGAAGCATCCCGACGTCGACATGGTGTCGTTCACCGGCTCGACCCGCGCCGGCGTGCTGGTCGCCAAGGCGGCGGCCGACACGGTCAAGCGCGTGCATCAGGAGCTCGGCGGTAAGTCGGCCAACATCATCCTGCCGGATGCCGATCTGAAGAAGGCGGTGACGTCGGGCGTGGTCAGCATGATGCGCAACAGCGGCCAGTCCTGCAACGCGCCGACCCGCATGTTCGTGCAGGCCAAGCAGCACGACGAGGCGGTCGCGGTGGCGAAGTCGGTCGCCGAGTCGCTGAAGGTCGGCGATCCCAAGGCCGAGGACACGACCCTGGGTCCGGTGGTCAGCGAGACGCAGTACAACAAGATCCAGAAGCTGATCGAAGCCGGCATCGCCGAGGGCGCGACCGTGGCGACGGGCGGCCCGGGCCGGCCCGAGGGCTTCAACCGCGGCTACTACGTGCGGCCGACGATCTTCGGCAACGTGAAGAACAACATGACCATCGCGCGCGAGGAGATCTTCGGGCCGGTGCTGGCGATCCTGCCCTACGAGACCGAGGAGCAGGCGATCAAGGACGCCAACGACACGGTCTACGGCCTCGCCGCCTATGTGCAGGGCGGCGATCCCAAGAAGGTCCGCGACGTGGCCTCGCAGCTGCGCGCCGGCAACGTGCACCTCAACGGCACGCCGATGGACATGACCGCGCCGTTCGGCGGCTACAAGCAAAGCGGCAACGGCCGCGAATACGCCGCCTGGGGTCTCGAGGAGTTCCTCGAGGTCAAGGCCGTCATGGGCGTGCAGGCTGCCTGACGCGTGACGCGACCGGGACGATACCCACCGTCATCCCGAGCGTAGCGAAGGATCCCGCGGTCTCGCGGACAGACACAGACGTCGTGTTTGCCCGCTCCACCGCGAGGTCCTTCGCTGGCGCTCAGGACGACGGCGGTAACCGAGAGTCGGCGCGCGGCCCGAAGGTCGCGCGCCTTTTCTTTCGCCCCTACGCCTTGCCCATGCCCGGGGCGAAGTCGATGAAGCCGGTCACGGCGTTGAGCCGGCCGTCTGCGATGGTGGCGAAGTCGGTGCCGCCGATCACCGAGGCGCCGTCGGGACCGCATTCCCACGAGAAGCGCACGCGGTCGGCGACCGCCTCGACCGGCTTGCTGACGCGGAAGCGGAAGCCGGGAAACTTCGCCTGCACGCCGGCGATCATGGCGTCGATACCGCCGCGGCCTTCGCCGTTCATCATCGGATCGACATAGGTGGCGCGCTCGGTCCAGGCGCGGTCGATCAGCGCGCGGCGCTTGCCGGCGTCGGTCTCGTTCCAGCAGGCGATGTAGTCGTCGATCAGCTTGGTCGTATCGGTCATGGCGACCCTCCTTCGTGGCGACAGGCGGAAGATCGTCCATGCCGCGCGCGCCGTCGATTACGTGCCGGGTAGTGCTATACTTTGGTCATGCGCATCGACTGGCCTGACCTTCGCGCCCAAAGCGTCGTGCGGCTGCACGATGTCACCATCGATATCGAGGGATGGATGGTCGTCGACGATCCATCCGAGGCGCGTGGACACTTCGCGCTGATCGGCGAGCCGTCGTGTTGCACCGCCTGCGTGCCGCGCGATCCGCTGGCGCGTATCGAGGTCTTCGCCACCACGCCGATCCTGCCCGATGGCAACGGCGTGCGCTTGAGTGGCCGGCTCGTCTGTCTCGATGGCGACGAGGCGGGCTGGCGCTACCAGCTGCGCGAAGCGCGCCTGCTGCCGTCACAGATGGCGCCGGGCTTCACGCGTCGCGCGGCCCTGGCCGGCGCTGCACTGTTCGGCCTGTCGTCGTGGGCGCCGCTGGCCCTCGCGGCGGAGCCGGACGCGGCTGCGATCGCCGCCGCGCGCCAGGCGATAGGCGATGCGCTCACCGCCGATCTGCACAGCCACGCCGGCGGTGTGATTCGCAGGTACGATCCCAACGCGCCCTTCGTGCCGCTGGCCTCGCCGATGCGCGAGGGTCGTATGGCCGTGGTCTGCCTCGCCATTGTCGCCGACGCGCCGGCGATCCGCGTGACCGGCACGCGCATCCAGTCCTATCGCACGCCCTCGCCGGGCGAGTTGTATGGCTACGCACAGCTTGCGTTCACCCGCCTGCACCAGCTGGTGCGCGAACAGAAGCTCGGCGTGATCACCTCGGCCGCCACGATGCGCGCGGCGAACCCGGACCGGCCCTCGGTGCTGGTGACGTCAGAGGGCGGCGATTTCCTCGAAGGCCGCGCCGATCGCGTCGATGAAGCCTACGAGAAGTGGAACCTGCGCCAGCTGCAGCTCACGCACTACCGCGTCAACGAGCTGGGCGACATCCAGACCGAGCCGGCCGAGCACAATGGACTCACCGATGCCGGCGTCGCGGTGATCCGCCGCTGCAATGCGCGCGGCGTGATCGTCGATGTGGCGCACGGCACGACCGCGCTGGTGCGCCGCGCAGCGGAGGTCACGGCCAAGCCGCTGATCCTGTCGCACACCTCCTTCGCCCGGTCGCCGCGCCAGTTCAGCCGTCTGATCGACACCGAGCACGCGCGACTGGTCGCGCGCACCGGCGGCGTGATCGGCATCTGGCCGCCGGGCAGCCTGTTTCCCGATGTCACGGCCTATGCCGCCGGCATGGCGCGGATGGTCGACGCCGTGGGCATCGACCATGTCGGCATCGGCAGCGATATGATGGGCCTGCTCGGCGGCTCCGCGCTGCCGAGCTACGCGCGGCTGCCGGCCGTGGCGGCGGCCCTGATGGCGCGCGGCTTCAATGCCGCAGACATGCGCAAGCTGGTGGGCGGCAACTACCTGCGCGTCGCACTGGCCAACCTGGCTTGAGGGAGGACGCATCATGGCGGGCATGCTCGACGGCAAGACGGCATTGATCACCGGCGCGGGACGCGGCATCGGCCGTGCCGCCGCGCTGCTCTTCGCCGCAGAAGGCGCGCGCGTCGCCGTCGCCGACCAGATGGCCGAGGGCTCGGCCGAGACCGTGGGGCTGATCAACAAGGCCGGCGGTCAGGCGCTGGCGATCACCGCCGACGTCACCCGGCCCGATCAGGTCGCGAGCATGGTGGGCGCCGCGGTCTCGG
This sequence comes from Reyranellaceae bacterium, assembly GCA_050183765.1. Lineage (GTDB taxonomy): Bacteria > Pseudomonadota > Alphaproteobacteria > Reyranellales > Reyranellaceae > JAFAZJ01. The sequence goes on along the minus strand of JBFXAZ010000037.1, from coordinate 12,054 downwards.
CATTCGGCCGCCTCGACTGCGCCTTCAACAACGCCGGCATCGCCGGCTACCAGGTCGGCGGCGCCGGCAAGAAGACGGCGGATTGGCCCGAGGAGGCGTTCGACCGGATGATCGCGGTCAACCTCAAGGGCGTGTGGCTGTGCATGCGCGCCGAGCTCGAGCAGATGACGAAGCAGGGCGGCGGCGCGATCGTCAACACCGCCTCGATCGCCGGGCTGTTCGGCATTCCCACGTCGTCGGCCTATGTCGCCAGCAAGCACGGCGTGGTCGGGCTGACGCGCACGGCGGCGCTGGAGTACGCCGAGAACGGCATTCGCGTGAACGCCGTGTGTCCAGGCTTCATCGAGACCGACATGACCAGGGACACCATGGCGCGGCGCGGCGCGCAGATCATGGCGGGGGTGCCGGCAAAGCGCATGGGTGCGGCTCGGGAGATCGCCGAGATGGTGTGCTGGCTGTGCTCGGATCGCGCCGCCTACGTCACAGGATCGACACACACCGTCGACGGCGGCTTCACCGCGGCCTGAGGGCAACTCCCGGCGGCCGGCCGCGTTGGGTCGGCAAGGTGCCGAAGGAGGATGCCCATGCGGACCCTTGCCCGGCTGGCTGTCGCATGCGTGGTGGCCGCCCTCATCGTGGTCGGCGTCGGCGCCCGCGCCCAGCCCGAATCCGCCAAATCCGACTCCTTCGCCAAGGCCGCCGCAGAGGGCATCGGCTTCCAGGCCAAGGCCGCGCGCCTCGCCGGCAGCGTTTCGACCAACAAGGAGGTCAAGGCCTTCGCCGTGACCATGCTGGCCGACTACTCGGCGGCGGTCACGAAGTTCAAGCAGGCGGCCGCCGACACGGCGGTGAAGGAAGTGCCCGAGAAGCTCACGGGCAAGCTCAACGACATGATCGACCAGCTGAAGGCCGCGCCGACCACCGGCTTCGACGCGCTTTTCGTCGACACGCAGGTCGCGGTGCACCGCGACCTGTTCGCGCTGTTCAGCGACTACGCGGGATCGGGCGACAATCCCGCACTGAAGAAGTTCGCCGCCGATTTCCTGCTTGTCCTCGAGGATCACCAGATCCGGCTCGAGATGCTGTCGAAGGCTGTGCCGCGGCCGGCATAAGCGTCTCTCACGCCCGCCGTGGCGTATTGAGGTTCACCGTGACGTTCTTGCGCTGGGTGAAGCTGTCGAGCATGCCCTCGAGCGAGAACTCGCGGCCGATGCCGCTCTGCTTGTAGCCGCCGTAGGAATGGCCGGGCGACTGGCCGAGCCCCTGGTTGACCTGTACCCAGCCCGATTCGATCGCATGCGCCGTGCGCAGCGCGGTGCCGATGTCGTGCGTCCAGACATAGGCGGCGAGACCGTAGTGGCTGTCGTTGGCCATGCGGATCGCCTCGGCTTCGTCGGTCCAGCGGATCGCCACCAGCACCGGCCCGAAGATCTCCTCGCGCGCCAGACGCCAGTCGTTCGACGTGTCGGCGAAGATCGTGGGGACGGCGAAGTAGCCCTCGCTCAGCGGCCCGCTGCTGGGCGGCAGGCCGCCCATCACCAGCTCGGCGTCGGCGCGGTTCAGGCCTTCCTCGACATACTTGCAGACCTTGGTGAACTGCTTGTTGTTGATGATCGTGCCGATGTCGCTCTGCTCGTCGAGCGGATCGCCCAGCTTCAGCGCCGAGGTCTTGGCCTTCAGCTTGGCGAGGAAGGAGTCGAAGATGTCGGCATGCAGGAAGAGCCGCGAGCCCGCGGTGCAGGACTGGCTCTGCCGCGTGAAGCGCATCGCCGCGATGATGCCCTCGACCACCCAGTCCTCGTCGGCGTCGGGATAGACGATCGACGGGCTCTTGCCGCCCAGCTCGAGCGAGACCGGCACGATGCGCTCGGCGGCGGCGCGCATGATCACCTTGCCGATTTCGGTCGAGCCGGTGAACGAGAGCTTGCGGATCGCCGGATGGTTGGCCAGCGGCCCGCCGACCTCGGGACCGTAGCCGGTGAGCACATTGAGCACACCCGGCGGCAGGAATTCCTGGCAGATCTCGGCCATCAGCAGCACGCCCAGCGGCGCGTCCTCGGCCGCCTTCAGCACCAGCGTGTTGCCGGCGCACAGCGCAGGGGCGATCTTCAGCGCGCCCAGCAGCACCGGCGCGTTCCACGGGATGATGGCGCCGACCACGCCCAGCGGCTCGCGCCGCGTATAGGACAGCACGTGCTCGCCGAGCGGAATGGTCTCGCCCTTCAGCTCGCCCGCAAGCCCGCCGAAATAGCGGAAGATGTCGGCGGCGCCGCGCGCCTCGCCGCGCGCCTGGGTGCGCAACGCGTTGCCGGTTTCCAGCGCGATGAGGCGCGCCATCTCCTCGACGCGCGCCTCGAAGGCCTCGGCGATCTTCAGCAGCAGCCGGCCGCGCTCGCGCGGCACGACCCTGGCCCAGGCCGGCTGCGCCTTCTGCGCCGCGGCGACCGCGCGATCGACGTCGGCGGCGGCTGCGCGCGGTACGTCGGCGATCGGCGCACGCTTGGCCGGATTCTCGACGCTGAAGCGCTGGCCGGAAGCGGCTTCGACCCAGTGGCCATCGATCAGCATGCCCTTGGGCCGAGGCGCGATGACGGCGTATGGCTGCGACTGGGGGGCCATGGTCGACATGGATCGTCCTTTCCGGAAAGCGGGAACGCGGCCGGCAGATTGATCCGCCGACCGCGTCCCGACAAGGCGTACCAGATGGGGCCTACCGATGGGGCTAGAGGTGTCCGCCCATGCGGATGCGGTCGATCTCGGCCTGCGACGGACGATACGGACTGGCCTTGGGATCGAAGCGTTCCCAGCCGCCCCCGCGGTACTCGCGGGCACGCAGATCGGGGTCGATCGGCCTGTGCCGCGTGAAGATCGCGCGTACGCGTTCGGCATCCTCGTCGGCGACCCGCGCGCTCACCAGGGTCGCGCCGCGGCGAACCGCCTCGGTGTAGACGTGGGCGTATTCCTCTGATTCGCCAGATGTCGTGAGGATGTCCACCAGGCCACCGATGGCGACGCCGCCGGCCGCGCCGGCCATCGCGCCGACCACCGCCGCGGCGGCCCAACCCGCTGCGACCATGGGACCGAGGCCCGGGATGGCGAGCAGGCCCAGCCCGGCCAGCAGGCCTGCGCCGCCGCCGGCGATGGCACCGACTCCGCCGCCGGTGGTCGCCGCGGTGGCGTCAGTGGCGTCTTCGTAGGCCGGGCTGACATGGCGGTTGGCGACAAGGGTGATGTCCTTGTGCGAGATGGCATTGGCCTCGAGATCCTCGACCACGGCCCGGGCCTGTCCGTAGCTGTCGTAGACGTAGCTGATGGTCTTCATCGGCCGCTCCTCGGCTCGGTGGAATTCTTCGGAAATTCAACGGGCATTCGGCGGCATGGGTTGCCGAGCGGCAGCGAGAAATCTCAGCCGCCGGGGGCTCGCGAGACGATGCGGGCCAGCAAGTCGATCGCGCTCGATGTCGTTCGGCCGTGCTTGGCGATACGGCTCAGCCGGCCTTCCTCGAAAGCGGCGACGACCGTATCGTGGACGTAGCTCGTACGGCACACGGTCGGCGTGTTCGCCAGCTCGCCGGCGATGACCGTGACGGCCGCGCGCACCTGCTTGCGGCGGCCGCGCACGCTCGCCTCGGGGACCGTGCGCGCAAGGCTCTTCAGCGCGCTGGTCGAGGCCAGCAGGGTGCGGAAATCCTTGAGCGAGATCGGCCGCCCCGCGATCTCGCGCAGAAAGCGATTCACGTCGGCGGCGCGCAGCCGCCGCACTTGGCCGTCGCCGTCGCGATACTGGAACAGTCGCCGACCCGGCAGGTTGCCGAGCCGTCGTGCCGCCGCGAGGAATCGCCGGTCGCGCAGTGTCTTGCGGATCACCGCGCCGCCCTTGGCCTTGAACCGCAGCGTGCCATGGCTCTTGCCGAGCACCAGGCTGGATTTCAGCAGGGTCGTTGCGCCGCGTGTGCCGTGTTCGCGCACGTAGCTTTCGCTGCCGGCGCGAATGGCGCTCAGCGCCACCAGCCGCACCGCCGCGGCGCAGGCGAAGCGCAGATCGCAATCGGCGGCATCGAGCCCGCGCATCACGGCCCGGCGAATTGCCGGCAGGGCGCGCGCGAGTCCGGCCAGCCGGCGCGCCTTGAGCGCCTCGCGCACCTCCGCCCAAAGCGGATGATAGCGGTACTGCAGACGGCCCGCGGCATCCTCGCCGATGGCCTGCAAATGGGCGTTCGGATCGGCGGCCAGGCGGACATTGATGTACGCGGGCGGAACCGCAAGCGACTTCAGCCGCCGGATCTCGACAGGGTCGCGAATCGGCGACCCGCTCGCGGTGAGGAAGCGAAATCCCTTGCCATGACGTTGCCGGCGCAGACGCAGCGCGGCGGGTCGCACGAGCTTCAGACCCTTCTCGCGGGCGAGTTTCCTCACGAAGCTGCGTTCGGCCTTGTCCATGGCGTCAAACAACGCATTCGCGGAACGACAGTTGCGGGCGAGGCGTTCAGCGAAGGCAGTCCACTTCCGCTCGTGAGGCAGCCATGCCCGACCCCAAACGCCGAAACCCGGCGCCGATCGAACCGCCGCCCGAGCCCAACCCGGAGCGGCGTCCTCCTGGCGGTGACCATCCGGGCGATACGCCGGTAGAGCTGCCGCCGCGCGGCCCCGATCCCAATCGCGATGAACCCTCGCCGCGCCTGGTCGGACCCGAGGACGAGGACCGCAAAGTGCGTACGGACAAGGGCGAGAAGCGACCCTTCGGCGTGATGCCCTAGACTTTGCTAGGCTCGTGCGTTGCCAGGGAGGGGTGGAGCATGAGTCGCTTGTTCGGGGAGATGCGTCAGGTCGGCATCGTCGTGCGCGATATCGAGGCGGCGATGACGCACTGGATCGAGGTCTGCGGCGTGGGGCCGTGGTTCTACGCCGAGAAGATCGCGTTCACCGAGTTCCACTATCGCGGCACGCGCTACGACGATTTCCACTTCTCGATCGCGCTGGCGAACTCGGGCGATGTGCAGCTCGAGCTGATCCAGCAGCGCTGTGACACGCCCTCGGTGTATCGCGACTTCCTCGCCGCCGGTCACGAGGGCATGCAGCACTGGTCGAGCTGGCCGGAGGACTATGACGCCAGGCTGAACCATGCGCTGGCCAATGGCTATACCATCGGCCAGAACGGCGACAGCACGCGCGGCCGTTTCGTCTATCTCTGGAACGAAGGCCACCCCGGCACGATGATCGAGATGGCGCACATGACGCCCACCCGCAAGCGCGTGTTCGACGCCGTGCGCGACGCGGCGAGAAACTGGGACGGCCGCGACCCGGTCAGGCGGGCGTGGCCGAGTTAGAGGATACGGCATGTCGGCGGCGTCGCGCCGCCGCGGACAGCACCTGCCTCCTACCGCGCACACCGCGCGAGCTTCAGGCGTCGGACCTCTCGCAGCGTCGCCTTGTCGAGGACCGCGATCTCGCCGGCATGCTTGCCCGAGAGCGCGGCCAGGAAGGTGCCGGATGGCAGGCGGGCCAGCTCGACCTCGTAGTAGGGCTCGAATCGCGTGGCGATCGTGCGGCGACAGGCGGCACTGGCGCGCTCCATGTCGTCCGAGATGAAGGCGTCTTCCAGGTTCTGCTCGCTGCACGGCGCCCGACTGACCTGGCGGACGATCGTCGTGCGCTTGCCGGCGGTGTCGAGGATCACGAGGCGGCGCAGTGCGGCGTCGGCCACCGCGATATGGCCGCCGTCGATGATGCTGGCGCCGCCGCGATAGACGTCGATCGCCCTGCCGTCGGGCCGTCCGTCCCTCGTCACCAGGCCCAGGCGCGCGCCCGAATCCTTGAACGACCAGACCGCGGCGAAGGGGCCTGCGTCGGCGCCGACGACGTGGATGGTGTCGTCGAGATAGAGCAGGTGGATCGGCGCGTTGCCCACGATGGTGTGCGGCGGCACGCCGTCGCCGAAAAGCGGGATCGTGCGCAGCTTCGCCTTCGACGCCGTGTCGAAGATGTGCAGTTCGCCGCGGCTGAGGAGGGCGGTGCGGGTGCCGTTGGTGCTGGTCGCCCACAGCAGAATGGCGCCGTCCTCGGGCCTGGCCGGCAGGCAGTACCCCGCGACGCAACCGGCGGCATCGGCGACGACGGCCTGGCTGCGCCCCGGCAGCACGGTCGCCGCCGTCGCCGTCAGTGCGCCGGTCGTCGGATTGACGGTCCAGCAGCCCGCGCCGCGCGGCGCATCGGGCTTCTTGCGCGTGCACAGCGTGACCGCCCCGGCGACGAGGCCCAGCTGCAGCGGCGGCCCATAGAGATCGGTCTCCGGCGGCAGGAGCACCCTCGGCAGGCAATTGGATTGGGCGAGCACCGGGCCGGCGGCGCAAAGCACCGCCATGACCATCGCCGACCGGATCGTCTTGCGCATCGGACCTCCAAAAGCACCGCTACCGAGGCTGATCCTCGGCGGTGTGAGGGATTGTGAGGGATTTTCCCATATAGACCGTCCGCGCGCGTGGAGCCGATAACCCGACAATCCCTCACAATCCCTCACACCCGGCCGATCCTGGGATGGGGTGAAGGATGTGAAGGATTGTCCCATATCGACCGTCCGCGCGCGTGACGTCGATATCCGGACAAGGGTTCACATCCTTCACCCCCCCCTCCGGGGACTGCACCATCCTCCGGACGCCCATCTGCCCTCCGCTGGGCGCGCTTCTCTCGCGGCGGGCGGGACGGCAGGGTGTCGGCGCAGCAACATCACGGAGGGCGCGCCATGGCTACGGGACCCAAGCTGGTCGACTATCTCACCTACGAGCCGGAGGAATCGGGGATCCTGTGGATCCGGTTCAACCGGCCGGACCGGCTCAATGCGCTGATCGGCTCGTCGGAGGAGAACGGCACGGTCGCCAAGGTCGGCGAATACATGCGCGCCGGCGACGACGACCCGAAGATCCGGGTGATCGTGCTGACCGGCGTCGGCCGCGTCTTCTGCGCCGGCGCCGACCTGCGCGGCAAGGCGCCGAAGGAGGTGACCGGCGAGGACTTCGTCGGCAATCGCGGCGCGCACGAGGGCATCGACGCCGCGCGCCAGCATTTCTTCCACGGCTTCACCAAGCTGCATCGCGACATCTCGCTGATCCGCAAGCCGACCATCGCCATGATCAACGGCCCGGCTGTGGGCTCGGGCATGGACATGGCGCTGCATTGCGACATCCGCATCGGCTGCGAGAAGACGCGCTTCGTCGCCTATCACAACGCCGGGCAGATCATCGAGAACGGCGGCAGCTACTACCTGCCGAAGATGGTGGGCCTCGGCCGCGCGCTGGAGTTCGCCTATACCGGCGAGCTCGACGGCGAGCGGGCGTACCAGTGGGGCATGCTGAACCACCTGGTGCCCTCGGAGAAGCTCGAGGAGACCACGCGCGCGCTTGCCGAACGCATGATGAACGTGCCGCCGCTGGTGCAATGGATCGGCAAGCGCATCATGCGCACCGCGGTCGACAGCACGATGGAGAACACCATGGTGCTGACCTCGAACGCCGGCAGCATCCTCAACGCCTCGGAGGACGCCAAGGAGGCGCGCCGCGCCTTCATCGAGAAGCGCAAGCCCAACTACAAGGGGGCGTGAGGGGACTGACGCGTGCGCGCGGCCGTGGTTTGATGGTCGCGCGGAACGCGAAGCAGAGGGAGTGAGCGATGCCTGACCGGCTGGAGCGTGTTGCGCCCACCTACCAGATGCTCGTCGAGGACCTGAAGGGCCTGGGCGTCGAGCAGGTGTTCGGCCTGATGAGCGACGACACTGCCGTGTTCGTCACCGCGCTCGACAGCGCCGGCATCCGCTGCTATGGCGCGCGCCACGAGAACAACGCGGTCGCCATGGCCGAGGGCTTCTCCTACGCCTCGGGCGGGCTGGGCGTCGCGATCATTGGGCGGGGCCCGGCGACCGCCAACGGCCTGCATGCCGTCACCTATGCGAGCCGTGCCGGTTCCAAGGTGCTGATCATTTCCGGCGATGCCGCGGCGGGCGCCGGTCCAGGCAACGGCATGGGGCCGGACTACAAGGCCTTCAATGCCCAGGCGGTGCTGGCGGCCGCCGGCATCCGGACCTTCACCGCCACCAGCCCGGCCACGGCGCGCGGCGCGCTCGCGGACGCCGTCGATGCGGCGCTGCAGGGCGGGGCCGCGGCGCTGTTGCTGCCGGTCAATGTGCAGCTCGCCGACATGCCGGTCGAGATGGCTGCGGCCCCCGCCCGGGCCGCGCGTCGAGCGCCGGTACCGGCCGCGCCGCATCCGCAGGCCATCGACGCGGCGCTCGCCGTTCTGCGGCAGAGTCGCAAACCCCTGATCCTCGCCGGGCTGGGCGCGCACCGCGCCGGCGCCAAGGCCGCGATCGAGCGGCTGGCCGAGCGGACCGGCGCGCTGCTCGCCACCACCGCGCGCGGCAAGGACATGTTCCGCGGCCATCCCTTCAACGTCGGCATCGTCGGCTCGTTCTCGCACTCGGCCGCGCGCCGCCTGGTGGCCGAGGCCGACTGCGTGCTGGTGTTTGGCGCGAGCCTGAACATCCTGACCATGAGCTTCGGCCATTCGCTGCCCAAGGTTCCGCTGATCCAGGTCGACGCCCAGCGCGGCAACATCGGCCGCTACTATCCGGCCGACGTCGCGGTGGTCGGCGATGCGCGGCTCGCCGCCGAAGCGATGGCGGCTTCCCTGCCGGAGGGCTCCAACGCCGAGCGGCCCTTCCGCTCCGGCGAGACCTTGCGCTTTCTCCAGGGCTTCGACATCGCCCGCGACTTCCAGCCGGCCAACACGCCGCGCACCATCGATCCGCGATCGCTGGGCGTGGCGCTCGAGACGCTGCTGCCGGTCAATCGCAACCTGGTCTACGACGCCGGCAATTTCCTCGGCATCGTGCCGTATCTGTCGGTGCCGGATCCCGGCCGCTTCAAGTTCACCAGCGACTTCGCCTCGATCGGGCTCGGCTTCGGCACGGCGCTGGGCGTGGCCAGGGCGCGGCCGGCCGAGACGACGGTGCTGGTGATCGGCGACGGCGGCTTCCTGATGACCATGGGCGAGCTCGAGACGGTCGTGCGCGAGGATCTCCCGCTGGTCATCGTGCTCATGAACGACTGCGCCTACGGTGCCGAGCTGCACTTCCTCAAGATGCGCAACCTGCCGGTCGCCAAGTCGGTGTTCCCCGACGTCGATTACGCGCCGATCGCCCAGGCTTTCGGCTTCCAGGCCGCCACCATCCGCACGCTGGAGGATCTCGAAAAGGCGCGGTCGCTGCTGGAAAAGCCCGAGGGCCCGGTGTTCCTCGACTGCAAGCTCAACGCCGCCATCGCCGCACCCTTCATGAGCGAGGTGCATGAATTCGAGACGCGGCAGCACCACTAAGAGCACCGAGCGCAATGTCAGACTCTCCGTGTCATCCCGAGCGCAGCGAGGGATCCAGGTGGTTTCCCTAGATCCCTCGCTGCGCTCGGGATGACAGGGTGCGCCTGATAAGCCGCACGCCGCTCTAGGCCAGCGCGATCCGCAGGCGCGGCCCTGTATGGCGGCGTGAGGCCGTCTACTTCCAGGGCGTCGGCGGCGGGATCAGGCAGGGGCCTTCGACATCGATGGTGGTGAAGTCGGCCGGGCTGACCACCTCGAGATATTCCATGTCCGGCGAGTAATCGAACAGGTAGTGCACGATTCCCGGGCGCTGGTGCACGCAGTCGCCGGCCTGCACCAAGGTCTCCTTGTCCTCGTACATGAAGCGCGCCCAGCCCTTGAGCATCAGCACGATGTGGAATGTCGCCTCGTGCCGATGCCAGCCGGTGCCTTCCTCCGGCGGCAGGTTGGCCTTCACCAGCTGCGCGATCACCTGGCCGTTGGTGGCCTCGGCGACGCCCAGGTCGCGATAGAGGAAGAACGAGCGCAAGCCGTCGGCGCGCCATGGCGTGTCGCCCGTGCCGACATGGGCGAAGGCGGTCGCGAGCGCGGCGGCCGCGATCGGCGGGAGTGGCTTTTCGGCGATGGAAACAGCGTCCATGACGACCTCCGGCAAGCGAGGTGAAGAGGACTGACTGCTACGGGCGCCGCAATTCCCGTGCCAGTGGCAAGATGCCGCTTTTCTGATCAGCCGACGCGCATGAGCCTCAGGCGCGGGTCGAGCAGGTCGCGCAGGCCGTCGCCCACCATGTTCAGGCCGAGCACCGTGAGCGCGATGGCGAGGCCGGGATAGATCGCCAGGCTGGGCGCGTCGTAGAGATAGGTCTGCGCGTCGTAGAGCATGCGGCCCCAGGACGGCACCGGCGGCTGCGCTCCCAACCCGAGATACGACAGGCCGGCCTCGGCGAGGATGGCGACGGCGAACTGGATGGTCGCCTGCACGATCAGCACGCTGGCGATGTTGGGGATCACGTGGCGCAGGGTGATCGCGAAGGGGCCCAGGCCCAGCGCCTTGGCCGCGCGCACGAAATCGCGGCCCCACATCACCAGCGCCGCGCCGCGCGTGACGCGGGCGAAGACCGGGATGTTGAAGATGCCGATGGCGAGGATGGCGTTGGTGGCGCTGGCGCCGAACACCGAGGTGATCAGGATCGCCATCAGCACGGCGGGGAAGGCGAAGACCAGGTCGCTGAAGCGCGACAGGATCTCGTCGACCCAGCCGCGCCGCGCCGCCGCCCAGGCGCCCAGCATCACGCCCACGGTCATGCCGATGGAGACGGCGATCAGGCCGACGGTGATCGACGTCTGCGCGCCGATCATGATGCGCGACAGCAGATCGCGGCCGCGATGGTCGGTGCCCAGCGGATAGACATCCGATGGCGGCCGCAGCTTCAGCGCCATGCGCAGGTCGTCGTAGGGGTGCGGCGTCCAGACCAGCGAGACGAGCGCCATGACGATTGTCGTCAGCACCAGCAGCGCGCCGATGACAAAACCGGGATGGCGCAGCGCGCGGCGCCAGAACGATCCGCTCACGCGCTCACCTTGGGCCGCGGATCGAGGAAGGCGTAGGCGAGGTCGATCAGCAGGTTCACGAACAGCACGCAGGCCGTAATCAGGATGACGATGTTCTTGATCACGATCAGGTCGCGGTTGTTGATCGAATCGAAGACCAGCTGGCCGACGCCCGGCAGGCGGAAGACGGTCTCGACGATGATCGCGCCGGCGATCAGGAAGCCGGCGAGCAGACCGGCGACGGTGACGATCGGGATCAGCGCGTTGCGCAGCGCGTGCCTGAGCAGCACCGCGTGCTCCGGCACGCCCTTGGCGCGGGCCGTGCGCACGTAGTCCTCGCGCAGGGTGTCGAGCATCGAGGAGCGCGTGATGCGCGAGAGGATGGCGATCTCCGACAGGCTGAGCGCCAGCGCCGGCAATACCAGCGAATGCAGCGACGCCAGCGGATCGACGCGCCAGCCTTGAAAGCCGCCGGCCGGGAACCAGCGCAGGCTGACGGCGAAGGCCAGCACCAGCAGGATGCCGAACCAGAAATTCGGGATCGAGATGCCGAGCTGGCCGAAGCCCATCACCGCCCAGTCGGCCGGCCTGCCGCGACGCGAGGCGGCGAAGACCCCCAAGGGAATCGCGACGAGCGTTGCCCAGGTGAGCGCCATCAGGCCCAGCGGCAGAGTCACGACCAGGCGATCGCCGATCAGCTTGGTCACCGGCGTGCCGTAGGCGTAGCTGTTGCCCAGGTCGAGCACGGCCAGGCCGGCGATCCAGGAGACGTAGCGTTCGACCGGTGGCCGGTCGAAGCCGAACTTGGCGCGCAGGGCGGCCAGCGTATCGGGCCGCGCCTCCGTGCCGAGCATGACCTCGGCCGGATCACCGGGCAGGACCTCGAGCACGACGAAGACGACGACGCTGGCCAGGACCAGCGTGACCAGGGCCGCCGCCAGCCGGCGGGCGAGGAACTCAAGCATGGCCGCTCTTACCTTCCCCCGCTACGCGGGGGAAGGTGCCCGAAGGGCGGATGGGGGTGGCCGCATAGCGGTCAGTCACGGACAGCGAGGTCGTCGCACCAACCACCCCCATCCCGGCGCTTCGCGCCACCCTTCCCCCGCCAGCGGGGGAAGGCGGGCGTCTCTCGTCCCTTCC
>JBFXAZ010000036.1:0-45682 GCA_050183765.1 Reyranellaceae bacterium | reverse complement strand
GCGCCCCGGCCGGGGCGCCGTGCAGCGCGGGAACCGACCGCGAACACTGTCAACCATGTGACCGGTCTGTAGTGTCAACTATGTGCCACCTTGCGCACAGGGCGGATGGGGGATGTCGAAGACGGACTCGGGAGTCGTTGAGGCATCCCCCATCCGTCGCGCTACGCGCGCCACCTTCCCCCTCCGGGGGAAGGTAAGGGGCTGACATGCTGAGCTTCCTCGGCCAGCGGCTGCTGCAGCTGATCCCGACGCTCTTCTTCGTGTCGGTGATCATCTTCGGGCTGCAGCAGCTGCTGCCCGGCGATCCGGCGCTGATCATGGCCGGCGAGGAGCGCGATCCCGAGGTGCTGGCGCAGATCCGCAAGCAGTACCGCCTCGATCAGCCGGTCCCGGTCCAGTACTTCTACTGGATCAAGGGCGTGCTGGCGGGCGATCTCGGCGAGTCGATGCGCATCAAGAAGCCGGTCTCCGAGCTGGTGCTGGAGAAGCTGCCGGTCACGCTGCAGCTGGCGACCATGGCCATCATCATCGCGCTCACCATCGGCATCGGCGCCGGCGTGATCTCGGCGGTGAAGAAGGACACCTGGCTCGACTATGCCGCCAACGTCTTCGCCCTGTGGGGCATCAGCACGCCCAATTTCTGGCTCGGCATCCTGCTGATCTTCCTGTTCTCGGTGCAGCTCGGCTGGCTGCCCGCCTCGGGCTATGTCAGCCTGGCCGAGGACTGGCGGCAGAGTCTCGCCACCACGATCATGCCGGCCTTCGTGCTGGGCAACGCCATCGCCGCGGTCCTGATGCGCCATACGCGCGGCGCCATGCTGCAGGTGCTGACCAGCGACTACGTGCGCACCGCGCGGGCCAAGGGCCTGGTCGAGCGCGTCGTGGTGATCAAGCACGCCATGCGCAACGCGCTGACGCCGATCATCACGCTGGGCGCGCTCGAGCTCGGCACCTTGCTGTCGGGCGCCGTGCTGACCGAGCAGATCTTCACCATCCCCGGCTTCGGCAAGCTGATCGTCGATGCCGTGTTCAACCGCGACTACGCGGTGGTACAGGGCGTCGTGCTGGTCACCGCCACCACCTACATCACGCTCAACCTGCTGGCCGACATCGCCTACGTCCTGGCCAACCCGCGGCTGAGGGGTTAGGCGCCGATGGCGATCGAATTCATCCTACCTTCCCCCGGAGGGGGAAGGTGCCCGAAGGGCGAATGGGGGATGTCGAAGACGGACATCGACTTCGTTGAGACATCCCCCTTCCGTCGCGCTGCGCGCGCCACCTTCCCCCTCCGGGGGAAGGCAGACCGGGCGGGGTCCCGCTGATGGCCGTCGTCGCCGCGCCCGATACCGCCGACGTTCGCGCCGAGACCATCGAGAGCCCGGGCCGCCGCGCCTGGCGCCGGCTGAAAAGGCGCAAGGGCGCGATGTTCGGCCTGGGGGTCGTCGGAATCATGATCGCGGTGGCGATCCTGGCGCCGTGGATCGCGCCCTACGATCCGATCAAGCAGAGCTGGTCGGCGGTGCGCAAGGCGCCGTCGGCGCTGCACTGGCTGGGCACCGACGAGGTCGGCCGCGACCTTCTGAGCCGCATTCTCTTCGGCGCGCGCGCCTCGCTGTCGGCCGGGCTGATCTCGGTCAGCATCGCGCTCGGCATCGGCGTGCCGCTGGGCCTCGCCGCCGGCTATGTCGGCGGCTGGATCGACGCCCTGATCAGCCGCATCACCGACGCCATGCTGGCCACGCCGTTCCTCATCCTGGCGATCGCGCTGGCCGCCTTCCTCGGGCCGTCGCTGGGCAACGCCATGATCGCCATCGGCATCACCGCGACGCCGATCTTCATCCGCCTGACGCGCGGCCAGGTGATGGCGGTGAAGGTCGAGGACTATATCGAGGCCGCCGCCGCGGTGGGCAATCCGCGCTGGCGCATCGCGGTGAAGCATATCCTGCCCAACATCCTGCCGGCCCTGCTGGTGCAGGCCACGCTGGCGATCGCGACGGCGATCATCGCCGAGGCGGCGCTGTCGTTCCTCGGGCTGGGCCAGCAGCCGCCGGCGCCGTCCTGGGGCTCGATGCTCAACACCGCGCAGCGCTTCCTGACCAACGCGCCGTGGATGGCGATCTGGCCCGGCCTGGCGATCTTCCTCGCCGTGCTGTCGTTCAACCTGCTGGGCGACGGACTGCGTGACGCACTTGATCCCAAGTCGAGATAGGCTTATCTCCCGCCCTCCCATGAAGTCCGTCTTCCTCATCCGCCACGGCGAATCGACGTTCAACGCGATCTACGCCCAGACCCAGATCGATCCCTGGCTGATCGACGCCCCCCTCTCCCCCACCGGCGAGACCCAGGTCGCCCGGGCACGCGCCCAGGCACAGGCGCTGAAGGCCGAGCTGGTGGTCACCACCCCCTTCACCCGCGCCCTGCAGACCGCGCGCGGCCTGTTCGGCGAGAAGCATCCGCTGGTGATCGAGTGCCTGCATCGCGAGCGCGTCACCGCGAGCTGCGACATCGGCCGCTCGCCCGGCCTGCTGGCCGCGGATTTCCCCGATCTCAGCTTCGATCACATCGGCGACCCCTGGTGGCATGCCGAGGATGTCGACGACAACGGCATCCCGCAGGAGCCGCTCGAGACGGTGCATGGCCGCATCGCGCAGTTCCGCGACTGGCTGCGCGCGCGCCCGGAGCGGCGCATCGCCGTGGTCGGCCACAGCGCCTTCTTCTTCCACATGACCAGCCATCGTTTCGCGAATTGCGAGATCCTCGAGACGACGGTCTAGCCAGCCATGTCCCAGGTCGTCGACAACCCCGCCCGCAGCCGCTTCGAGATGGAGGTCGACGGCGCCATCGCCTTCGTCGACTACCGGGTGAATGGCGACGTGCTTGTCGTGCCGCACACCGAGGTGCCGCGCGCGCTCGAGGGCCGCGGAATCGGCACGAAGCTGGTGCTGGGCTCGCTCGACCTGATCCGCGCCTCGGGCCGCAAGGTGCAGCCGCGTTGCGGCTTCTACGCCGCCGTCATCCGCCGCCATCCCGAGTACAAGGACCTGCTGGCCTAGAGCCCCTCGGGCATCTGCGGCAGGCTGAGTTCGGGATCGTACCAGGACGCGCCGTCCGATCGCCAGATGTGGCACCGCGGCTCGCCCCGCGCCGGCGTGTCGAGGCAGCCCAGCCGCAGCAGGATCGTCGGCTGCGCCGGCCGATTGGCGACGATGTGCGAGCCGCAATTGCCGCAGAAGCTGCGGAACTTGCCAGGCGAGGACTCGAAGGACTTCAGCAGCGGCTCACCGGCGACCCAGCGGAACGCGCTCTTCGGCACGGCGGCGACGCTTGAGAACGCCGAGCCATGCGCCTTGCGGCAGGTCCGGCAGTGGCAATGGACGAAGCCGCCGAGTTCGCCGTCAACTTCGTAGCGCACCTGCCCGCACAGGCAGCTTCCGCCGATCATGCCGCTCTCTCCCGCCAGCGCAGCGGCAGCGCACCGCGCCGCCGCCAGCCGCCTTCCACCGTCAAGCGCCAGACACGCTCCGCGCCCGGCAACGCGTCCGCCCCGGCCCAGTCGATCGCGACGCGGCCGCGCAGCACCAGCACATCGCCGCGCGCGAAATCGACGAACAGCAGCGCGGCGCGCGGGTCGAGCAGCAGGTTGCCCAGCGTGTTGAAGTAGCGGTTGCCGCGATAGTCCGGCACCACCAGCGTGTCGCCCTCGATCCGCACGAAGCCGGCGGCACCGCCGCGATGCGAGATGTCGAGGCCGCTTTCCGATCCCGAGGCGATGAAGAAGGTGTCGGCGCCGCCGACGAGCGCGCGCGCCGCCTCGTCGAGCCCGGTGAAATGCTCGGGCGCCTCCAGCGTGACGGCCTCGTGCCACGTCGCGTCGCGCAGGTTGATGTATTTCGGGCAGTTGCCGAAGCTCTGCCCGACGGCGAGCGTCAGCAGCGCATCGCTCGCGGCGACGACATGGCCATTGGCGCGGTTGCGCCGGCGCGTCGACAGATCGATGCCCAGCAGGCCGAAGCCGGCACCCGGCGTCAGCAGCGCGCGAGCGGGATCGTGCGGGTCGACACGGGTCTCAATCTGCAACGTGGTTGGATCGGGGCTCGAGATGAAGCCGGGCAGGCCGGCCAGCATGGTCGGCACCGGCCAGCCCTCGCGATCGCGCGCGGCGATCAGCACGTCGGGCAGCAGGGCGAAGAAGTCGCGATGCTGCTCCGGCATGAACGGGCGGATGCCCGCCGCGACCGGCACGGAGACGCCGGCCAGGCGCTGCGCCCTGCGTTCGCCGGGGTGGAAGGGTGACGGTGCGTCGATGGTGTCGCTCATGCATACAGGGTAGTCTTTCCTGAAAAGAACCGAAATGCCATAGGCTGAAAGTCAGTCTTTCAGATTCAGAAAGGATGCCTGGTGGATCGCCTTGACGAGCTGGCCGTCCTCGCCGCCGTGCTCGACGCCGGCACCTTGGCGGCGGCGGCGCGGCGGCTGCGGCGCTCGCCGCCGATGATCAGCCGCATGCTCGCGGCGCTGGAGGCGCGGGTCGGCGCGCGGCTGATCGAGCGCACCACGCGGCGCCTGTCGCCGACCACGGCCGGGCGCAGGCTCGCCGAGCAGGCGCGGCGCGTGCTGGCGGAGTACGAGGCGGCGATCGGCCAGGCGCGCGCCGGCGAGACAGTGCTCGGCGGCACACTGCGCATCACCGCCCCGCTGCTGTTCGGCCGCCGCCACGTCACGCCGCTGGTGAGCGATTTCCTCGCCGCGCATCGCGGCCTGCGCGTCGAGCTGATGCTGAACGACCGCAACGTCGACCTGCTCGAGGACGGCCTCGACGTCGCGGTGCGCATCGGTTCGCTCGACGACTCGACGCTGGTGCGCCGGCTGGTCGGTGCCGTGCGGCGCCTCACCGTCGCCAGCCCGGCCAACCTCGCCCGAAGCGGCCGGCCGCGACGGCCGCGGGACCTCGCCGCGCACGACATCGTGCTGGTGCCGGGCCGCGACGGGCTGATGGAGTGGCGGTTCCACGCCGGCGGCGCGAAGCGCGCGACGGTGGTGCGCCTGTCGCCGCGCCTCGTGGTCAACGAGAACGACGCCATGCTGGGTGCGGTCCGCGCCGGCCACGGCATCGGCCGGGCGCTGTCCTATCAGGTCGCCGACGACATCGCGGCCGGCGCGCTGGTGCGCATCCTGGCCGACCATGAGCCGCCGCCGCTGCCGGTGCAGCTCGTGGTCGCCAGCGCACAGCACATGCCGCCGCGCGTGCGCGCCTTCCTCGATCATGCGGCGCGCCCGCTGACCGTGGCCTGCACCACGGTCGAATCGCAGATCGCCGGGCGCACAACCCGTGGTCGGCGAGCGATTTCGGCAGCAAAGATTCAAGCACTATGAATGCATCCCGGCTTTCGCCTGCCCGCGCGTATCCCGTATAGAATGGAAGCCATGCGCTTCGATCGACCGACGCGCGCGCCGTCGGTTGGGAGCGCGCCGCCGGTGCAACCCATCACGGACGTCGACGAGCGGGCACGCCTGCGCGCCCTGCATGCACTTGGCATTCTCGACAGCGCACCGGAGCCCGCCTTCGACCGCATCGCCGAATTGGCCGCCGCCATGCTCGGCACGCCGATGGCGTTCGTCTCGCTGATCGACGCCGAGCGCCAGTGGTTCAAGGCGCGGGTCGGCACCGACATCGCGGAGACCGAACGGCGCTATGCGTTCTGCGATCACGCCATCCGCGCGCGCGACATCCTGGTGGTTCCCGACGCGCACCAGGACCCGCGCTTCGCCGACAATCCCTACGTCACGGGCGATCCGCACACGCGGTTCTACGCCGGCGCGCCGGTGGAGAGCGCCGACGGCTATCGGCTGGGCAGCGTCTGTGTCGTCGACACGCGCCCGCACGACGCGCTGCGTCCCGACCAGATCGCCGGCCTGCGCGCCCTCGCCCGGCTGGCCGAAGCGGAGCTCGAACGCCGCCGCCAGCAGCGCGAGATCGAGGCGCGCAACGAGATCCTGATGTCGATCGTCGACAACGTGCATCTCGGCATCACCGTCTTCGACGCCGACCTGAAGCTGGTCGTCGCCAACGCGCCGGTGGCGGCCGTGCTCGGCATGGACGCCGGCCGCTTCCGGCCCGGCGATGCCTACGAGGACATCCTGCGGCGCGCCGCGGAGCAGGGCGAATACGGACCCGACGTCGAGCGCGCGATAGCGCTGCGCATGGAGCTCGCGCGCTCGCGCGAGCCGCAGCAGATGATCCGCACGCGGCCCGACGGCCGCACCTACCACATCCGCTCGAATCCGCTGCCCGACGGCGGGTTGATGATCACCTATTTCGACATCACCGACCTGAAGGCGCGCGAGAGCCAGCTGGCGCAGTCGCAGAAGCTCGCCGCGATCGGCGAACTCACCGGCGGCATCGCGCACGACTTCAACAACCTGCTGACCGCCGTGATCGGCGCCGCCGAGCACGTCGAGGACGTGCTGGGGCCCGAGCACGAGCTGCGGCCGACGCTCGAGGTCGCGCTGTCGGCGACCGCCAAGGCGGCGGCCCTGACCGGCCAGCTGCTGGCCTTCGCGCGCAAGCAGACGTTGACGCCGCAGACCCTGGACGCGGTCGCCGCGGTGGCCGAGGTCGGCCGCCTGCTGCGCCCCACCATGGGCGGCCGCATCGGCATCGTCATCCAGCCCACCACGGAAGAACTGTGGGTGCACGTCGATCCGACGCAGCTGTCGACCGCGCTGATCAATCTCGCGGTCAACGCGCGCGACGCGATGGAAGACGGCGGCACCATTTCGCTGACCGCGCGGGCGCTCGCCGTCGGGCCGAGCGACAAGGCGCCGGTGCAGGACATGACGCCCGGCAAATGGGTGGCGATCGAAGTCGGCGACACCGGCATCGGCATGTCGGCCGAGGTGGCGCAGCGCGCCTTCGAGCCGTTCTTCACCACCAAGGACGTCGGCAAGGGCACCGGGCTGGGCCTGAGCATGGTCTACGGATTCATGACGCAGTCCGGCGGCCATGTCGGGCTGAAGAGCGCTGTCGGCAAAGGCACGACGGTGACGCTGTATTTCGCGGCGGCCGATCCGGGCACCGCTGTGGCGGCGGCGACGTCTTGATCCGGTCCGCGTCCGGCTGATAGGCCTTGCCGTCGACGGCGTGACAGAGGTGGCGATGCGCAGGCTGGAGTTCGGCTGGTTCGTGCCGACATCGGGCGACACGGACGCTTACGGCCATGCCGAGGCGTTCATCCCGCCATCCATGGCGATGTTCGAGCGGGTGACGAGGGCGGCCGAGGCGGCCGGCTTCGAGTACATCCTGATCCCGGTACAGACCGCGTGCTGGGAGGCGTGGATCACCTCGGCCATGCTGGTGGCGCGCACGCAGTCGATCAAGCCGCTGGTGGCGGCGCGGCCCGGCTACATCAACCCGGCCCTGCTGGCCAAGATGATCGCCGCCTTCGACCAGCTCTCCGGCGGGCGCGTCTGCATCAACCTGATCGCCGGCGCCAGCGACGAGGAAGCCGCCGCAGACGGCATCCAGTACGCGAAAGAGCAGCGCTACGCGCTGATGGACGAGGAGGTGACGCTGCTGAAGACGCTGTGGAGCACCACCGGCCGCGTCGATTTCGACGGCGCCTTCCACAAGCTCAAGGGCGCGCTGATCGTGCCCAAGCCGCTGCAGAAGCCCTGGCCGCCCTTCTATCTCGGCGGCGGTTCGCGGCAGGCCTGGGAGATCTCGGCGAAGCACAGCGACGTGCATCTGTTCTGGGGCGACACGCCCGAGCGCATCGGCCGGCAGATCGCCGAGATCCGCGAGCTGGCGCGCAAGCACGGCCGGCACGACGCGATCGGCTTCGGCATGCGCCTGCAGGTGATCGTGCGCGAGCGCGAGGCGGATGCCTGGGCGGCGGCAGACCGCCTGATCGCCGATCTCGGCGAGCGCCACAAGGCGCGCATCGCCAACATGTTCAACGCCTCCGAGGCCAACCGCCGCATGAAGGAGCTGGCCAAGACGGAAGGCATGAAGATCGGCCCGCATCTGTGGACCGGCCTGACGCTCGCGCGGCCCGGCGCCGGCGTCGCGGTGGTCGGCGATCCCGAGCAGGTGGCCGGCACGCTGCAGCAATTCATCGATGTCGGCTGCCACTCCTTCTGCCTGTCGGGCTATCTGCACGACGAGGAGGCGGAGCGCTTCGGACGCCTGGTGATGCCGCTCCTGAAGGGCCGCAACGCCGCACGCATGGCGGCCGAGTGACGACAAAGCACCGCAGGATCGGGACAAGATTCCCGGCCCGATAGGTCAGCACGCCTGTTATATCGTCGCCCCAAAGTCGGAGGGAAACGACGATGGACACCCTGACCTTCTGGGACGGCGAGTGGCAGGAAGGCAGCCCCAACCTGATGGGGCCGCGCGATCACGCATTCTGGCTGGGATCGATCGTCTTCGACGGCGGGCGCGCCTTCGACGGCTGCGGACCCGATCTCGACCAGCATTCGCAGCGCGTCGTGCGCTCGGCCCGGTCCATGGGCCTGAACCCGACCAAGACCGCCGAGGAGATCCTGGCGCTGTCGAAGGAAGGCGTGCGCCGCTTCGGCCCCAAGGCCGAGCTCTACGTGCGTCCGATGTTCTGGGCGACCAAGGGGGGCCCGGGCCCGATCTCGATCGATCCCGACAGCACCAGGTTCTGCCTGTGCATCTACAATTCGCCGATGCGCGCCGGCACGCCGCTGACGCTCGGCCTGTGCCGCACCATCCGCCGCCCGACGCCGGAGAGCGCGCCGACCATGGCCAAGGCCTCGGCGCTCTATCCCAATTCCTCGCGCGGTGTGCGCGAGATCCTGGCGCGCGGCTTCCAGAACGGTGTCGTGCTCGACGCCATGGGCAATGTCGCGGAGACCTGCAGCTCGAACCTGTTCCTGGTGAAGGATGGAACAGTGGTAACGCCGGTGCCCAACGGATCGTTCCTCGCCGGCATCACGCGCAATCGCGTGATCGCGCTGCTGCGCGACGCCGGCCGCGCCGTGATCGAGCGCACGGTCACACCGGGTGAGCTCGACGACGCCGACGAGCTGTTCACCACGGGCAACGCCGGCAAGGTCCAGCCGGTCAGCCGCTACGAAAGCCGCGACCTTCAGCCCGGTCCGGTGGCCCGCCAGGCGCACGAGCTCTATATGGCCTACTCGCACAGCCAGCGCGTGATGTAGTGCCCTGATCCGCAGGGCTATCGCATATGGAGCGGAGTTGTCTCCCTTCTCCCCGCGCAGGTCAGGGGCCGCGGACGGCCCCGAGGGAGAAGGGGAAGCAGCCGTACGCGATAGCCCCGCCCTGATCCGGGACCCGCCGGACCACCTGCAACCGCCTACGTGCAACCCGATGCGACAGCCGGCCGTTGACCAATGGCCAGGAGGTCAGCATGGCAGAACCCCAGCAGATCAAGACCCAGGACGAAGCGCGGCAGGGCGTGACGGGCCATGGCGTTCGCTACGTGCTGGGCATCGGCATCGGCCTGGTGATCATCGCGTTCATTGTCGCCTACGCGATCGTGCGGCCCTGATCGCGGTCGGCGTCGAGCCACAGCTTGAGCCGGTCGAGATCGGCGAACAGCCGCTGCATGTCCTTGGCCGACCAGCCGTCGAAGGCGCGCGCCAGCTCGGGCATCAGCGCGGCGATCGCCGCCTGATGCGCGGCGACGCCCCTGGGCGTCATCTGCAGCAGCTTCGATCGGCCGTCGCGCGGATTGGCCCGCTCGACCAGGAAGCCCTTGTCGACCAGCTTCTGCACGGTCTTGGTGATGCCGGGCTGCGGCTGCTGCAGCGCGCGTGCCAGCGCCATGATCGTGTGGCCGCCATTCTCCGCACCCGGTCGATGGCTGAGGTGGTTGAGCATGGTGAACTGCGGCAACGGCAGATCGAGCGGCGCCAGCAGGCGGTTGGCCGCCGTGCCGGCAAGCTGATCGATGATGCCGATCCAGTTGATGATGCGGAACGGCAGCGGCGGCGCGGACATCAGGCCTTCATCACGATGGCGTCGAGCGGCCGTCGCGGCGACGGTCCGACGTCATCAGCATAGCCCAGCCGGAAGAACATCTGCAGCGTGCGTCCTTCGCCGGTCCCGGTCTCGCGCCGCATGTCGGCAAAGAGCCCGGCCATCTCGGGATACTCCTGCAGCGTCTGGCTGTGCGGCTGCATCGCCACGCCGAGCTCGGTGGCCTTGAGGCAGAGCCGCGCATAGGCGCGTCCCGCGGCGACCTGCGTCGGGCGCGTGTTGTCGGCGGTCGAGAACCAGCCGAAGCCGGCGGCCGAAGCATAGCCCTTCAGCGCATAGTCGCGCCCGCCGTCCCAGGCCATCGTGCCCGGCGTCATGGCGTTCTCGCGGGTCATCACGCCGGTCTGGCGCAGGGCCCACATCATCGGCCCGGTGAGCGAGATGCCGTCGCGATGGCGCGCGATCTCGTCCGCGCCCAGCCGCACCACGTCGATGCTCTCCTTGTGCGTGCGCGGGATCGACATCTCCAGCTCGCTGCCGGCGATCGCCAGCCTGCGCAGCGCCTCGACCCGCGCGGGCTCGACGGCGATCGACACCGGCAGGTCGCAGGCTGAACGTAGCGCGGCGACATGCTCGGCCGAGGGCGGACGCCGGTCGAAGGCGATCCGCGTCGTGCGCCGCCCGGGGATCTGGGCAAACAGCGGATCCGGCTTCACTGCCGCATCGCGCACGAAGCGCACGCGCGCCACCGGCTGGTCCGCACCTGCGCCGTCAGGATACGGCACGATCTCGGCCCGATAGCCATCGGCCGCTGCCGCGATCGACAGCAGCTCGAGAAAGGCGCCGTGGCCGATGGTGATCTGCCGGCTGAAGGGGTCGGTCTGTGGCAGCAGCCGCGTGCGGTCGGCGTGCACGGTCACGACATCGGGCTCGCTCAGGTCGACCAGCCAGGGCTGCATGTTGTGCGGATTGGGCGCCAGCATCGCCCAGGCCAGGGCCCGCCGACGCGCGTCGCGCTCTTCCGCGGAGGGTCCCCGCCAACCGGAGACCGCCTCCGCCGGCATGGCATCGAGCCGCGGGACCGCCCAGGCCGCACCCGCCGCCAGCACCGCGCCGCCACCGAGCACCCGAATGAAGCCGCGTTTGGTCAGGGTCATTCCTGCCTCCAAAAACATTCCATGGCAGGGATATATATTCTCAGGAATGTTTATGCAAGCGCCTGATGCCCGATGGTGCGACGGCATCGCCGGGCGCAGGAAAGGCACGCGTGTCGGCATCGACAGTCTGCCGGCGGCACTGCGGCGCGCGGCGGCGTGAGTTCATCTTCCCTTCCCCCGGAGGGGGAAGGTGCCCGAAGGGCGGAAGGGGGATGTCGAAGACGAACGCTTGAGTCCGTCTTCAACATCCCCCATCCGTCGCTCCGCGCCACCTTCCCCCTCCGGGGGAAGGTAGTGGATGGCGGCCTACGCCAGCGCCGCCTCGCTCACCGGATCGCCGGCGATGCGGCTGTGCCACATGATGCGGCGCTGGGTCATGTCCCACGGCGTCGCCTGGTGCATGAGGCAGCGATTGTCCCAGACCACCGCGTCGCCCGGCTTCCAGTCGTGATGATAGATGCGAGGCTTGCGGCAGACGTGATCGACGAGGGACTGCAGCAGGCGCTCCGACTCGTCCTTGTCCATGCCGGGGATATTGTGTGCGTGGCGGCCGATCAGCAGCGACTTGCGGCCGGTCTCGGGGTGAACTTTGACCAGCGCGCGGCGCGGCACCGGACCGTCGTGGAAGCCGTAGCCGCTGTACTCGCCGTCCACCTTCTTCGAGTCGTGACCGACCTTGCTCTGGCTGTAGTGCAGCGAATGATAGGCCGAGAGGTTTTCGACCCTTTCCTTCGTCGCCGCGTCGAGCGTGTCGTAGCCGGCGCGCAGATCGGCGAAGCCGGTGTGGCCGCCGATGCTCGGCACCTCCTCGGCGCTGAACACCGCACCCTTGGCCTGCACGGGCATGTAGGTGCTGTCGCAGTGCCAGCCCATGTTGCCCTTCAGCACCTTCATGACGTCGTCGTTGTCCTTCTCCAGCCGCAAGGTGCCGTCGGCCTTCACGTTGCTGAGCGCCGCCATCTCGAACTCCAGCGGCCCGAAGCGCCGGGCGAAGGCAATCTGCTCGTCGCGCTTGAGGAACTGGCCGGGGAAGATCAGCAGCGCGTATCGCAGCCACGCCTTGTAGAGCGCGGCGAACTCGGCCTCGTCGAGATCGGTGACCCTGGGACCGCGCACCACGGCGCCGAAAGTGACGCCGTCGAGCGGCTCGAATTCGAGAGCGCGTGCCATGCCTGGTTCCTCCCGTTGCCTGGGGTAGACCGACCGCTTGGTGGGCTTCGGGTCTACCTTCCCCCGGAGGGGGAAGGTGGCGCGCGAAGCGCGACGGATGGGGGATGTCTCAACAGCGCCAGTATCCGTCTTCGACATCCCCCATCCGCCCTGCGGGCACCTTCCCCCTCCGGGGGAAGGTAAAGCGAAATAAGCTACGCCGCCTGGCCGAGATCCTCGCCGGCCAGCGCGCGTTCGATCAGGCGCACGACGTTGTCGCGGCCGTAGAGCTTGATGAAGGCGCCCATGCGCGGGCCTTGCTCGCTGCCCAGCAGCACCTGGTAGAGCGTGCCGAACCAGTCGCGCAGCTTCTCCTTGGGGAAGTGGCGCTTGCCCGCCTCGTAGACCTCGTTCTGGATGTCCTCGGCGCTGGCGTCGTCGGCCATGCGCCTGAGCGTGTCGCGCAGATCGGCAAGCGCCGCACGCTCCAGATCGTTGGGTAGCCGGAACTTCTTGTTGGCCTTCACGAAGTCGACGTAATAGCGCGCCGCGCGCGACAGCAAGGTGTCGAGGTACGGCGCGTTCTCGGGCGTCGCGCCCGGCATGTAGCGCCGGAGGTACTGCCACAGGACATTCTTGTCGTCGGTATTGGCGACGCCGGCGAGGTTCAGCAGCATGGCGAAGCTGACGCCGCCGGCATGGTTGTCCGGCGCCTTGCCGTCGTGAATGTGCCAGGCGGGGTTCTCCAGCGCCTTGGCCGGCTCCTCCGCCGGCAGCTTCTCGACCAGCGACAGGTACTCGTCGACCGCGCGCGGGATGACGTCGAAGTACAGACGCTTCGCCCGCCGCGGCTGCTGGTGCATGTAGAGCGCCAGCGATTCCGGCGGCGCATAGGCCAGCCATTCCTCGACCGACAGACCGTTGCCCTTGGACTTCGAGATCTTCTTGCCCTCGTGGTCGAGGAAGAGCTCGTAGTTGAAGCCTTCCGGCGGCCTGCCGCCGAGGATGCGCACGATCTTCGCGCTGAGCTCGGCCGAGGGGATCAGGTCCTTGCCGTACATCTCGTAGTCGACGCCCAGCGCGAACCACCGGCCGGCCCAGTCGGCCTTCCACTGCAGCTTCACGTTGCCGCCGGTCACCGGCGTCTCGACCAGCGAGCCGTCCTCGTCGCGATAGACGATGGTGCCGGCATCGGCGTCGGTCTTCACCACGGGGGCCTGCAGCACGCGGCCGGTCTTGCGGCAGACCGGCAGGAAGATCGAGTAGCTCTGCTGCCGCTCCTCGCCGAGCGTCGGCAGCATCACCGCCTGGATCTCGTCGTAGTGGCTGAGCATGGCGCGCAGCATTGGATCGAAGCGGCCGGATTTGTACCAGTCGGTGCCCGACTGGAACTCGTACTCGAAGCCGAACGAATCGAGGAACGCCTTCAGGCGCGCGTTGTTGTGCGCGCCGAAGCTCTCGTGCGTGCCGAAGGGATCGGGCACCGCCGTCAGCGGCTTGCCGAGATGGGCCGCCAGCATCTCGCGGTTGGGCACGTTGTCCGGCACCTTGCGGAAGCCGTCCATGTCGTCGGAGAAGGCAAACAGCCGCGTCGGGATGTCCGACAGACGCCGGAAGGCGTTGCGCACCATGGTGGTGCGCGCCACCTCGCCGAAGGTGCCGATATGCGGCAGGCCCGAGGGGCCGTAGCCGGTCTCGAGCAGCACGTAGCCCTTGGCCGGGGTTTTCGACAGCTCGGGTCCACCCAGTCGTGCCACGATCTTGCGCGCCTCCTCGAAAGGCCACGCCCGCGCCTGTCCGGCCAGCTCCCGTTCGCTGCTCATCACTCCGATCTTTCACGATTTCGCCCGCCCGATGCGGGTCGGGCAACCTAGGCGCCGGGCGTCGGAGCGTCAACGCCGCCGGATGGACAGTAAAGTCCCAGTACGAATCCCTCCGTGCGCTGGTATTTCTGGCGGCGGTTCCGGGTATCGCGCACCACTGAAGGGAAGCCGATCAGATGCCCTCCTATGTCGCCCTGCTGCGCGCGGTGAACGTCGGCGGCACGGGCAAGCTGCCCATGTCGGAACTGAAGGCGATGTGCGTCGCCGAGGGCTTCCAAAGGGTCGTGACCTACATCGCCAGCGGCAACGTCGTGTTCTCAACCGAACGGTCCGAGGCGCAGATCAAGGCGGCGCTGGAAAAGCGTCTGAAATCCTACGCCGGCAAGCCGGTGGGTGTTTTCGTGCGCACGGCGAAGGAGATGGCGGACGTCCTGGCCGCCAATCCCTTCCCTGACGCGCCGCCCCGTTGGACCTACGCCATTTTCCTGGATGCCCCGGCACCCGCCGACACGCTCGAGGGGATCAAGCATCGAAGGGACGAGGAGGTCCGCCTGGGCAAACGAGAGATCTACGTGGCCTATGGCGAGGGCATGGGCCGCTCGACGCTCCGGATTCCGGCTGGAGCAAACGGCACGGCCCGGAACATCAATACCATCGCGAAGCTCGCCGAGCTGGCGGCTTCGATCTGACGTGTCGCCCGCTCCGCCTCAGGCGCCCTCGTTGCCCTGCGGGCGACGCGTCGGCAGCATCGCCATGCCGGCCGCGCCGCGCGCCTGGGCTTCCTTGGCCAGCTCGGCGATGCCGCCCAGCGTGCCCATCAGGCCGGTCGCCTCGACCGGCAGGAAGAACACCTTGCTGTTGTTCGAGGCGCCCATCGCCTGCAGCGCGTCGACGTACTTCTGGCCGAGGAAGTAGCTGATCGCCTGCGAGCCGCCATTGCCGATCGCCGCCGTCACCACCTCGGTCGCCTTCGCCTCCGCCTCGGCAGAGCGCTCGCGCGCCTCGGCGTCGCGGAAGGCGGCCTCGCGGCGGCCTTCGGCGGAGAGAATGGCCGCCTGCTTCTCGCCCTCGGCCCGCGTGATCTGCGCCTGCCGCACGCCCTCGGCCTCGAGGATCACAGCGCGCCGCTCACGCTCGGCGGTCATCTGCCGCGCCATGGTCCGCACCATGTCCTGCGGCGGCACGATGTCCTTGAGCTCGACGCGCAGCACCTTCACGCCCCAGGCATTCGTGGCGTTGTCGATCACCGACAGCAGCGTGTCATTGATCTCGTTGCGCTTGGACAGCACGTCGTCCAGGGCCATGTTGCCCATGACGTTGCGGATGTTGGTCAGCGCCAGGTTGGTGATGCCCTGCGTCAGGTCGCGCACCTCGTAGGCCGCCTTGGCGGCGTCGATCACCTGGTAGAAGCCGACAGCATCGACGGCGACGATGGCGTTGTCCTTGCTGATCACCTGCTGCTGCGGGATGTCGAGCACCGATTCCTGGACGTTGACCTTCTTGCCGATGCTGTCGACGAAGGGCACCAGGAAGCGCAGCCCCGGGGTGAAGGTGGTCGTGTAGCGGCCGAAGCGTTCGACGGTGTAGTTCCAGCCCTGCGGCACCTGCTTGATGCCGAGGAACAGCAGCAGGATGGCGAACAGGACAAGGACGAGGATGAAGATCGTAAAGCCGGTCATAGTCGCCTCCAAGGCCCAACCGCCGGCGCTGAGCTGCTGACACCCTAGCAGATCGAGCGCGCAAGCACGCATCTAATTGCGAGCGGCGGAACCGGGGCTGGCCGGCAGTGGCGGCGCCACATGGACGGCGCTTTCCCACCGCGACGACCTGAGCCCTGCTGACGGCGCGCCGGCCGGGTATGCTACGCCTTGCCGATGAGCACGACCGATCCGGACAGCGCACCGACGACGGCGGGCAGGAGCCGCCGTCCGCCGGCGCTCGCCGTGACGGCGGCGGGCGCCACCTGGCTGTCGGCCGAGGGCGAGATCGAGCGGCTGAGCCACAGCGCGGCGGCTTCGCGCCTGGCGCTGGATCGGCCGCTGGTCTGCCACGCGCCCGATACCGGCGCGCGGCTGTCGCTGGCCGAGGTCGACGCCACCGACGTGCTGGAGCTCTTCGCCTTCGTGCGCCCTGCGCGCTTCTGCTTGCCGACGATTCGCGGCCTGGCCGCGGCGCTCGACCTCGCCGAGCCGGCCACGCCCGAGGACGAGGTCTGCGCCCTGCCCGCCATCGCCGAGGCGCTGCTCGACGAGCTGGCCGAGGCGCGCCAACGCGAGCCGCCGCAGACCGCCGAGCTGGCCCGGCGCATGGCGGCGGGCGGCTGGCCATGGGGCGCGGCGGTCTGCGCGGCGCTGGGCGTCCCCGCGGGCGAGCGGCCGCGCGGCTTCGCCGGACTCGACACCTGGAAGC
Source organism: Reyranellaceae bacterium (assembly GCA_050183765.1). Classification (GTDB taxonomy): domain Bacteria; phylum Pseudomonadota; class Alphaproteobacteria; order Reyranellales; family Reyranellaceae; genus JAFAZJ01. The sequence goes on along the minus strand of JBFXAZ010000036.1, from coordinate 29,174 downwards.
ACCTGCCGGCCTGGGAGGACGATCCGCCGCCGGCGCCGCCGCGCAGCCTGCCGGTCGAGCCCTACGAGGCACGCGCGCGACTGGCCGAGCTGGTGCACGCCGGGCCGGCCGCGACGGAAGTGCGGCCGACGCAGAGCGACTACGCCTCGGCGGTATCGCTGGCCTTCCGGCCGCGCGAGCGAGAGGGCGAGCCGCATGTCGTGCTGGCCGAGGCCGGCACCGGCACCGGCAAGACGCTGGGCTATGTCGCGCCGGCCTCGCTGTGGGCCGAGCGCAACGGCGCGCCGGTGTGGATCGCCACCTTCACCCGCAACCTGCAGCGCCAGATCGACGGCGAGCTCGACCGGCTGCATCCCGACCCCGTCGCCAAGCGCGCGCGCGTGGTCGTGCGCAAGGGGCGCGAGAACTATCTCTGCCTGCTGAACTACGAGGAGGCCGTGCAGCGCGCGCGCGGCGCGCCGGAGAATGCCGTCGGGCTGGGCCTGCTGGCGCGCTGGACCATGGCGACGCGCGACGGCGACATGGTGGGCGGCGACCTGCCGGCGTGGCTCGGCGACCTGATCGGCCGCGCGCGACTCTCGCGGCTCGCCGACCGGCGCGGCGAATGCATCTACGCCGGCTGCGAGCACTATCGGCGCTGCTTCGTCGAGCGCACCATCCGCCGCGCGCGCCAGGCCGACATCGTCATCGCCAACCACGCGCTGGTGATGATGCAGGCGGCGACCGGCGGCCTCGACGACAACACGCGGCCGACGCGCTACGTCTTCGACGAGGGCCATCATCTCTTCGATGCCGCCGACTCGGCCTTCGCGGCGCATCTCACCGGTGTCGAGGGCTCCGATCTGCGGCGCTGGCTGCTGGGCGCCGAGGGAAGGGGCGGTCGCGCGCGCGGTCTGGAGCGCCGGGTCAACGAGCTGGCCGAGAGCGATGGCGCGACCCAGCAGGCGTTGCGCGCGCTTCTGTCGGCGGCGCAGGCGCTGCCGTCGGCGGGCTGGCAGAACCGGCTGGCCGACGGCACGACGCAGGGCGACATCGAGGATTTCCTCGCGCTGGTGCGCCAGCAGGTGCTGGCGCGCGCGCCCAAGGACGACAATCCCTATCGCCTCGAATGCGACGTGCGGCCGCCGGCGCCGGGACTGGTCGAGGCGGCGCGCGCCTGCGGCGAGGCGATCGAGGCCATGCTCAAGCCGGCGCTGGCGCTGATCCAGGCGCTGGGCCACCGGCTCGACGAGGATGCCGAGACGCTCGACACCGCCCAGCGCAACCGCATCGAGGGCATCACGCGCGCGCTGCGCAATCGCTGCCAGTTCGTGCTCGCCGCCTGGATCGGCATGCTCAAGAGCATCGAGAGCGAGCCGCAGGAGGCGTTCGTCGACTGGTTCGCCATCGAGCGCATCGACGGCCGCGAGTACGACGTCGGCATGTACCGCCACTACGTCGATCCCACCCAGCCCTTCGCCGAGGCGGTGGTGAAGCCGGCGCATGGCGTCGTCGTCACCTCGGCGACCTTGCGCGACTGGACCGGCGCCAACGATCCGCCGCCTTCGCCGACCATCGCCTCGGGCGCGCTCGAGTCGGCCGACTGGCAGGCCGCCGAAGCGCGCACCGGCGCGCGGCACCTCGATGCGCCGGCGATCCGCGCCGCGGTCGCCTCGCCCTTCGACTACGCGGCCAACACGCGCGTGCTGATCGTGCGCGATGTCGGCCGCGATTCGGTCGAGCAGGTCGCAGCCGCCTATCGCTCCCTGTTCATCGCCGCCGATGGCGGCGGCCTGGGCCTGTTCACCGCCATCGGCCGACTGCGCGCGGTGCATCGGCAGATCGCGGCGCCCCTGGAGGAAGCCGGTATCCCGCTCTACGCCCAGCATGTCGGCGGCATGGATGCCGCGACCCTGGTCGACATCTTCCGCGCCGAGGAGCGCTCATGCCTGCTGGGCACCGATGCCGTGCGCGACGGCGTCGACGTGCCGGGCCGCTCGCTGCGGCTGATCGTGTTCGATCGCGTGCCGTGGCCCAGGCCGGATATCCTGCATCGTGCGCGCAAGGATGCGCATCGCGCGGCCGGGCACGGCACCAACGCCTACGACGACATGCTGACGCGCTTCCGCCTGAAGCAGGCCTTCGGCCGGCTGGTGCGCCGTGCCGACGATCGCGGCGTGTTCGTGATGCTCGACAATCGCCTGCCGTCGCGCCTGCTGACGGCGTTTCCGCCGGGCGTATCGATCCAGCGCGTCGGCCTGGCCGACGCGATCGCCGAGACCCGCGATTTCCTGAAGACGCCGCCCTAGTTGGGCATCTTCTTGGCGAGCTCGCCGAAGGTCTTGTAGACCTCGTTGAAGTCCGTGTACTTCTGCGCTTCCTGCAGCGACGGCGGCAGCGGACCGACGAACTTGGTGTACATGTTCGGGCCGTACTTCACGACGCCCAGCGCGATGGCCAGAAACGCGCCCTTGATGACAAGGCCACGCACGATGCGACCCAGGAAACCCATGAGAATAATCTCCCCTCTATGCCCGGCGGCCCGACCGCCCTGAAAAATCACTTCAACTACAGGTTCTAAATATACATATTCACTGACATTTATCAAATCCAAAAAACGGGCCGATTTGGATCGACCCGTTCTTTTTCTCTCCCGGCGTCAGGGTTTCTTGAGCAGGTCGCGGATCTCGGTCAGCAGCTTGATGTCGGCGGGATCCTCGGGCGCCGGCGCCGGTGCCGGCTCGGCCGCCTCCTCGCGACGCAGGCGGTTGATGCCCTTGACCACCAGGAAGAGCGCGAAGGCGATGATGATGAAGTTGATGGCGATGGTGATGAAGTTGCCGTAGCCCCAGACGACGGCCGCCTTGCGCGCATCGGCGAGCGACAGGCCCGGTGCCACCGTGCCCTTGAGCACGACATACATGTTGGAGAAGTCGACGGTCCCGAACATGCCGATCAGCGGCATGATGATGTCGGCGACCAGCGATTCGACGATCTTGCCGAACGCCGCGCCGATGATCACGCCGATGGCGAGATCGACCACGTTGCCCTTGACCGCGAATTCGCGGAATTCCTTGAGCATCCCCGTTCTCCCTTGTCTGCGCTTCGCGCGCCCGCGACATCCTACGCCGCTAGAAGCCGCCGCGCAGCCATACCAGCATGGCCGACACCGTGAACACCGACAGCACGGTCGAGAGCAGGACGGTGGTCGAGGTCTCCTCGACGAAGATGTCGTACTGCTTGGCCAGCACGAAGGCGTTCGAGGCGGTCGGCAGGGTCGCCATCAGCAGCGCCGCCTGCGCCCATACCGAGTCCAGCGGCAGGAACCATGGCACGATCGACAGCGCCACCAGCGGCTGCAGCAGCACCTTGGCGATGGTCGCCAGGCCGACCTCGCTCAGATTGGCGCGCAGCGACGTGCCCGACAGGAACAGCCCGATGGCGAAGAGCGCGCACGGCGCGGCGGCCGCGCCGATCAGCTCGAGAAAGCGCTGGATCGGCACCGGCATCTTGAAGCCCAGCGCCGAGACGATGCCGCCCAGCACGATCGCGATCAGCACCGGGCTGCGCGCCACCGCCAGCAGCACCCGCCGCGTCGTGCGCCAGACGCCGCGGCCGGCCTGCAGGTCGGCCTCGATCAGCACCACGGCGAAGGTCAGCAGGAAGGCGCTGCCCAGGCAGGTCGCCGCCGCGGCGGGCACCGCGCCCTGCGGTCCCAGCGCATAGAGGCAGAGCGGGATGCCGATGTAGCCGACATTGCCATACGACGCGCACAGCCCATGCAGGCTCATCTGCGCCAGCCCGGCGCCGGATGCCAGCCGCGCCATCAGCATGCCGACGCCATAGACGATCACGATCGACAGGCCGAAGGCGGCGATGAACGGCAGGTTCAGCACCTCCGACAGCTGGACGCCTGAGATGGCGTTGAACAGCAGCGCCGGCAGCGCGAACCAGGTGACGAAGGCGTTGAGCGCGCCCGAGCCCTCCCGGCCCAGGAGCCTGGTACGGCCCGCGATGAAGCCGGTCGCGATCAGGGCGAAGAGGGGAAAGGCGACGGAAAAGACGACGTTCACGGCGCGGACATATAGCGGGCGCGCAGCAGCGCGTCAGCATCTCGACGGCAAGCTGATCTCATATGGGAGAAGATTGACCCATCCATATGATTCGAAATATATATCGCGCCACCCTCACCGGCGCCCATGACAATCGAGGCGTCCACGACATCGGAGATTTCCATGCGTCGCGCCCTCTTCGCGCTCGCTCTTGTGCTTGCCGCCGGCGGCTTCGCCACGACGGCCGGCGCCGCCCCCACGGACGACCCACAACCGCCCGCTCCCGCCGCACCGGCGGCTGCGCCGACGCCGACGCCGCACACGACCAAGCCGGCGCGGCTCACGCCGCAGCAGCGCGCCGTGCGCGCATGCGCCAAGGTGAAGGGCACGCAGGCCAAGGCGACCTGCCAGCGCCGCGTGCTCGCCCAGGCCAAGGCGACGCCGCGAAAGGCCACCGCCTCGAAGCGCAAGCCGCCGCGGCCGGCGCCGACGCCCGCCGCCGCGCCGACGAACTGACAAGTTTGCATCTTCGCGTCCGGCGCATCACCATGCGCCGATGGACGCGCTGATCACCACCGATGAGCTCGCGCGCCGGCTCGGCGAGCCCGCGTTGCGCATCTTCGACTGCACGACAGTCCTGCATCCCGAGCCCGGCGGACGCATGCGGATCGAGACCGGCCGCGCCGCCTATGCCGAGAAGGGCCATGTGCCCGGCGCGGCGCTGATCGAGCTGCAGCAGGATCTTTCGGATTCGTCGAGCCCGCTTCGCTTCACCATGCCGGCAGCCGAAGCGCTGGCGCGCATGGCCGGTGCCAAGGGCATCGGCGACGACAGCGAGGTCGTCCTCTACTGCAACGGCACGCAATGGTGGGCGACCCGCGTGTGGTGGATGCTGCGCGCCATCGGCTTCGACCGCGCGCGCATCCTCGACGGCGGGTTCGCGAAATGGATCGCCGAAGGCCGCCCTGTCGAGCACGAGACCACCATCTATCCGCCGGCGACGCTGACGGCCAGGCCGCGCGAGGGTCTCATGGTCGGCAAGGACGACGTCGTGGTGGCGCTCAGGGAAGACAGCGCCGTGGTGGTGAACTGCCTGACAGAGGCGCAGCATCGCGGCACCGGCGGCGCGCACTACGGACGGCCCGGCAGCATCACCGGCAGCGTCAACCTGCCCGCCGCCGCGCTCTTCGAGGCCGACGGCACCTTCAAGGATGCCGGCACCCTGCGCACCATGTTCGCCGCGCGCGGCATCGAGGCCGGGCGCCGCGTGATCGCCTATTGCGGCGGCGGCATCGCCGCCACCGGCGACGCCTTCGCGCTCACCGCCCTGCTGGGCCACGGCGATGTCGCGGTGTATGACGCCTCGCTGCAGGAGTGGGCCAACGACCCCAGCCTGCCCATGAGCGTGGGATAGAGGAAGAGATGGCCGCCTACCTGATCGTCGAAATCGAAACCACCGACGCCGCGCTGATGGCGGAGTACCGCAAGCATACGCCCGGCCTTGTCGCGAAATTCGGCGGCAAGTTCATCGTGCGCGGCGGCGAGTGCGACAGCCTCGAAGGCGGCTGGACGCCCTCGCGCATGGTCGTGATCGAGTTTCCCGACATGGCCACGGCGCGCCGCTTCTATCATTCCGAGGACTACAAGCCGGTGCTGGCGATGCGGCTGAAGGCCGGCAACAGCAAGGCGGTGCTGGTCGACGGCCTGCCCCCGGCCTGACGTCGCTCCCGGCATGTCCGCTCGCACCGACGTCGCGGCCTACCAGGCCATCGCCGATCTCTACAATGCGCTGATGACCGGCGTGGTGCTGACGCTGGTCACGCGCCGCGGCGCCGACACGGCGCGCGAGTTCGTCTTCCGCCATTTCCGTCGCCAGCATCTCGAGAAGTTCAAGCCGGGGCTGGTGAAGCTGGGTCTCGACACGCTGCCGAACGCCGTGGCCTGCGCGCAATACCACTATCTGTCCAACGCCGTGGGCGGCGTGAAGACGGAGTATGTCCTGGAGTCCGACCGCAAGGCCTGGGTGCGCTATCCGCCGCCGCGCTGGATCTGGCGCGGTACCGCGGTCTGCGCCGTGCCGCACGAGGTCAACGCCGCGATGCTGCACGGCTGGCACGGTCACAACGGAGTCTCGCTCGGCAACCCGAGACTGGGCTTCGTCTGCACCGGCATGATCACCACCGGCGCGCCGGGGCTCGAGGGCTACTACTGCGAACACGATCGCGAGATCGACGAGAGCGAACGCGTGCGCTTCGTCGACAACGAGACCATGCCGCGCGTCGACGCGGCGCTGGCGCCGAAGCTCGACGTCGCGAGCTGGCCGGCGGAGCGCCTGCACAAGGTCTACCGGTCCTACGCCATGGAGTACGTGCGCAGCCTGCTGCCGACGCTGCTGGAGCTGATCGGCGCCGAGGGCGTGCGCGCGGAGGTCGGCCGTGCCGCGCGGCTGGTCGGCATGCAGTACTTCGACGAGTGCAGCGCGCGGCTCGACGCCGGGCCAGGCGGCTTCGCCGCATTTCTCGCGGCGATGCAGGCGGCCCAGGGCGAGGATGTCACGCTCGACGGCGCGCGCATCACGCAGCGCGGCTGGAAGATGATGCGCGGCATCGATCTGGGCGACGACGATCAGGCGCTGACCGCCTTCGACGCCTGGAACGGATTATGGCAAGGCGCGCTGGCCGCCAGCGACCGCTTCGGCGTCCTGGAAACCTCACGCAGGCGCGACGGCGATGACTGGTCTATCGAATGGCGCGTGCGAGCCACAGATCGATGACGCGGCGATAGCCGCCGTGCAGGCGCAGCCCGTCGAGCTCTTCGGGCGCAAAGAAGCGTAGCTCGCGGTGCTCGTGACTGAGCGCCGTTCGCGATGCGTCGATGACGCGGCAGCCATAGGCGCGGATACGCACGAAACGGCCGGGCAGAACCTCGTAGGGCCAGTCGTCTAGACATTCCACGGCCATGACTTGGATATTGGCCTCCTCGTGCGCTTCGCGCACGAGCGCCGCCTCCTGAGATTCGCCGGCGTCCGGCCGGCCGCCCGGCAGATCCCACTCGTCGCGCTCGTTGCGCAGCAACAGGACGCGGCCATCAACCACGACAACCCCTTTGACCGACATGGGAATCGTCAAGAAGCGCACCTCCGCGCGAATGCTACGCAAAAAATGAGGCCAAGGTGATCAGTCGCCACCAAATAGATGCACAGTCCACTTGGCGTGACAGAAGCCCTATGCCACCAATTCCACGGGGGTTCACTGTAGCGGAGGAGTTCCACGCATGCAGGCATTCTCCACAACGTCCGACGTCCCCTTCAGCGCAATTCACCGCTCCCTTATGCAAAAGCCAGTTCCCGCCCAAGGCATCGTGATGCTGCTTGAGCAGGTCAGTCGCATGATCCACGGCGCCGGGTATGCCCAGGGACTTTATCCGGCCCAATGGGTCGCGTTGCGCTACTTCGCGGAAGTCGACTCGCCCGCGCGCACTGCCTCCGGGCTCGCGCGCTTCCAGGACATGAGCATCGCGCCGGTGGCGCGCACCATCCGCACGCTGGTCGACAAGGGGCTGCTCGAGCGCCGGCCCAACCCGCGCAGCCGGCGTGCCGATCTCATCGAGGTCACCGAAAGCGGACGCACCCTGCTTCTGCAGGATCCGCGCCTGCCCTTGCGCGGCCTGCTCGAATCGCTCGACCCCATGCGCAACGAGGCGCTCGTTGAGGCGCTTGAGCTGCTGGTGCGCGAGCTGCCGCGCAGCAGCCCGTTCCCGCCGCGCGGGCGCCGCCGGGCATAGTGCCACCGCCGTCATCCTGAGCGACAGCGAAGGATCTCGCGGTCGAGTGACCAAAGAATTTCGGCGCCGGGTGATCTCCGGCGCCGCTCTTGTTTGAGCGGACCACCGCAAGGTCCTTCGCTGCGCTCAGGACGACGGTCGGCTCAGTCGTCGAGCATGGCATCGAGGCGCGCCACCAGCGTCTCGTTGTCGAACGGCTTGACCAGCACATCCTCCGCCCCCCAGGCGCGCGCCAGCGATGTCGCGACCTCGAGCGACATGCCGGCGCCGCCGCCGGAGATGGCGATCACCTTCAGCCCCGGCCGCTCGCGACGCAGCGCCTTCAGGAGCTCGATGCCGTCGAGCCTGGGCATCCACAGATCGGCGACGACGGCATCGGTCGACATGCGATGCGCGATGGCCAGGGCCTCCGCGCCATCCGAGGCCTCGTCGACCTCGTAGCCCGCGCGCTCGAGAGCCAGGCGCAGCGACTCGCGAACGGTATCGACGTCGTCGACGACAAGGATGCGGCCCTTGGCCATGACGCGCTCCAGTGGCTACCCACCGCGGGGATCGACGGGCGCAGATTGAGCAGCGTCGTCGCGGCGCGCAAGGGCGCCGTCAGTCCGCCGCCGGAATGTCGATGATGAAGCGCGTGCCGGCGCCAGGCCTGCTCTCGACGCTGATGGCGCCGCGCCAGCTGGTGACGATGCCGTAGACCACCGACAGACCGAGCCCGGTGCCGCTGTCGCCGCGCGTGGTGAAGAAGGGCTCGAACAGCCGCGCGCGCGTCGCCTCGTCCATGCCCTCGCCGGTGTCGCTTACCGTCAATCGCGCGCCCTCGCCGTGCGCGGTCCGCGTCAGCGCGATGCGCAGCGTGCCGCCATCCTTCATCGCCTGCATGGCGTTGACCGTGAGGTTGAGCAGCACCTGCGTGATCTCCGCCGGCGCCACGCGCGCGAAGCCGCAGCTCGCCGGCACCTCCGCTTCCACCGCGATCTCGGGCGGCAGCGCGCCGCGCGCGAGATCGACGGCCTCACGCACCGCCTGCGCGAGGTCGATGTCGCGCGGCCGCGCCGCCTCGCCGCGCGCGAACGCCAGAATGCGATTGACGATCTCGCCGGCCTTGCGGGTGTTGTCGATGACGATGTCGAGATAGCGGCGGCGCTCGGCCTCGCGCGACGGCGGCGCCTCGCGCGCCTCGCGCGCGAAGTTCAGCACCGGATGCAGCATGTTGTTGATTTCGTGCGCCACGCCGCCGGCGAGCTGGCCCAGCGCCGCCAGCTTCTCGCGCTGCTGGCGCGCCTCGCGCGCACGGCGCTCCTCGGTGACGTCGGCCGCGACGCCGCGATAGCCCGCGAAGCGACCCTGCTCGTCGAAGATGGGCACGCCGCTGACCCTGAGATAGCGCGTCTCGTCGACACGCTGGCGATAGCTGTAGATGGCGTCGCGGAAAGGACGTCGCTCGGCGATGGCGCGGGAGATCGCGTCGGCATCCTCGCTCGGCCGCAGCGAGGCGACCTCGAAGGCGCGGCGGCCCAGCGCGCGCGCCGGCTCGAAGCCGATCATCTTGAGCGCGGCGCCGCCGAAATGCGTGAAGCGGCGCTCGGCGTCGGTTTCCCAGAACCAGTCCGAGGATGCGTTGGCGAAGTCGCGGAAGCGTCCTTCGCTGTCGCGCAGCGCCGCCTCGGCGCGCAACCGCTCGGCGCGCAGGCGACCGGCCATCGCCACCACGGCCAGAAGCGCCGCGAAGACCACCGCCCCGAATCCCAGGAGGCTGGTGGCCACGGGCGTCACGAGCGCCGCCCATGCCATCAGGTGCAGCATGATGGCGCCCGCCTCGCCGACCAGCCAGCTGACGGCCAGCGCGATCGCGCCGGCATGCCGTTCGGCGAGCGCGACGCCGACGGCGCAGATGCCGAGGACCGTCGCGACGATCGCCAGCCCCGAGGTCGCCGCACGGCCGACCAGCGGGTCGATGATGGTGGCGATTGCGGCGCAGGCGAGCGCGACATTTATCGCGGCGAATCCCAGCCCAAGCCGGCGATACGACGCGCGCAGCCCGATGAAGTCGACGAGGAAGAGATTGCCGCAGATCATGGCGGCCAGCGCCGCGATCAGCCCGACCTCGCGCGCCGGGGGCTGAAGCTGGGGCGAGATCAGCTCGCCGATCAGGCCGTGACTGACCACGATGCAGACGAACAGCGAGAAGACGCCGCTCGCCAGCCACAGCGCGCCGGGCGGCCGGACCGCGAACCAGATCGTCGTCATGTAGACGCCCAGGGCCAGCAGCAATCCGCAATAGCAGGCGAGCAGCGCATACTCGACGGCCTCGCGCTGCTCGAAGGCACGCGCATCGACAATCTGCACCGGCAGCCGGATGGGTCCGCTGCTGACCACCCGCAGATAGATCGTGCCGCCGGGAAATTCCGGCGGCAGACGAAAGGCGATCCGCCGATGCGGTGCCGGATCGAAGGCGTGCGGCACCTCGAGGCCGGCCGAGAGGCGACGATACTGTCCATCGGCCAGCGGCAGGTACAGATCGACGCGATCCATGCCGGCGTGGCGGATGAGGAGCCACCACAGGTCCCGGTCGTCCACCCGCCAGTCGACTGCCACGCGCATCCATACCGCGGCGCGCGTCAGGCCGAAGGACGGCGCCGAGCGACCATCGGCCTTGAAGCGCTGCGCGTAAGTCGGCGAGATCACATCGGCCAGGCCGAGATGGCCGCCGGGATCGATCAGGAATCCGGCGGACGGCCCGAGGTCGACGACCCCCTTCAGACCATGCACGACAACCGGCGGCGAGGCTTCCTGCGCGCGTGGCGAGCCCGGCCACGCCACGGCGGCGAGGCACAGGACGACGCCCAACAGTCGAGCCAGGACCATCGGGCGATCATACCACGCAAAGAAAAAGGGCCGGGGATCGCTCCCCGGCCCTCGCGTATCCGATCCAGCTGGATCGGCGACGGACCTAGAAGTCCATGTCGCCGCCCATGCCGCCCATGCCGCCGCCCGGCATCGGCGGGGCCTTCTTCTCCGGCCGCTCGGCGATCATCGCCTCGGTGGTGATCAGCAGCCCGGCGACCGAGGCCGCGTCCTGCAGCGCCGTGCGCACGACCTTGGTCGGGTCGATGATGCCGGCCTTGATCATGTTGACGTACTCGCCCTTCTGCGCGTCGAAGCCCTGGTTGGTGTCCTTCGACTCCAGCAGCTTGCCGACGACCACCGAGCCATCCTCGCCGGCGTTGTCGACGATCTGGCGGATCGGCGCCTGCAGCGCGCGGCGGATGATGTCGATGCCGGCCTTCTGGTCGGGGTTCGCGGTCCGCAGGCGGTCCAGGGCGCGGGTGGCGTAGAGCAGGGCCGAGCCGCCGCCGGCGACGACACCCTCTTCCACCGCGGCGCGGGTCGCGTGCATCGCGTCGTCAACGCGATCCTTGCGCTCCTTCACCTCGACCTCGGTCGAGCCGCCGACCTTGATGACGGCGACGCCGCCGGCCAGCTTGGCGAGACGCTCCTGGAGCTTCTCCTTGTCGTAGTCCGAGGTGGTCTCCTCGATCTGCGCCTTGATCTGGGCGATGCGCGCCTCGATGTCCTTCTTCTTGCCGGCGCCGTCGACGATCGTGGTGTTCTCCTTCTGGATCAGCACCCGCTTCGCCTTGCCCAGCATGTCGAGCGTGACGTTCTCCAGCTTGATGCCGAGATCGTCGCTGATCAGCTGGCCGCCGGTCAGGATCGCCATGTCCTCGAGCATCGCCTTGCGGCGATCGCCGAAGCCCGGCGCCTTCACGGCCGCGACCTTCAGGCCGCCGCGCAGCTTGTTGACGACCAGCGTGGCCAGCGCCTCGCCCTCGACGTCCTCGGCGACGATCAGCAGCGGCTTGCCCGACTGCACGACCGCCTCGAGCACCGGCAGCATCGCCTGCAGGCCCGAGAGCTTCTTCTCGAACAGCAGCAGGAACGGCTGGTCGAGCTCGCAGGTCATCTTGTCGGCGTTGGTGATGAAGTACGGCGACAGGTAGCCGCGGTCGAACTGCATGCCCTCGACGACGTCGAGCTCGGTGTCGAGGCTCTTGGCCTCTTCCACCGTGATCACGCCCTCGTTGCCGACCTTCTTCATCGCCTCGGCGATCATCTTGCCGATCGACTCCTCGCCGTTGGCCGAGATCGTGCCGACCTGCGCCACCTCGTCGGAGGTGGTGATCTTCTTGGCGCGGCCCTTGATGTCCTCGACCGCCGCCTCGACCGCCTGGTCGATGCCGCGCTTGAGGTCCATCGGGTTCATGCCGGCGGCGACCAGCTTGGCGCCCTCGCGCACGATCGCCTGGGCCAGCACGGTGGCCGTCGTGGTGCCGTCGCCGGCCACGTCGTTGGTCTTGCTGGCGACCTCGCGCACCATCTGCGCGCCCATGTTCTCGAACTTGTCGGCGAGCTCGATCTCCTTCGCCACCGTCACACCGTCCTTGGTGATGCGCGGCGCGCCGAAGCTCTTGTCGAGCACGACGTTGCGGCCCTTCGGACCCAGCGTGACCTTCACTGCGTTGGCGAGGACATCGACGCCGCGCAGCATGCGGTCGCGCGCGTCACCCGAAAAACGTACGTCTTTGGCAGCCATGGTTTCCCTCTAGCGAACTGGTTCTTGCGAAAAGACCGTCGGCGCTCGCGCGCGACGGTCCGGATGGGTTGGCTCAGGCGGCCTTCTTGGCGACCTTCACGGTCTCGAGGATGCCCATGATGTCGCTCTCCTTCATGATCAGGAGATCGACGCCATCGAGCTTCACCTCGGTGCCCGACCACTTGCCGAACAGGATGCGGTCGCCGACCTTGACGTCGAGCGGCACCAGCGTGCCCTTCTCGTCGCGGGCGCCCGGGCCGACGGCGACGATCTCGCCTTCCATCGGCTTTTCCTTGGCGGTGTCGGGGATGATGATGCCGCCCTTGGTCTTCTCTTCTTCCGCGACGCGCTTCACCACGACGCGATCATGCAGCGGACGAAAGTTCATGAACTCCCTCCTCCTCCGGATCCAGAATGAGGCCTCTCCAGGCCGGGTAATAAGATTGCTGTTAGCACTCCGGATTCATGAGTGCCAATCGCGGGCGGGATGTAGGGGTTTGCCTCAATTTAGTCAAGCGTCAGCAGCAATCATGTCGCATGGCTGCTAATGACTTGATTTAGCTTAGAGATTTGGTTGCGTTGGCACGATTCTCGCGAGACCATTGAGGTCCCTCGACGTTGGAGTCACCCAGGAGAGGTGGTGAGAATGTCTGATAACCTGAAAAAGCAACTGCGCGACTATCGGCTGACGACGGCGGAGATCCTCTATTTCCTGCCGGATCATCAGAGCCTGCTGCAGACCTTCATCTGGCAGGACCTGGACATCGCCCCGAAATTTCCGGTGCTTACGAAGTTCCTGAGCTTCTGGCAGGGCAACCTGGACGGCAAGTTGCACCGGGTGCGGATCGCCAGCGCCGGGCTGATCCAGCCGGCGGAGTTCCGCTTCGCCGAGGTCCTGGCGACCGTCCACTAGCCGACGTTGAGCTTCCAGACCTGTATGTTCAGGATCGCCAGGAAGCCGACCCAGCCGAGATAGGGCGCGAGCAGCCAGGCGGCCAGCCTGGAGTGTTGGCGAAAGGCGGTCATGGTGGCGCCGATCGCCATGAACAGGATGAAGATCTCGGCCACGGCCAGGCCAACGCGATGGCTGCCGAAGAACAGCGGCATCCAGATCGCGTTGAGAATCAGCTGGGTCCACCACAGCAGCTGCGCCGAGCTGGTGCGATGCCAGGGCGCGCTGCGCCACACCAGCCACACCGACATCGCCATGGCGATGTACAGCGCCATCCAGACCGGCGGAATGAGCCACGCCGGCGGCATGCCGGCGGGCTTCTTCAGCGCGCTCCACCACGCCGGATCGTTGGCCGGCGAATAGAAGGACCCGATGCCGCACACCAGGGTCACGACGACCAGGAACCAGATGAACATCGCCGCCCGTCGCACGCTGGTCGGCGGCAGGTAGCGTTCAACTTCCTCGGAGAGAGGGCGCAGCGTCATGGATTTTTATTTTTCACTTTAAGATTTCACTCTAACTTACTCTTCTACAAATATATTGTCATCCTAAATGTCAGGAGGCCGCGGCGTACTCCCGACGGGTGCGGGCGATCAGCCCGGCGACGGACGGAATATCGGCCACGCCGGACACCGAATGCCCGGCGCTCCAGATGTCCTTCCACCGCCTGGCCCCCTGCTCGCGCGCACCGCTGTTGATGTCCTTGGCCACGTCGATGCCGCCGCGCGCCGGCAGGTTGTCGGGATCGGCGCCGGCGGCGACGATCGAGGGCCGCAGCATGTTCGTCTCCAGGCCGGTGAAGGCTCGGGTCAGCAGCACGTCGTCGAGCCGCGAGGAGACCAGCATCTCCTTGTAGGCGTCCTTGGCCATGCTCTCGCGGGTGGCGATGAACTTGGTGCCCATGTAGGCGAGATCGCAGCCCAGCACCTCGGCGGCACGCAGCGCCTGACCATCGGCGATGCCGCCGGCCAGCACCAGCGGCCCGTTCCAGATGGCGCGCACGGCACGCACGAAGGCGAAGGGATTGGCCCAGCCGGTCTGACCGCCGGCGCCGGCGGCCAGCAGCACGAGCCCATCGCTGCCGATGGCGATCGCCTTCTCGGCATGACGCATCGAGGCGACGTCGGTGAAGACACGGCAGCCGATGTCGTGCAGCGGCGCGATGACGTTCTCCGGGCTGCCGACGCTGGCGATCACCAGCTCGACGCGATGACGCAACAGCACTGCGAGGTCGTCGGCAAGTCGCGTGTTGGAACGATGCACGATCAGGTTCGGGCAGATCGGCGCGAGCCGCTTGCCGGCACGTTGCTCGGCCTCCTCGACGCGACGCCGCATCTCGCCGAGCCAGGCGTCGAGCTCTTGCGTCGTGCGCGCGTTCGCCGTCGGGAACGAGCCGATCACGCCCTGGACGCAGGCGGCGACCACCAGCTCGACACCGGAGACGAGGAACATCGGCGCCGCGATCAGCGGCAGCGACAGGCGGGCGGAGAGATCGGCGGGCAGCGACATGCGGGCAGGCTAGCACGCCTTCCGTCGTGCGGGCCGCGTCGCCCGCGACGCTTACGCCGCCGAGGCGAAGCGGCGCAGCGCCGCGACAGGCGCGCGGCCGTCGCCGGCCGGCTGGTAGAACACGCTGAACGACCGGAACGCCTCGACGAAGCGCGGCGCGCGCGCGGCGTCGGCGATCTCGTAGGCGTCGAAGCCGCAGCGCCGCATGAACAGCGCCTGGTCGATCAGCACGTCGCCGGTGGCGCGCAATTCGCCGGCGAAGCCTATGCGCTCGCGCAGGCCGCGGGCCTGGCTGTAGGCGCGGCCGTCGCTGAACTTCGGGAACTCCAGCGCGATCAGCGCGAAGCGATTGACGACGCCGTTCAACGCGTCGATCGCATCGCTGTTGCGCAACCTCACGCCCAGCGGTGCCCAGCGCTCCAGCAGCGCCTGGCGCTCGGCCTGGAAACGCGGCAGGGAGACGATCACCGGCCCGTATGCCGGCAGCGGCGCGGCGTCGTCGACGGCGTGCCAGGGATCTTCGACCAGTCGGCCATCCTTAAGCAGCGGCATAGAGGCGCTCCTTGAACGGGACATCGCCCAGGCGACGATAAGTGTCGACGAAGCGCTCGCCGGGTCGGCGCGTGGCGAGATAGGTCTCGACCAGGGTCTCGACCGCGTCGACCACGCCGTCGGCCGGCACCGCGGGACCGATGATGCGACCCAGCGACGTGGTCTCGGTGCCGTCGCCGCCCAGGGTGATCTGGTAGAATTCCTCGCCGTTCTTGTCGACGCCGAGGATACCGATGTGGCCCACGTGGTGATGGCCGCAGGCGTTGATGCAGCCCGAGATCTTGATCTTCAGCTCGCCGATGTCGTGCTGGCGCTTCAGATCGGCGAAGCGCCGCGTGATCTGCTGCGCCACCGGGATCGAGCGCGCATTGGCCAGCGCGCAGTAGTCGAGGCCCGGGCAGGCGATGATGTCGCTGACCAGCCCGAGATTGGGCGTCGCCAGATCGATCGCCGCCAGCCTGCGCCACAGCTCTGGCAGGTCGGCGCGCTTCACATGCGGCAGCACCAAATTCTGCTCGTGCGAGACGCGGATCTCGTCGAGGCTGTAGGCCTGCGCCAGGTCGGCCACCGCCTCCATCTGCGCCGCGCTGGCGTCGCCCGGCGGCGCACCCTCGGGCTTCAGCGACAGGTTGACGATGGCGTAGCGGGGCTCGCGATGCGGCGCGACGTTGGTCTTCAGCCAGCGCGCGAAGTCGGCGTTCTCCAGCCGCAGCCGCTCGACCGCGAGATCGACCGCGGGCTGCGGCGCATAGACCGGGGGCGCGAAGTGATTCGCGATGGCGGCGACGATCTCGGGCGGCAGCTCGAGCGCGCCGTCGCGGATGGTTTCCCATTCGGCCTCGACGCGGCGGCGCATCTCCTCGGTGCCGATCTCGTGCACCAGGATCTTGATGCGCGCCTTGTAGAGGTTGTCGCGCCGGCCGGCGAGGTTGTAGGCGCGCAGGACCGCCTCGAGATACGACAGCAGATGCCGCTTGGGCAGGAACTCGCGGATGGTCTTGCCGATCATCGGCGTGCGGCCCAGCCCGCCGCCGACGATCACCTCGAAGCCGGCCTCGCCCTCGGCGTTGCGATGCAGCCGCAGACCGATGTCATGCACGCGCACCGCGGCGCGATCGTGCGGCGAGCCGGTGACCGCGATCTTGAACTTGCGCGGCAGGAAGGTGAACTCCGGGTGCAGGCTCGACCACTGGCGGATGATCTCGCACCAGATGCGCGGATCCTCGATCTCGTCGACCGCGACGCCGGCCCACTGGTCGGCGGTAGTGTTGCGGATGCAGTTGCCGCTGGTCTGCAGCGCGTGCATCTCGACCGAGGCGAGGTCGGCCAACGCATCGGGCGCGTCCTGCAGCCTGATCCAGTTGAACTGGATGTTCTGCCGCGTGGTGAAGTGGCCGTAGCCGCGATCGTAGCGCCGCGCGATGTGCGCGAGCATGCGCATCTGCGTCGACGACAGCGTGCCGTAGGGGATCGCCACGCGCAGCATGTAGGCATGCAGCTGCAGGTACAGGCCGTTGTGCAGGCGCAGCGGCTTGAACTGCTCCTCGGTGAGCTCGCCCGACAGGCGGCGGCTCACCTGGTCGCGGAACTGCGCGACGCGCTCGGCGACGAAGGTGCGATCGTGCTCGTCGTAGGTGTACATGGGCCGCTCAGAGGTAGCGCACCGCGTCGGCGGCGATGGTGTGGATGGTCAACCCGTTGGCACGGATGCGTTCGCGCAGATCGACCGGCTCGATCACGCCGTCATGGTCGGCGACGGCGATCAGCGCCGGGCCGACGATCACCGTCGCCGCATCGCGGTTGGCGATGGCCACCAGACGCTGGGCATCGGCGGCGGTGCGCGAGACCTGGGCCTCGGCCAGCGAGGTCGACCAGTCGTCGTCGGCGGTGAGGAAGACCACGGCGCCGTCGCGCAGACGGTTGGCGGTGGCGATCTGCAGGGTGGATTTGGCGGCCTTGGACATCACGAAGCCTCCGCGAGAAGTGCCGGCAGGCCGGCGTCTGCCAGCGCCGCGACCTCGCCGATGATGATGAGGGCGGGTCCGCCACCGCTGTGCTGCGCCGCCAGCGCCGCGAGCGATCCCACCGTGCCGATGGAGACGCGCTGATCGGGGCGCGTGCCGCGATCGACGATGGCGACAGGCATGGAGAGACGGATGCCGGCCGCCAGCAGTCGATCGCGCACGCGCGGGGCCTGGGTGAGGCCCATGTAGACGACGGTGGTGCGGCCCGGCTGCGCCGCCGCGCGCCAATCGATATCGGGCTCGCCGTCGCGGCCATGCGCAGTCACGAAAGTCACAGACTGCGCGACATCGCGGTGCGTCAACGGAATGCCGCTGGCCGCCGCGCAACCGAGCGCCGCGGTGATGCCGGGCACGACGAAGACCTCGATGCCCGCGGCCCGCACGTGGGCGAGCTCCTCGCCGCCGCGGCCGAAGACGAAGGGATCGCCGCCCTTCAACCGCACCACGCGCTTGCCGGCGCGCGCGTGCTCGACGATCAGCGCGTTGATCTCGTCCTGCTTGTGGCTGTGGCGGCCCTTGCGCTTGCCCACCGGCACCAGCTCGGCGTCGCGGCGCGCGTAGTCGAGGATCGCCGGCGTCACGAGATCGTCGTGCAGGATCACGTCGGCGCGCTGCAGCAGGCGCAGCGCGCGCAGCGTCAGCAGCTCCGGATCGCCCGGGCCAGCGCCGACGATGTGCACCACGCCCTGCCCGTCGTCGCCGCGCGCCAGGTTGGTGCGCAGGGCGATCTCAGCCTCGGCATCCCGACCGGCCAGCACCATCTCGCCGATCGGACCATCGAGCGTGCGCTCCCAGAAGCGCAGGCGATTGCCGACGGTGCGGGCGGCGCCGCGGAAACGCGCGGCAAACGCGGCGAGCGCGCCGATGCGCGCCGGCAACGCCGCCTCGATCCGCTCGCGCAGCAGCCGCGCCAGGGTCGGCGACGCCCCGCCGGTCGAGATCGCCGCGACGACGCCGTCGCGGTCGACGATCGCGGGCATGATGAAATCGCAGAGATCGGGGCGGTCCACGACGTTCACGGGCACTCCGGCCGCACGCGCCCAGCCGGCGACGAGACGATCGAGGTCGCGATTGCCCGTGGCGACGAAGGCGATTGCCATGCCGGCCAGGTCCGCCGCCGTCACGGCCTCGGCCGCGACCCGCCGCACCGTGGCGCCAGCTTTGGCCAGCAGGCCGGCGCGCTGATCGGCGGACCGCGTGTCGCCGACGACCAGGGCCGTCCGGCCACGCAGGGCCATGAAAATCGGCAGATGGTCCAAGGGGGCGCTCTCCAGGCTGGATGCCGTCGCCCCTCAATTGGCCCCTTCGGTGAGACTAATACAAAATAATTTACCTAACAGGACCGCACAAATATCCTATTGAACATTTCCATAGTGTTCTTTCGATGAGACCTGGAACCGACTAGCGTCCGCCCTCACCACTGGGGGGAAGCGTCATGGCCAGGACGAGTTTGCGTGCGGCGGTCGGCACCAGCGCGCCGAAGATCGGCACCTTCGTCTTCGAGTTCGCCGTGCCGGCCATCGGCCAGGTGCTGAGCGCCGCCGGCGCAGAATTCGTCGTCATCGACATGGAGCACAGCGGCTTCGGCTTCGACACCGTGCGCGCCGGCGTCAAGTACATGCACGCCGGCAACCTGCCGGTGATCGTGCGCGCGCCGTCGAAGGCCTACGACCATATCGCGCGCATCATGGACATCGGCGCCGACGGCGTGATGGTGCCGATGGTCTCGTCGGTCGAGCAGGCGCGCGCGGTGCTCGACGCGGCGAAGTACTTCCCGCAGGGCAAACGCGGCGTGGCGCTGGGCCTGGCGATGGAGCGCTACAGCATGAGCGGCGCGTCGCTCGCCGAACGCTTCGCCGCCCAGAACGATCGCACCATCGTCATGCTGCAGATCGAGGATCCGGCCGGCGCCGAGTGCGCCGACGCCATGGCCGCGATGGACGGCGTCGACGTGCTGTGGGTCGGCCACAACGACCTGTCGGTGGCCATGGGCATCCCCGGCGCCTTCGACGACCAGCGCTTCCAGGCGCACGAGGGCGCCACCATCGCCGCCTGCCGCAAGCACGGCAAATCCGCCGGCCGTCTCGCGCGCGACGCCGACGAGGCCGCGACCTTCGTCAGGCGCGGCTACGATTTCGTCTCCATCGCGACCGACGTCGCCCTGCTGCAGCAGGCGATGTCATCGGGCATCGCCCGCGTGCGGCGCGGCTAGGGCTTCAGCTCGATCTCGATGAAGGCGTACTCGAAGGCGTTGGGATTGATCACGTCGTGCTCGACGCCGACGGCGCGCGAGTACGAAATGCCCTGCGTCATGTCCGACTCGACATATTGCGTGCCGGTCCAGACGCCGAGCTTGCCGGTCACCAGCGGCACGACGATGTAGTCGTGGCCGTGCCGATGCCAGCCGGTGCGCGCACCCGGCGGCATGCGCCATTCCCAGACGATGGCGCGGTCGGTCTCGAGTTGCTTCGTGCCGGTGGCCATCGGCCTCGACTTGTCCTCGTCGCGCTCCGTCATGTTCCTGTCCTCACGTTTGCGCTCACCCTAGCATGAGAGGAAAGCATGTAGCGTTCCAACCATATTCGTGCATATACACGCATCGTTCCGTCGTTGAGTGCCGCATGCCCGATTCCGCCCCCGTCCTGCGCGAGACGCTCGTGCCGCCCAAGCCGCACCCGCTGTTGGTGGCGGCGCCGGTGCCGACGATCGTGCGCCTGGCCCTGCCGACCACGGCCGTGATGATCGCGCAGTCCGGCGTCAGCATCGCCGAGACCTGGGTGATTGGACAGCTCGGCACCGAGGCTCTCGCAGGCTTCGCCCTGGTCTTCCCGCTCTTCATGCTGATGACCATGATGGCCGCGGGCGGCATCGGCGGCGGCATCGCCTCGGCGATCGCGCGCGCCTCGGGCGGCGGGCGCACCGCCGACGTGCGCGCGCTGGTCGTCCACGCGCTGCTGGTCGCGCTGGGCTTCGCGCTGCTGTTCACCGTCGGCATGCGCATCTTCGGCGCCGACATCTTCCGCCTGCTGGGCAGCCTGCGCAGCGGCAATGGTGCGGGCAGCGGCAGCGATCCGGCCCGCGTGCTGGCCTATGCCCTTACCTACTCCGACATGATCTTCGCCGGCGCTGCCGCACACTGGGCGATGTTCGCGCTGTCGGCGATCCTGCGCGGTGCCGGCAACGCGGCGCTGCCCGGCAAGGCGATGCTGCTGAGCTCGCTGCTGCAGATTCCGCTGACCTTCGTGCTGGCGCTGGGCGTCGGCGGCTGGGGTGGCCTGGGCATTGCCGGCGCCGCCGTCTCCGCGATCTGCACCGCGACCCTCGCCTCCGCTCTCATGGCACGGGCGTTGCACCGCGGCGCTGCGGGCTTCACACCGGCGCTGCGCGGCGTCTCGCTGAGGACGGCGTTGTTCGCGCCGATCCTGCGCGTCGGGCTCATCTCTTCGGTCTCGGCGATCACCGCCAATCTCACCACCATCCTGATCACCCTGCTGGTGGCGGGCTTCGGTGTCGCCGCCCTGGCCGGCTACGGCGTCGGCTCGCGGCTGGAGTTCATGCTGGTGCCGCTGGCCTTCGGCATCGGCTCGGCGCTGACCACGCTTGTCGGCATCGCCGCCGGCGCCGGCCAGTGGCAGCGCGCGGTGCGCGTCGCCATCATCGGCTCGCTGATGGCCGCGGTCCTGACCGGCACGGTCGGCTCGCTGGTGGCGATCTTTCCGCAGGGCTGGATGTCGATCTTCAGCGCCGATCCGCTGGTGCAGCAGACCGGCGTGACCTACCTGACGCGGGCGGCGCCGTTCTATGCCTTCTTCGGCCTGGGCATGGCGCTGAACTTCGCCTCGCAGGGCGCCGGCCGGCAGGGCGTGCCGCTGATCATCTCGTTCCTGCGCCTGGCGCTGGCGGCCGGCGGCGGCTGGCTTGCGGTGCATGTGCTGAAGCTCGGCGAGGAGGGCCTGTTCTGGGCCGTGGCGCTTGCCATCGTCCTCTTCGGCACCGCCAATCTGGGCGCGCTGATCGTCAGGCCGTGGCGCGGACGCTAGATCGCATCGGCCGCCGCCGCGGCACGAACGGCACCATCAGCATCGCCGCCACGAAGGTGATGCCCACCGCCAGCCATGCCTCGTTGAACGACAGGGTCAGCGCCGCGCGCTCGACCAGCGGGCGCACCGTCTCCTGCGTGGCGGCATCGACAGGGCCGATCGCCGCGCCGGTGAACCGATCCAGCGGCAGGCCGACGAAGATTGCGGCATCGCGATTGCCGGCCATCAGGCGCTCGACCAGCCGGGCCGCGTGACCCGGCGTGCGCTGCTCGAGAATGGTGTCGATCAGCGCGATGCCGATGGCGCCGCCCAGCACGCGCATCACGTTGAACACGCCGCTGGCTTCCGCCGAGTCCTCGTCGTTCCAGCCATCGAGCGCCAGGCGCGTGATCGGCAGAAGACACAGCAGCATGGCAGCCCCGCGCAGCACCTGCGGCCAGAAGAGATCGTCGAAGCCCGACTGCGGCGTGGTGAATCCATTGGCGATCAGGCCGGCCGCGAAGAGCGCGAAGCCGAAGGTGGTCAGCCCGCGCGTATCCACGCGCGGCTCGAGGAATGCGGCCACCGGCGCGACCAGAAGCTGGACAGCACCGGTCACCGCCATGATCGCGCCGATCTGCAGCGGCCCCATGTCACGCACGAAACCCAGGAACACCGCAAGCAGGTAGGTTGCGCCGTACAGGCCGAGGCCGAGCACGAAGTTCAGGCCGCAACCGAGCGAGAAGGCGCGGTCGCGGAAGCGACGCAGATCGACGAACGGATGCGCACGGGTGAGGCAAAGCCAGACGCTCGCCGCCGCGGCGAGCGGGCAGACGACATAGAGGACGAGCACCATCGGGCCGTGCCAGTTGCTGCGCGGACCGGTCTTCAGCAGAAGCTCGAACCCTCCGAGGAACATCGCCGCGCACACGATCGTCGGGAGGCTGATGCGCCACAGCGCCGACCAATCCGGCAGCGCGCCACGTACAAAAAGCGCGACGATGGCCATCACGGCCAGCCCGGGCGGCAGGTTGATCAGGAACATCCAGTGCCAGGACGTCGTCTCCGTCAGCCAGCCGCCAAGAGCCGGTCCGATGGTCGGCGCCAGCATCGCAAGGCTGCCCGCGATCGCGGCAACCCTGGCGTGATGCGACGGCGGAAACATCACGAAGCCCGCCGTGAACACGCCGGGGATCAGCAGGCCGCCGAACAGGCCCTGCACGATCCGCAGGGCGACCAGGGCGGCGAAGCTGTCTGCGATCGCGCAGCCGGCGCTGCCGATGCAGAATCCCAGCGTCGCGCCGGCCATCAGCCAGCGCAGGCCGAGCGCGCGGGTCAGCCAGCCTGAGAGCGGGATCGCGATCACCTCGGCCACCAGATAGGCCGTTTGCACCCAGCTCAGGTCGTCGTGCGCGATATGCAGCGCGGCACCGATAGTGGTCAGCGAGCTCGCGACGATCTGGATGTCGAGGATCGCCATGAACATGGCGACGCACATCGCCAGGAAGCCGATCCAGGTCCGCCAGCCGACGTCCGGGGACGGGTCAGCCACCCGGCAGCTCCCGTCGTGCCCGCAGCGCGCTGTCCTCGACGCGGATGCGCCACCACAGCACCGCCGCATTGAGGATGGAAAAGACGATGGCGACACCGACCTGCCCGAACGCCAGAGGCAGGATGGCGATCTCGCCCACCACCGCCGCGTAGTTGGGATGGCGCAGGAAACGATAGGGGCCGCCGCGCACCAGCGGCGCGTCAGGCAGGGTGAGGATGCGGGTCGTCCAGTACGGCCCCAGCGCGGCGATCACCCAGAGCCGCAACCCCTGGAGGCCGACGAGCGCGGCGACCGCCGGCCAGTGGATCGACGGCGACGGCGGCAACATGACGACGATCGCGACCAGCCACGACGCGTGCAGCAGCACGATCAGCGGATAGTGCGCGCGACCGACCTCGACCGCCCCTTTTGCCAGCAGCAGACGCGTGTTGCGACGGGCGTAGACCAGCTCGCCCAGCCGCTGCAACGCCATCAGCCCGATGATGACGAGCGCCGCGGTCATCGGCCGTCGAGCATGAGGAAACTGGCCGAGAAGCCCGGGCCCAGCGAGCTCAGCAGGGTGCTCTGCGCTTCAAGCCGCGGCTTCATGCGCTGCAGGACGAAGAGCGCGGTGGCCGCCGACATGTTGCCGTAGTCGCGCAGCGTCGCGCGGCTGTCCGCCAGCGAGCCGCGCTGCAGCTCGAACGAGTCCTCCAGCGCGTCGAGCACCTTGGCGCCGCCGGGATGGCAGGCGAAGGCGTCGACCGACGCCAGACGGCGATTGCTGCGCGCGAGGAAGTCCTCGAGCACGCGCCTGAGCCCGCCCTCCACGAGACTCGGGATGCTCTGGGCGAAGATCGCCTTCAGCCCGTCGTCGCGCACGTCCCAGCCCATGATGCCCAGCGAGTCCGGCCAGGTGTGCTCGCCGGCCGGGCCAAAGGCGGGGCCGTCGCCGTCGCTGGAGACGATGGCGCCGGCCGCGCCGTCGCCGAACAGCGCTGTGGCGATGATGTTGCTGCGGTCGAAATCGTCGCGCCGGAATGTCAGAGCGCAGAGCTCGACCACGAGGAAGAGCACGCGCGAGCCGGGCACCGCCCGCGCCAGGTCGACGGCGCGCGCGAGCCCGGTGACGCCACCGGCGCAGCCCAGGCCGAAGATCGGCAGCCGGCGGATGTCGCGACGCAGGCCCATCCGCTCGATCAGCAGCGCATCAAGGCTGGGCGTGGCGATGCCGGTGGTCGAAGCCACGACGATGGCATCGATGTCCTCGCGCCGCAGCCCTGCCTCGTCGAGACAGTCGAGGGTGATGCGCTCGAGCAGCGCCACGGCGTTGTCGATGAAGAGCTGGGTGCGCTCCTGCCAGCCATGCACCTCCTCGTACCATTCGATGGGCACACAGGAATAGCGCCGTTCGATGCCCGCGTTGCCGAAGACCGGCAGCAGCTTCTCGAGGTCCAGCCGTCCACCCAGCACCCGCGAGACCCGCGTGCACACCGCACGCTGATCGAGCTCATAAGGCGGAACCGCCGTGCTCAACGCAAGCAGACGCGGGCATTCGGACATGGACAACTCTCCTGACGGCGCTACCGACCCGTCGTTAGCACTGTCGGGTGCCAGCGGCTGTGACCTGCGACACTACACGTTTTCGCGAGAGGACTGCCGCCGCGATTGCAGTTCGCGGTTCAGGGCACGCAAATGCGGCGCCGCTGCGGCGGCCGCCTTCGACTCGATCGCGCGGTAGTGCGTGACCAGCGCGCGACCGAAGGGCGTCAGCGCGGCGCCGCCGCCGCCGTCGCCGCCGGCGTGCTTCTCGACCACCGGCTTGCGAAAGCAGCGGTTAACCTCGTCGATCAACAGCCAGGCACGCCGGTACGACATGCCCATGTCGCGACCGGCGGCGGCGATCGAGCCGGTGGAGTCGATCAGCTCCAGAAGCCGGATCTTGCCCGGACCCACGGCGTCCTCGCCGCCGAACTCGATGCGCAGATTGAGAGTCGCCATCGCCCGATTAGACGCCGAACGCGCCGCCAAGCCAAGACAGCGTCGCTTGCGCCTGGCATCCGGGATACGCTATATCCGACTGAATATAGCGCTCGACGGAGGCGTGGTATGCGTGTTGCGTTGCGTTTGGGCTTCGCCTTCGCTCTTCTTGTCGTGGCCGCGACGCCGGTCATGGCGCAGGAAATCCGCGTGCTGGCGGCGGCCAGCCTGTCGAACGTGCTCGATACACTCTGCAAGGCTTGGGCGGCCAAGGGTGAGCCGAAATGCGTGGCGGTCTACGCCGGCTCCTCGGCGCTGGCGCGGCAGATCGAGAACGGCGCGCCGGGCGACGTGTTCATTTCCGCCGACATGCCGTGGATGAAGCACCTCGTCGACAAGAAGGCGGTGAAGCCGCAGACGCAGCGCGCGCTCGCCACCAACCTGCTGGTGATCATAACGCCGGCGGACAGCAAGGTGTCGCTGACGCCGGCCCCGAACTTCCCCATCGCCGCGGCGCTGGGCGACGGCCGCCTGTCGCTGGCCGATCCCGACGCCGTACCGGCCGGCAAGTACGCCAAGGCGGCGCTGACTCACTTCGGCGTCTGGGACCAGGTTTCGGGCAAGGTCGCCAGCGCCCAGAACGTGCGCGATGCGCTTGCCTTCGTGGCGCGCGGCGCGGCACCGCTGGGCATCGTCTACAGCACCGATGCCAAGGTCGAGCCCAGGGTGCGCATCGTCGCCGCCTTCCCCGCCGGCAGCCATCCCCCGGTGGTCTATCCGATGGCGCTGACGGCCAACGCCAGGAACCCGCGGGCGCAGGCCTTCCTCGACTTCCTGATGACCCCGGAGTCGCAGAAGACGCTCGCGGAGGCGGGATTCGGCCCGCCGCCGCAGTAATATGGCGGCATGATCCTGTCGTCCGAGGAAATCGGTGTTCTCGTCCTGAGCGTGCAGGTCGCGACATGGGGTGTCGCGGCCAGCATGCTGCCGGCCATCGCCGTAGGCTGGCTGCTGGCGCGCTACGACTTCCCCGGCAAGACGGCGGTCGACGCCTTCCTTCATCTGCCGCTCGTGCTGCCGCCCGTGGTCGTCGGCTACGTGCTGCTGGTGCTGTTCGCGCCCAATGGCCCCCTGGGCCGGCCGCTCAGCGAGTGGTTCGGCTTCAGCTTCGCCTTCTCGTGGCGCGGCGCGGCGCTGGCGTCGGCCATCATGGGCTTCCCGCTGATGACCCAGGCGATCCGGCTTTCGGCGCAGGCGGTCGATCGCAGGCTGGAGCAGGCCGCCCGCACCCTGGGCGCGTCACCCTGGCAGGTCTTTCTCACCGTCACCCTGCCGCTGATGGCACCGGGCGTGCTCGCCGGCACGGTGCTGAGCTTCGCCCGCTCACTGGGCGAGTTCGGCGCCACCATCACCTTCGTCTCCAACATCCCCGGCGAGACCCGCACGCTGCCGCTGGCGATCTTTGCCTATACGCAAGTACCCGGCGGCGAAGGCCCCGGCCTGCGCCTGACCCTGATCTCCGTCGCGGTCGCGCTGCTGGCGCTGGCCGGCGCCGAGATCCTGAACCGCGCGCTCAGCCGCCGCATCGGCGCGTCGGCATGATCGAGGTCGACATCACGCTGCGCATCGGCGATCTCGACCTCAGCGCCGCCTTCGACGTGCCTGAAGGCAGCGTGACAGCGCTCTTCGGACGCTCCGGTTCGGGCAAGTCGACCATCATCGACTGCGTCTGCGGCCTGCGCCGGCCCGATCGCGGCCGTATCGTCGTCGAGGGCGAGACCCTGTTCGACGCCGGCGCGGTCAACGTGCCGCCCGAGCGCCGGCGACTGGGCTACGTCTTCCAGGACGCGCGGCTCTTCCCGCATCTCAGCGTCGAGAGCAATCTGCGCTATGGCGAACGCCGGGCGCGCAGCAGCAGGCGCATCGCCGCTTTCGACGACGTCGTGGCGTTGCTGGGCATCGGCCACCTGCTGGCGCGCCGGCCCGGCACGCTCTCGGGCGGCGAGCGCCAGCGCGTCGCCATCGGCCGCGCCCTGCTCTCGCAGCCGCGCGCGCTGTTGATGGACGAGCCGCTGGCGGCGCTCGACCGCGAGCGCAAGGCCGAGGTCATGCCGTACATCGAGCGGCTGCGCGACCGCTTCGGCCTGCCGATCCTCTATGTCAGCCACGCTGTCGAGGAGGTCGTGCGCCTGGCGCAGACCGTCGTGCGCATCGAGCGCGGGCGCATCACCGGCATCGGCCCGGTCGAGGAGATGCTGAGCGGCGACGCGATCGGCGACGAGCACGGTCCGGCCACCGTGTTGCGCGCCATCGTGAAGCGCCACGACGCGCAGTTCGGCCTGACGGTGCTGGAAGTCGGCGCCGGCCGCGAGTTGGTGACGCCGGCGCTGGAGCTCCCATCGGGCAGCGCGGTGCGCGTGCGCATCCTGGCGCGCGACGTGTCGCTGGCGCTCGAGGCGCCCACGGGCATCAGCATCCAGAACCGGCTCAAGGCGAGCGTCGCCGAGATCGCGCGGCCGAGCCCGTTCATCGTCGACGTGCGGCTCGATATCGGCGCGCCGCTGTGGTCGCGCATCAGCGCCAAGGCGACGCAGGAACTCGCGCTGGCGCCCGGCAGGCGCGTCGTAGCGCTGATCAAGACCGTGGCGCTGGAGCGCGACTAGCGCGCCGGCAGCCTGAGATCGGCGACAGCGTTGCCGAACCAGGCCTGCGGCCGCGAGGCCGGCACGCCCAGCCACGCCTCGCGCTCGGCGACGCAGGGCAGCACCCGATCGAACAGCTCGCGCCAGGTCGTGGCGCCGGAATCGTAGGCACCGATCAGGCAGCGATCGAAGGCACCGTGGCGCTCGTCGAGCTTCGCCGCATAGGTCGCGCGCCCGCGCGCGGCGGCGGCGATGATGATGCGGTTGGGCCGCTCCAGTCGCGCGGTGAGGAACGAGCCGGTCTCGCAACCCGACAGCACCAGCACCGTGGGTCGATCGCCGCAAGCCGCCGTCGCCAGCCGGTCGATGTCGGCGACCGAGGCGATGTGCCCGTTGGGTTCGTCGACCAGGCGCAGGGCGCCCTCCTCGCCATGCGAGCTGATGTAGAGCAGGCACGCCTCGCCCGGCCGCGTGCCGAGGGCGCCCAATGACTGGCGCAGGCTGGAAAGCCGCGCCGGCGGTCGCGGCTGGCCGTCCGGCGCGGTCAGCGACGCGGTGTGCAACGCCACGCGGGTGACGCCGGCGTCGCGCAGGCGGCTTGCGACATCCTCGGCGGCGAAATCATAGATCGGCCGGTCGTCGGCCCCGCCGACCACCAATGCTTTCCAGTCGGCGGCGGCAATGGCGCGCGACTGCGGCGGCGCGACGGCCACATCGTGCAGAACCGCGTGCTGCGGCACGCAGGCGGCCAGAATCGCGGCCAGCAGTCCGGCCGCGCCCCAACCGGCGACCGTGCCCGTCGCGCCACGCATGGCGTCCCCCTTGCCAAAGCCCCCGTCCGACATGATCGGAGAGCACGCCCCGGGACACAAACGAGGACTCTTGCGACGGAGTAGAGCTCTGAAAGACAAGTATAATTTGACTCTTATCCACAGCTTGTCAGGATGGAACCGGGGTTTGGACGAAATGGCTGTGAAACGACTTCAAGATTAGGCTGATTCATGGGTGCCCGGCTTGACTCTCGCCCCGGCCCGGGTGCATCACGCGGCCCCGCGCCGTGGCCCGGTCAGGGAAGGACCGTTAGCGCCTGGGGACGGTCACGGTCAGGAGCTCCTTAACCACATGGATCAAACGCCGGGCGCGCCTCAGCCGACGGATTCGCCGAACGGCAATGGGCATCCTGCCGTGGATGCCTTCGCCGATCACGCGCGTCCGCCGCTGCTGGCGGAGGACGCGGTCCAGCACGGGCAGAGCGACCAGGGCGAGGAAACGCATCACCCGCAGGGCCCGATCGGCGTACTGGCGCTGGGCGCGCTGGGTGTCGTCTACGGCGACATCGGCACCAGCCCGCTCTACACCATGCGCGAGATCTTCAACCATGCCGGCGAGGCCGGCAAAGGCGAGAGCGCCGTGCTCGGCGCCCTGTCGCTGGTGTTCTGGGCCCTGATCCTCACCGTCAGCGTCAAGTATCTCGTGCTGATCCTGCGCGCCGACAACCGCGGCGAGGGCGGCGTGCTGGCGCTGGCGCGCCTCGCCGGCAATGCGCTGCCGCCC
>JBFXAZ010000035.1:0-46755 GCA_050183765.1 Reyranellaceae bacterium | reverse complement strand
GGAAGGCGCCCGCAATCTCTCCGGCGGCCAGCGCCAGCGCCTGATCGTCGCCCGCGCGCTCTATCGCGATCCGCCGTTCCTGATCCTCGACGAGCCCACCGCCTTCCTCGATCCCGAAGCGGCCCTTGCCCTCGAGCGCAACCTCGCCGCCCTGGGCCGCGACCGGCTGGTCCTCCTGGTGACGCACCACCTCACCGCGACCATGGACGCCGATCGGATCCTGGTGATGGACGAAGGCCGCGTGGTCGGCGAGGGCACCCACGAGCAGTTGCTGACGACCTGTCCGACCTACGCCACCCTCTGGGACGACTACCACCGCTCCAACCGCGATGACTCTCACGCCCGCTCCATGGCAACTGGAGAATAGAGGCGCCTCTCAAGGCCGTTCGGGTCGCGTCGCTCCAGCGACGCATCATGAGCGCCGCTGGAGCGGCGCGGCCCGAACTCGAACGGCGACGATCGTAGGGGCGGAAATAGGGAGCCCGGCCGATTTGTGGGACGATTGACGAAGCAGACCACCTGCCGAGGAGATAGTCCCTTGTCCTGCTTGGATAAACGCCCGGTCCACCGACGCGCCATGCTGTGGTGCCGGCAATACCCTTCGACCACAGCAAACCACAGCAAAACCGCGATGGTAGGCGCGCGCTACACGAAGCGAACCCCCAGCGATTCCAATGCCTTCCAGTAGCCGGGCCAGGTCTTGGCGGCGCAGTCGGGGTCGAGGATGGTGATGCCCTCGATCTTCAGCCCGGCGAGCGCGAAGCTCATGGCGATGCGATGATCGGCGCGGGTGTCGATGCGCGCGGGCAGGGTCCGGCCGGCCAGCGACGGGTCGGAAGCGACGAGCAGGTCATCGCCGTCCTCGCGGCCCAGCCCGGGCCGGATCGCCGACAGGCCGGTGGCCAGTGCCGAGACGCGGTCGCATTCCTTGACGCGCAGGTTGGCGATGCCGGTGAAGCGCACCGGATTGGCGTTGAACGCCGCCAGCACGGCCAAGGTCGGCACCGCGTCCTGCATCTGCGAGCCGTCGATCGTCGCGGGCAGGTGCGGGAAGGCGCGGATCACCGACAGCGCCTGCGCGTCGGGCTGGGTGAAGGCGTCGGCCGGCACGCCGAGGTCGATCGCGCCGCCGGTCAGCGCTTCGGCCGCCCAGAGGTAGGTCGCGGCCGAGGCGTCGGGCTCGATGAGATAGTCGGTGGCGCGATAGCCGCCGGCCTCGACGCGCCATTCGCCGTCGCCGGTCTGCTTCGCCGTGGCGCCGAAGGCGGCCATCGCGGCGAGCGTGAGATCGACATAGCCGCGCGCGCCGATGTCCTTGCCGACCAGCGCGACCTCGACCGGTTCGGCCGACAGCGGGGCGGCCATCAGCAGGGCGGAGACGTACTGGCTCGACAGGCCGGCATCGATCTCGACGCGGCCGCCCGGCATGCGGCCATGGCCGCGGATGGTGACCGGCGGGCAATCGGTGGGCGCCTGGGCGTCGACGCCGAGCGAGCGCAGCGCCTTGATCAGCGGGCCGATCGGCCGCTTGCGCATGTGGTGATCGCCGTCGACCACGACGGTGCCCTCGACGCTGGCGACGGCGGCGGTGAGAAAGCGCGTCGCGGTGCCCGCGTTGCCGAGGAACAGCGGCGCGCCGGGCGCGCGCAGCCGGCCGTCACCGGTGACGGTGAAGCTGGTGTCGTCGGGCTCGGCGACGGTCACGCCCATCGCGCGCAGCGCCTCGGCCATGTAGCGCGTGTCGTCGCTCTTGAGCGCGCCGCTCAGCCGCGACGTGCCGTTGGCCAGCGCCGCCAGCAGCAGCGCGCGGTTGGTGATCGACTTCGACCCCGGCGGCGCCACGCGCCCGCGCAGCGGTGCGGCGGGCGGGATGATGGTGGTCGCTGCACGCTTGGACATGGGCGCGACTTACACCAGTCCGTTCGCGCCGTAACTCCCTCTCCCCGCGCGCGGGGAGAGGGTGGGGGTGAGGGGCTGCGTCAAGTGACGCACGGCCGTCGTGCGCAACCTGCAAACTCCCCCTCACCCCAACCCTCTCCCCGCAGGCGAGGAGAGGGAGACGAAATACCGGCTGGGCGGGGCGCCCAGCGCGCGGCGGAACATGGCCGAGAATGCGCTCACCGACTCGTAGCCGAGGTCGAGCGCGATGCGGGTGATCGGCTGGCCGGCCGCCAGCCGGGCCATCGCCGCCAGCAGCCGCGCCTGCTGGCGCCAGTCGGCGAAGCTGAGCCCGGTCTCCTTCTGGAAGAGCCGCGCCAGCGTGCGGCCCGAGGCGCCGGCCTCGCGCGCCCAGTCGTCCAGCGTGCGGTCGTCGCCCGGCTCGGCGCGGAGCGCGCGGCAGACGCGGTCGAGGCGCGGATCGACCGGCATCTTCAGGTCGAGCGCGACCGAGGGCAGGGCGGCGATCTCGTCGAGCAGGGTTGCCATCAGCCGGCCCTCGGGCCCGGCCTCGTCGTAGAGCACCGGCAGCTCGCAGGCGCGCAGGATCAGCTCGCGCAAGAGCGGCGAGACCGCGATCACCCGCACCGCCGGCGGCAGCGCAGCGGCCTTGTCGGGGCGCACATAGAGCGTACGCATCGAGACGGCGCCGGACATGCGGATCTCGTGCGTGACATGCGCCGGCATCCACACCGCGCGCTGCGGCGGCACGACCCAGGTACCGGCCTCGGTGGCCACGGTCATCACACCGCGCGCGGCGAAGATCAGCTGCGCGCGCTCGTGGTGGTGCGGAACGATGTGGAAGCCGTCGGCGAAGTCCTTGGCCATGGCCGCGACCGGGCGCGCGACATGCTGGTAGTCGCGGGGATCGATGGATTTGGGGTGGGGCCTGGCCATGTCCGGATCAAGACAATTCTAGTCATTTTCGCGCGTGCGCGACAGCGGGCGGTGGGCGTAAATTGCGCGCGGTCATCGGGAGTGAACGCCTGTGAAGAACACGAGTCCGACGTCCCTGCTGCTGAACCTGGGACACTGCATGGACCATTGGGTCCTGGTGGTCTTCCTCTACACCGTGAGCGTGATCGCCGGCGTCTGGGGCACCGACTGGAAGGAGCTCACGCCCTATGCTTTCGGCGCCTCGTTCATGTTCGGCGCCGGCTCGATCGTATCGGGCAAGCTGGGCGACCAGTGGGGCCGCCGCGCCATGATGATCATCTTCTTCGCCGGCATGGGCGTCTCCAGCCTGATCATCGCGCTGGCCTCCTCGCCGATCCAGATCGGCCTGGCGATGACCCTGATGGGCGCCTTCGCCTCGATCTATCACCCGGTGGGCATCCCGATGCTGGTGCAGAACGCCGAGAAGCCGGGCTTCACCATCGGCGTGAACGGTCTGGTCGGCAATCTCGGCATCGCGCTGGGCTCGAGCGTCTCGGTGTGGTTGGCGACGCGCTTTGGCTGGCAGATGGCCTATGTCGTGCCCGGCATCATCTGCCTCGCCGCGGCGGTCGCCTTCGCCGTGCTGGTGCCCAAGGAAGAGTCGGCGCCGGCCAGGCGCAAGGCCAAGATGCTCGACCTGCCGAAGTCGGTGATGGCCAAGGTGTTCCTGGTCATGACCTTCACGGCGGTGAGCGGCAGCATCGTCTTCAACTTCACCACCAACGGCAGCGGCGAGATGCTGAAGGACCGCGTCGCGGCGCTGGCCGCCGATCCGATGCTGCTCAGCGTCTCGGTCTTCGTGATCTTCTCGGTCGGATCGCTGGCGCAACTGGTGGTCGGCGCGTTGATCGACCGCTATCCGCTCAAGCACATCTACCTGCCGATCATCCTGTGCCAGATCCCGCTGTTCGTGCTGGCCTCGCAGGTCAGCGGCTGGGCGCTGGTGGCGGTCGCGATCTGCTACATGGTCTTCGTCTTCGGCGCGATCCCGTTCACCGACGCCATGATCGTGCGCTACATCGACGATCGGCTGCGCTCGCGCGTGACAGGCACGCGGCTGGCGATCGGCTTCGGCGTCAGCTCGCTGGTGGTGGCGCTGATCGGTCCCTCGGTGAAGGCGGCCGGCTTCCCGGCCATGATGCTGGTGCTGGCCGGTGTCGCGACCTTCACCCTGGCGGTGCTGTCCTTCCTGCCCAACGAGCGGGCCGCCTCTGCCGCTTCGATAAAGCCGGCCGAATAGCGCTATACTCGCCCTCGACCGCCATCGGGTCGTCGAGGGAGCCATGTCGTCCAGATCCGCGCCGTTCCTCTGCCTGCTGGGCGCGCTCGCCCTGCCGGCGGCCGCGCCCGCCCAAAGCCGGTCCGACATGGTCAAGGTCGGCGAGCAGATGAAGCGCACATCAGGCACGGTCCTGCAGCTGCAGAACGGCGATCGTGCCTGCTACATGACCATGCGCGACACGCGCGGCGACCGGTTCGTCGAGCTCGCGAGCTTCGATTTCTGCGAATGGAACATCATCGGCAAGCGTGTAAGCCTCACCTACAGGATGGAGCAGGTGATGGCGGAAGCCTGCCAGGGCAATCCGCGCTGCATGAAGAAGGACACAGTGCCGCTGGTTGTCGGTGTGAAGGTGATACGATGACCCAGCTCCGCATTCCCGCGATCTACATGCGCGGCGGCACCAGCAAGGGCGTGTTCTTTCACGAGAGCGCTTTGCCGCCGCCCGGCCCGGCGCGCGACCGGCTGCTGATGCGGGTGATCGGCAGCCCCGACCCTTACGGCAAGCAGATCGATGGCATGGGCGCGGCGACCTCGAGCACCAGCAAGACGGTGATCCTGTCTCGCTCGAGTCGGCCGGACTGCGACGTCGACTATCTCTTCGGCCAGGTGGCGATCGACAAGCCGGTGGTCGACTGGTCGGGCAATTGCGGCAACCTCACCGCGGCGGTCGGTCCCTTCGCGATCAGCGAGGGCCTGGTGCAGGCGCCGCGCGACGGCATCGCCGTCGTGCGCATCTGGCAGGCCAACATCGCCAAGCGCATCGTCGCGCACGTTCCGATGAAGAACGGCGAGGTGATCGAGGAGGGCGATTTCGAGCTCGACGGCGTGACCTTCCCGGCGGCCGAGATCCGTATCGAGTTCCTCGAGCCGGGCGGCGGCGAGGACGACGAGGGCGGGCCGATGTTCCCCACCGGCCGCATCGTCGATCAGCTCGCGGTGCCCGATGTCGGCACGCTGGCGGCGACGCTGATCAACGCCGGCAATCCGACGATCTTCGTCGATGCCGCGGCGCTGGGCCTGAAGGGCACCGAGTTGCAGGACGACGTCAACGGCGATGCCGCGCTGCTGGCGCGCTGCGAGAAGATCCGCGCCGCGGGCGCCGTGGCGATGGGCCTCGCGGCGACAGCGGACGCGGCGACGCGCGATCGTCCGCATACGCCCAAGCTCGCTTTCGTCGCGGCGCCGCAGGACTACACCGCGTCGAGCGGCAAGCCGGTGGCGGCGAAGGACCTGCAGCTGTGCGCGCGCATCCTGTCGATGGGGAAGCTGCACCACGCCATGACCGGCACCGGCGCGGTGGCGCTGGCGGTCGCCGCGGCGATTCCCGGCACCATCGTCGAGCGCATCGTCGCCGGCCGCGCCCGGGAAGGCAGCGTGCGCTTCGGCCATCCCTCCGGCACGCTGGCGGTGGGCGCCGAGGCGATGCGGCGGGGCGACGAATGGATCGTCACCAAGGCGATCATGAGCCGCAGCGCACGCCGGCTGATGGAAGGCTGGGTGCGCGTGCCGGCCGATGCGATCGCGGAACAGCGCGCGCTGGCGGCGGAATAGGTGAGCGCGGCGCTGATCGCCCTCGACTGGGGCACGAGCTCGCTGCGCGGCTGGCTGCTCGACGGCGACGGCACGAACCTCGATCGCCGTGCCGGCGGGCCCGGCATTCTGGCGGTCGCGGACGGCGGCTTCGCCGGTGCGCATCGCGCTTTCGTCGCCGGCTGGCCGGAGCTGCCGTCGATCGCCTCGGGCATGATCGGGAGCAAGCAGGGCTGGGTCGAGGCGCCCTACGTGAACTGCCCCGGCGGCTTCGTCGATCTCTCGCCCGGCCTGCGCGCCACGCCCGACGCCGCGCTCAGCATCGTGCCGGGTGTCGCCTGGCAGGTGCCGGGCCTCGCGCCCGACGTGATGCGCGGGGAGGAGACGCAGATCTTCGGCGCGCTGGATGCCGACGACGCTTCCGGCCTGTTCATCCTGCCGGGCACGCACAGCAAATGGGCGCGCGTCGCCGACGGGCGCATCGTGTCCTTCGCCACCTACATGACCGGCGAGATCTTCGCCGTTCTGCGCCAGCACTCGATCCTCGGCCGGCTGATGGCGGCGGACGCCATGCCCGATCTCAACGCCGCGGCGTTCGAGGCCGGCGCCGAGGTCGGGCTGCATCACGGTGACGACCTGCTGCACCGCCTGTTCGAGGTGCGCACCCTGGGCCTGTTCGAGCGGCTCTCCGGGGCCGACGCGCCGAGCTATCTCTCCGGCCTGCTGATCGGCGCGGAGATCGCCGCCGCGCTGCATCGCGGCGCCGCCGACTCGCCCACCCTGGTCGGCGCGCGGCCGCTCTGCGCCGCCTACCGGCGGGTGCTGGCGGTGCAGGGCATCGACGCGCGCATCGCCGACGAGGACGTCACGCCGCGTGGCCTGTGGCGCATCGCGCGCGCCGCCGGCATGATCGGCTGACATGACGAGCGAGACCCTGCGCGCCGCCCTGGCGAAATGTCCCCTGATCGCGATCCTGCGCGGCATCTCGCCCGAGGAGGCGGCCGCGATCGGCGGCGTGCTGGTCGAGGCCGGCTTCATCATCATCGAGGTGCCGCTGAACTCGCCCCGGCCGTTCGAAAGCATCGCGCGGCTGGCCAGGGCGCATCCCATCCACCTGATCGGCGCCGGCACCGTGATGACGACGGCCGACGTCGATCGCGTCGCCGATGCTGGCGGCAGGCTGATCGTGATGCCGCACGCCGATCTCGACATCGTGCGCCATGCCCGCGCGCGCAACCTGCTCTGCCTGCCAGGCATCGCCACGCCGAGCGAGGGATTCGCCGCGCTGAGGGCCGGCGCGCACGGCCTGAAACTGTTCCCTGGCGAGATGCTGACGCCGCCGGTGCTGAAGGCGATGCGCGCGGTGTTCCCGAAGGATACGTTGATGCTGCCGGTGGGTGGCGTCAGCGATCGAACCATGCCGGCCTACTGGGAAGCCGGCGCCGACGGCTTCGGCATCGGCTCCGCGCTCTACAAGCCCGACCTGAGCATGGCCGAGATCGCCAAGCGGGCGAAGATCCTCAGCGCGGCGGCGCGGCTGCTGAAGCGCTGAGCGGCAGGGTGAGATCGCCTTCGCCGAGCGCGCGCTGCATCAGCACCGAATCGACCCAGCGGCCGAACTTGAAGCCGACCGAGCGGATGGTGCCGATTTCGCGGAAGCCGAACTTGGCGTGCAGGCCGACCGAGGCGGTGTTGGCGCTGTCGCCGATCACCGCGATCATCTGGCGATAGCGCAGCGCCGTGCAGCGTTCGATCAGCGCGGGCAGCAGGGCCGAGCCGATGCCGCCGCGCCGCGCCTCCTGGTCGATGTAGATCGAGTTCTCGACCGAGTAGCGGTAGGCCGGCCGCGGCCGGTAGGCGCTGACATAGGCGTAGCCCAGCACACGGCCTTCGGCCTCGGCAACGATGTATGGGTAGCCGGCGGCGAGATAGCCGGCGCGGCGCTTCGCCATCTCCTCGAGCGCGGGCGCCTGCTCCTCGAACGAGGCCAGGCCGTAGCGCACGTGATGGCCATAGATCGCGGTGATGGTGGGCAGATCGTCGTCGCGCGAATCGCGCACGGTAGGCAGCGGGCTCATAACCTCATCGTCGCACGATCCATGCCAACTTGTCCAGACAAGTCAGGAGTCGGCAGGTGGGATGTCCTGCATCGAGAAGAACACCTGCCTGCCCGCGGCGCGGGCCAGCGCCACCATCTCGTCGGCGCCGGCCGAGGGGCCGCCGATGCGCAGACAGGCATCGCACTTGGCGACCAACCGGCGCGCGACGGGGTGAAAGATCTCGTCGAACACGGCATCGCCGATGCGGGTCGATCCGGCATGCTCGATCAGCGGCAGGGCGTACCATTCGCCCAGCACCGGCAGGTGGCCGGCACGGAAGAGTGCGAGTGCCGTATCCATCATGGTGCGCACGTTGGCGGCGATCTTGGCCGGATCGTCGCCGGTGCCGGAACGGTACGGACCGGCAACCAGGATCATCAGGGCCGGCATGTCAGCGCGGCCCCATGCGCAAAGGTGGCGACCACGAGTCCGGCAGCTTGCCGACCAGGCGCACGGCGGCCTGCATGGCGACGATGTAGCCGTATGGCCCCAGTCCGGCGATCACCGCCGTGACGGCGCTCGACAGCTTGGAATGGCGGTGCAGCTCGT
Source organism: Reyranellaceae bacterium (assembly GCA_050183765.1). Lineage (GTDB taxonomy): Bacteria > Pseudomonadota > Alphaproteobacteria > Reyranellales > Reyranellaceae > JAFAZJ01. The sequence goes on along the minus strand of JBFXAZ010000035.1, from coordinate 38,421 downwards.
CGCGGGCGTGGATGTTGGAGATATGCACCTCGATGATCGGACCCTCGAAGATCTTGAGCGCATCGTAGATGGCGATCGAGGTGAAGGAGTAGGCGGCCGGGTTGATGATCACCGCATCGGCGCTTTGCCGCGCCGACTGCAGCAGGTCGACGATCGCGCCTTCGTGGTTGGACTGGTGGAAGGCGAGCGACACGCCCAGCTGCTGCGCCAGCTCGCGACAGCTTTCCTCGATCGAGCCCAACGTCGTCGTGCCGTAGATGTGCGGCTCGCGCACGCCCAGCATGTTGAGGTTGGGACCGTTGATGATCATCAGGCGGCTCATCGAATCTCTCCTCGCATTGTCGTCCTGAGCCCAGCGAAGGACCTCGCGGTATGGTGGCCACCTGCAATCGCTGCAATTGATCGCCCCGCCGCGAGGTCCTTCGCTGCGTTCAGGACGACGAGATGCGTTTCACACGCTCGCCACGGCTTCCAGCCTGGGTGAGCGCTCGGCGGGGAGGTTGGCGTAGAGGTCGGCGATCAGGTCCTTCTTGCGCGCCTGCCAGGCCGGCTCGTTCCACAGGTTGCGCCGCTGCAGCGGATCGTTGGCGCAGTCGTAGAGCTCGCCGACCGAGCCGTCGCCGTCGTACAGCGAGCTCTTCTCGTAGACGGTGCACACCAGGCCGTCGCGGTAGATCGTGCGCAGGTGCAGGCTGGTGCCCTTGAAGACGCTGTCCCACTCGGTAATGACGCGCTCGCGCTTCTGGCTCTCGGCCTCGGCAGCGCTGAGCGGCAGCGGCTTGCCCTGCATCCAGTCGGGCACCTCCACGCCGGCGATGGCGCAGAAGGTCGGCGCGAGATCGAGCTGGCCCACCGGCTGGTCGACCACGCCGGGCGCCACGCCCGCGCGCTTCGCCGGCTTCCAGATGAAGGGCAGGCGCATCAGCGCGTCGACGTGGTAGGGGCCCTTGAACAGCAGGCCGAAATCGCCCTGCAGCTCGCCGTGGTCGGTGGTGTAGAGCACGTCGGTGTCGTCGGCCCAGCCGCGCCTGACGATCGCGTCCCACACGCGCCCGCAGGCCTCGTCGATCAGCTCGTTCTCGACATGGGTGAGCGCGTTGATCTCGCGCAGCTGGTCGGCGCTCAGGTTGGCCGGCACGAAGTCGGGCGGCGCCTCGAAGCAGGTCACCGTGCGGCCCTCGTACCAGTCGCGCCAGTGCTTCGGCTTGTCGGCCATCATCGCCATCGCCGCGTCGCGATCGACCGGCCAGTTCGCCGGCAGCTTCTCCTGCCGCCAGGGATGGCGGCCGATCTCGGATTGCGGCGGATCCCAGGGATGATGCGGATCGGGAAAGCTCATCCAGCAGAACCAGTCGCTATCCGCCGGCAGCGAGTCGAGCCAGGCGATGGTGCGGTCGGCGACCCAGTCGGTGTGGTAGAGGCCGCGCTCGACCGGGTTGTGCTTGACCTGGATCGCGCCGGTGTCGCCGCCGCCCGCCGAATCCTGCTCGAGGCTGGGCAGCTTCAGCACGTTGTAGAAGCCCTCGATCGTCTTGGGATGGTTCTTCGCCAGCCACACCGGATAGTGCAGCGGCCCGCGCGCGCCGTGCGCGGCCAGCTCCATATGATCGAAGCCGCGATGCGGCCCGAACTCGCCGGCACGTCCCATGCGGTTCTCGTAGAAGCGTCCCTTGGGGTCGAGATAGGGCTCGAAATGCGCCTTGCCGAACAGCGCCGTGCGATAGCCGGCCTTGTCCTTGAGATACGCCGCGACGCTGGGCGAATCCTCGGGCAGCGGCACGCCGTTCATCCATACGCCGTGCGTGCGCACGTACTGCCCGGTGATCATGGTCGAGCGCGCCGGCATGCAGACCACGGCCTGGGCATGGCCGCGCGTGAAGCGCACGCCCTCGGCCGCCCAGCGATCGACCACCGGCGTGCGCGCCACCTTGCCGCCGTTGCAGCCCAGCGCGTCGTAGCGCTGCTGATCGGTGGTGATGAACAGGATCTTGCGGCCCATGACGCGACGTTCCCCCTCAGATCGTTGGAGGAAGCTTAGCGCAGGGCCCTCGATGGCGTCTTTCTTTCTGCCCGCCGCCGCGACGGAAGCATTGGGCGGGTTACCGCCGCCCGACGAGGGGGCAGCGCTTGGCGATTCTGGGCAACGCCACCGTGCCCTGGATGCTGGAGCCCGAGACGGAGCCGCTGACCGCGAGATCGTTGCCGTAGGTCAGCGAGAAGCTGCCGTCGGCCTGCATCGCGCCGCTGACCGACGCGATGATCGGCGTGAAGGGATAGCTCTGGATCTGGCCGTCATGGCCCTTCAGGGAAACGTAGGCGGACACCGATCCGCCGCGAACCGTGAAGCTGGTGAAGGTCGCCTCAGGGCAGGATCCGGTGATGCGCCACGAGCCGTCGCGCGCGCCGGGTGCGACGGGCCCCGATGCGGCGGGACGAGCGGCCCTTCGCTGCTCCTCGAGCCGCTGCCGTTCCTGCTCCATGCGGATCCAGCCCTGCTCGGTGTCGCGCAGCAGGGCGACGTGCTGCGCCGACGTGAGGAATCCCGTCGGTTCCTCTTTGATGCTGCGCTGGAAGCTGGCGATCATCAGCCGGGTACGCGGCCCGAAGACGCCGTCGGCACCGGCGGTGTCGAAGCCCTTGAGCGTCAGCGCACCCTGGATGCGGCGGCGCTGCGCATCGCTGAGATGCAGCGCCTGCTCGATGCGCTCGGCTGTCTGCTTGTCCGCGGCGTCCGCATCGGCGGCCTTGCGCCGCGCCTCGTCGGCCGCCCGCCGGGCCTCGGCCTCGGCGTCCGCCTTGCGGCGTGCCTCATCGGCGGCGATCCGCTTGGCTTCGGCCTCGGCATCCGCCCTGCGGCGAGCCTCCGCCTCGGCGTCGGCCTTGCGTCGCGCCGCCTCGTCGGCCCTGTCGCGCGTGCGCACCGCGGCCTTGAGCTCGGCCAGCCGCGCCCGTGCGATGCCGGCATAGATGCCGTTGGGAAAGCGCTCGAGGAAGGCCTCGAACAATGCCGGGTTCGAGCTGGTGGCGACGGCGTTCCATGCCGCAAGCTCCAGCATTTCCGGCGAGGTCGTCGACGGCACCGGCGCGGGGCGCGTCTCGGGCGGCGGCGTCGAGGCGGCGACCCGGGGCGGCACGACGACCGGATGGAAATAGAACTCGCCGCGGAACGAGGAACTCATCCACGGCGTCTGCTTGTTGCCCGAGACTCGCGCCACGCCGTCGATGGTGCGCTTGAAGACGTCCTCGAGCTTCAGGCCGGGCGCGGCGATCGCCTTGAGCAGCTCGCCGGTATAGAGCCCGTTGGCGCCGTCGCCATCGGCCGCCGTTTCGCCCGGCGCCGTGGCATAGGCGATGACGGTGCCGCGCGGCGCGTCGATCTGCGCCAGGCCGCGCGAGCCGGTCGAGCGGAAGCGGCGCGAGAACGGATTGTCGCGGCAGGCGTCGAGGATCACCAGGCTCAGCCGCGCACGGGCCTCGTCGAGCCGGCCGAGCACGTCGTTGATGTCGAGGGTCTCGTACTTGACGTCGTATTCGGTGTTGAGCGCGGCGTCGACCGGAACCAGGTAGTTGGCCCCGCGCACCTGGAAGCCGTGACCGGCGAAGTAGAACAGGCCGACGCCGCCGGGCGTGATCTTGCCGGCGAACTCGCCCAGCGCCTCGGTCAGCACCCGCCGCGTGGCGTTCTCGCGGATGATCACCTCGAAGCCGGCGGCGCGCAGCACGCGCGCCATCTCGCGCGCATCGTTGATCGGATTGCGCAGGCGCTCGGCATGGGCATAGGCCGCATTGCCGATCACGAGCGCGACGCGATTCTCCTGCTGGGCGCCGGCTGCGCTGGCCCACAGGCTGAAGAACACCGCGACCACGCCCAGCAGACGAAAACCCGACATCCGTGACATGCCCCATTCATGCCCGTGAACAACTTGCACGATACCAGCAAGCGTCTGTTGCGGCAAAACAAGAGACGGTATCGGCGATAGCTTGCGGGCATATCGACCGGGCTTCAGGGCGCGTCGTCGGCCTCGTCCGCAAGGGCGTCGAAGGCAGGGCCGAAGATGGCATGGGCCATCATCGGGACCTGGATCGCGCCCAGCTTCCGGTAGAACGCCAGCGCCCGCGCATTGGTCGGCTTGGCCACCCACCAGACGAAGACGTCGCCTTGCTTCCTGGCCTCGCGCATCACGGCGCCCATCAGCCGGCGGGCCACGCCGTCGCCGCGCACGCTTTCGTCGACGATGATGTCGTTGAGGTAGAGGCCGCGCGCGGCGTTGGCGGTGTCGTAGCTGTCATGGAACATCGCGTAGCCGACGACCCGGCCGTCGATCTCGGCCACGAGCACGCGCACGCGTGGATCGTCGAACACGGCCTGGCGCATGGCCTGCGGCGTGAAATGGCCGGTCGGTTCGTTGTCCTGGACGCTGAGCGCATGGGCCAGCGCGGCGACCGCCTCGGCGTCGTCGCGGCGCGCCGGGCGGATCGTGGCGCGCTCAGAAGAAGTCAAGCGACAGCCCGTCCTTGCGGTCGCGCGCCAGCTCGTAGAGCGCCACGGCGGTCGCGTTCGAGACGTTGAGGCTGGGCATCGAGCCGCGCATCGGCAGGCGCGCCAGCAGGTCGCAATGCTCCAGGGTGAGGCGCCGCAGGCCTTCGCCCTCGGCGCCCATCACCAGCACGACGCGCCCGTCGTGCTTGGCCGCCGCCAGGCTCTGGTTGCCACGCTCGTCCAGGCCGATCACCCAGAAGCCGGCTTCCTTCAGCTCGCGCAGGGTGCGCGCGAGATTGGTGACGCGCATCAGCGGCACGCGCTCCAGCGCGCCCGACGCCGCCTTGGCCAGGGCGCCGGTCTCGTCCGGCGCATGGCGCTCGGTGACCAGCACGCCCGATGCGCCGAAGGCTTCCGCCGAGCGCAGGATGGCGCCGACATTGTGCGGGTCGGTGACCTGGTCGAGGGCCACGACCACCGCCTTCTCGCCGCCGCGCGCCAGGATGTCGTCGAGCGTCGGCTCGGGCATCATACCCACCGCGGCCAGCAGGCCCTGGTGCACGGCGCCAGAGGGCAGGTGCGCGCCGATGCGCTCGCGCGGCACGATCTCCGGCTGCGGCACGGCGTGGCCCTTGAGGTCGAGCTTCGCCAGGTCCTCCTGCAGGCGCTCGGCCGCCTCGGCCGTTGCCAGCAGGCGAAACACGCGGCGCTGCGGATTGGCCAGCGCCGCGACCACGGGGTGGCGGCCGTAGAGCCAGACCTGCCCGCCGCCCGGCGCGCCGCCGCGCTCGCGCTCGCGGTCGAAGACGCGGGGTTCGGGCATGCGGGACGGCCGGCGGCCGCCGCGATCGTGAGGACGAGGAGCCATGGCCGCGCGCTATAGCCGCCACCGGGCCGCGAGGCAAATTCCTTTGGGTCCCCGTCCCGGGCCGCGTCTATGGATTCCACTCAGCCAGGGCGGTAGGTGGCTCGCCGCTCCTTGGCGAACAGCTTGACGAAGTTGCGACGCATCCACCGGTTTGCCGGATCCGATTCGTAACGCTCATGCCAGTGAATTCGGATGTCAAAGGACGGGATCGGCACGGGTGGTGCCAGGAGCCTGATCGGCAGGCGGGTGGCGAAAGCCTCCGCGAGCCGCCCCGGCACTATGGCGAGGAGGTCGGACTGCGAGACGATCATCGGCAGAACGTGCAGCGCCGGAACGCGCAACCCGATCCTGCGTCTCACCTTGTGACGCGCCAGAAAGCGGTCGATGACGGCGTGCGCCATGCCGGTCGCGTCCGCGACGGCGTGTTCCACCTGCGTGAACGCCGCCAGGTTCATGCCGCGAAGGAACAGAGGGTGGTCCAGTCGCACGATGCACATGTACCGCTCATGGGCCAGCAGCGACTGTTGGAAGCCGGCGGTCAGATTGTCGAAGAATCCCACCGCCAGATCGACCTCGCCCGAGCTCAACGCCGCGCCGGGGTCGCTCAGAGGAATCGGCGGGACCCGGATTGTCGTTCCCGGTGCGTGGATCTTCAAGAACGACAGCAGGCGCGGCAGCAGCACGACCTGTCCAACGTCGTTCGTGAGGATCGCGAACACGCGGTTCGTCGTCGCCGGATCGAACTGGCTCTTTGAATTGAGGCCGGCGACCAGCGTGTCGAGCGCCCGGCCGGCGGCCAGCCCGAGCTGCGCGCCGAAGGGGGTGGGCTGGAACCCGTTGCCCGTGCGCGTGAATATCGGATCGGCCAGTTGCACGCGCAGCCGTGCAAGTGCGTGGCTGGCGGCGGATTGCGAGACGCCGATGCGTTGCGCTGCCTGGGAGAGGTTGCGCTGGCGCAACAGCTCCGCAAGAAGCCGGATCTGCGTCAGATCAAAGCCATCCATATGAATCATGCTCATATTGTGTATGAGCCGAGGCAGGTTGTCAGCGCGCAGTTGATCGCTACCGTTCCGTTAGAGCATCCGGTTGACGATGCCACTCGGGCAGGAGGCGATGATGAACAAGCGTTCGTTGCTACGTATGTCCCTCGGAATGCTGATCCTCGCGAGCCCCGGGCTCTCCTCCGGTGCGGCGGCCCAGCAATGGCCGCAGCGCGGCGTAACCATCATCACCCCCTTCAGTCCCGGCGTCTCGCCCGATGTGGCGGCGCGCATCCTCGCCGAGGGGTTGTCAAAGCGCTGGAGGCAATCGGTCGTCGTCGAGAACCGTCCGGGGGCCGACACCATGATCGGCACAAAGGCGTTTATCGACCGGGGCGATCCGCACACGCTGCTCTTCACCACGCATGCCACGTTCACGGTCGTGCCCCTCCTGTACGCGAACGTGCCCTTCGATCCGGTGAAGGACGTGAGCCCGATCTCTCTGGCTGTCGAGGACTTCCTGGGCATCGTCGCCGCGCCGGACTTGCCAGCCAGTTCGCTTCCGGAATTTATCGAGCTCGCGCGCGCCAAGCCCGGAAAGCTCAACTTTTTCGCCGTGCCGGGGGTTCCCCACTTGGCCTATCTGGCACTTCAGAAGCGGACGGGCATCGACACGACGTTCGTCGCATACGCCAATCCTGGCGCTGCGGTAAGCGACATGACCGAAGGTCGTATCCATGTCGCGGTGCTGCCGCTGGCCATGGTCCTGGGGCAGGTGCGCGCGGGTAAGCTCAAGCTGCTGGCGGTCACCAACGCGGAGCGTGCACCGGCCGCCCCGACGGCGCCGACCGTCGTCGAGGCCGGGCAGCCCGCCATGGCGTTCGGAGGATTGCTGGGCATGTTCGGCTCGAAGGACATGCCGGCAGCCTTGCGCGAGCGTATCGCTGCGGATCTCGCCGCCGTGCTCGCCGAACCGGATACGGTTCGGCGGCTTCAGGAAGTGGGTTTGATCGCTCGCGGCAGCACACCGGCTCAGTTTGCCGCGGCGCTCGACGTCCAGCGGGCCAAGTGGTCCGCCGTCGCCCGCGAGAACAACATCAGTCCGCAACAGCCGCGGTAGGAGGCCCACGATCTCTCCCATCAGCGATAGAGATGCCCTGGACGGCGCCGAGAGAATCCTGGAGGTTGCAAACGGGTTCAGGGCTGCCAGGATACTGATGAGTGCCGTGGAACTCGGTGTCTTTTCCGAGCTCCGCGGCGGACCGCTGCCTCTTGAAGTCGTCACCTTCCGGCTCGGCCTCCATCCCCGCGGCGCGCGCGACTTCATGGACGCGCTCGTGGCTCTGGGCCTTCTGAATCGTGATGACACGGCTCGGTACGCGAACACGACGACGGCCGGTCGCTACCTCGACCGCAACAGTTCGACATACATCGGCGGATGGTTCGAGCATTTTGGCCGCCACGAGTATCCGCACTGGCAGCACCTCACCCGTGCCCTGACGAGCGGCGAGGCGCAGTTCAGCGCCCATGACGGCGACCTCTATTCGTCGCTGTATGCCGACGATGAGCGAGTCGCCAACTTCGCCCATGCCATGAGCGGCGCCACGGTGCTGGTAGGGCAGCGGCTTGCCGCAGCATTTCCCTGGGAGCGCTACGGCACGTTTGCGGATATCGGAACGGCGGAGGGCTGTCTGCCGGTCCAGATCGCCCGAACGCACCGTCACATCGCCGGCTCCGGCTTCGACCTGCCATCGTTGCGGCCCCATTTCGAGCGATATGTGGAAGCGCACGGCCTAGGGGACCGGCTGCGGTTCTGTCCGGGTGACTTCTTGCGCGACGTCCTGCCCGCCGCGGATGTGCTGATCCTGGGCAGGGTTCTGCACAACTGGGACTTGGCGACCAAGCGCCTGGTGCTCGCGAAGACCTACGAAGCCGTGAAACCCGGCGGTGCGCTGATCGTATACGAGCGCTTCATCGAGGAGGATCGGCGATCGAGTGCGGCGGGGCTGCTGGCCAGTCTGAACATGCTGGTGATGACTGCGGGCGGTTCCGAGCTCACCATCGCTGATTGCATCGCCTTGATGGAAGAGGTGGGTTTCGAGGCACCGCGATCGGAAGTGCTCAGTGCCGACCAAAGCATGATCGTTGGCTTCAAGGGCGGGTAAGGATTGACCTGAGTGTCTCCTTGTTTCATGGCACGACCTCAACAACCACCGGCACATGGTCGCTCAGCCCGGCGCCGCACCAAGTCTCGAAGGCGCCGATGTCGAGGGAGACGATCCGGTCGACCCAGGGCTGGGGCAGGAAGACGTAGTCGATGTGATAGGTCGGCCCGTCGCGGGTGCGGTCGCGCCAGTAGATGGTCGGCGTGGTTTCCTCGCCTTGTGACTCGCCGCGCACCGCGTGATAGGCGCTGACCAGGCCGAGCTCGCCCATCAGCCGCACCGCATGCGCGTGGTTGCCGCGCCAGCCCGGCTTGTCCCGGATCACGTTGTGGTTGAGGTCGCCGGCGACGATCGCGGGCGCGGCCGTCAGCAGCGCGCGGTAACGCGACAGGGCGCGGCGCAGCGGTCCCAGGCGGTACTTGCGCAGCCCGCCCGCGTGCACCCAGGCCGCGAGCAGGGTGCATCGGGTCGGTCCGTCGACGTGCACCGGCGCGAGGTAGCGCAGGTTCGGATCGTAGGCGTCGGCAAGCCGGATGCCGTAACCGTTGAAGGCGAACACTGCCAGGCCCTTGTGCGGATTGCGGCCGATCCATACCGGCGCCGCCGGCAGCCAGTCCGTGCGCGAGCGTGCGCGCAGCAGGTCGGGGCGGGCGCATTCGCTGATCACGGCGATGTCGGGCCGCAGGTCGAGTAGCGCCTCGACCTTGCGCTCCAGCGCCATGTTGCAGTTCCACGCGACGATCCGCATCATTGGCAGCAGACCCGACGAGGGAAGGGGAGTCATCTGTAATGTCCAATGGCCTGCCGGCGCGCGAGGCGCTGACGATCATGTTCGCCCATGTCGCCTATCGCATGGGCGATCGCTTCACGGCGCGCGGCACCGGCATGAAGTTCATCGAGGTCCGCACCCGCGAGGACTACGAGGCCGCGATTCCCAATGCCGACGTGGTGGTGGTGTCGGGCATGTGGCGCAACGACCTGCTGCCCAAAGCGGACAAGCTGCGCTTCATCCAGTCGATCAGCGCCGGCGTCGACCAGTACGACAAGGATGCGCTGCGCGCCAACGGCGTGCGCCTGGCCAGCGCCCAGGGCTCCAACGAGCGCGCGGTGGCGGAGCACGCGATGTCGCTGATCCTCGCCATGTCGCGGCAGCTCCACCTGGGCCGCGACAACCAGCACGCCAAGATCTGGCGCGGCATGATCGGCGATCTGTCCAAGCGCGAGGACGAGCTGGGCGGCAAGACCCTGGTGATCGTCGGCATGGGCCGCATCGGCAGCCGCCTGGCGACGCTGGCCAAGGCGTTCGACATGCACGTCATCGGCACCAAGCGCGACCCGTCGAGGGGCGCGGAGGCGGCGCACGAGGTGGTGGCCGACGGCAAGCTGCTCGACGTGCTGCCCCGCGCCGACTATGTGGCGCTGACCTGTCCGCTGACGCCGCAGACCGAGAAGCTGATCGACGAGAAGGCGCTGAAGGCGATGAAGCCCTCGTCGTTCCTGATCAACGTCGCGCGCGGCAAGGTGGTCGACGAGCCGGCGTTGATCGCCGCGCTCGACGCCGGGCGGATCGCCGGCGCCGGCCTCGACGTCACGGTCGAGGAGCCGCTGCCCGGGGCCTCGCCGCTGTGGACGATGCCGCAGGTGCTGGTGACGCCGCATACCGCCGGCGAGACGCGCAAGTACGAGGACAACGTGCTCGACCTGCTGATGGACAACCTCGACCGGCTGTATCGCGGCGAGACGACGCTGAGGAACCAGATTGTCTGAGCAGGGAGCATGTTGCAGGAAGTCGCCGTCGACCCCCGGCAGCCTTCAGGACGCCCACCTGTCCTTGAGCACACATCACAGAGGCGGCGGCGCGCAAGCACCGCTGTAGCAATTGCGGTGAACTCTCGGCCATCGCCTTCGTCTATCTCTTCGACCGCGCATCACGGTATCGCTCGAGATCATGGCTTCACCGGAACCTGGCCGAATGCTAGTGTCAGCATCGTTCGACGGGTTCATCTGAGGAATGTCGGATGAGACGACTTTTGGCGTCTTTCGCTTTTCTCGCGGCGATCATCCCGACAGCGACCCTCGCCCAGGCATGGGAGGAGATTCCCGGCACCCGACAGACATTTGGCAACTGGGATCTTGTCGCCTGGAAGGAAGGTGGTCGTTCCGGTTGCTCGATGATCGTCGGCTATGCGAATGGCGCACACATGAATTTCGTGTTGGAAGGCGACCAGTGGCGGATCCGCTGGTGGCATCCGGACTGGCGCTACGCCGTTGGCCAGAAGCTCTCCGTTACATTCTGGGTCGATGGATCGCCGCCGCATACCGTCAACGCCGAGCGTGTCGGCAGCAAGGATCCATGGTTGCTCGCGGTCCTCCCCGATTTGCCTGAACTGTTCGATCAATTCCGTACCGGCACCCTACTGCGCGTTCGCGTGCAGGGCGGCGCGATCTACAACTTCGCTCTCACATCCACGAATGCCGCCTTGGCCGCCCTCCGCAACTGCGCCGCACGGCATCGGAGCTCGGAGCCGCCCCCGCCTCCGACGGCATCAAGTGGTCCGCGCGACGGCCAATCGGGTCGCGCTCTGCCTGCGCTCACGGCCGAACAGCGCATCAACGCCGTACGTCTGGCGGCGAACCTGCTGACGAAAATGCCCGGATTCCGGATCCTGAACGAGGAGGAACAGAAGGCTGGGAATCCCGCGCTGGCCAAGCTGGAGGCCGCGGTCGTCTGGCGCTCCGAAGGTGTTTACGGGGCGCTCCATTTGTTCGTGAACCAAACGGAAGCAAGCATCCCGAAGCTGGCGTCGGCTATCGCTGGTGGGATGAGCGAGCAGTGCAAGGGAAAGTTCACCCTCACAATGGAACCCGATGTGAGGTCGGCCCTGGTGCGACGAATTCATGTCTCATGCTCGGATGGTACGTCCTCGACCGTGGCGAGAATAATCCTCATGCCGTGGGGCAAGGAGGGTGTCTATCTCTTCATGACCGAGGGGACGCTCGAGAACGACGCGGCCATTGTCCGAGCGGAAGAGCTCCTGCGCAACGCGTTGTTCGAGATCACGCAGCGGTAGAGCTGGCCGAAGGGGCGCTCCGGACATATCCATGCCCGTCGCCGGGCAGGCCAAGCGTCCGATCGCCATCAGCACCATTTGCGGTGAATTCGTTTGAACGGCGCGAAGGCTTCTCCGTCGGCGGAAAGACTCCCCCCACCGTACGCGCGATGACAGGAGCTCGTCGGGTAAGCCCCACTGACCCATTGCCTGCGTGACATGATGATACGCACGCGCAAGACTCGCGGCGTGACCGGGTGCGGTCGTCGTCCCGGCGTCTCTTTGGGAGGAGACCAGCATGCAGTTCGGGTACTTCACCATGCCGTCGCATCCGCCGGAGCGGCCGCTCAAGGCGGGTCACGAGTGGGACCTCCAGGTCATCCGCTGGCTCGACGAGCTGGGATTCAGCGAATGCTGGATCGGCGAGCACCACACCGCGCCGTGGGAACCGCATCCGTCGCCCGACCTGCTGGTCGCCCAGGCGCTGATGCAGACCAAGAACATCCGGCTGGGGCCGGGCGGCTTCCTGCTGCCCTATCACCACCCGGCGGAGCTGGCGAACCGCGTCGCCATGCTCGACCACATCTCCGGCGGCCGGCTGAATTTTGGCGTCGCCGCCTCCGGGCTGCCGAGCGACTGGGCGATGTTCAACGTCGACGGCATGTCGGGCGTCAACCGCGAGATGACGCGCGAGGCGCTGGACATCATCCTGAAGATGTGGAGCGCCAAGGAGCCTTTCGACTACAAGGGCAAGTTCTGGCACGTCACGGCGCCCGACACGATGTTCGGCTTCCTCAAGCCGCACATCAAGCCGATGCAGACGCCGCATCCGCCGATCGGCGTGGCCGGGCTCAGCAAGAACTCCGACACGCTGAAGCTGGCGGGCGAGAAGGGCTTCCTGCCGATGAGCCTGAACCTCAATCCGGCCTATGTCGGCAGCCACTGGGACGCGGTCGAGGCGGGTGCCGCCAAGGCCGGCCGCATGGCCGATCGCGGCGAGTGGCGCATGGTGCGCGAGGTCTTCGTCGCCGACACCGACGAGGAGGCGATGAAGCTGTCGGTCGGCTCGATGATGGGCCGCATGATGCGCGAGTACTTCCTGCCGCTGCTGGGGCAGTTCGCCTTCCTCGAGTACCTCAAGGTCGACCCGAACCACGCCGATTCCGACGTCACACCGGAATACTGCGCCAGGCACAACTGGATCGTCGGCTCGCCGAAGACCGTCATCGAGAAGATCGAGAAGGTCTACGACGAGGTCGGTGGCTTCGGCCAGCTGCTGGTCTTCGGCTTCGACTACGTCGAGAACCCCAAGGCCTGGCACCGCTCGCTCGAGCTGCTGTCCAAGGAGGTGATGCCCAAGGTGCAGCACCTCAAGCCCAAGAAGCCGATGGCGCGCGCCGCGGCGGAGTAGGCGCATCGATCGCCCTCCAAGAAGCGGGGGGCGATCGCCCGCTCGGGCCGCGATCGCCGGTCGCTGCTTAAATCTTGTTCCCATCGGCCATGGGGTTATCGCTTCAAACTGAAGCAAATTCCGATGCTCGGCGAATTGCTAAAGATGCAGACATAGTGTATTGATACATCAGAATTAATTGTCGTTTTCATATGATCTGGCGCTGTCACCGGAACGTCAGGTGAGAAACGAGTTATGGAACTGAAGGCAATTGGCCGACCGGCAAAGGTCTTTACGCCCTTGCTCGCGCCTGACGTATCGATCGTCATGCCGTGCCTCAACGAGGTGCAGAGCCTGCCGCATTGCATCGCCAATGCGGTCGAAGCCTTGCGCCTGATCGGGGAGAAGTACGGGCTGTGCGGCGAGATCGTCATCGCCGACAACGGTTCGACCGACGGCAGCCAGGCGCTGGCCGAAAGCCTTGGCGCACGTGTTGTCGGCGTGCCCGCCAAGGGCTATGGCGCCGCCCTCATCGGTGGCTTCAGCGCCGCATCCGGCCGCTACCTGATGATGGGCGACGCCGACGGCAGCTATGACTTCACCGACGGCGTGGCGATGATCGGCCGCCTGATGGGCGGCGCGGACCTGTGCATGGGTTCGCGCTTCGAGGGCGGGATCGCCCCCGGCGCCATGCCGTGGAAGAACCGCTACATCGGCAACCCGGTACTGACCGGCATCCTCAATCTGCTGTTCCAGTCCGGCATCGACGACGCCCATTGCGGATTGCGGGCGATCACCAAGGACGCCTTCCTTGCCCTGGGCCTGCGCGGCAGCGGCATGGAGTTCGCTAGCGAGATGGTCATCAAGGCCAGCCTCAAGCGGCTGCGCATCGAACAGGTGCCGGCCAAGCTGCAGCCCGACCTGCGGGACCGCCCGCCGCATCTGCGGCCCTGGCGCGACGGCTGGCGGCACTTGCGGTATCTGCTGATGCTCAGCCCGTCCGGGATCTTCGGCTTTCCGGCAGGGCTGGCGATGGGTTTCGGGGTCGGCATACTGTGCGCCTCGATCCTGTATTCCCTCGGGTTGCTGGGCGGCACGCCGCCGTTCGGCGCTGGCTGGGCGATTATCGCGGGATTCCTGATCACCTGCGGTCATCTCTCAGCCATCATGGCCTTGGCGACGCATCTCTACGGCGTCCGCGCCGGCTATCGCACCATGCGGCCGGTCCTGCAGCGTTTCGGGCACTGGCTGACGCTGGAAACGATGCTGATCCTGGGCGGTATCCTCGTCCTGGCATCATTCGTCATGATCGCCGGGATCGGCGTCTACTGGACGTCGCGCGGCCTGGTGGCCTTGCCGTCGACCCTACCGCTGGTGTGTGCCATCGCGATGGGCGCCGTCGGCATGCAGACGATATTGGGCGGCTTCCTGATGGCGATCATGGCCGGCAACGAGGCGAACCTGGCGCCGCAGGTGAGGGGATGAACCACGCCCTCCGCTCAGTGAGCCGGCATGCCTTTGGCTACGCCGGCGTCTCCGGTCTGTGCCTGGTGATGCACAATCTTTGGATGATCGCGACCGACAGCCTTGGGATGATGTTGCCGCTGGCGGTCCTGTCGTCTTTCCTGCTGGTGAATACGGCAGCCTATGTGCTGCACAGCCTGATCAGCTTTCGCAAGGAGATGGGTGTTGCGGCATGGCTGCGCTATCTGCTCGCCATGTCGGCAAACATCCCGTTGGCTTGGGCGGCGATCTGGATGTGGGCTGAAGCGGTTGGATTGCCGATGTACTGGGCTTCTCCCATCGCGTCGGTCTGCATGATTGCCATCAACTACATGCTGGCTCGCTGGACCATCGGCCGCCACCCTCAGGCGCCGGGACGGTGAAGACGGGCTGAGGCGGCATAGGAAGAGATGGAATCCGAGGGGGGATTCCCTGCTCTTCGGCCTTCTGGCCTTGCCTTTCGAGTCGGGTAAAGTAGCTTGAGAAGATCACCGTTCCCACCGTGCATGGCCAACCTCTCGAAAATCCGCATCGCCGCCATCGGCCTCGGCTGGGTCAGCCAGCACCGGCATCTGCCCTCCATCCGCCGCAACCCGGCTTTCGAACTGGCCGGCGTCATCGACCGCCATCCAGGCCATGCCGCTGCCGTCGCGAAGAGATTCGGGCTCAAGCATCATGCCGCGACAGCCGATCTCGGGCAGGTTCCGTGGCTGAATGAGATCGACGCGCTCGTCATCGGGTCCGCGCCCATGTCGCATGCCGCGCTGGCCAACCAAGCGCTGGCCATGGGCAAGCACGTGCTGACCGAAAAGCCCTTCTGCATGAATTGCGCCGAGGGCGAGTCGATGGTGAACGCGGCCAGGCATGCAGGCCGCATCCTTGCCATCGTCCACAATTTCCAGTTCTCGAAAGCGGCAAGGAAGCTCGAGCGTGATATCGCCGCGGGCAGGTTTGGCACCATCCGGCGCATCGCCGCTGTGCAACTCGGCAATCCGCGCCGCCGCCTGCCGGTGTGGTATCCGGGATTGCCGCTGGGCCTTTTTTACGATGAGAGCCCGCATTTCTTCTACTTGCTGCGCAAATTCGCGGGCGGCGAGATGCGCCTCGTCTCCGGCCATTCGCTGAAAGCAAGCGCATCGGCCCAAGATACCGGATCGACGCCGGCCGCCGTGTCGCTGTCTTACCGCGCGGCAGGTGGCCTGCCCGTCACCATAGACTGCAATTTCGAAAGCCCTGTCAGCGAATGGTACCTCACCGTGCATGGCGAGAAAGCGCTCGGCATCGTCGATATCTTTCGCGACATCTATATTCACCTGCCGAACGATCACCAGCACAGCCCGTTGCAGATCATCCGCAGCAGCGCCTTGGCGACGCTCCAGCACTGGGTGCAGCACGTGCCGAACGGCGTCCAGTATCTCACGGGCCGCCTCGACTACGGCAACGACGAAGTCTTCGCGCGTTTCGCGCGCGCTATTCATACAGCCACGCCGCCGCAGGGTATCAGCGACGAAGACGCGCTGAGCGTTCTCAGGATGCAGCACGAAGCCATCGCGGCAGCGAACGCTGCCGCTTACTGATCGACGCTACGACTTCCTCGACAGCCTGCTAGACTGCCCGTTGCGTGCCCCGGGGGCCCGTTCAGAGGCTGGATGGGATGCGCTTTCTCTGCGTCACTCATTTCTTCGAGGGTCACGGCGGCGGGATCGAACGGGTTGCCGGACATCTCAACCGGCACATCGCCGCCGCAGGCCACGAAATGTGCTGGGCGGCGAGCGCGGCCGATGACGCGCCGCGTGATCCCCGTGTCGAAACGCTGAAGCTGCGTTGCGTCGATCCGCTGGAACGTCTGACCGGCCTGCCCATGCCGCTGCCGCTGCCATCGGCCTGCGGTGCGATGCGGCGGGCCGTCGGACAGGCGGATGTCGTCGTCATTCACGACGCGCTTTACATCACGTCCATCCTGGCAAGGATGTTCGCCGCCCGGGCGCGCAAGCCCGTCATCCTGATCCAGCACATCGCGGCGATCGAGTTCGCCAATCCGTTCATGCGCGGGCTTATGCGGCTCGCCAACCGGCTCGTCACCCGGCCTATGCTGTGCCGGGCCGATCAGGTGCTGTTCATCAGCGACACCGTGCGGGCGGCGTTCGCCGATGTGCGGATGAAGTGCGCCGCCCGCCTTCTGTTCAACGGTGTCGATGGCGCGGTCTTTCATGCCGGGGCAGACGACGAGCGGCTGGCCACACGCCAGAGGCATGGCCTGCCCGCTGATCGCAGGCTTGCGGTGTTTGTCGGTCGGTTCGTCGAGAAGAAGGGCCTCAGGATCCTGCGCGAGGTCGCGCGGCGGTCGCCGCAGATCGATTTCGCGTTCGCGGGAGCCGGGCCGATCGATCCGGGCCGCTGGGCGCTGGCCAACGTCCATGTCCTGGGCGTCCAGCCGCCGACCATCGTCGCCGACCTCTACCGCGCCGCCGACCTGCTGGTGCTGCCGAGCGTGGGCGAGGGCTATCCTCTCGTGATGCAGGAGGCGATGGCGTGCGGCCTGCCGATCGTCTGCGGCGCGGAGAGCGCGAGGGCTGATCCTGCCGCGTCGCAGTGGTTGCGTGGCGTCGACATCGACCTCGGTGATCCGGAGGGGTCTGCGACACGGGTCATCGCGGCGATAGAAGCCGCTGGGCCGGACGGCGACCAACGGCGGCAGATGGCGGCCTACGCGGCCTCGGCCTACCGCTGGCCCGCGATGGCCGCGGCCATTGTCGAGACGTCGCGAGAGATCGTCACAGAACGCTGACTCGGCAGCCCGCTTCGCGCAGCGCGGCCGGCAGGCCGGCGTTGCGCTTCGGCGCACGACCCGATGTCGGGATGCCGAAGACCGCCGAGGCTTCGGCAAGAGCGCGATCGCTGACCACGACAACGCTCGGTCCGGAACGGCAGAGCTGGCTGATGAGCTTCGCGTTCACGTTCTCGGCAATCAGCCTGATGGGCCGATTGGAGAGGTCGGGGCGGTTGGTCACGAGGTCGTGCGCGAAGTGGACATCCTCTTCGCTGATGATCGCGAAATCCGCCCCGGTTCCATCGATGGCCGCGCTGGCCCGCGCGTATGGCGCGAACAGGCCGTGCGCCATCCACGCCTGAATCGGCAGCAGGATGAGCAAGCCGGCCACCGTCGTCCGCACCATGAGAGTCCGCAAAGCGGCGTGGAGGCGGACGCGTTCCAGCCAGCCATAGACGGCGAGGAGGATGATGCTGCCGAGCACGCCGTGCAGGTAGCGATAGCCGAAGCCGTGACCCTGATACGGCAGGATGACGAGCATGACGCCGATCGTCAGCACCACGCCGCAGGCGAGCGCCGCCGGCAGTCCGCCCCGCCTGATGGCCGCGACGGCGGCGACCACCAGGGGCAGCAGCAGAACGTGTTGCCACGCCAGGAAGCGCAGCACGTTCAGGGTCATGACAAGGAACCCGTCCGCCCGCCAGTCGCGCAGCGTATCGGTCAGGCGGGTGAGGTAGTCCACGCCGGTCGCTGCCACGACGCTTTGCGGCCCGACGAGGAGCGAGCGCATCCATTGCGGCCAGAGCAGCCAGAAGACGCAGATGGCGCCGTAGCCGGCTGCGAATAGGGCCGCGCGCCGCCAGTTCCGTTCCAGGAGAAGAAGGGCCAGCACCGGCGCGGCGAAGAGGGGATGGAAGAGCGGCTGATGCAGTCCCGTGGCGACGAATCCGACGCCGAGCGCCGCGATGTCCGCCGTCCACCGACGCTGCAGGAACAGCCAGAGCCAGACGAGGTCGAGAGCCAGGTGCGCGCTCATCGCGTAGGTGGTCATGCCCGTGAAGAAGATCTGGCCCGATCCCACATACAAAGCCAACGCAAGCAGCGGAGCCTCGCGGTTCCCGGGCCAGAGGTGCCGCGCGCAGCCGTGCAGCGCGAGCGCGCCGACGCCAACCAGCAATGGTCCCGTCAGCGCCGCGTCTCCGACCGCGCCGACGACCGCGTGCAACGCCGCGTTCATGGGCAGATAGGAGGAGGCCCACGCGGCCGGCTGCCGGATGGGCAGCATGAACCAGGTGTTGAGCGCGTCGGCGTAGGGCGCCCACTCGCCGGCAAGGGGCGCGACCAGCCTGCCGCTCGCAAAGATGCGGGCGTCGAACAGAACCATCTGCTCGTCGCGGCTCAGGGAATAGCCGGCGAGCAGCCAGCGGTGCCCCGCATAGCACAGCACGACGAGCGCCAGCGCCGTGACGGGTGCCTGCCAGCGCAGCGGCAGGAGGACGGGGCCTCGTCCTCGGATATTCCATCCGGCGACCATCGCGATCATGGCGGCCACGACCAGCAGCCAGCGGTCCTGCCGGCCGAGATAGGACATGGAGAGGTTCTCGAACGATGCGCCGAGATACGAGATCAGCAGCGCCGCGGTGCACACCCCGAGGGGGATGTAGGTCATCAGGCGCAGGTCGGGGGATTCTTTCGGTCCCTTGATATCCTCCGACGGCATACGGTTGGGCTCCTGGCTGGACGATCGACGCGGTCGTTGGCTGTTCCTAGAGTGCCCGGGCCGCCTCGAGCACCGCCTCGACGTGCCCGGGCACCTTCACCTTGCGCCAGACCTTGCGCACCGTGCCCGTGGCATCGATCAGGAACGTCGCGCGGTCGATGCCCATGTATTTGCGGCCGTAGAGGCTCTTCTCGATCCAGGTGCCGTACTTCTCGCAGATCTTGCCGTCCTCGTCGGACACCAGCGGGAAGTTCAGCTCGTACTTGGCCTTGAACTTGTCGTGCCGCGCGACGCTGTCCTTGGATACGCCGATGACCGTTGCCTTCGCCTTGCTGAAGTCCGGCAGCGAGTCGCGGAAGCCGCAGGCCTCCTTGGTGCAGCCCGAGGTGTCGTCCTTGGGATAGAAGTAGAGGATCACCGCCTTGCCGCGCAGCTCGCTGAGCCTGATCTTCCTGCCGCCGTCGGTGACGGCGGTGAAATCCGGCGCCTTCTTGCCTTCCTCGACGCTCATGCCTTGTCCTCCTCGCGCGGCGGCAGCGCGGCCGCCGGCTTCTCGATGATCTCCGTATAGACGTTATAGGCGGCGTCGGCCGTCGCCTGCACCTTCTCGCGCAAGAGCTCGAAGCGTTCGACGCCGCCGGCCTTGGCCAGCAGCCGGCGCAACCCCTCGGGCGCCTTGGCCTCGTCGAAGGCCTCGTCCTGCTCCTCCAGCGCCAGCCGCATCAGCCCCTGCAGCGACGACCACAGGCGATAGGCCTCGATCAGCGTCGCTGCGGCGTCCGGCGCGAGGATGCGCGCGTCGCGCAGCAGCACCAGCGTGTCGACGATGTGGCGCGCCAACAGGAAGGGCTTGTGGTGCGCGTGCAGCAGCATCAGGTAGCGCGCCGCGAACTCGATGTCGAAGAAGCCGCCGCGCAGCAGCTTGAAGTCCCACAGGCTCTTCGACGGGCGATGCTCGACCAGCCGCGCGCGCATCTCGGCGACGTCGCGCAGCAGCGACTCGCGGTTGCGCGGCCGCGACAATGCCACGGCGATCGCCGCCTCGATGCGTGCCGCCAGCAGGGGCGGGCCGGACACGACGCGTGCGCGCGCCAGCGCCAGATGCTCCCAGGTCCATGCCGATTCGCGCTGATAGGTCTCGAAGGCGCCGAGCGAGGTGGCGAGCGGTCCCTTGTTGCCGGAGGGCCGCAGGCGCATGTCGACCTCGTAGAGCGTGCCCTCGTTGGTCGGCGAGGACAGCGCGCCGACGATGCGCTGCATCAGCCGCGCGTAGTAGTGCGCCGGCGACAGCGGCCGCTCGCCGTCGGACTGCTCGGCGCCCTCGGGCACCTCGTAGATGAAGATCAGGTCGAGATCGGAGGCGGCGGTCATCTCGCGGCTGCCGAGCCGGCCCAGCGCGACGATGGCGCATTCGGCGCCGGCGATCTGGCCGTGCTGGCCGGCGAAGATGCGCTCGATGCGCGTGGGCAGCTCGCCCAGCACCGCCTCGGCGATGTCGCTGTAGGCCGCGCCCGCGAGCTCGGGCGAGAGCGTACCGGCGAGCTGCTGCACGCCGACGCGGAACCGCTGGTCGTTGGCCCAGCGCCTGGAGATGTCGAGGATGTCCTGCTCGTCCTCGGCCATGTCGAGCGCGCGCGACAGGTCGGCCGACAGGCTGACGCGATCGGGCAGGGTGTCGAAGTAGTCGCGCGTCAGCACGCCGTCGAGCAGGATCGGCCGCCGCCCGAGATGCGTGGCGATGCGCGGCGCGCTGCCCATGATGGTGCCGACCAGCTCGAGCAGCGGCGGGTTGACCTTGAACAGCGAGAAGATCTGCACGCCCGCAGGCAGCGCGCCGAGCAGCGCGTCGAAGCGCAGCAGCGCCTGGTCGGGGTCGGCCGAATCGCCCAGCGCCTTGAGGACCGCGGGCATCAGCTCGGTGAGCAGCTCGCGCGCGCGCACGGTGTGGGTCGAGCGATAGCGGCCGTGATGCCAGCGCGACGCGATGTCCCAGGCGCGCTCGGGCTCGCGGTAGCCCAGCCCCTCGAGCGTCTTGAGCGTGTCAGGATCGCGGTCGGCGCCGGTGAAGACCAGGTTGCCGCCGGGGCCGGCAAGGCTGGGCGCCTCCTCGAACAGCTGCGCGTAGTGGCCCTCGACCAGGCGCAGCGTGTCGAGGAAATCGGCGCGGAAGGCCCGCGGATCGTCGTAGCCCATGAAGGTAGCGACGGCGTCGATGCCGGCGTCGGTGTCCGGCATGGTGTGCGTCTGCGCGTCGTCGATCATCTGCAGCCGGTGCTCGAGCCGGCGCAGGAAGTCGTAGGCGCGCGCCAGGTCGTCGACCACGCTGTGCCCGATCATGCCGGCATCACGGAGCGCCTCGAGCGCCTCGATCGTGCCGCGCAGACGCAGGGTGGGATGGCGGCCGCCGAAGATCAGCTGCTGCGTCTGGGCGAAGAACTCGATTTCGCGGATGCCGCCGCGGCCAAGCTTGACGTTGTGGCCCAGCACCTTGACCTCGCCGGTGCCGCGGTAGGCGTCGATCTGTCGCTTGATCGAGTGGATGTCGTTGATCGCCGCGAAGTCGAGATGCTTGCGCCAGATGTAAGGCCGCAGCGATTCGAGGAAGGCCGCGCCGACGGCCAGGTCGCCGGCCACCGGCCGCGCCTTGATCATCGCCGCGCGCTCCCAGTTCTGGCCGACGCTCTCGTAGTAGGCCTCGGCCGCCTGCACCGAGATCGCCAGCGGCGTCGATCCGGGATCGGGGCGCAGGCGCAGGTCGGTGCGGAAGACGTAGCCATCGGCGGTGCGCTCGCTCAGCAGCTGCACCAGCCGGCGCGTGGCGCGCACCAGCTTGGCGCCGATGCCGTCGTCCTCGGCGATCGCCGGCGCCTCGCGGTCGTAGAGCACGATCAGGTCGATGTCGCTGGAGTAGTTCAGCTCGTGCGCGCCCAGCTTGCCCATGCCCAGCACGCTGAGCCCGGCGGCCCTGGGATCGCCGTCCAGCCTGAGCTGCCCGTTGCGCTCCATGTCCAGCAGGATGGCGTCGAGCAGCCGGCCGATCGCCAGCTCGGCGAAATCGCTCAGCGCCCGGGTGACCCGGGCCAGCGGCCACAGGCCGGCGATGTCGGCCACTGCGACGCTCAGCGCCATGCGGCGCTTGGCCCGCCGCAGCGCCACCGCCAGGGCTTCGGGGTCGGCCGGCAGGGCGGCCAGCCGGGCGGTCTCGCGGCCGACGGTCGCATCCGGCCCGGCGCGCCATAGATCGGCCAAGAAGCCGGGCTCAGATAGGACGATTTCCGAGAGATAGGGGCTGTTGCCGAAGAGCGCCGCCAGAAGCGCTTCGGGAGGCTGCTCTCCCTCGCCCTGACCGAGGTCGCGCAACCGTTCCAGCCAGCGTTCGCTGCGGACTTTCAGCTGCTCGGCATGGTGCGAGCGGGGCAGCCTCAGCGCAGGGGTGAATGTCATTGCACGGTTGGGCCGTTGCTGCGAAACAGGATGAGAACCTGACCGCCGCCCGGGCTGAGCGTCAAGCCGAAGGAGTGGAGCTGTCTTGACCAGGAGGCTGAGGCGCGTTGTCTTGACCATCGCGGAGATCGTTGCCGCGTGCGTGGTCGGCTTCAGCGCGCTCGGCCTGCTGCTGGTCTGGCGCCTGACCACGGGCCCGGTCGAGCTTGATTTCCTGCGCTCCTATGTCAGCCGCTCCTTCGACACCCCGGAAGGCCCGGTGCGCCTCGAGGCGAAGCACGTGCGCATCGAGT
This sequence comes from Reyranellaceae bacterium, assembly GCA_050183765.1. GTDB lineage: Bacteria > Pseudomonadota > Alphaproteobacteria > Reyranellales > Reyranellaceae > JAFAZJ01. Next base: position 15,758 of record JBFXAZ010000035.1, on the reverse strand, counting down.
GGGCGGGCTGGGAGCAGCCGCTGCGTCTGACCCTGCGCGGCATCGAGGCGCGCGACACCGGCGGCACGGTGGTCGGTTCGGTGCCGGAGGTCGCCATCAACGTCAGCTTCAGCGCCCTGATCGGCGGCGCGCTGGCGCCGACCGAGATCGTCATCGACCGGGTGGCGCTCAACGCGGTGATCCGCAAGGACGGCCTGATCGACCTGATGCTGCCGCCGCCCGAGGCCGCGCCCTCGGCGCGCATGCTGCCGATCATCGTCGAGCAGCTGCTGCGCGAGCCCAACACCGAGCATCCGCTCGGCCGCCTCACCGAGGTGCGCATCGAGTCGGCCCGCCTGCGCATCGACGATCAGACCACCGGCTTCGTCTGGGACGCGCCGGCCGGCCGCGCCATCCTGCAGCGCGACCACGACGGCCTGCGCGTGAAGGGCGGGCTGACCATCGAGTCCAAGGGCCATGTCGCGAACATGGAGCTGATCGCCTTCTACGGCCGCAAGCGCGAGGTCATGGAGGTGGTGCTGCGCGCGCGCGACCTGCGGCTGTCCGCCTTCGCCACCGCCGCGCCGCAGCTGGCGCCGCTGGCGCAGATCGACCTGCCGATGACCGGCCAGATCCGGCTCACCGCCTCGGGCGCCGGCAAGGTGCAGCGGGTGGCGCTCGATTTCGAGGGCGGCAGTGGCCTGATCGGCGTGCCCGGCGTGCTGCCTGAGCCGCGCAAGGTCGACTGGGCGACGCTGCGCATGTCCTTCGACACCGGCCAGAGCGCCGTGCGGGTGGAGGATTTCCGCTTCGGCCTGGGTGGCGCCGAGCTTGGCATGAAGGGCGTGATGCGCATCGACGATCACGCCTTTCAGTTCGACGGCGAGGCCCTGCTCGAGAACGTGCCGACCGACCGGCTCCCAGAGTTCTGGCTGCCGAATATGGCGGCCGGCGGCCGGCGCTGGGCGCTGGCCAACATCAGCGGCGGCCGTGTCGACAACGCCAAGCTCTCGGTCTCCGCCTCGGGCGACTTCCAGAATCCCGACGAGCTCAAGATCTCCCGGACCATCGCCAACCTGCGCTACAGCGACCTCACGGTGAACTACCTGTCGCCGCTGCCGCCGGTGACCGGCGTGTCGGGCACGGGCGAGTTCGACGGCTCGACCTTCCGCTTCTTCATCAATGGCGGGCAGGCCGGCGCGATCAAGCTCAACAAGTCGCGCATCGACATCACCGGGCTGGAGGGCACCGACCACCGCACCGAGATGCAGATCGAGATGCAGGCCTCGGTGCAGGACACCATGAACTTCCTGACCCAGCCCCGGCTCGGGCTGCCCAAGGACCTGCTGTACAATCCCAAGCGGTTGGGCGGCGACGTCGCGGTCAGCCTGTCGCTGAAATTCCCGCTGCTCGACGCGCTGTCGGTCGACGACATCGTCTATGGCGCCAGCGCGAAGTTCGAGCGCTTCTCGCTCGCCCACGCGGTGGGCACGCTGAACCTCACGGATTTCGCCGGCACACTTCAGCTCGACATGGAGCAGCTCAAGGTCGCCGGCCGCGGCAAGGCCGATGGCCTGCCCGTCGACCTCAGCTGGACCGAGCTGTTCGGCGCCAAGCCCGCCTTCCGCCGGCGCTACGAGGCCAGGGGCGCGTTGCCGTTGGCGACGCTCTACAAGGCCGGTTTGCCCGACCTGACGGCCTTTGCCAGCGGCGCGACCGGCTTCGACCTGTCGTACCAGACACCGGTGACCGGTCCCTCGACGTTGCGCGCGCGCCTCGACCTGCGCGACACCGCGCTGAGCGTCAAGGAGGCGTCGTGGTCCAAGGCCGCCGGCGTCGAAGGCCGCGCCACGGTCGGCGCCTACTTCGCCGGCGGTCCGATCCCGCCATCGGTCGAGTTCGATGTCGCGGCCGGCGACCTGCAGGCCGCCGGCAAGCTCGAGTCGCGGCCGACCGACGGGCGCATCGAGCGCGTGACGCTCAGCAAGCTGGTGCTCGGCCCGACCAACGTCAGCGGCACGGTGCGCCGGGTCGAGGCTGGCTATGCCGTCGATCTCGGCGGCCGGGCGATCGAGCTCAAGCGCGTGTTGCCCGACGGCGATGCCAAGCCGCGCGGCGTGCCCAAGCCCGCCTCGCCGCGCGGGCCGCTGGTGTCGATCAGCCTCGATGTCGGCGCGGTGCTGCTGAAGCGCGGATCGCTGCCCCGGGTGAAGGGCAACCTGGCGCTGCGCGGCGACCGGCTGATCTCGGCCGATCTGCAGACCACGCCGGATCGCGCCGGCACGGCGCATTTGCGCGTGCTGCCGGCCGGCAACGGCCGCACGATCGACCTCGTCGCACCGGATTTCGGCGCGGTGCTGCGCGCCGCCGGCTGGCTCGACGGCCTGGTCGGCGGCCAGCTGCACGTCAGCGTCACCACCGACGACACCAAGCCCGAACCGCCGGCGCGCGGCAAGGTCGAGATGAAGGCCTACCGCGTGCAGAAGGTGCCGGCCAATCCGGCGCGCGGCGTCGCCAATCTCAACGGGGTGGTCGACCAGCTCTCGCGCGTCGGCGGCGATCGCCAGGTCTTCGACGAGCTGACGGTCGATGTCGAGAAGGAGGGCGACCGCCTGCGCCTGCGCAACGGTCGTACGGCGGGCAACAATGTCGGCGTGACGGTGCAGGGCACGGTGCAGCTCGACACCGACGAGGTCTGCCTCGCCGGCGGCATCGTGCCGGCTTACGCGCTCAACAGCATCATCTCGAACATCCCGCTGATCGGCGATCTGCTGACCGGCGGCCGCGGCGGCGGCCTGTTCGCGCTGAACTATGTGGTCCGCGGGCCGATCGACGATCCCGCCGCCAGCGTCAACCCGCTCTCGGTGCTACCCATCGGCCCGCTGCGCAACCTGATGCTGGAGGGCTGCGGTACCACGTCAATCGGCGCCACGCCGGCGCCGGACCTCATCGAGCGCAACGACCGGCAGCGCTCGACGTCGCAGTGACGTCCTTCAGGAACTACAGCCCCAGGGTTTCGCTGTAGGCGAACAGCGCGGGCGTGCCGCCGGTGTGGATGAAGACGATGTCGGTGTCGGCGGGCCAGCGCCCGGCGCGGATCAGCGCGATCAGTCCCGCCAGCCCCTTGCCCGAATAGACCGGATCGAGCGCCAGCGCCTCGAGCCTGCCCGCGAGCCGGATCGCCTCGATGGTCGCCGCGTGCGCGACGCCGTAAGCGGGACCGGCATGGCCGGCCACGACCTCGATGCCGGCGGGATCGAAGGGCAAGGCCAGCAGTTCGGCGCCGCCCTGGGCGTAGCGTACGACATCGGCGTGTACCCGCTCGGGCTCCGCGTCGATGTCGATGCCGACGACGCGGGTGTCGGGCAGCGCGCGCGCCGCGCCGACGGCGAGGCCCGCCTGCGTCGCGGCGCTGCCGCTGCAATGCACGATCGCCGCCGGCGTGAAGCCCAACGCCGCCGATTGATGGGCGATCTCCACCACCGTCGTGGCATAGGCCAAGGCGCCCAGCGGGCTGGAGACGCCGTAGGGCACGACATACGGCTTGCGCCCCACGTCGGCCAGCCGGCGCGCCAGGTCGCCGATCGCGGCGTTGCGGTCGCCGGTCCACGGCACGTCGTGCAGCGTGGCACCGAACAGGCGATTGAGCAGCGCATTGCCCGAGATCTCGTAGGCCGCGTTCGGCGGCGCCACGCGGCCGTGATAGACGGCGAGGTGGCAGTCGAGCCCCAGCCGCGCGGCGGCGGCGGCGACCTGGCGCTGGCTGTTGGATTGCACGACGCCGCCCGAGACCAGCGTGTCGGCGCCCGAGTCGAGCGCCTCGACGAGCACGTAGTCGAGCTTGCGCAGCTTGTTGCCGCCGAGACCGACGCCGGTGCAATCCTCGCGCTTCACCCACAGGCGCGGCCCGCCGAGATGGGTGCTCAGCCGCCGCATCGGCTCCAGCGGCGTCGGCAGGTGGGCGAGGCCCAGGCGCCGGAAGCGCGACAGCCGCGCTTCCAGGTCGGCGAGCATCAGACCGCGCGCACCAGGACGTGGCGCTTGCGGCCGGCCGAGAGCTTGATGCGGCCCTCGCCGTCGGCGTCGGCCAGCGACACGGTCGCCGTGTCCGACGTCACCGGCTTGTCGTTGACGCGCGCGCCGCCGCCCTTGATCAGGCGCCGCGCCTCGCTGCGGCTCTCCGCCAGCTTCGCGTCGGTGAACAGCTCGAAGGCCGGCAGGCCGCCTTCCAGCCGCGCGCGCGGCAGGTCGACGGTGGGCAGCGCCTCCGCCAGCGCGCCTTCCTCGAAGGTGCGCCGCGCCGTCTCGGCCGCCTCGTTCGCCGCCGCCTCGCCGTGGCAGAGCTTGGTGACCTCGGTGGCGAGGATCTTCTTGGCCTCGTTCAGCTCGGCGCCCTGCAGCGCCTCGAGCCGCGCGACCTCGGCCAGCGGCATCTCGGTGAACAGGCGCAGGAAGCGGCCGACGTCGGCGTCCTCGGTGTTGCGCCAGTACTGCCAGAAATCGTAGGCCGACACGCGCTCGGCGTTGAGCCACACCGCGCCGGCCATGGTCTTGCCCATCTTGGCGCCCGACGACGTGGCGATCAGCGGCGTGGTCAGCGCGAAGAGCTCGCCATTCTCCATCCGGCGGCCGAGATCGGCCCCCATGATGATGTTGCCCCACTGGTCCGAGCCGCCCATCTGCACGATGCATTTGTGGCGCTTGTAGAGCTCCACGAAGTCGTAGGACTGCAGGATCATGTAGTTGAACTCGAGGAAGGTCAGCGGCTGGTCGCGATCCAGCCGCAGCTTCACCGAATCCATGGTCAGCATGCGGTTGACCGAGAAATGCCGGCCGACATCGCGCAGCAGCGGGATGTAGCGCAGCTCGTCGAGCCAGTCGGCATTGTTGACCATCGCCGCGTCGGTCGCGCCGTCGCCGAAGGCGAGGTACTTGGCGAAGACGCGGCGGATGCCCGCCATGTTGAGGTCGATCTGCTCGTCGGTCAGCAGCGGGCGGGCTTCGTCGCGGAACGACGGGTCGCCGATCTTGGTCGTGCCGCCGCCCATCAGGACGATCGGCTTGTGCCCGCATTTCTGCCACCAGCGCAGCATCATGATCTGCAGCAGCGAGCCGACATGCAGCGAATCGGCGGTGCAGTCGAAGCCGATATAGGCCGTGCGCACGCCCGACGAGAGCAGCGCGTCGAGACGCGCCGCGTCGCTGCACTGATGCACCATGCCGCGCTCGTGCACGGTGCGCATGAAGTCGGACTGGAACGCGCTCATCTTCCCGGGTCTTCGGTTGGACGCCGGCGGGGTTGGACGCCAGCGGGCGGCGCTGTATCACAGGTACCCGGTTTCAACAACGCGAGGGGCAGGGTGCGGGCGCTGGGCTTGATGAGCGGCACGTCGCTCGACGGCGTCGACGTCGCCGTGATCGACACCGATGGCGAGCGCATCACGGGCTTCGGACCGGCCGCGACCTACCCGCACGCCGAGTCGACCCGCGAGCTCGTGCGCGCCGTCTTTGGCGCCACTGCGCGCAGTCCGGCCACCGACGCGGCCGAGGCCGCGATCACCGCGGCCCATGTCGAGGCCGTCCGCCGCTTTGTCCGGGACGAAGGCATCGACCTCGCCTCGATCGATGTCGTGGGCTTCCATGGCCAGACCATCACCCACAAGCCGCAGGAAGGCTTCACCTGGCAGATCGGCGACGGCCAGGCCCTGGCCCGAGCCCTGGGTCGGCCGGTGGTCGCCGACCTGCGCAGTGCCGATGTCGCGGCCGGCGGGCAGGGCGCCCCGCTGGTCCCGGTCTTTCACCAAGCCTTGGCCTGCGGCCTCGACCTGCCCGTGGCGGTGGTCAACATTGGCGGCGTCGCCAACGTCACCTGGATTGGCGAGGACGGAGGGTTGGTTGCTTTCGACACCGGACCCGGCAATGCGCCAATTGACGATGCTGTCCGAGAATTTACCAATCAGAATATGGATTTAGATGGCATTCTTGCGGCGCGCGGTGAAATCCAGGTGGGCGCTGTAAAGACTTTTCTTAGCTCCCCTTATTTCTTAGAATTTCCGCCTAAATCATTAGATAGAAATGATTTTCTGTTCGATCTCCCGGCTCTATCTAAAGTGGAAGATCGAATTTCGACCCTAAGCTATTGTACATGCTTGGGTATTGCGCTAGCGCAGGCATATTTCCCGGTGCCCGCCAGAACCTGGATCATCTGCGGTGGCGGGTCTCGCAACGAAACCATCATGCGCTGGCTGGAGCAGCTCGTGGACGGCCGGCTTACCACTGGTGCCGACTACGGCTGGAACGTCGAGGCGCTGGAGGCGCAGGCCTTCGGCTTTCTGGCCGTCCGCCATCTAAGGGGATTGCCGAATTCGTTCCCGTCGACAACCGGAGCCAGTTGGCCAATCGTCGGTGGTGTGCTGCACCAGCCCTGATCAGGACTTCTCCGTCTCCGGCTTCATCGACTTGGCGACGTAGCGGTCGACCTCGACGGCGAGCTTGTCGAGGCAGTCGTGGAAGAAGTGGTTGGCACCCTTCACCGTGCGCGATTCGACGGTGATGCCCTTCTGCAGCGACAGCTTGGCCACCAGCTTCTGGATGTCGGCCGCCGGGACCACCTCGTCCTTGTCGCCGTGCACGATCAGGCCGGAGGACGGGCAGGGGGCGAGGAAGCCGAAATCGTAGCTGTTGGCCGGCGGCGCCACCGAGACGAAGCCGTCGATCTCGGGCCGGCGCATCAGCAGCTGCATGCCGATCCAGGCGCCGAACGAGAAGCCCGCCACCCAGCAGGCGCCGGCGTCGGGGTTCATGCCCTGCAGCCAGTCGAGCGCGGCGGCGGCGTCGCTGAGCTCGCCCTGGCCGTTGTCGAAGGTGCCCTGCGAGCGCCCGACACCGCGGAAATTGAAGCGCATCACCGAGAAACCGCGGGTGACGAAGACGTGGAACAAGGTGAACACCACCTTGTTGTTCATCGTCCCGCCGGCCTGCGGGTGAGGATGAAGCATCAACGCGATAGGAGCGTTGGGCTCCTTGCTCTGGTGGTAGCGGCCTTCCAGGCGCCCCTCGGGCCCCGTGAAGATGACATCAGGCATCCGTGCGCTCGCCTCGCCTGTCCCTGCGGCCGGTGGCCGTTCAAGACCCTTGGTGCGGATCGGGATTGGAGCCAACCCCATTGAACCGACACGATTCTAAACTTGACCGCTTTAGTCGGCTTTCCTATATCCGACTACGACAGTCGGCTTTTTGGAGATGACCCGATCATCGAATTGCCACTATCGGTGTCGCTGGCCGCGCTTTCAAGAGCGATTTCAATGCGATCGATGCCGGTAATGGGGATCGGGGGCCAGCGGACGGCACCAAGGCGGGCCCGGTCGGACGAACGGGGGCCGGACGCGAACGAGGGAGGCAGAGCGTGAAGCTCAGCACCAAGGGACGCTACGCCGTGATGGCGCTGGTCGATCTGGCCCGCCACAGCGAAGCCAAGCCTGTGTCGCTGGCGGACATCGCCGAGCGCCAGGAGATCTCATTGTCGTATCTGGAGCAGCTCTTCGCGCGCCTGCGCCGCGGTGGGCTGGTGAGGAGCGTGCGCGGACCGGGCGGCGGCTATCTGCTGGCGCGCGGCGCGGCGGGCACGCGCGTCGCCGACATCATCCTGTCGGTCGACGAGCCGATCACCGCGACGCGCTGCAAGAGCAGCTCCTCGATCGGCTGCCACAGCGATCACTCGCGCTGCCTGACCCATGACCTGTGGGCCGAGCTGGGCAACCAGATCCACCTGTTCCTCAACTCCGTGACCCTGCAGGACGTGGTCGAGCGCCGCGTGCTGGGGGCGGCCCGGCCATTCTCGCCGGCGGTCGCCGACGACGTTGCGCTGCCGGCGCGCGCGAACGGCGCCACCGCGGTGGCGGCGGAGTAGGACCGCGCCCGATGGCCGTCTACCTCGATCACAACGCCACCACGCCGATGCGCCCGCAGGCCATCGAGGCGATGGTGGAGGTCATGCGCGTCGTCGGCAATGCCTCATCGGTTCATGGCTTCGGCCGCGCCGCGCGCGGCCGCGTCGACCGCGCCCGGCGGCAGGTCGCGGCGCTCGTCGGCGGCACGGCCGCCAACGTGGTCTTCACCTCGGGCGGCACGGAAGCGAACAACCTGGCGCTGCGCGGCTGTGGTCGAGCGCGCGTGCTGGTCTCCGCCATCGAGCATGACAGCGTGCTGACGCCGATCGAGCAGGCAGAGCGCATCCCGGTCCATGCCAGCGGCGTGGTCGATCTTGCCGCGCTGGAGCGCATGCTCGCGGCAACGGCGGAGCCGGCGCTCGTCGCGGTCATGCTGGCCAACAACGAGACCGGCGTGATCCAGCCGGTGGCCGAGGTCGTGCGCATCGCGCGCCGGCATGGCGCGCTGGTGGCCTGCGACGCGGTGCAGGCCGCGGGCAAGATCGCGCTCGACATCGCGGCGCTGGGCGTCGATTACCTCAGCCTCTCGGCCCACAAGCTGGGCGGCCCGCAGGGCGTCGGCGCGCTGGTGCTGCGCGAGGGCGCGCCGCTCGAAGCCGTACAGAGCGGCGGCGGCCAGGAGCGCGGTCGTCGCGGCGGCACGGAGAACGTGGCCGGCATCGTTGGCTTCGGCGCGGCGGCGGACGTCGCGCTCGCCGGGCTCGACAGCTTCGCGCGCCTCGCCGAATTGCGCGATCGCGTGCAGGTGGCGCTGACGGGTGCGCTTGTGCTGGGCGCGCAAGCGCCACGGCTGCCCAATACGCTGAACGTGGCGATGCCCGGTGTGCCGGCACAGACCCAGATCATGGCGCTGGACCTCGCGGGCATCGCGATCAGCGCCGGCTCGGCGTGCTCGTCGGGCAAGGTGAAGTTCTCGCCCGTGCTGCATGCCATGGGCGTCGACGAGAAGGATGCCGGATCGGCGCTGCGCATCAGCTTCGGCTGGAATTCCACCGAGGCGGACGCCGCGCGCATGATCGAGGCATGGATGGATGTGTATCGCCGACTGGCCGCGCCCGATCATGCGCTGGCGGCGGCCTGAAGTCTCGAGGAGTTGGATGCGATGACCGTCAGCACCCAGTGGAAGCGCAACGACCAGCCGATCTACCTGGACTACCAGGCGACGACGCCGATGGATCCGCGCGTGCTCGACGCCATGATGCCGTACTTCACTACCAAGTTCGGCAACCCGGCCTCGCGCAGCCATGCCTATGGCTGGGAGGCGGAGGAGGCGGTCGAGACGGCGCGGGCGCAGGTCGCCAGCATCATCGGTGCCGACGAGAAGGAGATCGTCTTCACGTCGGGCGCCACCGAGTCGAACAACCTCGCCATCAAGGGCGTGGCGCAGTTCTACAAGGACAAGCGCAACCACATCGTCACCACGGTGACCGAGCACAAATGCGTGCTCGACACCTGCCGCCACCTGGAGCAGGAGGGCTTCGAGGTCACCTACCTGCCGGTCGAGAAGAGCGGCCTGATCGATCTTGAGAAGCTGCGCGCGGCGGTGACCGACAAGACGGTGTTGGTCTCGGTCATGGCGGTGAACAACGAGATCGGCGTGATCCAGCCGCTCAAGGAGATCGGCAAGATCTGCCGCGAGAAGGGCGCCTTCTTCCACACCGATGCCGCGCAGGCGGTGGGCAAGATCAAGCTCGACGTCGAGGAGATGAACATCGACCTGATGTCGATCTCCGGCCACAAGATCTACGGGCCCAAGGGCATCGGCGCGCTCTACGTGCGCCGCCGTCCGCGCGTGCGCCTCGTCGCGCTGATCAACGGCGGCGGCCAGGAGCGCGGCTTCCGATCGGGCACCCTGCCGACGCCGCTGTGCGTCGGGCTGGGCGAGGCCTGCGCGATCGCGTTGAAGGAGATGGACAGCGAGGCCGAGCGGCTGCGCGGCCTGCGCGACCGTTTCCTCGCCAAGCTGCAGGAGCGCCTGCCGGAGATCTACGTCAACGGCGATCTCGAGCAGCGCATCCCGGGCAACCTCAACATCAGCTTCGCCTTCGTCGAGGGCGAGTCGCTGATGATGGGCATCAAGTCGCTCTCGGTGTCGTCGGGTTCGGCCTGCACGTCCGCATCGCTCGAGCCGAGCTACGTGCTGCGCGCGCTGGGCGTCGAGGAGGAGATGGCGCACACCTCGCTGCGCATCGGCTTCGGCCGCTTCACCACGGAGGCGGAGATCGACCAGGCGGTCGACGACATCGCCCGCCACGTGAGCAAGCTGCGCGAGATGAGCCCGCTGTGGGAAATGCACCAGGAAGGCGTCGACCTGAAATCGATCGAGTGGGCGGCGCATTGACTTGACCGTCGTGCCCGCCTCACCGACTTAGAACCGCGAAGGAGTTTGACCATGGCGTACAGCGACAAGGTCGTCGACCACTATGAGAACCCGCGCAATGTGGGATCGCTCGACAAGAGCTCGGAGGACGTCGGCACCGGCCTGGTCGGCGCGCCGGCCTGCGGCGACGTGATGAAGCTGCAGATCAAGGTCGGCGTCGACGGCGTCATCGAGGACGCCAAGTTCAAGACCTTCGGCTGCGGTTCGGCCATCGCGTCGAGCTCGCTGGTCACCGAGTGGGTCAAGGGCAAGACGATCGACGAGGCCGAGACGATCAAGAACACCGAGATCGCGCAGCATCTCGCGCTGCCGCCGGTGAAGATCCACTGCTCGGTGCTGGCCGAGGACGCGATCAAGGCGGCGATTGCCGACTATCGCGCCAAGCTGGCGAAGAAGCAGGATGTGCTGTCTGAGGTTGGGCAGCCGAAGGCGGCCGAGTAGGAGTATTGGACATGGACGCCGGGACGCATACGCCCCCGCCCGCGCCGCCTGCCGCGCCCCCCGCGGCGGCAAGGCCGCGCCGCCCGCGCCCGCAGCTGATGAAGCTGACGGACGCCGCGGTCGAGCGCGTGAAGGCGCTGATCGACGAGCGCGGCAAGCCCACGGCCGGCGTGCGCATCGGCGTGCGCACCAAGGGCTGCTCCGGCCTGTCCTACACGCTGGAATACGCCGACGAGCGCGGGCCGAAGGACGAGGTCGTCGAGACCCAGGGCATCACCATCCTGGTCGATCCCAAGGCGACGCTGTTCCTGATCGGCACCGAGATGGATTACGTCGAGGAGAAGCTGAAATCGGGCTTCGTCTTCCGCAACCCGAACGAGAAGGGCCGCTGCGGCTGCGGCGAGTCCTTCCACGTCTGATCGCAAGCGTGGACCAGGCGAAGGAGCTGTCATCCCGAGCGCCGCGAGGGATCTTTCAGGCGCGTCGGGATCCCTCGCTGCGTTCGGGATGACAGGGATCCCATGTCGGCAGAGCAGGCATCCATAGCGGCGGCGCAGGCGCCGGCATGCTGGTCGTGCGGCAAGCCGTTCGACGCGGGCGCGCCGTTCTGCGGCGCATGTCAGGCCGTGCAGCCGCCGGGCCAGATGGATCATTTTGCGCGGCTCGGGCTCGAGCGCGGCTTTGCCGTCGATTCCGCGGCGCTGGACCGCGCCTATTTCGCCCTGCAGCGGCGCCTGCATCCCGACCGCTTCGCGCGCAAGCCGGCACGTGAGCGGGCGATCTCGCAGCAGCAGGCGGCGGCGCTGAACGAGGCCTACGAGACGCTGAAACACCCGATCCGCCGCGCCCGCTATCTCGCGCAGCAGATCGGCGTCGACCTGCCCGGCGACGGCCGCACGATCGACGATCCCGAACTGCTGGTGGAGGCCATGGAGGCGCGCGAGGCGCTGAGCGAGGCTGAAACCGCGGCCGCGGTCGAGGCGTTGGAACGCGAGGCGCGCGATCAGCGCGAGGCGGCGATCGCGGCGCTGCCGGTGCTGTTCGACAAGGCCGATCACCCCGGCATCCGCCGCGCGCTCTTGCGCCTTGCCTATCTCGACAAATTCGTCGAAGAGGCGCGCTCACGCCGGCTGAACCTGGGAAGCGCGGGTCCATGACCCTGATGGAGATCCATGAGCCGGGCCAGACGCCGCTGCCCCACGAGGGCGAGCGCGGCCTGGCCGTGGGCATCGACCTGGGCACGACGAATTCCGTCGTGGCGATCGCGCGCGAGTCGATCGCCGAGGTGTTGCGCGACGAGCATGGCGACGGATTGGTGCCCTCGGTGGTGTTCTACGGCGACGACGATCAGGCCATCGTCGGCAAGCAGGCGCAGGCGCGCTTCGCCGACAGGCCCGACTCGGTCGTGTCATCGATCAAGCGCCTGATGGGCCGCGGTGCGGCCGATCTCTCGGGCATCTCGGGCAAGCTGCCCTACGTCATCGATCCGTCGACGGCGGAAGGCGGCATGGTGAAAGTGCGTGTCGCCGGCCGTGCGCGCTCGCCGGTCGAGATCTCCGCCGACATCCTGCGCGCGCTGCGGACACGTGCCGAGGTGGCGCTGGGCCAGCCGGTCGAGCGCGCGGTGATCACCGTGCCGGCCTATTTCGACGACGCCGCACGCACCGCGACGCGCGATGCGGCACGGGTCGCTGGCCTCGAGGTGCTGCGCCTGGTCAACGAGCCCACCGCGGCGGCGCTGGCCTATGGCCTCGACAAGGGTGTCGAGGGCCTCTACGCGATCTACGATCTCGGCGGTGGCACCTTCGACCTGTCGCTGCTGCGGCTGGAGAAGGGCGTCTTCCAGGTTCTGGCGACCGGCGGCGACGCGGCCTTGGGCGGCGACGATTTCGACCGCGCGCTGGCGGAACGCCTGACGGCCGATCTCGACAGCCCCAGCGCGGTGCGCCGCGTGCTTCTGGCGGCCCGCCAGGCCAAGGAGCGGCTCACCACCGAAAGCAGCGCGGAGGTCCTGTCGCAGGTGGTGTCGCGCGATGATTTCGAGGCGGCCATTGCGCCGCTGATCCGGCGCACGACCGACATCTGCGTGCGCGTGCTCTCGGACGCCGGAGTCGGCAACGGGGAGGTGCAGGGCGTCGTGCTGGTGGGCGGTTCGACGCGGGTGCCGGCGGTGCGCCGTGCTGTCGAGCAGGTCTTCGGCCGGGCGCCGCTCAGCGACATCGATCCCGACGAGGTGGTCGCGGTCGGCGCGGCGCTGCAGGCCGAGGCGCTGACGTCGGGCTCCGATACGCTGCTGCTCGACGTCACACCGCTGTCGCTGGGCATCGAGACTATGGGCGGCATCGTCGAGAAGGTGATCCAGCGCAACACGCCAATTCCCGTGTCGGTTGCGCAGGAGTTCACCACCTACCAGGACGGCCAGTCGGCGATGGCGATCCATGTCGTGCAGGGCGAGCGCGAGCTGGCCCAGGACTGCCGCAGCCTGGCGCGCTTCGAGCTGCGCGGCATTCCGCCGATGACCGCCGGCGCCGCGCGCATCCGCGTGAGTTTCAGCGTCGATGCCGACGGGCTGCTGACCGTGGCGGCCAAGGAGAAGACGACCGGCGTGGCGCAGCGCGTCGAGGTCAAGCCGAGCTATGGCCTGGACGAGGACGAGCTCGCCGACATGATCTACGACAGCCTCGAGCACGCCGAGGACGACATGGCGCGCCGGCTGCTGCAGGAGGCGCGCGTCGATGCGCAGCGCCTGGTGCAGGCGCTGGATTCGGCACTGGCGTCCGACGGAGACCTGCTCGCTGCCGCCGAGCGCGCGGCGCTCGACCAGGCGCGGGCGCGCGTGCTGGCCGATGTGGCGGGTGAGGATCGCGAGGCGATCGGGGCGGCGGCGCAGGCGCTGGAGGAGCTGTCCAAGAGTCTCGCCGAACGACGGATGGATCGCGGGATCCGCAGTGCGCTGTCGGGTGTGTCGATCGACAAGCTGGCAAGCAGGATGGGGAAGTGATGCCGAAGATGGTCTTCATCGAGAAGAACGGCAACCGCAAGGAGGTCGACGCGCCGCTGGGCCTGTCGGTGCTGGAGATCGCGCATCGCAACCACATCGACCTCGAAGGCGCCTGCGAGGGATCGCTGGCCTGCTCGACCTGTCACGTGATCGTCGATCCCGAGTGGTACAAGAAGCTCGCCGAGGCGAGCGAGGACGAGGAGGACATGCTCGACCTCGCCTTCGGGCTCACCCATACCTCGCGCCTGGGTTGCCAGATCAAGATGACCGAGGCGCTCGACGGGCTGACCGTGCGGCTGCCGCCGGCGACGCGCAACATGATGGTCGACAAGTAGACCGGGGAGGCGACGATGCCCAAGCTGCGCTGGACCGACGTGCGCGACATCGCCATCGAACTGGAGGAAGCGCATCCCGACGTCGACAACGTCAACTTGCGGTTTACTGACCTGCACAAATGGGTGCTGGCGCTGCCCGGCTTCGACGACGACCCCGCCAAGTCGAACGAGAAGATCCTCGAGGCCATCCAGATGGCCTGGATCGACGAGCGCGACTGACGCCCGAGAATTGTCGCAAAGAAGTCATAGAGAGCGACGGGGCAGGAAGCGGGGAAGTTCATGCGCATCGGCTTCGGCGGCGTCGTCCGCCTGGGACTGGCGCTCGGCCTGGCGAGCGCGCTGGCGGCCTGTGGGCCGCAGCACAGCGCGTCCTATCGGCGCGACGAGCTGCAGCGTGCCGGCACCGTCGAGAGCGGCCAGATCGTCGCCATGGACCAGGTGCCGGTCGACGGCACGTCGAGCGGCATCGGCCGGCTGGGCGGCGGCGTCATCGGCGGCGTGGCCGGCTCGGCGATCGGCAGCGGCCGCACCTCGATCATCACCGCCGTGCTCGGTGCCGTGGGCGGCGCCTTCGCCGGCGACGCGGTCGAGCGCGGCATGACCTCGGGCACCGCCACCCGCTTCTACGTGCGCCGCGACGACGGCAGCGTGATCAACGTGGTGCAGACCAACGAGGCCCGGCTGCAGGTCGGCGACCGGGTGATGATGATCGAGGGCGGGGGCAAGCTCAGGCTCGCCCGCGAGGCCACCTCGGCCGTCCGTCCGCAGTAGGGGCTTGTCCGGCGCCCTGCGGGGCGTATATCGGCGGCATGAACGCACTCGGCATCGACAAGCCGGCCGCGCGCACCCGGGTGGTGGTCGCGATGTCCGGCGGCGTCGACTCCTCGGTCACCGCGGCGCTGCTCAAGGAGCAGGGCTTCGACGTGGTCGGCGTCACCCTGCAGCTCTACGACCAGGGCGAGGCGGCGAAGCGCAGGGGCGCCTGCTGCGCCGGCCAGGATATCTACGACGCGGCCATGGTGGCCGATCGCATCGGCGCGCCGCACTACGTGCTGGACTACGAGAGCCGCTTCCGCAGCGACGTCATCGACCGCTTCGCCGAGTCCTACGTGCGCGGCGAGACGCCGATCCCCTGCGTCGCCTGCAACCGCACGGTGAAGTTCCGCGACCTGCTGGCGATGGCGCGCGACCTCGACGCCGACGCGCTGGCCACCGGTCACTACGTGCGCCGCACCATGGGCGCCGGCGGGCCGCAGCTGCGCCGCGCCATCGATGCGGCCAAGGACCAGAGCTACTTCCTCTACGCCACGACGCGTGCGCAGCTCGACCTGCTGCGCTTCCCGCTGGGCGCGATGCGCAAGGCCGAGACCCGCGCGCTGGCCGAACGCTTCGGCCTGGCGGTGGCCGACAAGCCCGACAGCCAGGACATCTGCTTCGTGCCCGACGGCGACTACGCTGGCGTGGTGGCCAGGCTGCGGCCCGAGGCGATCGAGCCGGGCGAGATCGTCGACCGGGACGGCGCCGTGCTGGGCCACCACGACGGCATCATCCACTTCACCGTGGGCCAGCGCCGCGGCCTGGCGCTGGGCGATCGGGCCGGCACCGACAACGAGCCGCTCTACGTGCTGCGGCTGGACGCCGAGACCCGCCGCGTCGTCGGCGGCCCGCGCGCG
>JBFXAZ010000034.1:0-49899 GCA_050183765.1 Reyranellaceae bacterium | reverse complement strand
GTGCGCGCGATGGCCTGGCCGTAGGCCTCGAGCTCCAGCACGCCGCGCAGATCCTTGTTGAACGACTGGTACAGCGCGTTCATCGACACGCCGATGGCCGTGGTCGAGGCGTTGCGGAAGCGGCCCGCCAGCTTGCGCGCCTCGGCCATGATCGTCTCCGCCGGATGGATGGCGTAGACGATGCCCATCGCCTTGGCCTCCTCGGCCGGCAGGCGGCGGGCGCTGAACACCAGCTCCTTGGCGCGCTGCAGGCCGACGATGCGCGGCAGCAGGAACAGGCCGGCCCAGTCCGGCACCAGGCCGATGCGGCCGAAGGCCTGCAGGAAGAAGGAGCGCGGCGTGGCGAGGATGAAGTCCCCCGCCAGCGCCAGGTTGCAGCCGGCCCCGGCGGCCGGCCCGTCGACCACGACGATCACCGGCAGCTCGAGGTTGATGATGTCGTGCAGCCGCGCCTGGGCGCCGCGCATGCGCTGGCGCATCTCCACCGGCGTCTCCTCGCGCGTGCGCATGCCCTTGACGTCGCCGCCGGCCGAGAAGGCGCCGCCCGCGCCGGTGAGGATCACCGCCTTCACCTCGGTGCCGGCCTTGTCCTTCAGCACCGCCAGCACCGCGTCGAAGTCGCGTCGCATCTCCGGCGACAGGGCGTTGCGCGCCTCGGGCCGGTTGAGCGTGACGGTGGCGATCTCCTCGCTGATCTCGAACTTGATCTGCGACAACTGCACGGGCGTCCTCCGACTTGCTGGGCGTGCGGTTATACCCCGATCACGCCTGGATCTTGGCCTTGGTGATGATGTCGCCCCAGCGCACGCGTTCCTGGGCGATGAAGGCGGCGAGCTGCTCGGGCGTCAGCGGCGGCGATTCGCGGCCGGGCGAGGTGATCGGCGGCCGGCCGGGACCGCCGGTCATATCCTCGACGATCGCCTTGTTGAGCGTGCGGATGATGGCGTCGGGCGTGCCTTTGGGCGCGCAGAACGAGACGAAGGGCAGGTTCACGACCTTGGGATAGCCCAGCTCGGCGAAGGTCGGCACCTTGGGGAACATGGGCAGCCGCTCGGTGTGGCTCACCGCCAGGGGCACCAGCTCCTTGCGCTCGACGAAATCGGCGACCTCGAAGGGCGTCGCGAACATCAGGTCGATGGTGTCGGAACGCAGCGCCATCAAGGTCGGCGGGCTGCCGCGGAACTGCACGATCTCGGCCTGGATGTCGGCCTCACGCAGCAGCAGCTCCGACGCCAGATGCACCGTCGAGCCGACGCCGACCGAACCGATGTTCAGCTTGCCCGGCTTCTCCTTGGCCATCTTGATGACCTCGGCCAGCGTCGAGACGCCCAGGCTGGGCCGCGCCACGAGGAGGCCGGCGCCGCGCTGCACCAGCGCCACCGGCACGAAATCGTTCACCGGATCGTAGGGAAACGGCCGGCCCGCGTTCTTCCACATGAAGTAGCCGTTGATCAGCTCGCCATTGGTGCCGATCAGCAGGGTGTAGCCGTCGGGTTGCGATCGAGCGACTTCGGAGGCGGCGATGGTGCCGGCGGCGCCGACCTTGTTGTCGACGATGAACGATACCTTGAAGCGCTCGCTCAGCCGCTGGCAAAGGGCGCGCACCGGCACGTCGACGCTGGACCCCGCGGCCGAGCCGAGCACGATGCGCACCGGCTTGGACGGCCATCCAGGCTGCGCGCCGCCCGTCCTGGGCAGCGCCGCCGCCGCGGCACCCATCGCCGCGAATCCGCGTCTGGTCAGCATGACTTTCCTCCGTACTTACGCTTGTCCGTCTAGAGATTGAGGTCGCCGTCGAGCATCTGCCGCACGATGGCGCGCCGCAGGATCTCGTTCGTCCCGTCGGCGATGTTGAGCTTGCGCATGGTCACGTAGGCTTCGGTGAGGTTCAGCTCGTTGGTCATGCCCATCGCGCCGTGGACCTGCATGACGTTGTCGATCGCCTTGGTCGCCGCCTGCACCGCGAAGGCCTTGGTCATCGACACTTCCTTGCGCGCCGGCAGGCCGCGATCGAGCAGCTGCGCGACGTTCAGGCTCATCACGTGTGCGGCATGGATTTGCATCGCCGACTCGGCGAGCGGGAAGGTGACGCCCTGGTACTCCGAGATCGGGTGGCCGAAGGCGTGGCGCACCTTGATGTAGTCGAAGGCCATCTCCAGCGCCCAGCGCGACACGCCGACGGCACGGGCGGCGTTGTAGATGCGGCCGAGATTGACGCCGAGCATGGCGGTGGCGAAGCCGCGATGCAGCTCGCCGACGAGCTGGTAGGGCTCGATGCGCACCTCGTCGAACTGCAGCACGCCCTCGTCGCCGCCGGCGCTGCCCCACATCTTGATGATCCGGTCGATGCGGAAGCCCGGCGAATCGGTCGGCACGAGGAAGGCGCTGATGCCGCCCTTGTTCTTCGCCGCACGCTCGGCGTCGGTGACCGCGAAGACGATGACGTACTCGGCGTGCGGGCTGTTGGTCGTCCAGATCTTGCCGCCGGTCAGCCGCCAGCCGTCGCCGTCGGCCACCGCGCGCGTCTTGATCATCGTCGCGTCCGAGCCGGCATTGGGCTCCGACAGGCCGAAGCACATGCTGGTCCTGCCGGACATCATGTCGGGCAGGATCCGGCGCTTGGCCTCCTCGGTCATCTTCGCCAGCACCGGGCTGGGGCCCGTCGCCCAATGGCTCACGGCGTAGTGGCCGAGCCAGTGCTTGTAGCCGCAGAGGTGGTAGATCTTCTCCCAGACCGCGAACCAGGCGACCATGCCCAGGCCCATGCCGCCCAGTTCCGGCGGCGCGCACATCATGTAGTAGCCGGCCTTGGCGGCGGCCATGCGGATGTCGCGGATGATCTCCAGCACCTCGGGGCTGAAGCGGCCGTCCGGCGCGTAGAGCCGGCGATCGTCGTCGAGCAGCGCCTCGTTTCGCTCGTGCCGCGTGAAGACCTCGGCGCGCAGGAAGCCCTCGATGCCGTCGCGCAGGGCCCTGATCTCGTCCGTGTACTCGTAGGCGATGGCACTCATCCGGCCGTTTCCTCCGCAAGCTTTGCCTGCGTGGTTAAGCCGGGTTCGCGCGCGGGGAAATGCCCCGCGCGAGATATTGCATATGCGATGAGGGTCCGATCAGTGGGCGTCGATTTCGCGCTGCAGGATTGCCGCCAGCGCGCGGTGCTGGCGGCGGATGCGCGACGCCGGTCCGGCGACCGCGAGCACCAGCGGCTTGTCGAGGATGTCGTTGAACGGCAGGCGCACGCCGACCGAGCCGATGTCGGCGAAGACGCCGCCGTAGATCCAGGCATAGCCCTCGCGCCGCGTGCGCTGCACGGTGCGCATCACCCTGGCGAGGTCCTCGCGCTGCCGGCCGGCGGCGCCGGCGTTGATCGAGCGCACCAGGCGGCCGATCTCGGCGTCGGAGCGCTCGGCCAGCAGCACCAGCCCGCCCGCGGCGCGGCAGATCGGCCGCGCGGTCCCGGGGCGCAGCGCCAGCTTGGGCGACATGCCGGTCTCGACGACGTGCATGTACTGCACCTCCAGGCCGTTCTGCGTGCACAAGAGCGTGGTCATGCCGGTGAGGTCGCGCACGCGCTCGAGCAGGCCGAAGATCTCGCTGCGGCCGAAGGTGCCGGCATGGATCCAGCCGCCGAGCAGCGCCACCCGCATGGTGGGCGCGAAGCGGCGCGACTCGGCGTCGAAGTTGAGGTAGCCCAGCCGGCGCAGGTCGTTCATCAGGAACGAGGTGCTCGACTGCGGATAAGCCAGCAGGCGGGCGACCTCGCCCACCGAGGCCGGCCGCCGCAGCTTCTCGTACAGGTCGAGGATCTCCAGCGCGCGCCGCGCCGACTTCACGGACCGCTCGCCCGCCACATCCGCCTCCATCCGACCGCGCAGCCATACCCGGCCCTTGACGCGCCCTCACAGGCGCCCCATCGGGCGAGGTCCGAATTCTATGCCATCGGCTGGGGGCTTTCGGGCCGGGTTGGTGGAGCTGAGGGGAATCGAACCCCTGACCTCCTCATTGCGAACGAGGCGCTCTCCCAACTGAGCTACAGCCCCGGTCCCGAAAACGGCGCGGATAATGGTGACGGCACCGGCTTAAGTCAAGGCGGGCTTTGGGGCGGAAAAATGCCGGTCCGCCAGCAACTTGCCCGTCCGCGCGGGGCCGTGCGAGGGTGCGCGCCACGAGCTTCGGGAGAGTGCCATGAGCAAGAAGAAGATCCAGGCCGACGCCGCGCCCGCGGCGCTCGGTCCCTATTCGCAGGCGATCGCCGCCGGCGGCTTCATCTATTGCTCCGGCCAGATCCCGATCGATCCGAAGACCGGGCAGTTCGCCGGCGACACGATCGAGGCGCAGACCCACCAGGTGCTGAAGAACCTGCAAGCCGTGCTGGCCGCCGCCGGCAGCGACCTCGCCAGGGCGGTGAAGACCACCGTGTTCCTCGCCGACATGAACGATTTCACGGCGATGAACGGGGTCTATCAGACATACTTCGCCGACCCGGCGCCGGCGCGCAGCACCGTGCAGGTGGCGCGCCTGCCGCGCGATGCGCGCGTCGAGATCGAGGTCGTCTGCCTCGCCTGACAACGGAGGGTCTCGCGATGGATGACAAGGACGCACTCGCCTGGATTCTGGGGGCCGGCGTGTTCATCGCGGTCCTGAGCGTGATCGCCTACCTCGTGGTGATGGTGCTGGCGCTGATCATCCCGACCTGGCGCATCTGCAATCGCGCCGGCTACTCGGGCGCGCTGTCGCTGCTGCACCTGATCCCGGGCGTCGGCACGGTGATCGTCTTCGCCGTCCTCGCCTTCGGCACCTGGCCCGCCGGCGAGGCCGCGCCGCGCGGGCCGCAGGCGGGAGGCCGCTGATGGAAGCCGCGGGCCTGGGCGCGCTGATCGCCGGCAAGCTGTTCTCGATCATCGTGCCGCTGATCTTTCTCGGGCTGACCACCTGGATGGCCTGGAAGATCATGGTGAAGGCGGGCTTCCCCGGCTACATGGGCCTGTTCAACATCACCGGCATCATCCCGGGAATCGGCTGGATCATCTGGATCATCCTGCTGTGGGTCTTCGCCTTCATCCAGTGGCCGCGGGACGCCGCGACCGCGCCGCGTGTCGGCTACCAGCCATCTGGCCCGCTGCCGCCACAGGGGCTGCCGCCGCTGCCCCCCGGGCCGGCGCCGCCGCCCGCGCTGCCGGCGCCGCCGCCGCAATTGCCGTCGCCGTCGGCGACCGGCTGGGTGATGTCGGGCGCGCTGCCCGGTGGCGCGCCGCTGCACTTCACCTTCGACGAGAGCCGGCCGATCCTGACCGTGGGCGCGCCGGCGGCGCCGGCCGACATCACCATCATCGATATCTCGATCGGCGCCCCGCATGCGCGCCTGCACGTGCTGCCGGGCCGTCTCGGGCTCGAGGATCTCGGTACGCCGGGCGGCACCTGGATCGATGGCGCGCAGCTGGGGCCGGCCGATGGGATCCGCGAAGTGACCGGCTCGCGGGAGTTGCGTTTCGGCTCCGTCACCCTGACCCTGGCGCGCGGCTGAGGCCGCGCGGCCACGCCGCCTTGCCGTGGCGGCGTCGCTCCGCTATGCGTGCGTCCGCAACAAGGAGGATGCCGTGGTCTCGTCGCTGGCGGCCGTCATCGACATCATCTTCGAGCTGTTCATGTGGCTGCTGATCGTCCAGGCCATCATGAGCTGGCTGCTGGCGTTCAACGTGCTCAACCCGCGCAACCAGGTCGTCGGCACGATCTGGCACTTCATGCTGCGCGTGACCGAGCCGTTGCTGCGGCCGATCCGCCGCATCCTGCCCAGTTTCGGCGGCCTCGATCTCGCGCCCATGGTGCTGATCCTGATCATCTACTTCGTCCGCCGCGCGATCCTGATCCCTCTGTCCTACGGAATGACGCCTTCGCTGCTGTGAGCTTCTGGACCGCGACGCAGGACGGCGTGCGCCTGCGCCTGAAGGTGCGGCCGCAGGGGCGGCGCACGGGCATCGAGGGCGTGGTCGCGGACCGGGACGGCGAGGTGCTGTCGGTCTCCGTCACCGCCGCGCCCGAAGACGGCAAGGCCAACGCCGCGGTCGTCGCGCTTCTCGCCAAGGCGCTCGGCGTCGCCAAATCCGCCATCAGCGTGACGCAGGGCGCCACCGCGCGCCGCAAGACCTTGCACGTCGCCGGCGACAGCACGGCGCTCGCCGCCGCACTCGAGCTTTGGAGGGAGAGCCCGCCATGACAGCCAGCCTGATCGACGGCAAGGCCTATGCCGAGGGCTTGCGGCAGCGCATCGCCGGCGCGGTCGCCGAGCTGAAAGCGGCCAAGGGCGTCACGGCCGGCCTGGCGGTGGTGCTGGTGGGCGAGGATCCCGCCAGCCAGGTCTATGTGCGCTCCAAGGGCCGCCAGACCATCGAGATCGGCATGGCGAGCTTCGAGCACCGCCTGCCCGAGGCCACGTCGCAGGCCGACCTGCTGAAGCTGATCGACACGCTCAATGCCGATCCCCAGGTGCATGGCATCCTCGTGCAGTTGCCGTTGCCCAAGCACATCGCCAGCTCCGTCGTGATCCGCGCCATCGATCCCGACAAGGACGTCGATGGCCTGCACCCGATGAACGCCGGCCGCCTGTCGCAGGTCGCCGCCGGCGAGCCGCTCGACTTCCCGGTGTCGTGCACGCCGCTGGGCTGCCTGATGCTGCTCAAGGATTCGCTCGGCCCGCTGGGCGGTGCCGACGCGCTGGTGATCGGCCGCTCGGTGCTGGTCGGCAAGCCGGTGGCACAATTGCTGCTGCGCGAGGATTGCACCGTCACCATGGCCCATTCGCGCAGCCGCGACCTGGCGGCGATCTGCCGGCGCGCCGACATCGTCGTCGCCGCGGTGGGCCGCGCGCAGATGGTCAAGGGCGACTGGATCAAGCCGGGCGCGACGGTGATCGATGTCGGCATCAACCGCGTGGCGCAGCCCGACGGCAAGTCGAAGCTGATCGGCGACGTCGACTTCGCCGCCGCCCGCGCGGTGGCGCGCGCCATCACGCCGGTGCCGGGCGGCGTCGGCCCGATGACCGTGGCCTGTCTGCTGCACAACACCCTGCAGGCCGCCCGCCAGCGCGCGGGGCTGCCGCCGGCCAAGCTCTATTAGAGCGTCGAGGCGGTCACTCGACCTGAATGCCGGAGGCCTTTACGACGGTGGTCCACTGCTTGACCTCCGCCTTGATGAAGTCGCCGAACTGATCCGGCGTGGCCGGCGCGACCGTCACGCCCCGTTCGCTGAAGGCGTCCCTGACCGCGGGCATGGCCAGCACCTTGTTGATCGCCTGATTGAGGCGCTCAACGATTGCTCGTGGCGTATCGCGCGGCGCCACCACGCCCATCCAGCCCTCGGTCGCGAGCGCGACGCCGCTTTCCGTCATCGTCGGCAACCCGGGCGCGAGCGTCGAACGCGTCGGCGAAAGGACGGCCAAGGCCTTCAGCTTGCCGCTGCGTACCAGGGGCATCGCCACGGCGACCGTGTCGAATGCCAATTTGACCTGTCCGGAAACCAGATCCGTCGCCGCCGCGGCGCTGCCTTTGTACGGCACGTGCAAGAGGTCGGTGCCGGTCCTGCTGGTGAAGAGCTCACCGATGAGATGGTTGGTCGAGCCGATGCCGAAGGACGCGTAGGTCAGCTGCCCGGGATGGGCGCGGGCCAGCGCGATCAGCTCCTGCACCGTGTTGGCCGGCACCGCAGGGTGCGCCACCAGCATCAGCGACACGGTGCCGATCCTCGCGACCGGCGTGAACTCCTTCAGGGTGTCGTACGGCGGCTTGGTCTTGACCGCCGGCAGGACGACCAGCTCCGAGCCGGTGCCGAGCAGCAGCGTGTGACCATCGGCGGCTGCGCGCGCCACCGAGGTGGCGCCGATGGCGCCGCCGGCTCCCGCGCGATTGTCGACCACGACCGGCTGGCCCAGCTCGATGGCGAGCTCCTTGGCGATGATGCGCGCGGCGGTATCGGTACCGCCGCCGGGCGCGAAGGCTGCGACGAGGGTGACGGGCCGCGAGGGGTAGCCCGATTGAGCATGCGCCGGCGCCGCGATCGACAGCGCCGCCATGAGAATTCCGATGAACTTCAGCATGGAGTCCTCACTGGCCCTTGCGCATGACGCGCAAGGCCGCGCGCGACGCCTGGCGAACATGGTGGATCGAGGCCTTGCTGGCGGCGGATTCGTCGCGCGCGCGCAACGCGTTGAACATCTGGGTGAGTTCGTCGAGCGTCTCCGGCAGGCGGCCGGCCTCCGACATCGAGGTCCGTCGCAGCAGCACGATGCGGTTGTGCAGCAGCTTCAGCATCGAGCTCAGGATCTTGTTGCCGCTGCCCTCGAGGATGACGTCGTAGAAATCGCCGCTGAGCTCCAGGGTGGCGTTGACGTCGCCGGCTTCCGCCGCCGCCTTGAGCCGGGCGAAGACGGCTTCCAGCTTGCGCACATGACCGCTCGAGGCGCGCAGCACGAAGCCGATGCAGGCCTGCGATTCGAGGATGCCGCGCACCTCGTAGATCTCCTCGGCGTCCTCGTACGACAGGACCGAAACGACCGGACCGCGGTTGGGCACGAGGGTGACGAGGCCCTCGGCCTCGATCTGGCGCAGCGCCTCGCGCAGCAGCGTCCGGCTGACGCCCAGGCTCTCCATCAGCTGCCGCTCCTTGAGCCGCTCACCGGCGTCGTAGCGTCCGGAAAGGATGGCCTTGCGCAGGCTCTCTTCGGCCTGCTTGCGCAGGGGTGTCGCGATCTCGACGTTGTTCATCGTGTCAGCTCACAGGCTGGGGTTGGGGCGACGATGCGCCTGTAGATCTCGATCGTCCTGGACAGCTGCTCCGGCGCCGGCTCGCCCGCCGCGCAGGGTGGCCGGCGGCGATCGCCCGGGTGAAGGACCGCCTCTTCATACGGTGGCGACCGGCATGACCGGGGAGCCGATTGTGCCGGGCGGGCGCCGCAGCGATGCCTCGACCTCGCGGCGTTCGGCCTCCTTCGCGGCGATGACGCTCGGGCGCGCGCCGATGCGCGCGAGATAGGCCTGCAGGTGGGGCCAGGGCGAGACGTCGATACCCTGGTACGCGGTCCACATCGCGATCGTGTAGCAATGGGCGTCGGCGATGGTGAAGGTCGAGCCGGTGAGATAGTCGCGATCGGCCAGGTGGTCGTTGAGCCACTGCAAGCGGTTCAGCACCAACTGGCGCGCGATGGGGCGATAGTCCGCCGGCGTGACCTTCTTGATGAGCGGCATGAACCCGCCCTTGTGCAGGTCCGATGCGATGAAGCTCGTCCATTCCATGATCCGGTAGCGCTGGAGCGTGCCGGCCGGCGCTATCATGTCGGTGCCCGGGCACTGATCGGCGAGGTACTGCATGATGACGGCACCTTCGCTCAGGTGCTGCCCGTCGGGCAGTTCGAGGGTGGGCACCTGACCCTTGGGATTGATCCTGTGATAGTCCGTGCCGTCGGGAAGCTTCTTGCGCGGCACGTCGACCCAGATCAGCTCGAGCGGGATCCCGAGCTCGCGTGCGACGATGTCGACGGCGAGCGAGCAGCCGCGGATTTCGTGGTAGAGCTTCATGCAACCAGTCCCCCGTGACAGCCTCAAGCCGCTTCGCGCTCGGCCTGCTCGGCGGCCTTGACGCTGGGCCGCGCGGCGATGCGCGCGACATAGGCTCGGAGATGACGCCAGGGTGCCAAGTCGATGTCGTGGAGCTTCGTCCACTTGACGATCGTGTAGCAGTAGGCATCGGCGATGGTGAAAGCCGGGCCGGTCAGGAACGCCCGATCGGCCAGCTGCTCGTTCAACCAGCGCAGGCGGCCTTCGAGGTTCTGCCGCGCAATCAACCGATATTCGGCAGGCGTAGTCGGGCGAAACAGCGGCGTGAAGCCCTTGTGCAATTCCGAGCTGATGAAGCTCAGCCATTCGAGGACGCGATATCGCTGCATGCTCGTCGCGATCGCCGGCAGGCTGCCGGCGGGCCGCAAATCGGCAAGATACTGGACGATGACCGGTCCTTCAGTGAGGCGCTGGCCATCGGGCAACTCCAGGGTGGGAACCTGGCCCTTGGGATTGATCGCGAAGTAGTCGGAGCCGTCGCGCAGACGCTTGGCGCGCACATCGACCCATTCGAGGTCGAGCGGGATGCCGAGCTCGCGTGCGACGATGTCGACGGCAAGCGAACAGGCGTGCGGGGTGAGATAGAGCTTCATCGGCCCGTCCTCAGTCGACGCGGATGCCGCGTTCGGCGACGATGCGGCCGTAGCGCGCGCGGCCGCGCGCGATGATCGCAGCCAGGTCCTCGGCGGAACCGCTGCCGACCTCGAAGCTCATGGCGTCGAACGACTTGCGCAGCGCATCGGACCCCAATGCCTTCCTCATCGCGGCGTTCAAGGTGGCCACCACCTCCGATGGCGTGCCGGGCGGCGCCATGAGGCCGAAGAAGCCGGTGATGGCCAGATCGGCAAGGCCCGCCTCGGTGGCGGTCGGAATGTCGGGCAGCGCGGGATCACGGGCAGCGCTCGTGATCAGCAGCGGCACGAGCTGTCCCGTCCTGACTTGCGCCAGCAGCGGCGCCAGCACCTCATCCATCAGCTGGGCGTCGCCGCGGATCACGGCGTCGCGCGCCGAGGTCGCGCCCTTGTAGGGAACATGCGTGAACTTCGTCCCCGTCGCCGACATGAGGATCTCGCCGAGCAGGTGATTGCTCGAGCCGACGCCGGCCGACGCGAAGTTCAGCTCGCCGGGCTTGCGCCGGGCCAGCGCCGCGAGCTCGCCGATCGTCTTCGCGCCCGTTGCCGGCGAGGTCACGAACAGGAATGGCTGAAGCGCGCCGAGACTGATCGGCACCAGCGACGTCAGGTGGGACTGGTCGGGATAGAGCACGGGCGCGACCGCCAGGGTGCTGCCGCTGCCCCACAATAGCGTGTAGCCATCCGGCCCCGCCGAGGCGACGCGACGCGTGCCGATGCGGCCACCCGCGCCCGGCTGGTTCAGGACCACGACGGGCTGGCGCAGTACGTCCGACAGTGCCTTGGCGACGACACGCGCCGAGACGTCGGTCGAGCCGCCTGCCTCGAAGGGCACGACGATCGTGATGGGCCGATCCGGAAAGGGCGCTGCCTGCGCCGGCGTCGACAGGGCGAAGACCAGCAGCGCCGCCAGCGCGCGAAAGATCGGCATGGTCGATGGCCCTCGGATGAATGAGGTTTCATATATACTACGAAAACTCCATAACTGTCAAATCTCGTACTACAATCATGTTGATTACGGCGCTCCTGTAGGGCAAGTATGATAGCCGCAGCGCCTTTGGGAGAACGACCATGCAGGGCACAATTCTGGTTGGAACGGCCAGCCAGGGCATCTTGCGCAGCGTCGATGATGGCGCGACGTGGCACCGGCTGGGGCTGAAGGAGGCCATCGAGTTCGACGGCGTTGTGCGCAGCCTGGTGGTTCACCCCGACGACCCGGCACGCATTCTTGCCGGTGCGGATGCCGGGTTGTGCCTGAGCACGGATGGCGGCGCGCACTTTTCGCGGATCGACTCGCCGATGAACGGCATGGCGGTGTGGTCGATCGCGATCGATCCGGTCGACCCGTCCTGCATCTATGCGGGGACCGGCGCGCCGCAGCGCGCCGCGATGTTCCGTTCGGTCGATGGCGGCAGGAGCTGGGAGCGCCTGTCGCCGGAGATCCCGGAGTTCTGCAAGGGCGTCAATCGACCGCGCATCCTCTCGATTTGCGTCGACCCCGTGGACAACGCCCAGGTCTGGTTCGGCGTGGAAGAGGGTGGCGCGTGGCACAGCATCGATCGCGGCGTGACCTGGACGCGCATCGATCAGGATGGCGCGATCAACAATTCCGATATCCACCATATCGCCGTGCTGCCGCCCGCCAATGGTCGGCCGCAAACCACCTTCGTGCTGACGGTCAACTCGGTCTTCACCAGCACCGACGGCGGCGCGACATGGAGCGGTGTTGCGTCGAAGAGCCGTTTCGACGGCATGTACTACACGCGCGCCGTCCAGCACGTGCCGTCCAGCGACGCGCTGCTGCTGGCGATCGGGGATGGCACGCCAGGGACTCGCAGCGGGCTGTTCCGCTCGCTGGACCGTGGCGCGACCTGGACGCCGGCGCTCCTGCATGCGCAACCCAACTCCACCTTCTGGGCCTTCGGCGCGCATGGTGCCGATCCAGGGCTGATGTTCGCCGGCACCAAGTACGGTGACCTCTTCCGCTCCGTCGACGGCGGCGCAAGCTGGTTCAAGGAGTGGCGGTCCTTTCCGGAAATCACCGCGGTTGCCTGGACGCCGTTCCAGGCGCCGGTCCGTGCCCACCCGCAATCGATCGCCTGACCGCAGCATGAAAGCCAAGAACTTCGGTGAGTTTCATGTTCGCAAATGGTACCTGCAGATCGAGGACACGCTTGCCAACGAGAGCGGCGTACTCGCCGATGGCGAGCCGGTGCGCAAGATCGTGATCGGCGCCGCGATCCACAACGCTTTCTCCGGCCGCTTCGTCGAGGATCTGAACGGCGCGGTCCGGGCATCCGGCGCGCTGGGCCAGGAATTCGGCAACCGGCTGAAGGAGGCTATCGGCAACGCCCGTGTCGCCAGCTACGGCAAGGCGTGCGTCGTCGGCGTGGCGGGCGAGTACGAGCACGGCAATGCGCTGCTGACGACCGTGTTCGCCGATCCGGTGCGCGATGCCATCGGGGGCGCCGCGGCCTGGATTCCCTCCACCGGCAAGCGCGGCTCGCCAGGCACCGCCATCGACATTCCGCTCGCCCACAAGGACGAGCTCTACGTGCGCTCGCACTACGACACGGTGAGCGCCATGTTCACCGATGCTCCCAATGCCGACGAGATCGTGATCGCCTTCGCTTTCGCGACGCGCGGGCGTTTGCACGCCCGCCTTGGCGGCCCGCGCCCGACGCTCGGTTAGAGCGATGGAGAGACGCAGCTACACGGTGAGGGGCAGCACCGGACTGGCGCTCAGGGTCATCGAATGGGGACCGCAGAGCGCAGCGCCGGTCATGATGCTGCACGGCATCCGGGGCTATGCGGAGACATTCTCGACGCTGGCGGCATCGCTCGCGCCCGGCTTCCGCACGATCGCCTACGATCAGCGCGGGCGCGGTGAGAGCGATTGGGACCCGGCGCGCCAATACTACACCGACACCTACGTTCGCGATCTGGAGGCTGTCGTTCAGCAGCTGGAGCTGGCGCAGTTCGACCTGCTCGGCCATTCGATGGGCGGCATCGCTGCCTATGTCTACGCGGCCGTCAACCCCAGCCGGGTCCGACGGCTTGTGATCGAGGATGCCGGTCCCGGCGCATCACGCGACAGCGCGGGTTCCGCCCGGATTCGTCACGAGTTTCTATCCACGCCGACCTCGTTCGAGAGCTGGGACGCAGCCGCCGAGTTCATGCGCCAGCTCAGGCCGACCGTGACGGAAGCCGCACGCCGGGAACGGCTTCGAAACATGTTGCGCAAGCGCGACGACGGATCGTGGACCTGGCAGTACGACCATGCCGGCATTGCCGAGGCGCGTCTCAACGGAGACCCGTCGCGTGACGTGGATCTATGGCCACATGTCGAGGCGATCTCATCGCCGACGCTTCTGCTTCGTGGCGGGCGGTCCGACTATCTCAAGCGCGACATCGCCGAGGCGGCGAGCTTGCGAAACCCGAAAATACGGTGGCGCGACGTTCCCGATGCCGGTCACTACGTTCACGATGACCAGCCGGAGCTCGTCGCTCGGTGGGTCGGCGACTTCCTGAACGGGCAAGACGACCACCGTAGGGGCGGAGATGCTGCCACAGCCACAGGATGAATCCGCGGCGATCCGACAGCCGTAGAGGTTGAAATAGGAGCACGCGCCCCGCGGCGGTACATCGGTGCCAGTCACTCGAACTGGAGTCCTGCGATGGCCCGCGACCGAAAGATCCCCTCCGATTTCTGGACCTGGGAGGCCGTCATCGACTGCGCGCCGATGACCCGCCTCCTCTTCATCGGCCTGTGGAACTTCGCCGACGATTTCGGCGTGCAGCCTCTGCGACCCCGCACCATCCGGATGCAGGTGTTTCCTGGCGACGCCGTCGACAACGACGCCGTGCGCGCGATGATCGACGAGCTGGCGGCGCAGGGACTGGTACGGATCTACGAGGTCGACGGCGTGCAGTACGTCGCCGTCATCGACTGGGATCAGCTCCAGCGCGTGGGCCGGAATGCCAAGCGCCGCTATCCGGCGCTTCCCGTTCCCCGCGAAAGCGAGGAGAAAAAAGTGGCGAGCGTCAGCGAGGCGGATGAGGGGATTCCTGCGTCAACATCGAATGCTGTTGGCGATGGACCACCGCGAGACCCCTCATCCAGCCTTCAGCCACCTTCTCCCGACATTCGCGGGGAGAAGGAGCAACGCGCACCGCCCGACATCACACAGGCCGCGGCGACCCACGCGCCGCCTATCGCCTCGTGAACAGATCGCGGGCGATCGCGCCGATCAGGGCCTCCACCGAGGCCGTGAAGGCATCGTCGCGCAGCGACAGCGCGAAAGGCAGGCTGCGCACCGGCACCGCCGCGGCGAGGTCGTTGGTCAGCGGGCCGCGTTCGAGCAGCGCGGCCGCGGGCGACAGCGCCAGCAGATCGGCGTGGGCCGACGCCGGCGCCTGCAGCGCCACGCTCACGCCGAGCTCGGCCAACGCGGCGATATGCCGGGCGGCGACCTTGAGATCCTCGACCGCCGCGCCCGACTCGCCGTCGCCCTGCTCGGCATAGACGAGCACGAGCTGGCCGGCCGCAGGCTGCTCGCCCTGCCAGCGCGGCAGCGAGGGCGCGTAGGGCCGGGCGCTGGCGACTTCCAGCCGGGCTTCGTACTCGGCGAGGCCATTGAGCCAGTCGCCGCGGCTCAGGCGGATGGCGGCGCGGCGCGTGCGCAGCGCGGCGTCGTTGGGCTTGAGCGTCAGCGCCGTATCGAGATCGCCCAGCGCCGTGATGTCGTCGCCTTCCGCCGCCGCGAGCTCGGCGCGCAGCGACAGCGCCACCAGCAGGCGCGGATCGATGCGCAGCGCCTCCTCGACCTCGCCGCGCGCCGCCTCGCGCTGGCCGGCCGCGCGCAGCACCTGGGCGTGGTTCGAGCGGATGGCGGCGTCGCCGGGCATCAGGCCGGCGGCATGCGCGATATGCGGCACGGCGTCGTCGGCGCGGCCCAGCCGCATCAGGCAGCCCGCGAGGTTGATGCGCGCGGCGATGTCGTTGGCGCGCTCGGCGATGATGCGCTCGAACAGGGGCGCGGCCGCCGCGACGTCGCCGCCGCGCAGGCAGACCAGCGCCAGGCGCGCGACGATGGCGATGTTGTCGGGCTCGCGGGCCAGCGCGGCCTCGATATCGGCGCGCGACGGATTGTTCATGGGGACTCCTTGGCCGGCGGCGGATAGGGATGCGGGACGCCGTTGGGGTCACTCACCCGTGCGACGCCGTCTTGCGGCAGATCGACGTAGCAGGGCCCCACCGGCACCTTGCCGTGGCCGCCGGGGATGTCGAGCACATAGGTCGGCTGGCACAGGCCGGAGACGCGGCCGCGCAGGGCGCGCATCAGTGCCTGGCCCTCGGCGATGGTCAGCCGGAAATGGCTGGTGCCGCGCGCCAGGTCGGGATGGTGCAGGTAGTAGGGCTTGACCCTGGCCTGCACCAGGGCGCGGAACAGCGCCTCGAGCGTCGCCGCGTCGTCGTTGACGCCGCGCAGCAACACCGTCTGCGCGAGCAGCGGAATGCCGGCATCCGTCAGGCGGCGCAGCGCCGTGCGCGCGTCCGTCGTCAGCTCGTTGGCGTGATTGCAGTGCAGCGCGACGTAGACGGCCGCGCGTTCGGCACGCAACGCCGTCACGAGCTCGGCGGTTACACGCGAGGGATCGGCGACCGGCACGCGCGAATGCAGACGGATGACGCCGACATGCGCGATGGCGTCCAGCGCGGCGACGATTTCCGCCAGCCGGCGCGGTGCCAGCATCAGCGGATCGCCGCCGGTGAGGATGACCTCCCACACCTGCGGCCGGGCGCGGATGTAGTCGAGCGCCGCGGCCAGCTCGGCGCCATCGAGCGCCTCGCCGCCGGGTCCGACCTGCTCGCGGCGGAAGCAGAAGCGGCAATAGACCGGGCAGGCGTGCAGGGTCTTCAGCAGCACCCGGTCGGGATAGCGATGGACGATGCCCTTCACCGGCGAGAAGGCATGATCGCCGATCGGATCGCTCAGCTCCTCGGGGGCCGTCGCGGCTTCGGCGGCGGTCGGGATGTATTGCCGGGCCACCGGGTCCGTTGCCGGATCGGGGTCGCGCATGCTGGCGAGGACGTCGGGGGTGACGGCGATGGCATAGCGCGCCGCCACCGCGCGCAGCGCCGGGTCCTCGGCCTGCGGGCGCGGCAGGGCGCCGGCGGCGACGAGGTCGTCGAGGGAACGGGCGGTCCGGGTCGGGGCGGGCATGCGGGCGCGGATAAACGCCGAATCGTGAACGCGGTCAACCCGCCCGCCCCTTTGCATCCGGCGCCGGGCGCGCCATCTTCAGGGCCACAGAACCAGGAGACCTGAGATGGCCACCAAGACCGCGCCGGCCGGGACCTATCCGGTGGAGAAGAGCGAGGCGGAATGGCGCCAGCAGCTGACGGGCGACCAGTTCGCGGTGCTGCGCAAGCACGCCACCGAGCGCGCCGGCACCAGCCCGCTCGACAAGGAATACGGCGCCGGCACCTACATGTGCGCCGGCTGCGGCAACCCGCTCTTCGAGTCGGACACCAAGTTCGACAGCGGCACCGGATGGCCCAGCTTCTACGACGCCAAGGACGGCGCCGTGGGAACCACCACCGATCGCAGCTTCTTCATGACACGCACCGAGGTGCACTGCGCGCGCTGCGGCGGGCATCTCGGCCACGTCTTCCCGGACGGCCCACGACCGACCGGTCAGCGCTACTGCATGAACGGCGTGTCGCTGAAGTTCGAGAAGAAAGCGGACTAGGCGTTCGGCTTGGAGGACGGCGGCGGTGGCGGCTCACCACAGTCCTGCGCCATGGCCGTCCCGCCGGCGGCGAGGGCGACAACCACTGACAGCAACAATAGAAGCGATCGACCGAGGCGCATGGCGGTTCTCCGTGCAATGCCGCGTGGCAGCATGAACCTTTCCGCCTCGGCCGGGAAGTGTTGACGACACCGCGCGGTCGGCGGAAGCTGCCGGCGATTCCAAGGGGAGCCCCTGCAAGGGGCTGAGAGGCCGATGGCCGCGCATGACGCGGCAAGCGGCGACCCTTCGAACCTGATCCGGGTCATGCCGGCGAAGGGATGGATTTCGCAGCCCCGAGGCTTCGTCTCCGCTCCTCCGGCCCGGATCAGTCCGCGCCGGCCGAGGAACAGTTCATGCCTCAATCGTCCACGCTCACGGTCTCGACGGGGCCGCTGCCGTCGTCGCGCAAGATCCACGTCCCCGGACAGCACCATCCCGATATCCGCGTGCCCTTGCGCGAGATCGATCTCGCGCCGTCGGCCGGCGAGCCGCCGGTTCGGGTCTACGACTCCTCCGGCCCCTACACCGATCCGGCGGCGCGCATCGACATCGCCGCCGGCCTGCCGGCATTGCGGCGGACCTGGATCGAGGCGCGCGGCGATGTCGAGGCCTATGCCGGCCGCACGTGGAAGCCGGAAGACGACGGACGGCGCCGCGGCGATGGCAATGCGCGCGCCGTCTTTCCTGCTTCGGCGCGACAGCCGCTCCGAGCCAAGCCCGGCCGCGCCGTGACGCAGCTGCACTACGCGCGTGCCGGCATCGTCACGCCCGAGATGGAGTTCATCGCCATCCGCGAGAATCTCGGCCGGGCGCGCGCCGCCGAGATGGCCGCCGAACGGCTGCGCGAGGGCGAGAGCTTCGGCGCGGCGGTTCCGGAATTCGTCACGCCCGAATTCGTGCGCGACGAGGTGGCACGCGGCCGTGCCATCATCCCCGCCAACATCAACCATCCCGAATCCGAGCCGATGATCATCGGCCGGAACTTCCTGGTGAAGATCAACGCCAACATCGGCAACTCCGCCGTCGCCTCCTCGATCGCCGAGGAGGTCGAGAAGATGGTCTGGGCGATCCGCTGGGGCGCCGACACGGTGATGGACCTGTCGACCGGGCGCGACATCCACACCACGCGCGAGTGGATCATCCGCAACGCGCCGGTGCCGATCGGCACCGTGCCGATCTACCAGGCGCTGGAGAAGGTCGGCGGCAAGGCCGAGGAGCTGAGCTGGGAGATCTTCCGCGACACGCTGATCGAGCAGGCCGAACAGGGCGTCGACTACTTCACCATCCATGCCGGCGTGCGCCTGCCGTTCATCCCGCTGACCGCCAATCGCGTCACCGGCATCGTCAGCCGCGGCGGCTCGATCATGGCCAAGTGGTGCCTGGCGCATCACCGCGAGAGCTTCCTCTACGAACGCTTCGCCGAGATCTGCGAGATCATGCGCGCCTACGACGTGAGCTTCTCGCTGGGCGACGGCCTGCGGCCGGGCTGCAACGCCGACGCCAACGACGCCGCGCAGTTCGCCGAGCTCGAGACCCTGGGCGAGCTGACCAGGATCGCCTGGGAGCGGGACGTGCAGGTGATGATCGAGGGGCCCGGCCATGTGCCGATGCACAAGATCAAGGCCAACATGGACAAGCAGCTCGCCGCCTGCGGCGAGGCGCCATTCTACACCCTGGGGCCGCTGGTGACCGACATCGCGCCGGGCTACGACCACATCACCTCGGGCATCGGTGCCGCGATGATCGGCTGGTTCGGCACCGCGATGCTCTGCTACGTCACGCCCAAGGAGCATCTGGGCCTGCCCGACCGCGACGACGTGAAGGTCGGCGTGGTGACCTACAAGATCGCCGCCCACGCCGCCGATCTCGCCAAGGGCCATCCGGCGGCGCGCATCCGCGACGATGCGCTCAGCCGCGCGCGCTTCGACTTCCGCTGGCGCGACCAGTTCAACCTGTCGCTCGATCCGGCGACGGCCGAGCAGTTCCACGACCAGACCCTGCCGGCCGAGGGCGCCAAGACGGCGCATTTCTGCTCGATGTGCGGGCCGAAATTCTGCTCGATGAAGATCACCCAGGAAGTACGCGACTACGCCGCCAAGGGGATGGGCGAGAAGTCGGCGCAGTTCCGCGCCACCGGCAGCGAGATCTACCTGCCGGCGGCGGACTGAGGGCGGGCTACAGGCCCTTCAGGAAATCGACCAGGAGCGCGTTGACCGTCTCGGCGCGCTCCTGCTGGATCCAGTGGCCGGCGTCCTCGAGGATGTGCTTGCCGCGCAGCTTCGGCAGCGTCCTGGGGAAGGCGTCGAGCTGCGATTGGGCGGCGGGGAAGCGCAGCACGCCGTCGCGGCTGCCGGCGATGAACAGCGCCGGCACGGTGATCGGCTGGCCGCGCCACGGGCCGGCCAGCGACCAGGTGCGCGTCAGGTTGCGGTACCAGTTCAGCCCGCCGCGAAAGCCGGCGCGGGTGAACTCGGCCGTGTAGTAGTCGAGGTCGGCCTCGCTCATCCACGGCGGCAGGGTCTCGGGGTCGACCGTATTGTCGAGCAGGCCGCCGCCCGGCGGCAACACGGCGAAGCCCTTGCCCTTCTCGCGCAATTCGCCGCCGGCCGTGAAGTAGACGCGGCGCAGGCTGTTGCGCACGTCCTTCTGCAGCTCGGCCTCGGCGACGCCGGGCTTTTGGAAGTACTGGATGTAGAAGGTGGTGATGCCGAGCTTGGCGAGCGCACTCAGCAGATCGGTGTAGCCCGGCGGCGACCACGGCACGCTCATGCCAGCTACGGCGCGGAACACATCGGGACGCCACAGCGCGGCGTGCCACGCGGCCGGCGCGCCCCAGTCGTGGCCGACGATCACCGCCTGCTCCTCGCCCAGCGTCTTCACCAGCTCGACCATGTCGCCGACGATGTGGAACAGCGTGTACTGGTCGATCGCATCAGGGGCGTCGGTGCCGCCGTAGCCGCGCATGTCGGGGGCCACGGCGCGATAGCCGGCGGCGGCGACCGCCAGCAGCTGGTGGCGCCACGAGTACCAGCTCTCCGGCCAGCCATGGCAGAACAGCACCAGCGGGCCGCTGCCGGCCTCGGCGTAGCGCATCGAGATGCCGTTGGCCTCGACGCGCTTGAGGCTGACGCCGGGCACCGGCGAGACGAGCAATGGATCGGACATCGGGAGCTCCGGCGGAAAGGGCGGCGGCGATCGTGCCGCTGGCATAGCCGATGTGCCGGCGCCGGGGTAGGCTTGCCGACAGGCCAGTCGCGGGAGCTGTCGATGAACGCCGAAGAACTGCGCGCCACCCAGGCGCCGCTGAAGGACAAGTACCGGCAGGAGCCGCAGGCCGCCGTGATCACGCTCAAGGCGGCCGGCGATCTCGATTCCGACGGCGTCGCCTGCAAGGTCGACACCGGCCGCGCCATCGTCGAGGCCGGCCTGCATCCGGCGACCGGCGGCAACGGCCTGCAGGCCTGCTCCGGCGACATGCTGCTGGAAGCGCTGGTGGCCTGCGCCGGCGTCACGCTCAAGGCGGTATCGACGGCGCTGGCGATCCCGATCCGCAAGGGCACGGTGCGCGCCGAGGGCGACCTCGATTTCCGCGGGACCCTGGGCGTCGCCAAGGACGCGCCGGTCGGCTTCCGCGACATCAGGCTGAGCTTCGATCTCGATACCGACGCCACGCCCGAGCAGCTGGCGACGCTCTACAAGCTCACCGAGCGCTACTGCGTGATCTACCAGACGCTCAAGAACCCGCCGCCGCTGGCGCTCAACGCGCCTTAGCGTTCGCGCCCATCCAGGCCACCGTCCGCGCCACCACCTGATCCTCGATACCGAGGAAGCCGTGATAGTGCTGCGGGCCGCAGGGATCGGCCTTCGCGCTTTGCGGTCCGCCGCCGCTGAAGGTGACGATCTCGACCGAGCGGGCGCCGGTCAGCGACGCCTTGAAGCGGTCGGCGTCGCGCGGCGAGGAGGCGGCGCAGCTGTCGCTTTCGTGGCGCAGCAGCAGCACCGGGACGCGGATGCGACCCAGGTCCCCGGCGCTGGCCGCGCCGCGCATCCGCCCGTTGTCCATCAGCGTGCCGGAGGAAATCACGACGCCGTCGGGCAGCGGACCGGTCTGCCTGGTGAAGAGCGCCACGACCGAGACCGAGCCGCGGCTGGTGCCGATCACGAACACCGGCCCGCCGACCGCACGGGCCGCCGCGACCACCGCCGCCAGGTCGGTCGCGTGGGCGGCGCCGAAGCGATAGGCGCTGGCGTTCCTGATGTCGCCGGCCATGTCGGGGACGAAGATGGCGTAGCCGGCGCGGACATAGGCCTTCCGGGTGCGCACCAGATGATTCTGCGACAAGCCGCCGATGCGGCCGTCGTCGCCGAGATCGAGGACGCCGCTGCCGCCCGCCAGAAGAATGACGCTGCCCACCGGCCGTGCCGGGCGGTCGGTCAGCACGCGGAAGCTCGCGCCCGGTCGCGCGGTCAGGGTCAGCACCGTCTCGGCGGCGTGGGCCGGGATGGCGACGAGAGCGACGAGGCAGGCGATCAGCAGGCGGCGCATCCGGAGATGGAAGCGCGGCCGACTTGGCTTGGCAAGCTATCGCCGGCGGCGATGCGTGACCATGCGCTCGTGCAGCTCGCCGATCGCGCGGCTGCCGGTCGAGGTGAAGGTCCAGGGCAGCAGGCCGTGCAGCAGGCAGGCCAGCCCGGCGCCGATCATGCGGAAGCCGAAGCCCGAGGCGGCGGCGAGATGCTCGCCATAGCTCTCGCCGACGGAAGTGGGGTGCGTGGTGAAGAGCGCGGCCAGACGTGTCATGCGGCCAAGTATGGGACCGGCCGCGGAAATCGGTTTGCTTTGTTTGCGCCGGGCGGCGCGGAGCGTAGAAAGTATTCCGCGTTCAGGATAGATTTTAGAAATGGTTACTCTCGATACCTTCGACGTCAAAATCCTGAACCTCCTGCAGCGCGACTCGACGATGTCGTTGGCCGACATCTCGGCCAAGGTGGGCCTGTCCAGCACGCCGTGCTGGCGCCGCATCCAGAAGCTCGAAGAGGCCGGGGTGATCCGCCGGCGCGTGGCGCTCCTGGATCGCGATGCGCTCAATGTCGGGGTCACGGTCTTCGTCGCCATCCGCACGCAGCAGCACAATGCGCGCTGGCTGCGCGATTTC
Organism: Reyranellaceae bacterium; assembly: GCA_050183765.1. GTDB lineage: Bacteria > Pseudomonadota > Alphaproteobacteria > Reyranellales > Reyranellaceae > JAFAZJ01. Next base: position 27,708 of record JBFXAZ010000034.1, on the reverse strand, counting down.
GCGCGGGCGGTGAGCGGCTTCCCGGAGGTCGTCGACTGCTATCGCATGGCCGGCGACATCGACTACCTGCTGCGCCTGGTGCTGCCCGACATCGCCGCCTACGACGATCTGTACAAGCGCCTGATCGCCAAGATCGAGCTCAGCGACGTCACCTCGATGTTCGCGATGGAGCAGATCAAGTCGACCACCGAGCTGCCGCTGTCCTTCGTCAGGGTTTCGACCTGACGCCAGCGCTACTCGCCGCCCTTGGGACCGTAGAACACCACCCAGACGCAGAATTCCGGCGAGCAATCCTCGAAGCGATGCACCGCGCCCGATGGCGCGAACAGCACGTCGCCCGGCGCGCAGTCGTGACGGCCCTCGTTGCAGACGAAGCGGCCGGTGCCTTCATGCACGATGTAGAGTTCGTCCTGGTCGTGCGGCGTCTGCGGGTCGGGCTGCGGCGGCTTGTAGAAGCGCAGCTCCATCGAGCCGTGGCCGAACAGTAAGGCGGAGAGCCGCGGACCGCCCGGCGCCGGATACTTCATCCGTGCCTCGGCCACCGTCGCCCGCGCGCCGTTGCGCATCGTCGCATCGCCCATCGCCGCCTCCCTGCAAGCGGCGACGAGCCTATCCGACGCCCCGATTGTTCCGGTCGGGAATCTTGTCCCTCAGTGCGCCACCAGCTTCTTCAGGCCGTCGAGCACCTTCGCCCAGTTGTTGCTGCATTCCTCGAGCTTCTCGGTGGGCACGTTCTCCTCCGACACGGTGATCTTCGTGCGCCGGCCGCTGCGCGCCAGCTGGTAGGTCACGAGATGGTGGTTTTCGGGCGTGTCGGGCTCGCCCGACATGCTGCTCCAGTGGGTGAAGGCCAGGCACTTGCGCGGCGCGATGGTCTCGATGGTGCCTTTGTCCTCGTAGGGGCGGCCGTCGTATGCGCCGGTGAAGCGGATCTCGCCGCCCTTCTTCCAGTCGGTCTGAACCTCGGCGCCGAACATGTATTCACGGACCATCTCGGGCGTGGTCAGCGCATGCCACACTTCGGCGGGCGTGGCCGAGATCACGGCGGATGCCGTGGCGGTGCTCTTGTTCATGGCGGGTCTCCTTCCCTCCGGTTGGATCAGAAGGGAGAGGTGGGAACCCGATGTGGCGAGGATGGGGCAGGCTACAGCGGCAGCCCCCGGATCAGCCGCGGCTGGTCGCCGATGTTGCCCATGGCGTGGAGCATGAAGAAGCGGCGCAGCGGCGGCACGCGGTTGACCGCGGCGAGGCCGAGGTCGCGTGCCAGCCGCACCGGCGGCAGGTCGTTGGAGAACAGGCGATTGAGCGCGTCGGTGGCGGCGACCAGCGCGAGGTTGTCGACGCGGCGCCAGCGCTCGTAGGCCTCGAGGGTGGCGGCGCCGCCGATGTCGAGGCCCAGGCGTCTTGCGTCGACCACGACCTCGGCCAGGGCCACGACATCGCGCAGCCCGAGGTTCCAGCCCTGGCCGGCGATCGGGTGGATGGCGTGCGCCGCGTCGCCGACCAGCGCCAGGCGGCGGGCGACATAGCGATCGGCGTGCATCAACGAGAGCGGGTAGTGATAGCGCGGCCCCACCGGGCGCACGGCGCCGAGATGCGAGCCGAAGCGTTGCGCGAATTCGCGCGCGAAGGACTCGGCATCGAGCTTGAGCAGCGCCGGCACGAGGTCGGCGCGCTCGCTCCAGACGATCGAGGAGCGATGCGCGCCGGTCTGCGGATCGTCGGTCATCGGCAGGATGGCGAAGGGGCCGCCGGGCAGGAACTTCTCGTGCGCCACGCCCTTGTGCGGCAGCTCGTGCTCGGCGACGCAGACGATGGCCGTCTGCGCGTAGCGCCACTGCAGCGCGCCGATACCGGCCTGCTCGCGCAGCGCGCCGGCCTTGCCTTCGGCCGATACCAGCAGCGGTGCGCTGAGCACGCGGCCATCGGCCAGGGTGACAGTGGCGGCCGCGTCGTCCCGCACGATCGCGGCGGTTTCGACGGGCGCGAGGAGGGTGGCCGTCGCCATCTGCGCTAGCCGCTGGAACAGCGCGCGCCGGATGAAGCGGTTCTCGACGATATGGCCCATCGGCTCCGCCGGGCCGCGTCCCGCGGCCAGCTCGCGATGGTCGAAATGCAGATGCAGATGCGAGGTCCGGGCTTCCGGCGCGCCGGGCTCGAGGCGGCCGTCGGAAATGCGGATGTCGTCGATCGCCGCCGCATCGGCCGCCAGCATCGGCCAGACGCCCAACGCCTCCAGAGCGTGGCGTGCGGCGGCAGCGATCGCGGTGGTGCGTCCGTCATAGGGACCGGCGGTCAACGTGTCGACGGCCATCCGGTCGATGACCGTCACGCGCATGCCGGCCGAGGCCAGCGCGATGCCCAGTGTGGCGCCGATCATGCCGGCGCCGACGATGATGACCTCGCTGCGGATCTGGCGCTCCATGGGCGCACTTCGCACCTGGGGCGCGCCCGGCGCAAACAAAAAGAGCGGGCCGCAGCCCGCTCTTCAGGGATCAGGACGCGACAGACGGCGTCGCTCAGAATGCCCGGGAGATGGAGAAGTACGGGCGCACCATGCAGAAGCGCGTGTTGGCGCACTCCGCCTGGCTGAGCGAGGTGCCGATCACCTGGGCCGTGAAGTCGAGCGTGAAGGCCGTGACCGTGATGCCGGCGCTGAAGTCCCAGTAGTCGGGCGAGCCGAAATTGGCGTTGCGCTCGATCGACTGATGGCCGACCGACGCCGTCAGCTTGACCGCGACGTCCTTGTGGATCTCGAACGGCAGCGGCACGGCGACGTAGACGGTCTTGTACCAGGCGTTGCCTGAGTTGAAGAAGTAGTTCGGCGAGAAATTGACCTTGGCGCCGACGCTGGCGAAGCCGAAGTCGTAGCTCGCGCCGATCGCGAACTCCGTATAGTTGGCCTGCAGCCCCGCGTTGACGCCGGGGTAGAAGTAGCCGATGTAGCCGATGTCGATGACGAGCTTGTCATCGAAGAACTTCACCTTGCCGCCGGCGACGATGTCGATCTCGACGTTCTCGTTGATGTCGGTCGCGAAGTTCAGGTTGCTGCCCCAGATGCCGGCATAGAGCGAAACCGGCTTGAAGATCGGCACCTCGTAGGTCAGGCCACCTTGGACCGCGAAGTCACGCGTAGTCTGCGAGATGCCGCGGAACGAATACTCGTTGGCGAAGGTGACGATGCCGGTGATGTCGCCGCCGAACGGCCCGGTCGGCGTCTTGGCCGGGGCCTGGGCGAAGGCCGGCGCGGATACCGACAGCACCGTCGCCACCGCCGCAGCCCAGATACGCTTCAACATGATCTCCCTCCAGTTACTGAATCCGGGCACGGGATTCGTCGCCCGACCCTTACGGCCCCAATAACCGCAAGCGGCGTGCCACGCTGTAAGCGCGGAGTAAGAATCGGCAGGCCGCGATCAAAGTCGTGCGGCCATGTGGCGGCGTCGCAACACGCTGCCGATACCGCAGGCACGCTTTCGCTCGGTGCGATTGCATCGGGACCGCGATGCGAACCAAATCGGCGACCGCCGGATCCTGGACGCCCGATTGATTGCCGTTGCCCGGCACGGATGCTGCCCGATTATGCAGCAGGCCGTTGTTCGCTGGCCGAAACAGGCAACCATCAGTCTAAAAAATATGCGATATGATCCCATGACGATCACCGCATCGGGAGACCGCTCCGTTTTTGGGCGCCAGTTGGCGTCGAGGTGCCGCCATCGCTGGCATGGAAATTGATTCATGAAGGTGCAGGACGCTGCACGGGGGCGTTCCACCGCCGGCCGCGTGTCTCGTTGGCGGTCCAGACAAAATAAGGGGACAGTCGATGAAGCTGGTTATGGCGGTCATCAAGCCCTTCAAGCTCGACGAGGTCCGGGACGCCCTGACCGCAATCGGGGTGCAGGGTCTTACGGTGAGCGAGGTGAAGGGCTTCGGTCGCCAGAAAGGGCAGACCGAGATCTACCGCGGCGCGGAGTACGCGGTGAGTTTCCTGCCCAAGATCAAGGTCGAGGTCGTCGTCTCCGACGCGCAGGTCGAACCGGCGGTCGAGGCGATCAAGAAGGCCGCCGCGACCGGCAAGATCGGCGACGGCAAGATCTTCGTGATGTCGATCGAGCAGGCAGTCCGGATCCGGACCGGCGAGACCGGCGGCGACGCGTTGTAAAGGAGGGGAAGACAATGAAGTCGCATCGTATCAAGGGGTTGGCGCTCGCGGCCGCGGGCGCCGCGTTGACCGCCGCCTGGACGGTCACCGCCCTGGCGCAGGCGCCCGCCACGCCGCCGGCAGCGCCTCCGGCCGCACCCCCGGCGGCACCGGCCGTGCCGAAGCTGGACACCGGCGATACCGCCTGGATGCTGACCTCGGTGGCGCTGGTCCTGATGATGACCATCCCCGGCCTGGCGCTGTTCTACGGCGGCATGGTGCGCAAGAAGAACGTGCTGGCCACGGCCATGCAGAGTTTCGCGATCTGCTGCCTGATCACCGTGATCTGGATGGTCGTCGGCTACAGCCTCGCCTTCACCGGCGAGGGTTCCTACATCGGCAGCCTGTCGCGCTTCTTCCTCAAGGGCATGGAGATCGACAAGGCGCACTCGCTCGCGGCGACGATCCCCGAGCCGGTGTTCATGACCTTCCAGATGACGTTCGCGATCATCACCCCGGCGCTGATCGCCGGCGCCTTCGCCGAGCGCATGAAGTTCAGCGCCATGCTGTGGTTCATGGGCCTGTGGTCGATCCTGGTCTATTCGCCGGTCGCGCACTGGGTGTGGGGCGGCGGCTTCCTGGGCGGCCTGGGCGTGCTCGACTACGCCGGCGGCACGGTGGTGCACATCAATGCCGGCGTTGCCGGCGTGGTCTGCGCCTACGTCCTGGGCAAGCGCAAGGGCTACGGCGCCGACAATATGGCGCCGCACAACCTGGTGTTGTCGCTGATCGGTGCCTCGCTGCTGTGGGTCGGCTGGTTCGGCTTCAACGCCGGTTCGGCGGTGGGCGCCAGCCCGAACGCCGGCATGGCGATGGCCGTGACGCAGATCGCCGCGGCGGCGGCCGGCCTCTCCTGGATGTTCGCGGAGTGGGCGCTGCGCGGCAAGCCGAGCGTGCTGGGCATCATCTCCGGCGCGGTCGCGGGCCTCGTCGCCATCACCCCGGCGTCCGGCTTCGTCAACGCCACTGGCGCGCTGATCATCGGGCTGGTCGCCGGCGTGGTCTGCTTCTGGGGCGCCACGTCGCTCAAGAAGATGATGGGCTACGACGACTCGCTGGACGCGTTCGGTGTGCATGGCGTGGGCGGCATCGTCGGCGCGCTGCTGACCGGCGTCTTCGCGGTGGGCGCGGTCGGCGGTCCGCTCGACGCCTCCGATCCGTCGAAGGGCATGAAGGCCGGTCTGATCGATGGCAACGCCGGCCAGGTCCTGATCCAGATCGAGGGCATCGTTGCCACGGTCATCTGGTGCGCGGTCATCACCTTCGTGATCCTGAAGATCATCGATGTGACCATCGGCCTGCGCGTCAACTCGGAGCAGGAGGTCGAAGGCCTCGACATCAATCTGCACGGCGAGACCGTGCACTGAGTTCGGTGGGCGCGGGCCGAAGCCCGCGCCGCCGTTGAGTTCCCTCCGCCGTCGGGCTTCGCACACCCGCCGGCACCTGAAGGCCCGATGCCTCGAGCATCGGGCCTTTTTTCTTTGTGCCCGCATCTTGATCAATCGCCGCCTGCGATACGGGCGATTCCCGGCTTCCGCCGGCCGGGACGGCCTGCTATCGATGATCAAATGATCTGTGCCTGCCCAGCGGCGAGGCGACGGGGCGAAGGGATCAACGCATGAAGCTCATCACCGCGATCATCAAGCCGTTCAAGATCGACGAGGTGCGCGACGCGCTGACCGGCATTGGCGTCATGGGCCTGACGGTCAGCGAGGTCAAAGGCTATGGCCGCCAGAAGGGCCAGACCGAGATCTATCGCGGCGCCGAGTACGTCATCAGCTTCCTGCCCAAGGTGAAGATCGAGGTCGTGGTCAGCGACACCGAGGTCGAGCAGGTCGTGGAGGCGATCAAGAAGGCCGCCCATACCGGCAAGATCGGCGACGGCAAGATCTTCGTCTGGCCCTGCGAGCAGGCGATCCGCATCCGCACCGGGGAATCGGGAACCGACGCGCTCTGACGCCGCAAGAATCAAAAAAAAGAGCAAGCAGGGGGGAACAATGAGCGGGATCGCACGCGGCGTGGCGGCCGCGGCCTCGTGCAGCCTGATCGCGGCGCCGGCCTTCGCCGAGCAGCAGGGGCCGGCAAGGATCGACGGCGGCGACACGGCCTGGATGATCGTGGCCACGGCCTTGGTGCTGATGATGAGCCTGCCGGGCCTGGCGCTGTTCTATGCCGGCATGGTGCGCAAGAAGAACGTGCTGGCGACGACGGCGCAGACACTGGCCACGACCAGCCTGGTGACCGTTCTCTGGGTGGTCGCAGGGTACTCGCTGACCTTCTCCGGTGGCGGAGCATGGATCGGCGATTTCGGCCGCTTCCTGATGGATGGCATCGCCGTCGACTCGGTCCATCCCAACGCCAAGACGATCCCCGAATCGGTCTTCGCCTTCTATCAGATGACCTTCGCCATCATCACGCCGGCCCTGGTGCTTGGCGCGGTCGCCGACCGCATGAAGTTCAGCGCCATGCTGTGGTTCATGGGGCTGTGGCTGCTGCTTGTCTATGTGCCGATCGCACACTGGATCTGGGGTGGCGGGTTCCTGCAGACCGACGGCGTGCTCGACTTCGCCGGCGGCATCGTCGTGCACATCAACGCCGGCGTCGCCGGGCTGGTGGCGGCCGTTGTGCTGGGACCGCGCCGCAACTATGGCCACGAGAACATGGCGCCCTATAACCTGGTCCTCGCGGTGATCGGCGTGTCGCTGCTGTGGGTGGGCTGGATGGGCTTCAACGGCGGATCGGCCCTGGCCGCCGATGGCCGCGCCGGCATGGCGATGCTGGTGACCCACATCGCCGCCGCCACGGCGGCACTGGCCTGGATGTTCGCCGAGTGGCAGACCACGGGCAAACCCAGCGTGCTCGGCATCATCTCGGGCGCCGTGGCCGGGCTGGGCAGCATCACGCCGGCTTCAGGCTATGTCGGCATCGGGCCGGCGCTGGTCATCGGCCTGGTCGCCGGCCTGGCCTGCTTCTACGCTTCGACCTCGCTCAAGAAGCGGTTGGGCTACGACGACTCGCTCGACGTGTTCGGTGTGCATGGCGTCGGCGGAATCATCGGCACCCTCGGTGCCGGCGTCTTCGCCGCCAGCATGATCGCCGGGCCAGAAGTCAGGGGTCTGTGGTTCGACGGCAACGGCAAGCAGCTGCTGACCCAGCTCAAGGGCATCGTCGTCTGCCTGGTGTGGTCCGGCGCGCTGACCTGGATCATCCTGACGGCCGTCAGGGCCACGGTCGGCCTGCGCGTCACGAACGAGCAGGAGATCGAAGGCCTCGACCTGCATCTGCATGGCGAGCGCGTGGAATAGGCTGCTGCCGACAGGCTCGGCCATTGTCGCGCCGCTTTCAGGCGCGATGTAGTAGATGGCTGGGGCGCCCCCTCTCCGCGCCCAAATCGACCTTGGAGTCGCGCTATGATCCTGCCTCTCGCCGTGCGCGCCAGCGCCGTGCTTTTTCTCGCAAGTGTGTCGCTGGCCGCTTGTGTCGGCGGATCTTCCGACGGGCCTTCGAGCGGCGGCTTCTACGAAGCGGCCGATCCCGTGGCCGACGGGATCTCCTCGGCGTTCCGCCGGCCGATCCGCGAGGGCGATGTCGAGAGCGTCCTGGCCGCCCACGTGCGCAGCCCGCTCTATCGCGAGATGGCCGAACAGACCCTGCGCAAGAACAATTGCGCGCCATCGGGGACGTGCACGGTGCGGACCCTGCTGGTGCGCGTCAACGGCGCCGGCAAGCTGACCAGCGATCCGCCGTCCTGCGGCCTGATCGTCAGCCAGATCAGCGGCCAGAGCCTGCGATCGATGCGCTGGGAGCGCACGTCGGGCCCCTGTGGACGCATCTGAGCTCTGTCAACAGGGCGTCATAAACCTTTTACATCCGACCGCTAGAGAGCCTTCGCGCCCGCAACATCGGCGTGGAGGTTCGGCATGCTCGTGCTCGAAGGAGTTTCGCGTCGCTTCGGCACCAAGCTTGCGGTCGATGACATCAGCCTGAAGTTCGGCCAGGGCGGCTTTGTCGGCGTGATCGGCCGCTCCGGCGCCGGCAAGTCGACCCTGCTGCGGATGATCAACCGGCTGGTCGATCCCAGCGCCGGCCGCATCCTCTGCGAGGGCGTCGACGTCACCGCGCTGCGAGGCGCCGAGCTGCGCGCGTGGCGCGCGCGCTGCGCCATGATCTTCCAGCAGTTCAACCTGGTCGGCCGGCTCGACGTGCTGACCAACGTGCTGATGGGCCGGCTCAACAAGGTCTCGACGGCGCGCGCCGTGCTCAAGCTGTGGTCCGACGAGGACAAGGCGCTGGCGCTGGCCGCGCTCGAGCAATTCGGCATCGGCAACATCGCCGCCCAGCGCGCCGAGCAGCTGTCGGGCGGCCAGCAGCAGCGCGTCGCCATCGCGCGGGCCCTGGTGCAGGAGCCCGACCTGATCCTCGCCGACGAGCCGGTGGCCTCGCTCGACCCGCGCAACACGCGCCTGGTGATGGATGCGCTGCGCCGCATCAACAAGCATTTCGGCATCACCGTGCTGTGCAATCTCCATTCGCTAGACCTGGCGCGCGAATACTGCGACCGGCTGGTCGGCGTCGCCCATGGCCGGCTGGTGTTCGACGACGTGCCCGCGGCCCTGACCGATTCGATCGCCCGCGACCTCTACGGCCTGGAAGCCGACGAGGTCATGGAGACGCCGGGCGCGGCACCGCTGCCCGAAGGTGTCGCCGTCGCCGCCGCCTGAGCCCTCGCCGCGTCCTTCACTCGCCCCGTCTTCTCGTCGCCCCCGTTTACGTCATCCTTTGGGAGAACTGACATGATCGACCGCCGCCACCTGCTCGGCCTCGCCGCCGGGTCTGTCGTGCTTGCCGCCGCGCCAGCCTTCGCCCAGAGCTGGAAGACCAGCTATCCCGAGCTGGTCCTGGCCGTGGTCCCGGCCGAGAACGCCTCGGGCGTCACCCAGCGCTATCAGCCCTTCATCGAGTACCTGTCCAAGGAGCTCGGCGTGAAGGTCACGCTGCGCATCGCCAACGACTACGCCGCGGTGATCGAGGGCCAGCGCGCCGGCAACGTGCATCTCGGCGCCTATGGCCCGGCCTCGTACTCGCGCGCCTACATCACCGGCGTGAAGATCGAGCCCTTCTCGACGACGCGCAACGGCGACGGAAGCATGGGCTACTACTCGGTCACCTACGTGCTGGCCAAGAGTTCCTTCCACAAGATGGCCGATCTCAAGGGCAAGACGCTGGCGCTGGTCGATCCCAACTCGACCTCGGGCAACAACGCGCCGCGCTACTTCCTCAATCGCGACGGCTACGACGTGGATTCGTTCTTCGGCAAGAACATCTACGCCGGCAGCCACGAGAACGCGGTGCTGGCGCTGGTCCAGGGCACGGTCGACGCGGCGGCCAACTGGTGGAACGCCGACGACGATTCGAACCTCACGCGCATGCTCAAGAAGGGCATGCTGAAGAACGCCGACGGCTCGCCGATGAAGTACGAGGATTTCCGCATCATCTACAAGTCGGAGCTGCTGCCCAACAGCCCCTACGCCTATCTGGCGTCCCTGCCGGCCGACCTGAAGGCGGCGATCCGCAAGGCGTTCGCCGAGGCGCCGACCAAGGCCAAGGCCGCCTTCGACAAGCTGTCCGACGGCAAGGACAAGGAGTTCGTGGCGATCGACCACAAGGCCTATGTGCCGATCGTCGAGATGATCAAGTACGTCGACAACATGCGGAAGAAGCGTTCGTAGCGTCGCGCGTGCGAACGTCGTGACGACCGCGATCCAGCGTCTGCCCGAATCGCGGGAGCGGGCGCTGGCGCGGGGCTATGCGCAGGCAATCGCCCAGCGCCGCATGCGCACCCTGCTGGGCGCCGTCATCCTGATCATCCTGATCGCGATGTCGGCGCGCACCAGCGAGGTGGACCTGGCGACGCTGTTTTCCCGCATCGGCAGCGTCGGCGGCTATTTCGACCGGCTGCTGACGCTCGACACCGGGGCGCGCGTCTGGAGCGATGTCGGCGAGTGGTTCTGGGGCACCAAGCGCTGGGGCCGTCTGCTCGTCGATACCCTGCTGATCGCCTATCTCGGCACCCTCCTGGGTACCGTCGGTGGCTTCTGCCTGAGCTTCGTCGCGGCGCAGAACCTGACGCGCAGCAGGGCGCTGCGCTTTGTCGTGCGGCGTTTCCTCGAGGCCTGCCGCACGGTGCCGGAGATCGTCTTCGCGCTGATCTTCGTCGTCGCCTTCGGGCTCGGCGCCCTGCCCGGCGTGCTGGCGATCCTGATCCACACCACGGGCGCGATGGGAAAGCTGTTCGCCGAGGTGGTCGAGAACATCGACATGAACCCGGTCGAGGGCGCCGCCGCATCGGGCGCCAGCTGGACGCAGACCGTGCGCTTCGCCGTGGTGCCGCAGGTGCTGCCCAACTTCGCCTCCTACGCCCTGCTGCGCTTCGAAATCAACGTGCGGGGCGCGGCCGTCATGGGCTTCGTCGGTGCCGGCGGCATCGGCCAGGACCTGGTCGAGGCCATCCGCAAGTTCCAGTATTCCGACGTCAGCGCCATCCTGCTGATCATCATCGCCACGGTCATGGTCATCGACCTGCTGACTGAGCGCCTGCGTCACCGCCTGATCGGGGCCGTGCGATGAACAACCCGCTGCGCCAGCGCGCGATCGACGATCGCGGCGGTCTGCAAAGCCGCCATCCCGGGGTGTTCCGGCCGCCGCCGGGCACGCGTGTCACGACAGGTGCGGTGATCGCCGGCGCCGTGGCCCTGGCGATCTACGCCATGTGGCGCCTGGAGTTCTCCTTCGAGCGTATCGGGTCGGGCCTCGTGCAGCTCGGCTATTTCCTCGAGCTCATGGTGCCGCCGAGTCACGGCGGCAAGCTCGCCCTCTATCTCGGCGCGCTGGCCGAGACCCTGGCGATCGCCTTCCTCGGCACCTTGCTGGCCGCCGTCCTGGCGGTGCCCGCGGGTGTGCTGGCGGCCAAGAACGTGGTCGCCAACCGCATCCTGCACTTCTTCATCCGCCGCAGCCTCGACACGGTGCGCGGCATCGACACCCTGATCTGGGCGCTGATCTTCGTCAGCGCCGTGGGGCTGGGGCCCTTCGCCGGCATGCTGGCGATCGCCGCCTCGGATTTCGGCGCCTTCGGCAAATTGTTCTCCGAGGCGATCGAGAACAGCGACCGCAGGCCGGTCGAGGGCGTGATCGCCAGCGGCGGCGGCGAGCTGCACGCCGTGCGCTTCGGCGTGCTGCCGCAGGTCTTCCCGGTGATGCTGAGCCAGGTGCTCTACTACATCGAATCGAACACCCGCTCGGCGACCATCATCGGCATCGTCGGCGCCGGCGGCATCGGCCTGCACCTCGCCGAGGAGATCCGCACCTTGGAGTGGGACCGCGTCGCCTTCCTGGTGCTGATGATCCTGGTGACGGTGGCGGCGATCGACTTCATCTCCGCCCGCCTGCGCTTCGCGATCATCGGCCGGCGCTCGACCGCGCCGGGCTGAGGCGGCGCGGCCCCGTCGGCTTGTCGCCGCCGATGGTGACACGGTGGCCGTAGCGCCGGTGCGGCCAGTAGTCGAAGACGGCGCGGTGCTGGGCGCAGCGATTGTCCCACAGCGCCAGGCCGCCGCCGCCCCAGTGCAGACGGCACTGGAACTCCGGCGTCTCGCAATGGCGGAACAGCATCGCCAGCAGCGAATCGCTTTCGAGCCGGCTCAGGCCGACGATGCGCGTGGTGAAGCCTTCGTTGACGAACAGGCACTCGCGGCCGGTCACCGGATGCACGCGCACCACGGGATGCTCGGCCTGCGGGACGCGCCTGGCGCCTTCCTTGTCGTAGAACGGGCTGCTGTAGACATGCGCGCCGCTGTGGATCGCGCTCAGACCGCGCAGCATGTCGCGCATCGGCGGCGACAGCGCATCGAAGGCGGCATACATGTTGGCGTACAGCGTGTCGCCGCCGCCGTCGGGCGGCGCGTCGCTGATGTGCAGCGCCGAGCCCATCGGCGGGTTGGGCTCGCACGACATGTCGGAGTGCCAGGCGTGGCCCGCGACCATCGCCGAATGCTCGTCGGCGCGCACGACGCGGATCTCGGGATGGCCCTCGATCTCCTGCTTGGCGGCGGGATGGATCATCGGCTCGCCGAAGCGGCGGCTGAAGTCGACATGCTGCTCGACCGTCAGAAGCTGGTCGGGAAAGAACAGGACCAGATGCGCCATCAGCGCATCGTGGATTTCCTGGAACTGCTGGTTGCCGAGCGGCCGGCCAAGGTCGATGCCCTCGACACGGGCGCCGATCGCCGGCGAAAGCCGCCGAACCCTGATCGTCTCGTACCGCATGGCGTGTGTGCCCCCTCCACAGCCGGGCGCAACCTTACGAGGACTCAACCGACAGCGACCATGGCGCTTCCCGGGCATCAGGGGCGCATTTCTGCAAGCCTCTGGAATCTATGTTAAAAAAGCCCTGTAAGTCGTTCTTGTAATTGACACTATCGTCGATTAGTGTGCCGCCATATGCCGTTCCCCAACGGCACAAGGTTTGGGCAACTCGTTGTTTCTGGTCGCGGCCGGCGCCAAGCTGGCCGGGAATGGACTGAAAGCGATAGGAAACATGATCAATCCGCGTCTTGCCCAGGATCTCAACGAATACCCGTTCGCGCGGCTCAACGAGCTGATCTCGGATCTGCCGGCGCCCAAGAATCCCATCATCATGTCGGTCGGCGAGCCGCAGGGCCCGGTGCCGCAATTCGCCCGCGACATCGTCGCGCGCGACCTGTCGCTGTCGAACAAGTATCCGCCCAACCAGGGCACGCCGGAGCTGTGCCAGGCGATCGCCGGCTGGCTGACGCGGCGCTACGGCCTGCCCGAGGGGCTGGTGCAGTGGAACCGGCACGTCCTGCCGCTCGCCGGCTCGAAGGAGGGCGTCTACAACATCGCCACGGTCGCCGTGCCGCCGCAGAAGGACGGGCGCAAGCCGGTCGTGATGATCCCCAATCCGTTCTACCAGGCCTATCTCGGCGGCGCGGTGCTGGCCGGCGGCGAGACGCTGTTCATGAACACGAACGCCGAGAACGGCTTCATGCCGGATTTCGACTCGGTGCCGGTCGAGACCTGGAAGCGCACGGCGCTGGTCTATCTCTGCTCGCCCGGCAACCCGCAGGGCGCGACCGCGTCGCTCCCCTACATGCAGAAGCTGATCGAGCAGTGCCGCCGCCACGACGCGGTGCTGGCGATCGACGAGTGCTACGCCGAGATCTACAACGACAAGCCGCCCGCCGGCGGGCTGCAGGCGGCGCTGGCGATGGACGAGACCGGCGGCAAGGATCCCTTCGCCAACGTCGTCGTGTTTCATTCCTTGTCCAAGAGATCCAACGCCGCGGGCCTGCGCTCGGGCTTCGCCGCCGGCGATCCCAGAATCATATCCATGCTGCTGCGCTGGAAGACCTATGGCGGGCCGCAGGTGCCGCTCGCCATCCAGAACGCCGCCGCGGCGCTGTGGGGCGAGGAAAGCCATGTCGCGGCGATCCGCGGCGAGTACCAGGCGCGCTTCCAGGCGGCGAAGTCGATCCTGCACAACAAGGGCGGCTTTTTCATGCCCGATGGCGGCTTCTTCCTCTGGCTCGACGTGGGCGACGGCGAGAAGGCGGCGCGCACGCTGTGGTCCGAGGGCGGCATCAAGGTGCTGCCGGGCGGCTACGTCTCGCGCGAGGTCGACGGCGTGAACCCCGGCCAGCGCTATATCCGCGTCGCGCTGGTGCAGGATCTCGACACCACCCGTCGCGCGCTCACCCGCATGTCGGAGCTTCTGTAGGACCATGGCGCTGGCGTCGCTCAAGGACACGGTGAATTCGACCCGCGGCGGCTTCCTGCCGCCGGGCGCGGCGCTGTTCTTCCGTCAGCGCGCCATGGAGCTCGTCGGCATCGCGGTGATCATCTTCGGCATGGCCGGGCTGATCGCGCTGATCACCTATCACGCCACCGATCCGTCGCTGAACCGCGCCACCGGCTTCGCGCCCAACAACCTGCTGGGCTTCGCCGGCGCCGCCTTCGCCGATCTGATGATGCAGGGCCTCGGGCTCGGCGCCTTCCTGCTGCCGGTGGCGGCGATCGCCTGGGGCGTGATGCTGGCGCGCCATCACGTGCTGCACTTCTTCGGCCTGCGGCTCGCGCTGCTGCTGGCCGCGATGCTGCTGGCCGCGACCGCCGCCGGCCGGCTGGGCGATATCGGGCAATGGACGCCGCATGCCGGGCCGGGCGGCGTCACCGGCTCGGCGCTGGCGAAGTACTTCGCCGAGATCGTGCTGACCTACAGCGACGGCGGGCCGCTGCCGGTCATCGCGCCGCTGGCCGCGCTGCTCGCCCTGTCGCTGATGGTCCCGGTCATGGGCATGCGGCGTGGTCATCTGCCGTTCGTCTTCCGCGTGCTGTTCCTGCCGCTGAAGCTGATGCGCTGGCTGTGGCGCGCCGCGGTGGCGCTGTGGCGCGGCCGCCCCGACCGCCTCGACGAGCGCGCGCTGCCGCCCGAGCCGCCGGTCGGCTACGCCACGATCCCCGGCGAGATCGACGCGTCGCAATACGATCCCGCGCGCTTCCAGCCGATTCCCGAGGAGGAGCGCCCCCTGCCCCCGCGCGACACGCTGATGGTCGACGCGCCGCTGTCGCCCATCGCCGTGATGAAGTACCAGGACGGCGAGGTCGACGCGATTCCCGAGATCGGCGAGGAGCCGCCCCGCACGCGCAGCTGGCTGCCGGGTTGGCTGCGCCGCCGCAGCGAGCCGGCGCCGGCCGAGTATGAGGACGTGGCGCTGCCCGAGGAGCGCATCGAGCCGATGCTGATGCGTCCCGCGGCGGCCGAGGACGCCGCGCCGCCGAGCGACGATCTGCCGCCACCTGTCGTGGCGCCGCCGGCGGTGGTGCCGATGGGCGCCAAGGTGCTGCACCTCGTGCGCAAGCCGCAGGCCGCGCCGCCGGCCCAGCCGGACGAGGACGAGGCGCAGCCGGCGCCGGTGGCGCCGGTCTACCAGCCCAAGGTCGTGCTCAAGCCGGTGAAGCCGATGCCGGGCAAGCGCGCCCAGGCCGAGCGCCAGCACGAGCTGGCGCTGGGCGGCGAGGATTTCACCCTGCCGCCGCTCGACATCCTGTCGCCGCCGCCGAAATCGCTGGCGGCCGCGACCATCGACGAGGAGGCGCTGGCGCAGAACGCGCGGCTGCTGGAGTCGGTGCTCGACGATTTCGGCGTCAAGGGCGAGGTGGTCAAGGTGCGCCCCGGCCCCGTGGTGACGCTGTACGAACTCGAGCCGGCGCCCGGCGTGAAGTCCAGCCGCATCATCGGCCTGGCCGACGACATCGCCCGCTCGATGAGCGCGGTGTCGGTGCGCGTCGCCACCGTGCCCGGCCGCAACGTCATCGGCATCGAGCTGCCCAACGCCAAGCGCGAGATGGTGTTCCTGCGCGAGCTCTTGTCGACCAAGGACTACGAGGACCAGCGCCTGAACCTGCCGCTGGTGCTGGGCAAGGATATCGGCGGCGGCCCGGTGGTGGCCGATCTCGCCCGCATGCCGCATCTGCTGATCGGCGGCACGACGGGCTCCGGCAAGTCGGTCGGCATCAACACGATGATCCTGTCGCTGCTCTATCGAATGGCGCCGGATACCTGCAAGTTCATCATGATCGATCCGAAGATGCTCGAGCTGAGCGTCTATCAGGACATCCCGCATCTGCTGACGCCCGTCGTCACCGACCCGCGCAAGGCCGTGGTGGCGCTGAAATGGACGGTGCGCGAGATGGAGCGGCGCTACCAGCTGATGTCGCAACTGGGCGTGCGCAACATCGCCGGCTTCAACGAGCGCGTGCGCGATGCGCGTGACAGCGGCGAGGTGCTGACAAGGCGCGTGCAGACCGGCGTCGATCCCGATACGCGCGAGAAGATCTGGGAAGACGAGCCGATCGACCTCGTGTCGCTGCCCTACATCGTCGTGATCATCGACGAGATGGCCGACCTGATGCTGGTCGCCGGCAAGGACATCGAGATCGCCGTGCAGCGCCTGGCGCAGATGGCGCGCGCCGCCGGCATCCACGTCGTGATGGCCACGCAGCGTCCCTCGGTCGACGTCATCACCGGCACGATCAAGGCCAACTTCCCGACGCGCATCGCCTTCCAGGTGACCTCGAAGATCGACAGCCGCACCATCCTGGGCGAGCAGGGCGGCGAGCAGCTGCTGGGCCAGGGCGACATGCTCTACATGGCTGGCGGCGGGCGCATCGTGCGCGTGCACGGTCCCTTCGTCAGTGACGCCGAGGTCGAGAAGGTGGTGCGGCACCTGCGCAAGCAGGGCAAGCCGGCCTATATCGACTCGATCACCGAGGATGCCGACGGCGGCATCGGTGGCGGCGAGGGCGGCAGCGGCGCCGGCGGCGAGGCGGAGGAAGGTTCCGACGAGCTCTACGATCGCGCCATCGACATCGTCGCGCGCGAGCGCAAATGCTCGACCAGCTTCATCCAGCGCCACCTGCAGATCGGCTACAACCGCGCCGCGCGCATCGTCGAGCGCATGGAGCGCGAGGGCGTGGTGACGCCAGCCAACAGCGTCGGCAAGCGCGAGGTGCTGGCCCGCGACATCGACCGCGACGACTGAACGCGTTTCCGTTTGTGTCGACGGCTCACGAGGCTGTGGGGATGTGCCCGTTTGTCTTGATTCCGCCGGCTTTGACTCCGATATCGCGGTCGACGGCAGCAAGAGGATTTCGCGATGGTCCGACAATTCCCGACCGCCCGTACCGTGATGCAGCTGGCCCTGGCCGCCTCCGCGGCCGTCGGCACGTGGCTGCTGGCGCCGGCGCTCGACGAGGACGGCGAGCGGCTGGTCTTCTCCGTCGAATCGGCGCGGGCGCAGACGCCTGACAATCGCCGCCGCGACGGCGCACCGGCCCAGCCGGGCGCCGCGTCGTTGTCACCGCAGCAGCAGGCGCTGGTCACGCGTGTCGAGCAATACCTGAACTCGATCACCACGATGAAGGCGCGCTTTCTGCAGACCTCGGCGAACGGCAACGTCTCGTCGGGCACCTACTACGTGCGCCGACCCGGCAGGCTGCGTTTCGAGTACGACCCGCCGGTGCCGATCCTGATCGTCG
The DNA here is from genome assembly GCA_050183765.1 of Reyranellaceae bacterium. GTDB lineage: Bacteria > Pseudomonadota > Alphaproteobacteria > Reyranellales > Reyranellaceae > JAFAZJ01. Next base: position 10,391 of record JBFXAZ010000034.1, on the reverse strand, counting down.
CCGACGGCACCCAGGTGACCATGGTCGACTTCAAGCAGCAGGATTTCAGCCAGTGGCCGATCGGCTGGACCGCGGCGAGCTTCCTGGTGACCAACAACCTGCAGCTGTCGGGCGACATCACCGTGACCGACGCGCGCGTGGTCAATGGCGACATCCACGTCACCATGTACCAGACCAAGCGGCCCAACGAGGGCCGCGCGACCATGATCGTGCAGGACAACCCGATGCAGCTGAAGGGCTGGATCATCGCCGACTCCAAGGGCGGCCAGGTCAGCGTCTCGCTGACCAAGGTCGAGAGCGGCATCGACCTCAGCAAGATCTCCTTCCGCTTCAACGAGAACGAGATGAAGTCGTACGGGCCGAAGTGAGGCTTCAGGCCGCCGCTTGCCTGCGGCGCGGCGCCGGTCTCTGATGGGGCAATGAAGAGCGACAAGGACTCGCCCGAGAGCGGCACGTATACCGTCGAGCAACAGATCGGGTATCTGCTGCGCCGCGCGCACCAGCGTGCGACCGCGGTGTTCCAGGCCAATATCGGCGATCCCGGCACCACGCCGACCCAGTTCACCAGCATGGTGAAGCTGGGCGAGCACGGCGAGCTGTCGCAGAATCTGCTGGGCCGCCTGGTCGGCCTCGACAAGGCGACGACGCAGGGCGTGGTGCGTCGGCTGCGCGACCGGGCGCTGATCGCCGCGCGACCCGACCCCACCGACGCGCGCCGCACGCTGTTGCGCCTGACGCCCGATGGCGAGCGGGCGCTGGCGCGGCTGGTCGCCAATGGCCCGCGCGTCAGCGCCGAGACGCTGAAGCCACTCGATGCCGACGAGCAGCGCACGCTGCTCGGCCTGCTGTCGCGCCTCATCTGAGACGGCGTCGGCGCTCCTCGAGGCAGCGGCGCAGCTCGGGCTCGGACGCCGCGATCGTACGGCTCGCCGATGGATCCATCCGTGCGCGCCGCGTCGCGATCTCGCCGTCGACCTGCGTCAGCTCGATCTCCAGCAGGGCCTCGATCTGACGATAGCGGTCGAGCACTTCGAGATGGGCGGTCAGGTCGGCACCGACCACCCGTCGCTCCTCGAACATGGTCGGCGACAGATTGGCGAGCTGCGATCGCAGCGCCTCGACGTCGCGGCGTTGACGGGCGACCAGTTGGCGCGCCGTGGCGATCTCGGCCGCGACCTGCGCGCGTTTCGCCTCGAGCGCGGCGATGGCCGCGATCTCGCGCTTGATGGTGTCGATCCGCTCTTCCGCCCGATCGAGCGCCCCACCGCCAGCCTCGAACACCGCGGCGCAGAAGCGGGCGGCGTCGGCGAGGTCGATCTCGCTGCGCGCCGAGGCGCTTGGGCCGGTCACCATGACGGCGAGCAAGGCGGCGGCGTATCGTCCCACGTCACAGCCCGGCCTAGCGCCGTGCGCCGATGCCCGGCGCCACCGCGATCAGGCTCGCGCGTCGGGATCTGGCGCATTCGTGGATCGCGGCGCCGTCGCGGCTGACCGTGGCCTCGGCCGCGTCGACCACGGCGGCGGTGTCGCGGTGGCCGGCGATCGCCGCCCGGATCGTGGCGAGGCGGGCCTTGGCATCGCGCAGGTTGAAGGACATCTCGATCAGCTCGACGGACGTCGCGCGCATCTCCCGCTGCAGGGCGTTGCGTTCCTCGAGCAGGGCGGCCGATTCCGGCAGGGGTTCGAGCGCACGGATGCGGCTTCGCAGCGTGCGCAGCCAGGCGTGGCTGCCGGTGACCTGCGCATCGATCGCGGCAATCGCCTGTTCGATCGTGCGCGCCTCGCCGTCGAGTCGTTGCAGATCGTCGCGGACCAGGGTCCAGCTGTTCGCCGCGTCGCGCTGCAGGATCGTCAGCCAGATTTCCACCATGGCGACGTCTTCCGCCTGGGCGGCGGCGATGAAGGCGCAGGCGGTGTCGCGGTCGGCGAAGAGCTGGAAGTCGATCGCGCGGGCGTCCGCGGGCGCGCCGACCGCAAGCGCCGCCAGAACGAACGCCGACCATCCGCCTCGCCACGCAGCCATGACCTCCTCCGTCATGCGGCAACGATCACGCTGGCGACGACGGTATCACGCCGTGTCGGCCGACGGCCAATCGACGTGATAACATCGTCGTGCATGGCGGGCGGCGAGGGCAGGGTGAGGCACGTTGCGATGGCGGTGGCGCTCGCCGTGCTGGCCGCCACCGCTGCGCGCGCCGAACCGGGCTGGACCTTCGACCGCAACACGGGCTGCCGCGTCTGGGACGACAATCCCAGCCCGGGCTGGTCGGTGACCTGGTCCGGCGCCTGCATCAACGGCATGGGCCACGGTCGCGGCGTCGTGCAGCTCTATGACCGCGCCGGCATCGCCGAGTCGCGCTACGAGGGTGATCTGCGCGCCGGCAGGATGCATGGCTACGGCGTCTATACCTGGCGCAACGGCCAGCGCTTCGACGGCCAGTTCCGCGCCGGCAATTTCCATGGCCGCGGCGTGATGACCTGGCCCAATGGCGATCGCTACGAGGGCCGCTGGGCGGACGATCTCGCGCACGGCTTCGGCGTGAAGACCACGGCCGGCGGCGAGACCTTCGGCGGTCGGTGGGACAAGGGCTGCTTTCGCCATGGCGAGCGCTGGGCCGTGGTTCGCCGCACTCCCGAGCAATGCGGTTTCCGCGCGAAGCGAAATTGACTCGCGCCACAGGCTGCCTAGAATAGATCGTTCGCTTACGAACGATCTGACTGACCGGGTCCGATGGCGGCTTATTTGCGACCGACCAGCATCGACGCGGCGCTGCAGGCGCTGGCGGACCGGAAGCTGACCGTTCTGGCCGGCGGCACAGATTTCTACCCCGCGCGGGTCGGCCGCCCGCTCGACGACGACGTCCTCGACATCACCGCCATCGAAGGGCTGCGCGGCATTGCGGAGGCCGGCGACCATTGGCGCATCGGCGCCACGACGACCTGGTCCGATGTCGCGGCAAGCGATGCGCCGCCCTTGTTCGACGGCCTGAAGCGCGCGGCGCGCGAGGTCGGCGGCGCGCAGATCCAGAACGCCGGCACTGTCGCCGGCAATCTGTGCAACGCCTCGCCGGCGGCGGACGGCGTGCCGCCGCTGCTCAGCCTCGATGCGTCGGTCGAGCTCGCCAGCACGGGCGGCGTCAGCGTGGTTCCGCTCGCCGACTTCATCCTCGGCAATCGCCGCACGCGACGCGCGGCCGATTCGCTGGTGACGGCGATCCGCGTGCCCAGGCCGCGCGGCCACCGTGCCGCCGGCCATTTCCTCAAGCTCGGCGCGCGCCGCTACCTGGTGATCTCGATCGTCATGGTCGCCGCCGTAGTCGAGTGCGACCGGGCGGGTCGCGTGACCCGCGCCGGCATCGCTGTCGGCGCCTGCTCGGAGGTCGCGCGACGGCTGCCCGATCTCGAAGCGGCCCTGCTGGGCCTTCCGGCCGATGCCACGCTGGGCGAGCACGTCACGGCGCAACACCTCGCTGGCCTGGCGCCAATCGACGACGTGCGCGCCTCCGCCGGCTACCGGTCCGAGGCTGCGCTGACGGTCGTGCGCCGGGCCCTGTGCGAGCTGGGCGCGATGGTGTCGGCATGACGCCGGACGATCTCGCCGCCTCCCCGGCGCTGGGCGCCGACACGCTGCGCTGCACGATCAATGGCCGTGCCACGACGCTGGCATCGCCGCCGCTGACGCGGCTGGCGCACGCGCTGCGCGACGAGCTTGGCCTGACCGGCACCAAGATCGGCTGCGATGCGGGCGACTGCGGCGCCTGTACCGTGCTGCTCGACGGCCGGCAGGTCTGCGCCTGCCTGACGCCGGTGGCGCAGGCGGCGGGGCGCTCGGTGGTCACGGTCGAGGGGCTCGGCCCGACCGCCGACGCGCTCAAGCGCGCATTCCTTGTCCACGGCGCGGCGCAGTGCGGCATCTGCACGCCGGGCATGCTGATGTCGGCGACCGACCTGCTGCGGCGTGTGCGCCATCCCTCGCGCGCTGAGGTCGAAGACGCCCTGGGCGGCACGCTGTGCCGCTGTACCGGCTATCAGAAGATCGTCGAGGCCGTGCTCGACGTATCGGCGTCGGCCGCGGCGATGCCGGCCATCGGCGAGGCGATCGGCGCGCGCGTGCCGCGGGTCGACGGGCGAGCGCGCGTCGATGGCACCGAGATCTTCGGCGCCGACGATATCCCGGCCGACGCGTTGTTGCTGCGCGTCGTGCGCTCGCCGCATGCCAGCGCGAGGTTCACGCTGGGCGACCTGTCCGCCGTGCGCCGGCGCCTGGTGGCGGTCCTCACCGCCGCCGACGTGCCGTTCAACGGCTTCGGCATCTACCCCGACATCAAGGACCAGCCGGTGTTGGCCGACGGCCTTGTGCGCTACCGCGGCGAGGCGGTGCTGGCGCTGGTCGGCGCGCGCGGGGCCGTGCTCGCGGTGCGCGACGAGGATCTGCCGATCGTCTGGACGCCGCGCGCGCCGGTGGTCGGTGTCGACGCCGCGCGCGTGGCCGGCGCGTCGCTCGTGCAGGCCGACAGGCCCGGCAACCTGCTGATCGAGGGTGGCGTGCGCCGCGGCGATGTCGATGCCGCCATCGCATCGGCCGCGGCGGTCGCCGAGGGAACCTTTGAAACAACGTTCGTCGAGCACGCCTATATCGAACCCGAGGCCGGCTGGGCGCGCCGCGTCGGCGATCGCATCGAGGTGCACGTCACGACGCAGACGCCCTACATGGACCGCGACGAGGTCGCCAGCGTGATGCGCCTGTCGCCGTCGGCGGTGCGCATCGTACCCACCGCCTGCGGCGGCGGCTTCGGCGGCAAGCTCGACCAGTCGGTGCAGCCGCTGATCGCGCTGGCGGCGTGGAAGCTCGGCCGTCCGGTGGCCTGCGTCTACACGCGGCCGGAAAGCATGGCGGCGACGACCAAGCGGCACCCCGCCCGCGTCGTTGCGCGCTTCGCCTGCGATGCCGAGGGCAAGCTGAGCGCCTGCGAGTCGCGAGCCGATTTCGACACCGGCGCCTACGCATCCTGGGGACCGACGGTCGCCAACCGCGTGCCGGTGCATGCCACCGGTCCCTATCGCGTGCCCAATGTGCGCACCTGGGGTGCGGCCTGGTTCACCAACGGTCCGCCGGCCGGCGCGTTCCGCGGCTTCGGCGTGCCGCAATCGGCCATCGCGCACGAGGCGATGATGGACGATCTGGCCGACCGGCTCGGCATCGATCGGCTCGAGTTCCGTCATCGCAACGCGTTGCGCGTCGGCGACGTCACGGCCACGGGCCAGCGTCTCGACCACTCGGCGGGTCTGGCGCAATGCCTCGACGCCCTGCGGCCGCGCTGGGCCGAGTGGAAGGCCGAGTCCGTCGCGTTCAACCGCGCCTCGGGCACGCGGCGGCGTGGCGTCGGCATCGGCTGCATGTGGTACGGCATCGGCAATACCTCGATGTCGAACCCCTCGACCATGCGCGTGGGCATCGGCGGCGACGGCGGCGTCACGCTGTACAGCGGCGCGCTCGATATCGGCCAGGGCAGCAACACCATCATGACCCAGATCGCCGCCGACGCGCTGGGCCTACCGTTCGAGCGCTTCCGCCTCGTCACCGGCGATACCGACCGCACCGCCGACGCGGGCAAGACATCGGCGTCGCGTCAGACCTTCGTCTCGGGGAAGGCGGCCGAGCTGGCGGGCGTTGATCTGCGCGCGCGCATCCTGCGCATGACCAACGCCGGCAGCGATGCCGCGCTGTCGATCGAGGGCACGACATTGTTCGTCCGTGAGGGCGAAAGCACGGTCGCGATCGACCTGCGGGAGCTGCGGCCCGACGCCAACGGCGATGTGCTGCTGGGAGAAGGCACGTTCGACCCGCCGACCTCGCCGCTCGACGCCGATGGCCAGGGCGTGCCCTACGCCAGCTACGCCTTCGCCGCGCAGATCGCGCTGGTCGAGGTCGACGTTGAGCTCGGCACGACCAGGGTGCTGCGCATGGCCGCCGCCCACGATGTCGGCCGCGCCATCAACCCGCTGCAGGTCGAGGGCCAGATCCATGGTGGCATCGCGCAGGGGCTCGGCCTGGCGCTGATGGAGGAGTACATCCCCGGCCGCACCGAGAACCTGCACGACTACCTGATCCCGACGGTCGGCGACATGCCGCTGATCGAGGTGATGCTGATCGAGGACGCCGATCCGCTCGGCCCCTCGGGCGCCAAGGGCGTGGGCGAGCCGGGCCTCGTGCCCACGGCGCCGGCGATCCTCGGGGCGATCCACGATGCGACCGGCGTGCGCATGCGCCAGGTGCCGGTGTTGCCGCACCGCCTGCGCGCGGCGCTGCGCGGAGACAGAAATTGAGCACGACGCCGACTGATCGGTCTTCCACTCCCTCTCCCCGCGAGCGGGGAGAGGGAGAAAGCGGTCGCCAGCGATAACGTAGTGCGGTGCGACGCCTGCCCGGTGCTGTGCCGCATCCGGCCGGGCAAGGTGGGTGCGTGCGACCGCTACGCCAACGAGAACGGCCACCTGGTGCGCGTCGATCCGCTGGTCGTGATCGAGCGGAGCTCGGCGCCGCTCGTGCCCTTCGCGGAAGGCGCCGAAAGCTGGAATGGCGAGCTGGCGCGGCCCGAGGGCACTTTCGTCACCGGCATCGGCGCGACCACGACCTATCCCGACTACAAGCCCGCGCCGTTCATCGTCGCCAGCCGGCACGACGGGGTCGACATGGTCACCGTCGTCACCGAAGGCATCTTCAGCTACTGCGGCGCGAAGGTGAAGATCGACACCGACCGCTTCCTCGGACCGGAGCAGGCGGCGGTGCGCGTCGAGGGCGAGCAGATCGGCCACGTCACCACGGCCGAGTACGGCTCGCAGATGCTGTCGCTGGGCGGCGTGCGTCATCTCACCGGCGGCAGCAAGAAGGAAGGCGTCACGACCTGCGACGCGCTGCTGGCGCTGTGCAACCGCCAGCCGGTCGAGCTCGCGATCGACGGCGGCGCCACGGTCGTCGTGCAGTCCGGCCAGCCGCCGGTGGTCAACGGCCAGCGCGAGGAGCGCATGCGCGTGGGCTGCGGCTCGGCCACCATCGGCATGTTCGCGCCGCAATGGCACGGCCATGTCGACGAGGTGATCGTCGTCGACGACCACATCACCGGCGTGCTGTCGGAGCACCAGGGCGGCAAGTTCCTCGACATGCCGTCGGCCGGCATCCGCGTGCGCGGCCGCCGTTCGACGCCGGGTCGCTATTTCCAGGTCGCCGAGCCGGGGCTGGGCTGGGGCGGCACCGACATCGCCGATCCGCTGGAGATCCTCGAGAGGATCGATCCCAAGACCGCATGGCCCGGCCTGCGGCTGCTGATGGTCTCGACCACCGGCGAGCATTCGGCGTGGTTCGTGCTCGACGAGGCGCTGAAGCCGCAGCCTCTCGACATGCCCGCGCCGGTGCGCAAGGTGGTCGAGCGCATCGCCGAGAACTGCGAGCCGGCTTTGTGCACGGTGATGTTCATGGCCGGCGCCGGCGGCTCGCTGCGCGCCGGCGTGACCGAGAACCCGGTGCGCCTGACCTTGAGCGTCAAGGACGCGCTGACGCGGGTGACCTGCGGCGGCGCGCCGGTCTTCGTCTGGCCGGGCGGCGGCATCACCTTCATGGTCGATGTCGCGCGCATGCCCGACAACGCCTTCGGCTACGTGCCGACGCCGGCGCTGGTGGCGCCGCTGGAATTCACCATGCGCCGCGACCACTACGAGGCGCTGGGCGGCTATACCGGCCGCGTCGTGTCCCTCGACGACGCACTGGCCGCCAACCGCCTCGACCGCCGCCTGCCGCGCAGCGACAACCCATGGCCGGTGTCGTCGACGTAGTCGTACTCCGCTCTCTCTCCCCCATAAGGGGGGAGGGGGAAGAGACGTAGGCCGTGTCGTCGAATGGCCCGCTCGCTGCGCGCCTGCCCGACGGACGGCTGCATCTGCAGCACGGTCCCATCGACCTGATCATCGAGGCTTTCGGCGCCGTGGCCGAGGTCGAGGTCGCGTATCGACAGGCTATCGCCCGCTTCGACGACATCCTCTCGACGCTGGTGCGCGAGCTGCCGGTCCTGCGCACCGCGGTCGGTGACACACCGCCGGCGCTGCGAGGTCCCGTCGCACGTCGAATGGCCGATGCCGTGTGGCCTTATCGCGCCGTCTTCATCACGCCGATGGCGGCGGTGGCCGGGTCGGTCGCCGACGAGATGCTGGCGGCGCTGGTGCGCGGCCGCGATCTCGACAAGGCCTATGTCAACAATGGCGGCGACATCGCGTTCCATCTCGCGCCGGGTCAGTCGCTGCGCGCGGCGATCGTCGCCAATGTCGACGCGCCGGCGCTCGATGGCGGCGTCGATTTGCGCGCGGAGCAGCCGGTGCGCGGGCTGGCGACCAGCGGCTGGCGCGGGCGCTCGTTCTCGCTGGGCATCGCCGACTCGGTGACGATCCTGGCACGGACGGCGGCGATGGCCGACGCGGCGGCGACCGTCGTTGCCAATGCCGTCGACGCCGATCACCCGGCCATCGAGCGGCAAGCGGCGAACGCAATCCAGGACGACACCGACCTCGGCGCGATGCCGGTCACGGTGGCGGTCGGGGCATTGCCGCCGGACGTCGCGGCCGCGGCGCTCGATCTCGGACTGGCGAAAGCCCGCGAGCTTCACGCGCGCGGCCTGATCGAGGGCGCGGCGCTGGCGCTGCAGGGCCAGTGGCGGCTGCTCGGCGCGGCTCAGTCGATCTCGGGGCGGACGCCGGCCTGACGGCGCAGCAGCGCGCCGATCTCCGAGATCCGCACGATGCCGAGCGCGGCGCCGAGCGCGCTATAGATCGCAGCACCACCGGCGCACAACGCCGCCAGCGCCAGCCAGCGCGCGACACCCGGCGTGGCGAACACGCCGCCGGCAAGATGCAGGGCCAGCCACAGCCCGAGGCCCATCGCCACCGCCGCCGCCAGCATGCGCCATGCACGCGACTTCAGGCGCGCATCGGCGATCAGGTGCTGCCGGCGGATCAGCACCCAGCCCAGCAGGGCCGCGTTCAGCCAGCCCGACAGAGACGAGGCCAGCGCGACGCCGACATGCTGCAGATCGGTGACCCACAGGAATGCGCCGTTGAGCATGACGTTGAGCGCGATGCTGGCCAGCGCGATGAAGAGCGGCGTGCGGGTATCCTCGCGGGCGTAGAAGCCGGTGGCCAGCGCCTTCACCAGGATGAAGGCGGGCAGGCCGATGGCAAAGGCCTCCAGCGCCGCCGCGGCACGCGCGCTCTCGGCCGGGCCGAACTTCCCGCCTTCGAACAGGGTGGCCATGATCGGCAGCGCCGCGACGCCGAGCGCGGCCGCCGCCGGCAGCGAGAACAGCAGGCCGAACTCGATGGCGCGATTCTGGTTGGCCATCGCCGCCTCGGTCGAGCCGTCGCGCAATTGTCGCGACAGCAGGGGCAAGAGCGAGGTGCCGATGGCGATGCCGACCACGCCCAGGGGCAGCTGGTTGATGCGGTCGGCGTAGTAGAGGACCGAGATCGCGCCGTCGGCCATGAACGAGGCCCACACCACGTCGAGCATGGCGTTGATCTGGAAGGCGCCGGCGCCGATCGCCGAGGGCAGGATCAGGGCCAGCATGCGGCGGATGCGCGGGCCGAGCGTCGGCCAGCGCGGCGTCATCGACAGGCCGGCGCGGCGGCAGGCGTCGAGCAGCCACAGCCACTGCACGATGCCGGCGACGAAGACGCCGATCGCCAGCGCGTAGCCCGGATTGGGCAGGATCGGCGACAGCGCGAACAGCGCCACCAGCAGCACGACGTTGAGCAGCATCTGCGTCGCGGCGGCATGGCCGAAGCGTTCCAGCCCGTTGAGCGCGCCGCCGTAGAGCGAGACCAGCGAGATGAACACCAGATAGGGAAAGGCGATGCGGCCGAAATCGATCGCCCAGGCGATGGTCTGCGGCGTGTCGCGCAGGCCCGGGGCGATCAGCGCCACGACGACGGGCATGGCGAGAATGGCGAGCGCCGTGAACGGCAGCAGCACCGCCAGCAGCGCCGCCTGTGCCTCGCGCGCGAAGGCGGCGGCTTCCGCGACGCCGCCGCGCGCCCGCTCGGCGGCGAAAAGCGGCACGAAGGCCGAGGCGAAGGCGCCCTCGGCGAACAGGCGGCGGAAGAAGTTCGGCAGCTTGAAGGCGATGAAGAAGGCGTCGGCCACCGGCCCCGCGCCCAGCACCCGGGCCATCGCCATGTCGCGCGCGAAGCCCAGCAGGCGGCTCAGCATGGTGAAGCCGCCGACCACGGCGATGGCGCGGCCCAGCGTCATGCGCGCTACCACCCGCTCTCCCTCTCCCCGCTTGCGGGGAGAGGGTCGGGGTGAGGGGTTGTCCAAGGTTGCGCTGGGTCGAGGTGCGCCACTCGAT
>JBFXAZ010000033.1:0-51246 GCA_050183765.1 Reyranellaceae bacterium | reverse complement strand
CCAGCTCGGCGGATGGATGATGGCGGAATCGACACCGGCCTCGTCCATGTCGCGCAGCGCCTCGGCGGCGCTATAGGCGGAGACCTGCCGATGCATGTTCATCGGCGTGCCGCTGCTCCAGAGGTGGATCTGGCCGTCGGTGATACGCATGTGCCTCCCCTCAACTTTCTCCCTCTCCCCGCCTGCGGGGAGAGGGAGATCCTACCCCAAAGCCGCGCGGAACAGCTTCTCCCGCGGCGTATCCATCCAGGGCGGCTTCACCTCGAGCAGGGCGAAGAGCACGATCTCGGCGATCCGGTTCGAGCCGTAGATGGAAAGATGCACGCCGTCGTCGGCGCGGAAGGTGCGGACCCGTCCACTGTCGTCGGTCTTGGTATCGGTATAGGCGCCGGCGGCGTCGACGCTGGCCGGCACGAGATCGAGATAGGTCACGCCGTGCGCGGCGCAGGCCTCTCGTTGCACCTCGCGCACCAGCGACATGCGGGCCTCGAAGCCGGCATCGCGCATGATCGGCATGCCGATCCAGATCAGCGTGACACCGCGTTCCTCGGCCGCTTCGAAGAAGCGTTCCATGCGTTGGCGATAGAGCGTCGCCCAGGCCGCGGTGCCGAACACACCGGGCGTGCCGCCTTCCTGCAGCGGCCAGACGTTCTGCGCGTCGTTGGCGCCGGTCATCACCACCGCGAGCTGCGGCTTCTGGCCGTCCGGCAGATCGAGCAGCTCCTCGTAGGGCGTGCGGTTGAAGCCGGTGGACGCCTTGGCGGCGTTGACCACCCGGACCTCGCGCGTCGAGTAGAACCGCCAGTACAGGCTGGCCCACACGCTCTCGCCCAGCGAATCGCCGATCACGACAATGTTGACGGGCGGCGGCTCCTGCGCGACCGCCGGCATGGCGTCACCGAGCATCGCGGGCGCGAGCAGCAGGGTGGCGAGGATCGCCCCGCGTCGCCCCAGGAACGGTAGACGGCCGACCATCGATCTCAAGGCGGAGTCGAGCAATAGATGAATCTGTCAACGACGCCCTGAAGGGTGACGCCCTTCGTGTAGGCCTCGCTGGCGGTGCCGCCGAAGTTGATCGACCACGTGACGCTCTTTCCCTTGTAGTTGATCAACTTGCCCTTCTCGAATCCGATGATGTGCACATCGCCGTCGGCGGGATCGCACACCGCTCCATAGTACGTGTCGGAGAAAGGTATCTTGGTGATCGTATCGAGGACGACGACGTGCCGACCGGTTCCGCCCCATGCGATGTCCATCATGATCGGCAGGCCGCGCATCACCGTGTTGGCCAGGCCGGCCCCAAGAACATCGGGCTTCAGCTTGTCGATGAGCGCCGCCGCGATGTCCTGCTTCGGCGGCGACTCGAATTTCCACGTGCCGATCTTCAGCTCGTTGAGCACGTTGTGCATGCGGTCGAAATACACGCCCTCGGTGCCGACATTCACCGCCGTGCTGTCGTACTTCTTGTAGATGGTCTCGACGACCGATTCGGTGGTGGTCGCCGAGTGGCCGGGCCGCAGCTTGTTGACCTTGAAGACGATCATCTTCGTGCTGGCGAGGCCGCAGCTGTCGGTCTGCTCCTGCGAATAGCACAGATGCGTGTCGCCGAAGCGATCGATGCGCGTGAACCAGCTCATGATCTCACTCCTTGGTTTGCGCGGGAACCATGGATTCGCTTGGTCAACCACCGTCCACAGGCGCCGATTGACTTCCGTCGGCGGCGCGTCATGGTCGGATCATGCACGAGCCGGCGCCAAACTTCCAACATGACTGAGCACGACGTCGCGGTGATCGGCGGCGGGCTGGTCGGCTCAGCGATCGCCTGGGGCCTGGCCGGCGCGGGCAAGCGCGTCGCGCTGCTCGACGAGGGCGACGTCGCGTTCCGCGCCTCGCGCGGCAATTTCGCCCTGGTCTGGGTGCAGAGCAAGGGGCTGGGCATGCCCGACTACGCGCGCTGGACGCGCGCCTCGTCGGACGCCTGGGCCGGCTTCGCCCAGGAGCTGCGCGAAGAGACCGGCATCGACGTCGCCCACCAGCGGCCTGGCGGCTTCTCGCTGGCGCTGTCGGATGACGAGCTCGAGCGGCGCGACACCATGCTCAAGCGCCTGCACAACCAGTCCGACCTGCCCTACGAGATCATGGACCGCACGCGGCTGCAGAAGATGCTGCCGCAGATCGGCCCCGACGTGGTGGGCGGCGCCTATTGCCCGCTCGATGGCCACGCCAACTCGCCGCGTCTGCTGCGCGCGCTGCACACGGCGCTGAAGCGGCGCGGCGCGACCTATCTGCCCGAGCACGGCGTCGATCGCATCGAGCATCGTGGCGGCGTGTTCGTGATGCACGGCGGCGCGCGCGTCACCGAGGCGCCGCGCATCGTGCTCACCGCCGGCAACGGCAATCGCCGGCTGGGCGAGATGGTCGGCCTCGACGTGCCGGTGCGTCCCCAGCGCGGCCAGATCGTGATCACTGAAAAGGTGGCGCCCTTCCTGAACCATCCCGTGGTCACCATCCGCCAGACCGACGAGGGCGGCGTGATGATGGGCGACTCGCTGGAGGAAGCCGGCTTCGACGATCGCGTCGGGCTGGGCGTGGTCGGCACCATCGCCGAGCGTGCCGTGCGCATGTTCCCATTGCTGGGCTCGCTCAACGTCGTGCGCACCTGGGCGGCGCTGCGCGTGATGACGCCCGACGGCTTTCCGATCTACGAGGAATCGAAGAGCCATCCCGGTGCCTTCGTCGCCACCTGCCACAGCGGCGTCACCCTCGCGGCGGCGCACGCCAAGCTGCTGGCGCCCTTGATCGCCGGCAACGGCCTCACGCCCGACTTCACCGCCTTCAGCGCCGGACGCTTCAATGTTTCACCGGCTGCCTGACCTCGCCGACGCCACGGCGGTGACTCTCACCGTCGACAACGAGGTGATCGCCGCGCGCGCGACCGACACGGTCGCCGCCGCCCTTCTGGCCGCCAACCATGCCGCCTGCCGCGAGACGGCGGTATCGAATACGCCGCGCGGCCCCTATTGCCTGATGGGCGTCTGCTTCGATTGCCTGGTGACGATCGACGGCGTCGGCAGCCGCCAGGCCTGTCTCGTGCGCGTGCGCGACGGCATGCGGGTCGAGACCCAGCGCGGCAAGCGCGTGGCCGGGCGATGAGCGAGACCTGCGATCTGGCCATCATCGGCGCCGGCCCCGCCGGGATGGCCGCCGCGACGACCGCCGCGCGGTTGGGCGTCGCGACGGTGGTGCTCGACGAGCAGCCCTCGCCCGGCGGCCAGATCTATCGCGCCATCACCGAGACGCCGGTGCGGCGGGGCACGATCTTCGGCGACGACTACTGGCGCGGCCTCGATCTGGTGCGCGCATTCGACGGCAGCGGCGCGACGTATCGGCCCGGGTCGTCCGTCTTCAGCGTCGATGCGCGCGCGCAAGACGGCCGGCGCGAGATCGGCGTGTCGCGCGAGGGCACGGCTGAGCTGCTGCACGCGCGTCATGTCATCGTCGCGACCGGCGCGCAGGAACGGCCGATGCCGATTCCCGGCTGGACCCTGCCCGGCGTGCTGACGGCCGGCGCGGCGCAGATCCTGCTCAAGGGCGCCGGCCTGGCGCCATCGGGACGCACGGTGCTGGCGGGCAGCGGCCCGCTGCTGTGGCTGCTCGCCGCGCAGATGCTGCGCGCCGGCGGAAGCCTGGCCGCGATCCTCGACACCACGCCGCGCATGACGTTCGGCCTCGACATGCTGTCGTTCCTCGGCTCGCCGTACCTGTCGAAGGGCCGGGCGTTGATGCGCGAAACCAGGCGGCATGTCGCGCCGCTCGAAAGGGTCACCGACCTGCGCGCCGAAGGCGACAGCCGGCTGCGTCGCGTCTCGTTCACTGATCGCAGCGGCGCTGCCGGCCGGATCGATTGCGATACGCTGTTGCTGCACCAGGGCGTGGTGCCCAACGTCAACCTCGCGATGTCGATCGGCTGCACGCATCGCTGGAGCGACGCGCAGCTCTGCTTCGTGCCGGCGCTCGACGCCTGGGGCCACAGCGACGTGCCGGGCGTGTCGATCGCCGGCGACGGCGCGGGCATCGCCGGCGCCGAGGCGGCGGCGGAACGCGGCCGGCTGGCGGCGCTCGATGCGGCGTGCCGGCTGGGCCGTATCGACGAGGCGACGCGCGATCGCGAGGCGAACTCGCCGCGTCGCGTCCTGGCGAGATACAGCCGCGGCCGCGCCTTCCTCGAACGCGTCTTCCGGCCGATCGACGCCCATCGCATTCCCTCGGGCGACACGCTGGTCTGCCGCTGCGAGGAGGTGAGCGCGGCGCAGGTCGTCGAGGCGGTAGGCATCGGCGGAACCGGACCCAACCAGCTCAAGGCCTACCTGCGCTGCGGCATGGGGCCGTGCCAGGGGCGGCTGTGCGGATTGACCGTGACCGAGCTGATCGCGAAGGCCCGCGGCAAGACGCCGGCCGAGATCGGCCACTATCGCCTGCGCCCGCCGGTGAAGCCGATCAGCGTCGCCGAGCTCGCCTCGCTGCCACGCAGCGAGGCCGAGGCCAATGCCGTGGCCCGACAATGACGATTCGGCCATGACCGAAGCATCGCCGGCGCGCGTCCATCCATAAGAGTCCCATGTCGACCGTCGCGAGTACCGGCGCGCCCACGCGCCTGCAGGTGTCCCTGTTCCTCCTCGGCCTCGTCGCCGTCGCCACGCTCAGCCAGTCCTTCCGCGTCCTGCTCAACACCGTGGCGCCCGACGTGATGCGCGATCTCGGCATGTCGGCGACGGTCTATGGCGTCGCGGTCAGCGTCTTCTTCCTCTCGCTGCTGCTGGCGCAGGTGCCGCTGGGCATCGCCTTCGACCGCTACGGCGTGCGCGGGCCGATCACCGCACTCACGGTGCTGACCGTGCTGGGCGCGGTCGGCCAGGCGCTGGCGCGCACGCCGGCGGAGATGATCGCGGCGCGCCTCGTCGTCGGCCTGGGCTGCTCGGGCTATTTCATGGCCGGTGCCGTGCTGTGCGGCGCGTGGTTCCCTCCGGCGCAGTTCTCGACCATGCTGGCGCGTGTCTTCGCGCTGGGCGGCGTCGGCACCCTGCTCGCCGGCAGTCCGCTGGCGCTGTTCGCCGAATGGCTGGGCTGGCGCGGCGCCTTCGGGGCGATGGCCGCGCTCGCCGTCGCCATCGGCGTTCTCTTCTGGGTCACCGTGCAGGATGCCCCGCCCGGCGCACCGCGACGGCGGCCATCGGCCGGCTCGACCATCGACATGCTGCGCGGCATCGGCCGCATCCTGCGACTGCCGCGCATGCCCATGCTGATGGCGATGCATTTCGCCGCCTACGCCTCGATGCTGGCGATCATGGGAGCGTGGAGCGGCCCCTACCTCGCCGACGTGCATCACATGGACGCGCTGGCGCGCGGTCACGTGGTGACGGCGATGGCGATCGCCCAGATCGTCGGCGTCAGCATGTATGGCCCGCTCGATCGCGTCTTCAACACGCGCAAGGGCGTGGTGCTCGGCGGCGTCACGTTCACGCTCGCGCCGTTCCTCGCACTGGTCCTCATCCCCGTGCCGCCGGCCTGGCTGGCGGTGACGCTACTCGTCACGCTGTGCTTGTTCGCCGCATACTCTGTGCAGATTGTGGCGCACGGCCGGGCGATGTATCCGCCCGATCTCGTGGGCCGCGGCGTCACCACGCTCAACATCGCGCAGGTCTCCGGCAGCATGGTGCTGCCGCTGCTCGCTGGCACGGTGATCAGCCAGCTGTCTCAGGCCGGCACGCGCACCGACTTCGCCTATCGCATGGGCTTCGGCGCGGTCGCGGCCGTCCTGCTGGTTTGCGCGCTCTGCTATCTGGCCGTGCCGGACCGGCGGCCTCACGATGTATGACGCCGGCGCTGCCTCGAGCGCCGGTGACGGGTAACAGCACCAATTCTGCAGATAACCTCAATTTGCACTTCAGACTGGACCTCAAATATTTGAGATGAAAGAGAAAACCGGCAACCCTTCAGACGACGCTTGCGGTGCGCTGCCGTCGCCGCCCGGCAGATTCACGGGATGACCCTTGCTCCCCTAACCCACTGACGCTAAACACGCTTCGGCCGTCGCACAGCGGACGGGCCCGGGGGACCATCAATGGCTGTCAGGAAGGGCAAGGCCGCCAAGAAGAAGGCACCGCCAGCGAAGAAGCCGGCCGCGAAGAAGACCGCGAAGCCGGCCGCCGGCAAGTCATCCAAGGCGGGCGCGTCGGCCGGCGCGCGCGATACGGCTCGGTTGCTGCTGGAGATCGAGGCGGTCCATTGCCGCGCCGACAAGCCATTCATCTTCACGTCCGGCCGCGCCAGCCCGGTCTACATCGACTGCCGCAAGATCATTTCGTTCCCCGAAGCGCGGGCCAGGATCATGGCGCATGCGCACAAGCTGATCGGCGATGCGATCGGGTGGTCGAAGATCGACGTGGTGGCCGGCGGCGAGACCGCCGGAATCCCGTTCTCGGCCTTCATCGCCCAGACCGCGAAGAAGCCCATGGTCTATATTCGCAAGCAACCCAAGGGCTTCGGCCGGATGGCTCAGATCGAAGGTGAGCTGAAGCCCGGCCAGCGCGTGCTGCTGGTCGAGGATCTCGCCACCGACGGCGGCAGCAAGGTCAATTTCATCGAGGCGCTGCGCAAGGCCGACGCCAAGGTCACCGACTGCTTCGTGATCTTCCACTACGGCATCTTCGCGCAGAGCGTCGACACGCTCTCGATGATGGGCGTGAAGCTGCACGCGCTGGCCACCTGGTGGGACGTGCTCGACGCGGCGGAACGCCACAAATACTTCGACGCCCAGGGCCTGGTCGAAACCCGCGCCTTCCTCGAATCGCCCGACACCTGGTCGGCCACCCACGGTGGCGCCGGCCCCCGGCCGGGCGGCCAGCTGCGCCCGCCGACGGGCGCGATGGCCCAGCCGCCGGCTCGCTAGGCAGCAACCTGACCCACGACCTGCCGTTTTAGGGAAGACCCCCTTAACGGCAGGAGTTCAGTCATGGCCAACAAGGACATCTCGAACAAGAACGAGGGCGAAGGCAGCCGCAGCGCCGCGCGCGCCTACAACAGCGGCCTCAAGGAGCATATCGATGCCGGCAAGGTGAAGCCGGCGGCCGAGCAGGCGAAGAAGGCCGTCGATTCGCCGGAGAACGCCGCGCTGCGCGAAGCCGAGAAAAAGGGCGAGGCCAAGGCCCGCCACTGAGGCGGAGTCAGGCCTCGCCCGCCAGCTGGTGGCGCAGGGTCTCCGTATCGCCCAGCACCCAGATCGTCGCGATCCGGCCGTCGCCGATGGTGAAGAACGCCGCGCCGGCCCACGTCACCGTATGGCCGGTCGGCTTCTCGCCCCATAGGGACTCGCAGTGCAGGCCGCTGAAGGTCATGCGCGCGGCGGCCCCCTGGGCGTCGGCCACCAGATGGTCGATGCGGCAGTGGTAGTCGGCGAAGGCGCGGTGGATCTTGCGCATGTAGTCGATGAAGCCCGCGGCGCCCACGCGCTCCTCGCCGATCGAGCCGCGGAACGACAGGTCGTCGGCGAGGATCTCGCGCGCCACTGCTTCGTCGGCCTGGTTCCAGACCTCGTCGTAGAAGCGGCGCACCAGCCGCGCGGCCAGAGGTTCGCTCATTACCCGCTCCTTGCCTCACCCGCTCCTTGCCTCGCCATGGCCGGCGATGCGACGCTCGGCGCGCCGCACCCCTCCCGCGAGGCCGCCCAGATGTTGCTGAGATCGATCGCGCTTGTCCTCGCCCTTGTTGCCAGCCTTGCCACCATCGTCAGGCCGGCCTTGGCCAAGGATGGTCTGGTGATCGGCCTCACCCAGTATCCCTCGACCTGGAACCCGCTGATCGGCGCCATGCTGGCCAAGACGGTCATCCAGGACATGACGGCGCGCCCGTTCACCGTCTACGGGCCTGACTGGAAGCTGCGGTGCATGCTGTGCACCGAGCTGCCGACGATCGAGAACGGCAAGGCGCGCGTGGTCGACCTGCCCGACGGCAAGAAGGGCATGGAGATCGACTTCGACATCCGGCCCGACGCCACATGGGGTGACGGCACGCCGGTCACCGTGAAGGACGTCGAGTTCACCATCGATTTCGGCAAGCATCCGCAATCCGGCGTCGCCTCCTCCGAAAGCTATCGCCGCGTGCTCAAAATCACGCCACACGGCGACAAGAAATTCACGATGACCGTCGATCGCGTCACCTTTGACTACAACTCGACCGGGCTGACGCTGCTGCCGGCGCATATCGAGAAGCCGATCTTCGAGGCCAATCCGCTCGAGTACCGCAACCGCAACAGCTACGACACGAACATCGCCAATCCCGGCCTCTATTTCGGTCCCTACCGCGTCGTCTCGGCGACGCCCGGCTCGCAGGTGGTGCTGGAGCGCAATCCGACCTGGTGGGGCGCCAAGCCGTTCTTCCGCCGCATCGTCGTGCGCACCATCGAGAACAGCGCGGCCCTGGAAGCGAACCTGCTGTCGGGCAGCGTCGACTACATCCTGGGCGAGCTGGGCCTGTCGATCGACCAGGCGATCGCCTTCGAGAAGCGCCACAAGGACCGCTTCATCGTCCACTACCAGCCGGCGCTGATCTACGAGCACATCGACGTCAATCTCGACAACCCGATCCTCAAGGACCTCAGGGTGCGCCAGGCGCTGATGTACGGCATGGACCGCAAGACCATCTCGGCGCGGCTGTTCGAGGGCAAGCAGCCGGTGGCGCATGGGGGCTTAAGCCCGCTCGATCCGATGTACAGCAAGGAGGCGCGCCACTACGACTTCGACCCGGCCAAGGCGCGCGCGCTGCTCGACGAGGCTGGCTGGCGCGACATCAAGGGCGGCATCCGCCACAACGCCAAGGGAGAGCGCCTGACCTTCGAGCTGGTGACCACCGCCGGCAACCGCACGCGCGAGCAGGTGCAGCAGGTGCTGCAGAGCCAGTGGCGCCAGATCGGCATCGACCTGCGGCTGAAGGCCGAGCCGCCGCGTGTCTTCTCCTCCGAGTCGCTGGTCAAGCGCGGCTTCACCGGGCTGGCGATGTATGCCTGGGTGACGCGGCCCGAAAGCGTGCCGCGCACGACCTTGCATTCGCAGGAGATCCCCACCCCGGCCAACAACTACAGCGGCCAGAACCATCCCGGCTACAAGAACCCCGACATGGACCGCGCGCTCGATGCCGCCGAGCGCGAGCTCGATCCGGCCAAGCGTCGGGCGATCTTCGCCGAGATCCAGAAGCTCTACGCCGAGGACCTGCCGGTGCTGCCGCTCTACCACCGCGCCGACGCCTTCATCTTCCCCAGGCAACTCAAGGGCGTGCGCCCGACCGGCCATCTCAATCCCTCGACCCTGTGGGTCGAGGAGTGGCGCTGGGAGTAGCGGCACAAGATTGGCCTTCATTCGATCGTGCGGCTGCCTATGATCCCGACATGTCGTTCGATCCCGCCACGCTAACCGGCCGCTACGTGCGCCTGGAACCGCTCGTCGAGCGCCATCGCGAGATGCTGCGCCCGGCGGCGCAGAATCCGCGCATCTGGGTGCTCACCACCTCGGCCTTCGGCGCCGCCTTCGATCCCTATTTCGACGCTGCGCTCAAGCGTGCCGAGGCCGGTATCGAGCGGCCCTATGCCGTGCGCCTGCTGGAGGAGGACCGGCTGGTGGGCAGCACGCGCTTCATGAATATCGAGGCGGCGCACAGGCGCCTGGAGATCGGCGCGACCTGGTACGATCCCACCGTGTGGTCCGGCATGGTCAATCCCGAGTGCAAGCTGCTGCTGATGAGCCACGTCTTCGAGACGCTGCGGTGGAACCGCGTCGAGTACAAGACCGATGCGCGCAACCAGCGCAGCCGCGACGCCATCCTGCGGCTCGGCGCCACCCAGGAAGGCATCTTTCGCAAGCACATGGTGCTGGCCGACGGCCACGTGCGCGACTCGGTCTACTTCAGCATCGTCGACGACGAATGGCCCGAGGTGAAGGCCGGGCTGGAGCGGCGGCTGAAATATTGACGGGTCGAGGCGCGCCACTCCAGTGGCGCGTCTTGTCGATCGTCTGCCGCGCCACTGGAGTGGCGCGCCCCCGCCTGTGACGGGTGTGTATACTGCCTGCATGACGCGCTACCTGCTGGGCAGGATTCTCGAGATGCTGGTGGTCCTGCTCGCCATGAGCGCGATCGTCTACCTGCTGATCGGGCTGATGCCGGGCGATCCGATCGACCTGATGATCCAGGGCGATCCCCAGATGACGCCGGCCGATGCCGCGCGCCTGCGCGCGCTGTATGCGCTCGACCAGCCGCTGTGGTCGCGCTACCTGGGCTGGCTCGGCGAGGCGCTGTCGGGTCGCCTGGGCTACTCGCGGCTGTACACCCAGCCGGTGCTGTCGGTGCTGGCACCACGCATGCTCGACACGCTGACGTTGATGGGCCTGGCCCTGGCGATCTCGGCGGCGATCGCCATTCCCGCCGGCCTGTGGGTGGCGCGCCGCGCGCAGAGCGGCGTCGACTACCTCGTCAACCTGCTGTGCTTCGCCGGCATCTCGCTGCCCAGCTTCTGGCTGGCGCTGCTGATGATCACGCTCTTCGCCGTGGTGCTGGGCTGGCTGCCGGCCGGCGGCGTCGGCGAGACGCCGTGGCAGCAGGTGCGCCATCTGGTGATGCCGGTCGTCGTGCTCACCCTCAGCCAGCTCGGCCACCACATCCGCTTCGTGCGCGCCGCCGCCATCAACGCGCTGCGCGCCGACCATGTCCGCACGGCGCGCGCCAAGGGCCTGAGCGAAGGCCAGGTGATGTGGCGCCACGTGCTGCGCAACGCCATGGCGCCGGTGCTCACCGTCCTCGCCCTGTCGTTCGGCGCGCTGTTCTCCGGCGCGGTGATCACCGAGACCATGTTCGCGCGGCCGGGCATGGGCAAGACGATCTACGACGCCATCCTCGGCAACGACTTCAACCTGGCGCTGGTCGGCCTGATGCTGGCCACCTTCGCCACCCTGCTGGGCAATTTTCTCGCCGATCTCGGCTATGCCGCGCTCGACCCGCGCGTGCGCCTGCGCGAGGCCGCATGAGATTGAGATCGTGAGAGCAGGCTCGCCCGCCCATCGTGCCTGGCGCCGCTTCCTGCAGCATCGCTTCGGTGTCGCCTCGCTGGTTCTGCTGCTGCTGATCTTCTCGATGTCGCTGCTGGCACCGGTGCTGGCCGACTGGCGCGGCATCGATTCGACCAACGCCGACCTGCTGGCGAGGCTGGAGCCACCCAGCGCGCGCCACTGGCTGGGCACCGACGATCTGGGCCGCGACGTGCTGCAGCGCCTGCTCGAGGGCGGGCGCGTGTCGATGCTGGTGGCGCTGGTGGCGGCCAGCCTGTCGGCGGCGATCGGCGCGGTGATCGGCGTCGTCTCGGGCTATGTCGGCGGCCGGCCCGATTCGATCATCATGCGCATCACCGACATGGTGATCGCGCTGCCGCTGCTGCCCCTGCTGATCGTCCTGGCGGCGATCGACGTCACCAAGCTCGGCATCCCGGCCGACACCGCGCAGTCGGAGATGATGTCGCTCTATCGCATCGTCGTCATCGTCGCGCTCACCGGCTGGACCGGGGTGGCTCGGCTGGTGCGCGCCGAGGCGCTGTCGCTGAAGGCTCGCGACTTCGTGCGCGCGGCACGCGCGCTGGGCGCCTCCCCGGCGCGGCTGATGTTCCGCCACATCCTGCCCAACACGGCGGCCTCGCTGATCGTCGCCACCACCCTTTCCATCGGCAGCATCGTGCTCGTCGAGTCGGTGCTGAGCTTCCTTGGCCTGGGTATCCAGGCACCGCATGCCAGCTGGGGCAATATGCTCACCGGCGCGCAGGACCTGGTGTGGACCGCGCCGCTGCTGGCGGTCTGGCCCGGCCTCGCGATCTTCCTCACCGTGATCGCCTTCAACTTTCTGGGCGATGCCCTGCAGGACGCCCTCGACCCGCGCGCCGAGCGGCGCTAACACACTGTCGTCCTGAGCGAAGCGAAGGACGACGACGCCCCTCAACCAGGTCCAATCCATGCGACGATTCATCGTCGGCCTGCTGGCCGTCATCGGCTTCATCACCCTCCTCGGTATCGGCGGCGTGGTGCTGCTGGGCAGCGTCGTCGGCGACTCGCACCCGACGATCAGCGAGCGCACGGTGCTGAAAATCGACTGGCGCCATCCGCCGGGCGAGGCCGGCGCAGGCGGCGGGCTGTTCGGCCCGCAACGCGCGTCGCTTGCCGAGACGGTCGACGCGCTGCGCCGCGCCGCCGCCGACAAGCGCATCGTCGGCCTGGTCGCCATCGTCGGCGGTGGCGAGCCCGGCATCGCCTCGGTCCAGGAGCTGCGCGAGGCCATCGCCTTCTTCCGCGCCGCGGGCAAGTTCGCGATC
Organism: Reyranellaceae bacterium; assembly: GCA_050183765.1. GTDB lineage: Bacteria > Pseudomonadota > Alphaproteobacteria > Reyranellales > Reyranellaceae > JAFAZJ01. The sequence continues at coordinate 38,849 of JBFXAZ010000033.1, read as the reverse complement.
GTCTACACCGAGAGCTTCGACGCCAGCGCCAGCGGCCTGCGCAGCTGGTACCTCGCCACGGCCTTCGACCAGATCTGGCTGCAGCCATCCGGCGATTTCGGCGTCGTCGGCATCGCCGCCCAGGTGCCCTTCGTCAAGGACGGGCTCGACAAGCTGGGCGTGCGTTTCGAGGGCGGCCGCCGGATGGAATTCAAGTCGGCGCCCAACACCTTCCTCGAATCGGGCTTCACCCCGGCGCATCGCGAGAACCTGCAGGCACTGGTCGACGGGCTCTTTGGACAGGTGATCGACGACGTCGCGCGCAGCCGCCGTCTGGAGGCGGCCGATCTGCGGCGGCTGATCGACAGCGCGCCGCTGGCGCCACCGGAGGCATTGGCGGCGAAGCTGGTCGACAAGCTCGGCTACCGCGACGAGGTGATGGCCGAGGTCGAGCGCCGCGCCGGCCGCAAGGATGCCCTGTACGAGTTCAGGGACTATCTCGAGGATTCCGACGTGCGCTCGCGTGGCGGCGAAGCGATCGCTCTCGTGGTGGTCGACGGCGCGATCATGTCGAGCGACGACGGCGGCTCGCCGCTGACCGGCAATCGGGTCGCCGCCGCCGACAAGCTGGCGCGCGCAATCGACGCGGCGGCCAGCGACGATGCGGTCAAGGCGCTGGTCGTGCGCATCGATTCGCCCGGCGGGTCCTACCCCGCCTCCGACACCATCCGCCGCGCCATCGAGCGGGCGAAGCGGAAGGGCAAGCCCGTCGTCGTCTCGTTCGGCGATGTGGCCGCCTCGGGCGGCTACTTCGCCGCGCTGCCCGCCGACGTGATCGTCGCCCAGCGCGGCTCGATCACCGGCTCGATCGGCGTCTTCGGGCTCAAGCCGGTGGTCGGCGACCTGCTCGACTCGCTGGGCATCAAGGTCGAGACCATCACCGCCGGCGCCAACGCCGCGATGAACTCGCCGATCCGGGGCTACACCCCGCAGCAGCAGGCGGTCGTCGACCGCATCCTCGACCGCATCTACACCGACTTCACGCGCAAGGTCGGCGCCGCGCGCAGGCTCGACGCCACGCGCCTCGACGCCGCCGCGCGTGGTCGCGTCTTCACCGGCGCCGATGCCAAGGCCGCCGGCCTGGTCGACGAACTGGGCGGCCTGCATCTGGCCATCGCCTTCGCCAAGGCCAAGGCCGGCATCGACGCGGCGCGCGAGGTCCATGTCCGGCGCTACCCCGCGCCCAAGGGCCGGATCGAGCAGATTCTCGACCTCGTCAGCGGCCGGCGCACCGAGCTCGCCGCCCGCACCGAGATGCAGCGCATGACGATGGAGATCAGCCGCCGGCTGGGCAACCTGCCGCTGACCTGGCAAGCCGAGGCCATGCGCCTGCCGCCGCTGCCGCCGCTGTGGAACTGAGCTAGGAGCGGCGCGCGCCGATCAGGAACTCCCGGTTGCCATCGCCGCCCTCGATCGGGCTGTCGACGATTCCTCGCACCGTCCAGCCCGGCTGCGCCGCAAGCCAGTCACCGATCATCGCGCAGGCCGCGCGATGCAGGGACGCATCGCGCACGATGCCGCCTTTGCCGACGCCCGATGGCCCGACCTCGAACTGCGGCTTGATCAGGGCCACCAGATCGGCGCCGGGCGCGGCCAGCGCGAGCGCCGCCGGCAGCGCCAGGCGCAGGCCGATGAAGCTGACATCGCAGACGATGATCTCGACCGGCTCCGGCACGTGCGTCGCATCGATCTCGCGCACATTGAGCCGTTCCAGCGACACGACGCGCGGATCGTCCCGCAGGCCCGGCGCGAGCTGGCCATGGCCGACATCGACGGCGTAGACCCGGCGCGCGTCCCGCTGCAGCAGCACATCGGTGAAGCCGCCTGTCGATGCGCCGATGTCCAGCGCCAGCCGCCCCTCGACCACGATCTCGAAGCGGTCGAGCGCATGCGCGAGCTTGAGCCCGCCGCGCGAGACATAAGGATGAACCGGGCCGCCGAGCTCGATCGCCTCGTCGTCGGCCACGGGTTCACTGGCCTTGGTCGCGACCCGGCTCCCGACCGTGACAAGTCCGGCCTCGATCGCGCGACGCGCCTCGGCGCGCGATCGAACCAGGCCGCGCGCGGCGAGGGCGATGTCGAGTCGTTGGCGCGGCGATGCCATGCCCGCATGCTAGCATCGATACCGACGTCACTCGGGAGGAGACCATGGCGACCAATCTGCTGGTCGGCGAGACCGCGCTGGTGACCGGCGCCGCCGGCGGCATCGGCCGTGGCATCGCCAGGGCGCTGGTGGCCGACGGCGCGCGGGTACTGGCCAGCGACATCACCGCACCGCCGGCCGAGGACGGCTTCGAGTTCGTTGCCGCCGACCTGTCCAAACGCGACGGCTGGCGCGGGCTGCACGACGAGGCCGTGAAACGCCTGGGCTCCGTCTCGCTTTTCGTGCACGCCGCGAGCCCGCGGCGGCGCGAGGTCGATCACGCCATGGTCGTCAGCGAGGACGTCTGGGATTCGATGGTCGAGGTCAATCTGCGCAGCGGCTTCTTCCTCGGCCGCGCCATCGGCACCCACATGCGCGAGCGCGGGATCAAGGGACGCATCCTCTACATCACCTCGCTGCACCGCTACGTGCCGCGCAACCTCGCGCACTACAGCGCCTCGAAGGCCGGCATGACGATGGTGATGAAGGAGCTGGCCCGCACCCTGGCGCGCGACGGCATCCGCGTGAATGCCATCGCCCCCGGCGCGATTCCCGGTGGCGGCTTCGTCTCCGACGATCTCGGTGCGCTGGTCTCGCAGATCCCGCTGGGCCGAGCCGGCACACCCGACGACATCGCGCAGATGGCCGTGGCGGTGCTGTCGGAGCGTTTCGGCCGCTACGTCGCGGGCACGACCATCGACGTCGATGGCGGCATCAGCCTGATCAGCTGGATGCCGCCGGCCTAACGAAAACTGTCATCCCGAGCGCGGCGAGGGATCTCGAAGCGGCCTGGATCCCTCGCTACGCTCGGGATGACACGATGCATTAGCCCCGCGCGCGCTCCTCGCCGGGCACGCCCAGCGCGACAAGCGCGGTGGCGGCGATCGACTTCGCATCGAGGCCGGCCGATTCGTACTGCTTCGCCGGCGCGGCATGGTCGATGAAGCGATCGGGCAGCATCATCGGGCGGATCTTCAGGCCGTGATCGAGCGCGCCGATCGTCGCGAGATACTGCATCACCTGCGCCGCGAAGCCACCGATCGCGCCCTCCTCGATGGTGATCAGCACCTCGTGCCCGCGCGCCAGGCGCTTCACCAGGTCGCAATCGAGCGGCTTGGCGAAGCGCGCGTCGGCGACCGTGGTGGACAGGCCGCGCGCGGCAAGATCGTCCGCCGCCTTCAGGCATTCCTGCAGCCGCGCGCCGAAGCTCAGCAGCGCGATCTTGCCGCCCTCGCGCAGGATGCGGCCCTTGCCGATCTCCAGCGGCGTGCCCTTGACCGGCAGCTCGACGCCCACGCCTTCGCCCCTGGGATAGCGGAAGGCCGAAGGCCGGTCGTCGATCGCCGCCGAGGTCGCGACCATGTGCATCAGCTCCAGCTCGTCGGACGCGGCCATCACGACGAAGTCCGGCAGGCAGGCGAGATAGGTCACGTCGTAGCTGCCGGCATGCGTGGCGCCGTCGGCGCCGACCAGGCCGGCGCGGTCGATGGCGAAGCGCACCGGCAGCTTCTGGATCGCCACGTCGTGCACGACCTGGTCGTAGGCGCGCTGCAGGAAGGTCGAGTAGATCGCGGCGAAGGGCTTGAAGCCTTCCGTGGCAAGACCTGCGGCGAAGGTCACGGCGTGCTGCTCGGCGATGCCGACGTCGAAGCTGCGCTCGGGGAAGCGCTTCTCGAACTGGTCTAGGCCCGTGCCGTTGGGCATCGCCGCGGTGATGGCGACGATCCTGGGATCGGCCTCGGCCTCGGCGATCAGCGCCCTGGCGAAGACCGATGTGTAGCTCGGCGCGTTGCTGACGGCCTTGGCCTGCTTGCCGGTGACGACGTCGAACTTCACCACGCCGTGGTACTTGTCGTCGCTCGCCTCGGCCGGCGCATAGCCCTTGCCCTTGCGGGTCACGACGTGGATCAGCAGCGGCTTGTCGAAAGTCGCGGCGCGCGCGTTGCGCAGCACCGGCAGCAGATGCTCCATGTTGTGCCCGTCGACCGGGCCGACATAGTGGAAGCCCAGCGCGTCGAAGATCGTGGCGCCGTGCACGAACTCCTTGGCCACCGCCTCGGCGCGGCGCGCGGCATCGGCGAAGGGCGGCGGCAGGCGCTCGGCGACGCTCTTGCCCAGCTCGCGCAGCGACTGGAACGGGCGCGAGGTCAGCAGCCGCGTCAGATGCGCCGACATCGCGCCGACCGGCGGCGCGATCGACATCTCGTTGTCGTTGAGCACGACGATCAGCTTGGAGCGCAGCGCGCCGGCGTTGTTCAGCGCCTCGTAGGCCATGCCGGCGCTCATCGCGCCGTCGCCGATCACCGCCACGACGTGGTTCTTCGCGCCCGACAGGTCGCGCGCCACCGCCATGCCCAGCCCGGCGGAGATCGAGGTCGAGGAATGCGCCGCGCCGAAGGGGTCGTACTCGCTCTCGCTGCGCCGGGTAAAGCCCGACAGGCCGCCCTCCTGGCGCAGGGTGCGGATGCGCCGGCGGCGGCCGGTCAGGATCTTGTGCGGATAGGCCTGGTGGCCGACGTCCCAGATGACGCGGTCGCGCGGCGTGTCGAAGGCGTAGTGCAGCGCCACGGTGAGCTCGATCACGCCCAAGCCGGCGCCGAGATGGCCGCCGGTCAGCGACACGGCGGAAATCGTCTCCTGGCGCAGCTCGTCGGCGACCTGGCGCAGCTGCTCGGGACGCAGCCGCCGCAGGTCGGCCGGCGTGTCGATCTGGTCGAGCAGCGGCGTGGCGGGACGGATGGGATCGGACATGGAGGCTCTTCTCAGGCGCGGCGGTCGACGACGAAGCGCGCCGCCTGTTTGAGGAGGTCCGCCCTGGGACCGAAGGATTCAAGGTGTAAGGCGGCCTGGTCGGCCAGCCGCGACGCCTGGTCGCGCGCGCGCTCGATCCCCAGCAGCGAGACGAAGGTCGCCTTGCCCTGCGTGGCGTCCTTGCCGGGCGTCTTGCCCAGCGCCTCGGCGGTGCCCTCGACGTCGAGCAGGTCGTCGGCGATCTGGAACGCCAGCCCGATATCGTGGGCATAGGCCGTCAGCGACAGGCGCGAATGATCCGAGGCCTTGCCGAGGATCGCGCCGGCGGTGCAGGAGAAGGCGATCAGGGCGCCGGTCTTCATACGTTGCAGCCGCGTGGTCTCGTCGATGCTCAGGGAGCGCTCCCCGGCGATCATATCCAGCATCTGCCCGCCCACCATGCCGTGCGGGCCGATGGCCTGGGCGAGGCCGGCGATCAGCTGCACCCGCACGGCCGGATCGCCGTGCGTGTCGGGGTGCGCCAGCACCTCGAACGCCAGCGCCTGCAGGGCGTCGCCGGCGAGGATCGCGGTCGCCTCGTCGAACTTCCGGTGGCAGCTCGGCTGGCCGCGCCTGAGGTCATCGTCGTCCATCGCCGGCAGATCGTCGTGGATCAGCGAATAGGCATGCACGAACTCGACGGCCGCCGCCACGCGCGCCGCCGGGATCTGCGACACGCCGAACAGCGTCGAGCCGGCGAGCACGAGGAAGGCGCGCAGGCGCTTGCCGCCGCCCAGCGCGGCGTAGCGCATCGCCTCGTAGAGCCGGCCCTCGGGATCGTCCGCTCCGGGCAGCAGGCGGTCCATCGCGCGCTCGACGATCCCGGTCGAGACCGGCAGAGCGGCGGCAAAATCGCTGTGATCGGACAGAGGCATGGGCTCGTCGTTGAAACCGGCTCGAAAACGGGACTGCCCAGCGTACGACATCGTCGACCTCCGGGCTCGATCTTGAACTCCGGCCATGCCGGCGCAATGGCCGGCTTGTGCCGAAAGCGTGCAGGCGCGCGCCCTAGCTCATGCCGGAGGGCTCGCTGGAGACGCTGCCGTCGGCGGCGACGACGATGCGGTCGACCTTGGCCTTGGCCTCGGCCAGCTTGGCTTCGCAATGCTTCTTCAGCGCCGCGCCGCGTTCGTAGGCGGCGATCGCCTCGTCGAGCTTGATCTGCCCGCGCTCGAGCTGCTGGACGATGCCCTCCAACTCGCGCAGCGCGTCCTCGAACGACAGCGCCGCGATGTCCTTGCCGCCGACCGCCTGCTTCTGTTCCGCCATACCCTCTTCCCTATGCCGCCATCAGCGCCCGCACATGCGCCTGCGCCGAGCGGCCCAATGCCTCCAGATCGTAGCCGCCCTCCAGTGCCGAAACCAGCCGGCCGGCCGCGTGCTCGCGGGCGACCTCGAGAAGCTGCTCGGTGGCCCAGCCGAAATCCTCCTCGGTCAGCCTCAGCTCGGCCAGCGGGTCGGCGTGGTGGCCGTCGAAGCCGGCCGAGATGATCACGAACTCGGGGGCGAAGGCGCGAATCGCCGGCAGCACCTGATCGTTCATCGCCGCGCGGAACTCGGCCGAGCCCGAACGCGCCGGCAGGGGCGCGTTGACCACGTTGGGATGCCCGGCATGGTTGTGCATGCCGCTGCCGGGATAGAGCGGGCTCTGATGCGTCGAGGCGTAGAACAGGGCGTCGTCGGCCAGGGCCTGGGTCTCGGTGCCGTTGCCGTGATGGACGTCGAAATCCATCACCGCGACCTTCGAGATGCCGTATCGCGCACGGGCGTGGCGCGCGGCGACGACGACATTGTTGAACAGGCAGAAGCCCATCGGCCGCATCGGCTCGGCGTGGTGGCCGGGCGGACGCACGGCGCAGAACGCGTTGGCGGCTTCGCCGCCCATCACCGCATCGGTCGCCGCGACCAGCGCGCCCGCGGCGCGCAACGCGGCGTCCTTCGAGCCCGGCGAGACGACCGTGTCGCCATCGAGCTGCACGTAGCCTTCGCTCGGAAAGGCCGCGAGCACCGCATCGACATAGCGCGGCGGGTGCGCCCGCGAGAGTTGCTCGGTCGTGGCGAGTGGCGCTTCGCGTCGCTGCAGGGCGTCGAACTCCGGGCCCGACAACGCCTTGAGCACCGACGCCAGGCGTGCCGGCCGTTCGGGATGACCTTCGCCAGGGTCGTGCCCGAGGCATGCCGGATGCGTAAAAAGATAGGTAGCCATGAGTGGCGTCTCTTCCCTACAGGAACTACTCTCGTTCCGTGGGTGATAGCCTCCCGACCGGAAGCCGGGAAGAAAAACCCTCGGGGAGTCCGAAGCGCCGCGCCAAATTCCGCGTTGCGGCACGTCATTTTCTCACCGCAGAATTGCATTCTGCAAATTGCGGGGGCTGGTGTCTCATGCTAGCGTCCGCGACAATATGAACAACCATTCATCCGGGAAGGAAGCCATGGGCAATGTGAGTCACACCATCACGCGGGCTGCGGCCGTGCCGGTCAATTTCAGCCATGCCGCCGACGCACTCACGGAGATGCCCAAGGACCGCCAGTTCGTCACGGCGCTGGCCCGCGGCCTCGACATCCTGCGCGCCTTCCAGGCGGGCGACGGCATGCTGGGCAACCAGGAGATCGCCGCGCGCACCGGCCTGCCCAAGCCGACGGTGGCGCGCCTGACCCATACGCTGACCGAGCTCGGCTACCTCAGCTACGCGCGGCGCTTCCGCAAGTACGAGCTGGGTGCCTCGGTGCTGGCGCTGGGCTACGCCGCGCTCAGCAACATCGACGTGCGCCATGTGGCGCGCCAGCCGATGCAGCAGCTCGCGACGTCGCTCAACTGCGCCATGGCGCTGGGCGCGCGCGACCGCCACTCGATGATCTGGCTCGAGGCCCAACGCGGCCCGGCGGCAATCGCCATCACCTACGACGTGGGCTCGCGCGTGCCGATCGCCAGCACGGCGATGGGCCGCGCCTATCTTGCCGGCCTGCCCGACCCGGAGAAGAGCAAGCTGCTCGACGCCATCCGCCGGCGCTGGCGCGACGACTGGAGCAAGGTGAAGACCGGCGTCGAGCGCGCCGAGCGCGAGATCGCCGAGCGCGGCTTCTGCGTCGTGTGGGGCGAGTGGCTGCAGGAGATCTGCGGCGTCGGCGTGCCGCTGCGCGGCCCCGACGGCATCGCCACCCACGCCTTCACCTGCTCGGCGCCGATCTACCAGACGGCCAAGGAGAAGCTCGAGCAGCTCTGGGGGCCGCGTCTCGTGACCCTGGTGCGCGACGTGCGCAACGGCCTGGCGGGACGCCATTCGATGCCGGAGTCGATGCGCCGGCCGATGCGCGCCTAGCACTCCATTCCGCGGGGGCGGTCCGGCCGCCTCATGTGCCCTTCGATGCCCGCCGATCCGATGGCCGGGCCGGCCCCGCGATACCCCTTCGCGGCGCGACCGCGACGACGTCATCGATGTCGCATAGCCCCGTGCCGGCGGCGGACTCCATCCGTTCGCCGCATTCTTCAAATAGGATTCGTCTCGTAAGGTCGCTGCGGTCGATCCGCCGGCCGCGGCGCATCCGAGGGCCATGATCCGGCACACGCTTCGCCTCCTGACCTTCCTCGCGGTCCTCTTCGGCGGCATCGCCTTCATCGGCGTGCCGGCGCTGGAGCGCCATTTCACATTCCGCCCGCGCGCCGTCGCCTATGCGTGGACGGTGCCGTCCGGCGCGGAGGACGTCTTTTTCGACAGCGCACCCGGCGTCAGGCTGCACGGCTGGTACTGGCGTGCGAACAGGGAAAAGCCCGCGTCGGTCACGGTCCTCTACGCTCACGGCAACGCCGGCCACGTGCAGCGCTTCGCGCCGGCGGCGGCGCATATCGCGTCGCTGGGCTTCGACGTGCTGCTCTACGACTACCGCGGCTATGGCCGCAGCGAGGGCGAGTCCGAGGACGAGACGACGTTGTTCGCCGACGGCCGCGCGGCATGGGACTATCTCGTGAAGACGCGGGGCGTGCCGGCGCAGAGCATCGCGCACTACGGCTATTCGCTCGGCAGCGCGGTGTCGGCCGAGCTGGCGGTGAGCGGCCCCTGCCGTGCGGCCATCCTGGTCGCACCGCTGGCCTCGGTCTCGGCGCAGGTCTCGGCCATGTATCCCTGGGTGCCCAGGCCCTTCCACGCGCTGACGCGCAGCCGCTTCGACACCGTGGGCAAGATCGGCCGCGCGCGCTGCCCTGTCATGGTCGTGCACGGCGATCGCGACCAGATCATCGGCGTCGAGCAGGGCCGCGCCGTCTATGACGCCGCGCGCGAGCCCAAGCGCCTGATGATCATACCAGGGGCGACCCACTGGCTGGGCCGCAGCGACAGCAGCCACCTCGAGGCGGCGGCGGCGTTTATCCGAAAATCGCCTTCGTCTCCCCCAGCCCCTGCCACGTCGCGGTGACGGTGCCGGCACCGGGCAGCATGTAGGGCGGATGGGTCGAGCCGGTGAGGATCACGTCGCCGGCCTTGAGCTGCCGGCCGAACTGGTTGAGGCGGTTGGCGAGCCAGGCCAGCGCGATCAGTGGCCCGCCCATGACGTTGGTGCCCGGCCCGCCGGCGACGCGGTTGCCGTCGAGCGCGCAGCTGCCGTCGAGCGCGCCCAGGTCGATGCCCTGCCAGTTGCCGATCTCTGGCCCGACGACGCAGGCATATTGCAGGACCTCGTCGACGATGCGGCCCTTGCCGTTGACCTTGCTCAGATCGGCATGGCGGTTCTCGACGATCTCCATGCCGCAATGGAGCGAGGCGACGAACGGCTTGATGCTCTCGGCGTCGTAGGGCTTGGCGCCCGCCACGGCATCCCTGGAGATGCGGGCCACGATCTCGCACTCGACGCCGGCCTTGAAGATGTCGCCCCTGGCGACAGTGAGGCCGCTCTGCTTCACGCCGCTGGCGTAGATGCCGGCGAAGGCGGGCTGGGTCAGGCCGGCCGGCAGGTAGAGCGCCGGCAGCGACAGCGCGACCTTCCAGCCGGCGATGCGATCGGCGCCATTGGCCGTCAGCCGATCGTGCACGGCGAACTGCGCGTGATAGGCCTCGTCCTCGCTCATCGCGTCGGTGGCGCCGGGCATGAAATCCATCACGCGCCGCTCGCGGCGGGCGGCGGCGACCTTGTCGGCCAGGGCGGCGATCTCTGCGGGCGTCATCTCGGCTGTCCCTCCCTCTTGCGTTCCCCTTTCTTGCCACGCGACGCGGCCTCGCGGGCGAGAATCTCGGCCGACGGCTTGAGCGCATCGCGCACAAGAGTCTTGAGATCGTCGATGGGAAACGGATCCGTGTCCTTGAAGTTCACGCAGCCCACGCCCGCCTTGATCTTCGGCCGCTTCGCCCTGAACGCCGCGGAGCGCTCGGCCGAGCAGGTGTAGACCGACAGGCAGCGCTTCTGGCTCGCCCAGGCGACGAAGTGCTCGCCCAGCCTGTAGGTCGGCATGCGGTAGCTCATGTCGATGGCGGCATCGGGCGCGATCTTGCGGACCAGCGCATCGAGCGCCTCGCCGCGCTCGCGCCGCGGCGGCTCGAGCGTCGCGAGATAGGCGTCGATCACGCCTGCGGCTTGCGCGCCTCGATCACGACCGTGTGCGGGCACTCGAAATCGTCCTCGTACTCGGTGGAGAGGATCTCCGGCCCCACGAGCGTGCTCTCGCGGATCGGCAGGCAGGTGCGGCAATCGACGAAGCCCGCGTCCTCGGCCAGCTCGCGCAGGAACGACGGCGACAGCGCCGTCAGATGCTCGCCCGAGCAGAAGACGAAGTTGGCGAAGCGGCCGCCGACGCTCTTGCGGTTGATCGGGAAGTCCGAGAACCACGCCGAATCGCCCTCGACGAACTTGCGCGCGGCGTTCTCGATGTGCGGGCCGCCGATGCGGATGCCGCCGCCCGGCTTCAGGCAGCGGAACATGTCGGCGAAGTGCGTCGCCAGATGGTGCTCCGGCAGATGCTCGACGACATGGAAGGAATAGAACCGGTCGACCGAGCCGTCGCGAAACGGCAGCTCGTCGAGGAAGTTGATCCACAGGTCGATCTTCGCCGAGACGAAGTTGGCATCGACGTTCAGCCAGCCCGGGATGTAGCGCTCCTTGCCGCAGCCAAGATGGACGTTGAGCGTGCCGTCCCTGGGCTGGCGCAACGCCTTGTAGAGCCGCCCATTGACCCACATAGGGCCCTGCATCGCGCCGTAATAGAGGTTCTTGAGGGCGGTTGGAATCATTGGAAATCAATGGCCTGCGGGACGATTCGGTATCTATTCAACAATAGCGCGAATATCGCCGGCCGGCCAGCGCCGTGCCCTGCAACGCTTGCTGGGTTATACTGGATTCATGAGGTACGAGCGCATCACCGTCGACCCGGCCGTCATGGTCGGCAAACCGTGCATCAAGGGCACGCGAATTACCGTCGATCTGATTCTACGAAAGCTGGCCGCGGGCGAGACCGAGGCAGATTTGCTCCAAGGCTATCCACATCTGAGCCGTGAAGACATTCGTGAGGCCTTGGCATTTGCCGCCGACCTTGTCGTCGACAACGAGATCGAGCTGGCGCTGCCTCGGTGAGGCTGTTGGCGGACGAGTCGCTCGACGGCCGGGTTGAGGCAGGTCTGTCGGCGCTCGGCCTCGACATCGAGCGCGCAAGACGAGGCGCCGCCGATCTCGAAGTGCTTGGACGCGCCGCCGAGACCGGCCGCACGCTCGTCACCGAAGATAAGGATTTCGGCGACCTCGTCGTCCATCGCAGCCTGCCCAGCGAAAGCGTCGTCCTGGTTCGCCTCGACAATGTGCCGATAGAAGAGCGAGTTCGTCTGGTTCGTGCGGCGCTGTCAGAAATCGAGAGTGCAAAGGGCCCAGTGTTCATCGTTGTCAGCCCGAACAACACCCGGACACGGCCGATCCTGCGCAGCGTTTGACCAAATGAAGCGGGGCGGTCGATCGACCGCCCCGCTCCCTGTCAGACGATGTCGCCGGTTCAGGCCGCCTTGGCCTTGCTGCCGTAGAAGCTCTGGCCCTTGGCGGCCATGTCGCGCAGCAGCTTCGGCACGGCGAACTGCGAGCCGTATTTCTGCGCCAGCGAATCGCACTCCTGCACGAACTTGGCGACGCCGACCTGGTCGATCAGGCTGATGGCGCCGCCGGTCTGCGGGGCGAAGCCCAGGCCCATGATCGAGCCGATGTCGCCGTCCTGCGGATCGGTCAGCACGTTCGACTCCAGGCAGCGCGCCGTGTCGATCGCCTGCACGTAGAGCAGGCGCTTCTTCACCTCGGCGGCGACGGCATCCTTGGCCGGGCCTTCGCCATGGGCGAGATCCTCGCGCTCCCGGAAGTGCTCCTTGAGCCCCGGCCACAGCCGCTTCTTGCCGTCGGACGGATACTCGTAGAAGCCCTTGCCGTTCTTGCGGCCGAAGCGCTCGAGCTTCTTGACCATCAGCTCGAGCATGTCCTCGGTGCCGCTGCCCTCGTACTTCTGGCCCGCCGCCGCGGCGTCGCGCCTTGTCTGGTCCATGATCTTGTACGACAGGTCGATGGCGACCTCGTCGTTGAGCGCCAGCGGTCCAACAGGCATGCCGGCCAGGCGCGCGCAGTTCTCGATCATCGGCGCCGGGATGCCTTCCTTCAGCATGCGGTGGCCTTCGCTGATGAAGGCGCCGCAGACGCGCGAGGTGAAGAAGCCGCGGCTGTCGTTGACCACGATCGGCGTCTTGCGGATCTTCTGGACGTAGTCCAGCGCCCGCGCCAGCGTCTCCTGCGAGGTCTTCTTGCCGACGATGATCTCGACCAGCGGCATCTTCTCGACCGGCGAGAAGAAGTGCAGGCCGATGAAGTTCTCGGGCCGCACGCTGGCCTCGGCCAGGCCGGTGATCGGCAGGGTCGAGGTGTTCGAGGCGAAGACCGCAGTCGGCGCCAGCACCGCCTCGGCCTTCTTCGTCGCCTCGGCCTTGACGTCGCGGTTCTCGAACACCGCCTCGATCACCAGGTCGCAGCCCTTGAGATCGGCATAGTCGGCGGTGGCCTGCACGCGGCCCAGGATCTCGGCGGCGCGCTCCTTGGTCAGGCGGCCGCGGCCGGCGTCCTTCTCGACGTCGGCCTGGATATGCGCCTTGCCCTTGTCGGCCGAGGCCTGGTCGCGATCGAGCAGCACGATCTGCAGCCCGGCGCGCGCCGAGACATTGGCGATGCCCGCGCCCATTAGGCCGGCGCCGAGCACGCCGATCTTCTTGTATTCCTGCTTGGGAACGCCCTTGGGCCGCCGCGCCAGCTTGTTGGCTTCCTGCAGGCCGAAGAACAGCGTGCGGATCATGCTCTTGGACACAGGATCGCGCAGCAGCGAGACGAAGTAGCGCGTCTCGATCTTGAGCCCGGTGTCGAAGGGCACGTTGAGGCCCTCGTAGACGCAGCTCAGGATCGCCTTGGGCGCGGGATACACGCCGTTGGTCTTGCCCGAGATCATCGCGTTGCCGCCGATGAACATCTCGACGCCGCCCGGCCACACCTTGCCGCCGGCGAATTGCGGGATGCGGTAGTTCGGCTTGTCCCAGGGCTGCACCGCGCGCGCGTCCAGGGTCACGCCCTTGGTGAAGGTCGGCGCGACCTTCTCGGTGCCGGGCGTCATCAGCCACGCCTTGGCGCGCGCGAGCAGCTCGCCCGCCGGCACCACCTCGTGGATCAGGCCCAGGCCCTTGGCCTCGGCGACCGAGAGGTCCTTGCCCTCGATCAGGATCGGCGCCGCGGCCATCACGCCGATCAGGCGCGGGATGCGCTGGGTGCCGCCGCCGCCGGGCAGCAGGCCGATCTTCACCTCGGGCTGGCCGATCTTGGCCCTGGGGTTGTCGGCGGCGATGCGGTAGTGGCAGGCGAGGCAGATCTCGAAGCCGCCGCCCAGCGCCGTGCCGTTGATCGCCGCGACCCACGGCTTGCCCGAGGTCTCCATGCCGCGGAACATCTTCTGCAGCTGGCTGAACTGCTCGGTCAGCGCCTTGGCGTCGGAGGTATCGACGTTGAGGATCATCTCGAGGTCGGCGCCGGCGATGAAGTCGGCCTTGCCGGAGGCCAGGATGATGCCCTTGACCTTCTCGTCCTTGACCGCCTTCTGCGCCGCGTCGGCGAAGGCGGCCATGGACTTCTCGTTGAGCACGTTCATCGTGCGATCAGGCATGTCCCACGTGATCGTGGCGATGCCGTCGGAATCGACTGCGTAGTTGATCATGATCTGGCTTCCTCCCCCTCTCCCCGCGCAGGCGGGGAGAGGGTCGGGGTGAGGGGCTTCGTGTTGAAACTCGAACGGCGCGCGAGTGGCCAGAGAAGCCCCTCATCCGGCGCTGCGCGCCACCTTCTCCCCGCCTTCCCAGGGAGAAGGGAAAAATCAAACGCGCTCGATGATCGTGGCGGTGCCCATGCCGGCGCCGATGCACAGCGTGGCCAGGCCGGTCGACAGGCCGCGGCGCTCCAGCTCGTCGAGCAGGGTGCCGAGGATCATCGCGCCGGTAGCGCCCAGCGGATGGCCCATGGCGATGGCGCCGCCGTTCACGTTGATCTTGTCGTGCGGGATGTTGAGCGCCTGCATGTAGCGCAGCACGACGGCGGCGAAGGCCTCGTTGAGCTCATAGAGATCGATGTCCGTCGCCGACATGCCGGCGCGCTTCAGCGCCTTCTCCGAGGCCGGCGCCGGGCCGGTCAGCATGATCGTCGGCTCCGAGCCGATCGAGGCGAAGGCGCGGATGCGCGCGCGCGGCTTAAGCCCCGCCTTCTCGCCGAACTCCTTGCTGCCGATCAGGATGCCGGCGGCGCCGTCGACGATGCCCGAGGAATTGCCGGCGTGGTGCACGTGGTTGATCTTCTCGACCTCCGGGTACTTCTGCAGCGCCACGGCGTCGAAGCCCGGCATCACCTCGCCGTGCATCTTGAACGAGGGCTCGAGCGAGGCCAGCGACTGCATCGTCGTCTGCGGCCGCATGTGCTCGTCGTGACCCAGAAGCTCGACGCCGTTCTGGTCGCGGACCGGCACGATCGACTTCTTGAAGTACTTGGCGTCCCACGCCGCCTTGGCGCGCTTCTGCGACTCGACCGAATAGGCGTCGACGTCGTCGCGGCTGAAGCCGTACTTGGTCGCGACCAGGTCGGCCGATATGCCCTGCGGCACGAAGTACATCGGGATCGCCACCGCCGGGTCGACCGGCCAGGCGCCGCCGTCGGAGCCCATCGGCACGCGCGACATCGATTCGACGCCGCCGCCGATCACCGCCTGCGACTGGCCGGACATCACCTGCGCGGCCGCCATGTTGGTGGCTTCCAGGCCCGAGGCGCAGAAGCGGTTGACCTGCACGCCGGCCACCGTCTGCTCGAAGCCGGCCATGACCGCGGCGGTGCGCGCGATGTTGGCGCCCTGCTCGCCGATCGGCATGACGCAGCCCAGCACGACATCGTCGACCAGGCTGGTGTCGAGCTGGTTGCGATCGCGCAGCGCCTGCAGCGCGGTCACGGCGAGGCGCACCGGGGTGACCTCGTGCAGCGAGCCGTCCCTGCGGCCCTTGCCGCGCGGCGTGCGCACGGCGTCGTAGATGTAGGCGTCGGTCATCTGCCTCTCCTCTCGAGTTCCTATTTGTCATCCCGAGCGAAGCGAGGGATCCAGGACAACACCAGATTCCTCGCTGCGCTCGGAATGACAGGGTTTCCTGTCACAGCGTGCGGCCGATCAGTTCCTTCATGATCTCGTTGGTACCGCCGTAGATCTTCTGCACCCGGCTGTCGGCGTAGAGCCGCGCGATCGGGTATTCCCACATGTAGCCGTAGCCGCCGAAGAGCTGCAGGCACTGGTCGACGAAGTCGCACTGCAGGTCGGTCGTCCAGTACTTGCACATCGCCGCGTCGGCGACGGTGAGCTCCTTGCGCAGGTGGCGCGCGACGCAGTCGTCGACATAGGTGCGCGCCACCGTGGCCTTGGTCTTAAGCTCGGCCAGCTTGAAGCGGGTGTTCTGGAAATCGATGATCGGCTTGCCGAAGGCCTTGCGCTCCTTGGTGTACTCGATCGTCGCCTTCAGCGCCGCCTCGATCGCGGCGATCGCCTGCACGCCGATCACCAGGCGCTCCTGCGGCAGCTCCTGCATGAGCTGCGCGAAGCCGGTGCCCTCGGCGCCCAGCAGGTTGCTCGCCGGCACGCGCACGTCGTCGAAGAACAGCTCCGAGGTGTCCTGCGCCTTCATGCCGATCTTGTCGAGGTTGCGGCCGCGGCGGAAACCCGGGCGGTCGCCCTCGACGCAGATCAGCGAGGTGCCGCGCGCGCCGAGCTTCGGATCGGTCTTGCACACGACGATGATCAGGTCGGCGTTCTGGCCGTTGGTGATGAAGGTCTTGGAGCCGTTGATCACATACTCCTCGCCATCCTTGACCGCATTCGTCCGCACCGACTGCAGGTCGGAGCCGGTACCGGGCTCGGTCATGGCGATGGCGGTGATCATCTCGCCGCTCACCATCTTCGGCAGCCAGCGCCGCTTCTGCTCCTCGGTGCCGAAGTGGCGGATGTACGGCGAGGTGATGTCGTTGTGCAGCGAGAAGCCGGGACCCGAGGCGAAGACGCGCCACTGCTCCTCGATGGCGATGACGTTGTGCAGCCAGTCGGCGCCGGCGCCGCCGTACTCCTCCGGCACGTCCATGCACAACAGGCCGAGCTCACCCGCCTTGCGCCAGACGGATTTGGGCACGACGCCATCTTCTTCCCAGCTCGCGTGGTGCGGCTGCACTTCCGTCTCGAAGAAACGGCGACAGGTATCGCGGAACATCTGGTGTTCCGGCGTGTAGACGCTGGCCAACGCACTCAAAGGCGTCACTCCCTCCAGCCTGGTGTTGTCGGCAGCCGTGTGCCGGCCACCATGGGCCGCGCTACCGGCTCCGTCCAGCCGGCCTGATACTTTCCCTTTACGTAAACGTCAACCCCGATCAGGGAACGACCAGCTTGACCCGCGCGGCCAGCTCCTTGCCGGTCATGCCGGGACGCGTGCCGTCGGCGTAGAAGATGCGCAGCAGCATGGCGTCGTAGCGCGCGATCTGCGCCGGCTCCTGGAAGCGCTCGATGCCGAAGTTCAAGGTCGAGATCTCGATCTTCGAGGAGAACTGCTTGAGGTAGAGCCCGAAGTCGAACGGCTTGCACTGCCGCACGCGGCTGCCCGGGCTGTTGTCGAGGTAGTAGCCGGTATCGAGGATCCAGGCGCGCTCGATGGTCTTGCGCGCCTTGTCGGAGAGCTGCCACGCCTCCCAGCGCCGCGCACCCTCGATGTGCGGGTTCTTCCAGGTCTCGATGATGTTCTCGCCCCGGGACAGCGCACGGAAGGCCTTGTCGGCCCTGGCCTCGCGCGCGAACTCGAAGAGCACGCGCGCCTTGGCCGGATCGTTGACGCGGGTGAATCTCAGGCCCGTGTCGCGCTGGACCTGGGCGGCGACCGCGTCGAAGTGGGCCTGTGCGCGGGCGCGGCAGGTCCGGTCGAAGCCGTCGCCATACGCCATCGCCACCGGGATCTCCGTCGATTCCCAGCGGAAGAGGCTCGCGATCGGGCCAAGGAACTTGTCGGTATCGGCGGCCTTGAGGTTGAGGGCCTGCATGTCGGCGCGCACCGCCTGGGTATCGGGCGGGTTCATCGGCTGCACCGGCGGCGGATCGGCACAGGCGCTCAATGCCCCGGCGGCAATGATAACGGCGGCGCAGCGGCGCGCGAGCTGTCGCATCAATCTCTCCCCCTTGCTTTCTTCCCTTCTCCCCGCCTGCGCGGGGAGAAGGAAACAGACCTCAGGTCGAGGTCAGCCGGCGCAGGATCTCGTCGAACGCGTTGTCGGCGATCCGCCGGATTTCATCATCGGTGCGATCCTGGATCGGATGCGGCACCCATACCAGCGTCGGCTCGTAGCCAAGAGTCGCACTCTGCGCCGCGGCGGCTTCGACGAAGGCTTCGGTGGCGACACCCATGGACGGGATGCCGCGGCTCTCGAGGTCAGCAATGTCGTGCAGACTGCACGTTGTGCAAGACCCTCAATCGGCCAGGCCTTCGACGACGACCTGCACCTCCCCGGCGATTTTCTGGCGCAGATCGACCGGCGCGAGGCGGCTGGGTGTCGCCTTGGCATAGCGCTTCACGGCGATGCCGCGCTCGCTCAGGCGCTGATCGAGGCGGTCGAGGAAGACGTCGCCGCGCGCCTTGGCGATGTCGAGCAGCCCGACGGTGATGCCGTCGAGCGACGAGGGCCGGGGCGGCTTCTGCCGGCCCACGACCTTGAGCTCTCCCGTGGGGTCGAGCAGGGTCCGGTTTTCCATGGTCAGCCTCGCACCTCCTTGGTGACGGGTTGGGAGTTGATCTCGGCGTGCGCGCCCCAGCCGACCAGCAGGCCGGAGAAGAGCCCCGCCGTGCCGCCGGCATGAACGATGTTGAGCCCACCCGGGCGGAACTTGTGAAGGGTCTTGCCGGCCAGCTTTGCCGGCACGCCGACGGCGCAGCCATCGACGTCGCGCATGACCTTGTCGGCCTCGACGACGCAGAGCCGGTGGAGTTCCTCCTTGAGCCGCGCCTTGCTCCAGCCGGCGTCGCGAAAGACGCGATGATGCTCGGGCGAGCAGACGATGAAGACGTCGGGGCCAGGGTAGGTCTTGGGATGGGCCGTCGAGGACAGGGCCATCGCGAAGCTCTTGGCCAGCGATTCCGGCGTGCGCGAGTTCTGATCGACCACGCCCTGCACGCCGTAGCCCGCGAACAGCGTCACCGCCGACTTGCCGCGCGCGATGCCGTGCTCGACCGAGAGCGGATCCCAGGACATCCCCTCCTCGTCCTCGGCGAAGCAGAACCCCAGCTTGCCGGGATTGCCCAGGGTGGCGCGGTCGACGCCGCCCGGCTTGCCGCCGCCGACGTTGCGGATGGTGAGCTGCAGCGCGCGGCCGATGGTGCTGTTGGCGCGATTGCCCTGGCCCAGCGCGTTGACGCCGGAGTTCATGCCCAGTTGCCGACGCGCCGGGCCGTTCACGATCATGATCGGCCCGATATACATCGTCGTGGCGATCACGCCGTGCAGGCAGAAGCGATCGTCGAGCGCGGCTTCCACGGCGGCCAGCAGCACCGGCATGTATTCGGGCTTGCAGCCCGCCATCACGGCGTTGATCGCCACCTTCTCGACCGTGCACGCCGGATAGTCCGGCGGCATCATGCCGAGCACTTCCTTCGGATCGCGCGTCGTGCCGCGCAGCATGCGCAGCACGCGCACCGGCGTCGGCGGCACGACAGGCAGGCCGTCGCTCCAGTCGCGCTCGAAGCAGGCCTCGACGTCGTCCTCGTAGCCGCCGATCTCGACCGGCCGCGAGGCGAAGCTCACGCCGCCGTATCTCAGCTCGAGTTCGTCGACCATGCCGGGATCGACCGTCTTCGAGCCGCAGCCCGGGCGCTCGGCCGGCAGGCCCTCGCCCAGGCCGCGCACGCCGGTGAGCGTCTCCCACTCGCCGCGATGCCAGCCGAAGACGCGTGCCGATTCGCGGCCGCCCTTGATGCGGATCACGGTGGGCACGGTCTCGATGTTGAGGCGCCACGACGACTCGAGGGCTGTGTCGTCGATCACCCCGGATATGCCGGGCGGGAAGCTGGGATCGTCCTGAGTCAGGACGGTCAGCGGTTCGCGTCCGCCCGCCAGCTGGCGCAGCACGGGCGTGATCAGCTCGCAGGTCGGGCAGTCGCGCTTGACGACGACCGCCAGGCCGTCGGGCAGGCTCACCATGGGCGTTCCTCGACGTTTCTCGCGCGAGGCTATCGTCCGGCGGCACGCCCGTCCATCGCCCTGCGCGACGCGGGCCAGGCGATGACCGCGAGGCCGCCGACGATCAGCGCCATGCCGGCGAGCCTGAGCGGTCCGAAGCGCTCGTCGAAGGCGAAGTACGAGACGATGGCGCTGATCACCGGCACCAGCAGCGCGAAGGGCGTCACGGCGCTGGCGGGATACAGGCGCAGCAGCGAGCCCCAGATCAGGTAGGCCACCAGCGTCGCCATCACCGCGAGATAGGCGATGGCCAGCCAGCCGCTCCAACTGGCGTGGACGATGGACGAGACGATCGCCGACGGGCCTTCGAGAAACAGCGACAGCGTCAGCGAGGGCAGCGGCGCGACCAGGCTGAGCCAGGCGACCATGTTGAGATCGATGCGGCCCAGCCGCTTGGCGAGGATGTTGCCGACCGCCCAGCTGGTCGCCGACATCAGCGCCAGGCCGAAGCCGATCACCGTCACGCCGCCGACCGTCGCGCCGCCGACGGAAGCGCCGACCAGCACGAGACCGAGCACCGCGATGGCGACGCCGGCGGCCTGCTTGGGCGTCGGCTTCTCGCCGATCAGCAGGGCGAAGGCGATGGTGAGCGGCGCCTGGGTGTGGACGATCACCGCGGCCAGGCCGGGCGGCACGCTTTCGGCCATGGCCGAGAACAGGAACACGAACTGGCCGACATACCAGGTGAAGGCGACGGCGATCATCACCGGCCACGGCGCGTTGGCCGGCCGCGCCAGCCACAGCACCGGGATCGCCGCGGCGACGAAGCGCAGCGCCGTCATCAAGAGCGGCGGAAACGAATCGAGCCCGACGCGGATGGCGGCGAAGTTGAAGCCCCAGATGACCGCGACGAGCAGCGCGCCGGCGACGTGACGCGGGGGCACGCCGTGCCCCCTACTCCTCCGTCGTCGCGCTCAGGCCCAAGAGCGCGCGGCGGCGCAGCCACTGGCTCGGCCGGTAGCGATCATCGCCGGTGATCGCCTGGATGCGCTCCAGCACGCGGTAGGTCTCCTTCACGCCCATCGCGTCGGCCATCGCCAGCGGGCCCTGCGGGTAGTTCAGCCCGAGCGTCATCGCCGTGTCGACATCGGCGGCCGAGGCGATGCCGATCTGCGCCATCTCGCAGCCGAGATTGGCGATCATCGCGCGCATGCGCTGCAGCACGAAGCCGGGGCTGTCCTTGATCGCCGTCGCCTTCGCGCCCGCCGCCGCCAAGGTCGCGGCCACAGCGTCGCGCGCCGCGACGTCGCCGCCGGGCGCCATCATGAGCGTGGCGCGCTTGGCGAAGGCGCCGGTGGGATCGATCGCCACGGTGCGCTTCGGGTCGAGCCCCGCCTCGACGCAGACCGTGGTGCAATCGTCGCCCAGCGGCGTGACGATGATCGGCGCCTCGCCGTCGTCCTGCGCCGAGACCTCGGCACCGCCGGCGCGCAAGAGGTCGAGCACCTTCTCGTCGGCGTCGGCGTCGGCCACGAGATATTCGGCGACCTTGGCGCTCGTGACGACATCGGCGCCGGGATCGACCTTGGCGCCGTCCTTGTAGTCGTACCAGCCGCCGCCGGTCTTGCGGCCGAGCTTGCCGGCGTGGAACAGGCCCTCGTGATAGGGGCTGGGCGTCATGCGCCGGTCGTGGAAGAAGCCCTCGTAGATGATCTTGCGCGCCGGGAAGTTCACGTCGATGCCGGTGAGGTCCATCAGCTCGAACGGGCCCATGCGGAAGCCGCCGGCATCGCGCATGATGGCGTCGACCTGCGAGGGCGTGGCGCGGCCCTCCTGGTAGATGCGCAGCCCCTCGGTGCCGATCGCCGTGCCGCCGAGATTGACGAGGAAGCCCGGCGTGTCGCCGACCACGACCGGCACGCGCGTCTGGCGCTTGCCCAGCGCCACCATCGCCTCGATCACCCATGGCGCGGTGTCGGCGGCGCGGATCACCTCGACCAGCTTCATCAGCGGCACCGGGTTGAAGTAGTGCATGCCGCAGACGCGGTCGCGCTTCTTGAGGCTGCGCGCGATCGAGGCGATGCGGATCGACGAGGTGTTGGAGGCCAGCACCGCGCCCTCGCCGACCACCGCCTCGAGCTCGCCGAACAGCTTCTGCTTGACCTCGAGATTCTCGAACACCGCCTCGATCACCACGTGGCACGGCGCCAGCGCCTGCAGGCCCTCGGCGATCTCGAGATTGCCGGCGGCCTTGTCGCAATCCTCCTGGCTCAGGCGCTGCTTGGCGACCAGGCTCTTGAGCTGATCGACGATCGCCGTCCTGGCCTTGGCCGCGCCGCCTTCGGCCGCGTCGTACATCAGCGTGCGCATGCCGCCCTGGGCGCTGACCTGGGCGATGCCGCGGCCCATGGCGCCGGTGCCCACCACGCCGACGACGAGGTCGGGGCGCGAAACGTCGAGGCTCATGCGGGAAGCTCCTGCGGTCGGATGGACTCTCTGTCATCCCGAGCGCAGCGAGGGATCCAGGGCCGTCCTAGATCCCTCGCTGCGCTCGGGATGACAGATGGGCTTTAGCGAACCAGGCTCAGCCGAACAAGTCGCGCATGTAGGGCGTCAGGAAGACGCCGTCGGGGTCGACCGACCGGCGCGTGGCGTGGAAGGCGTTGAAGCCCGGATAGAGGTTGGCGAGGTCCAGCGCGCGCAGCGAGTGCCACTTGCCCCAGTGCGGCCGGCCGCCGTGATTGACGAAGATCGACTGGGCGTCGGTGAAGAACGACAGCCAGTCGCGATCGACGAATTCGTGGATCGAGATCGCCACGTTGGGCCGCCCGTAATTGGGGCTGAGCAGCAGATTGTCCTCGGCCACGGTGCGGTATTCCACCGGCATGCGCACCTGGGCATGCTTCGTCGTCATCAGCGCGTGGATCTCGCGGAAGCACGCCGGACCGTTCTCCGCCGGCACCGCCCACTCGCTCTCGACATGCTTGACCTGGCGCACCGAGGGAAACACCCGGTAGCTGTGGTCGATGCGCTGGCCCTCGAGGTTCGACATCGGATCGGGCGGCAGGTTGGTGGGATGCAGCGCCTTGCAGTCGCACAGGCCCGTATCCGGCCGCCAGAAGAACTCGAAATGCCGGGTCGCGGCGATCAGCATGTCGAGCCGGTCCAGCGTCTGCTCCAGCGGCGCCGACCACAGCCTCTCGTGCAGGCGGTAGGCCGGCACGAGCTGCAGGGTGACCGACAGGATCACGCCCATGCTGCCCATCGCCACCGAGCCGGCGCGCAAGAGCGCGGGCGTGTTCTCGTCGACGTCGATGAGATCGCCACGGCCGTCGATCAGCCGCAGGCCACGCACCATCGTCGACAGGCTGCCCAGCGAGGGACCGGTGCCGTGCGTGCCGGTCGAGATCGCGCCGGCCAGCGCCTGGACGTCGATGTCGCCCTGGTTGGCCAGCGCCAGCCCGTGCGCCAGCAGCGGCTCGCCCAGCGCCGTAATGCGCGTGCCGGCGCCGATCGTGGCGCGGTCGCGCGCGGCATCGACGGCCCGCACGCCCAGCAGCCGGTCGAGCGATATCAGCACGCCATCGCTGGCGCACAGCGGCGCGTGCGAATGCCCCGCCCCGGTCGCGCGGACGGCCGACCCGTCGCGGATCGCCGCGCGCACCGTGGCGATCGCATCGGCTTCGTCGCGCGCCACCACGATCGCCCGCGGCGCGCATTCGACGTTGCCGGCCCAATTGGTCCAGCGATTGGCCATGTCGCCTACTGCGGGATGAAGGCGGTGACCTCGATCTCGACCTTGGCGCGGCGATCGACCAGGCCGGAGACGTAGAGCAGGGTCGAGGTCGGGAAGTTGCGGCCCAGCGTCTCCTTCCACGCCGCGCCGATGCCGGCGCCGGCGGCCTCGTACTCGTCCTGCGTCGTGATGTACCAGTTCAGCCGCACGATGTGCTCGGGCCCGCCGCCCGCCTCGCGCACCAGGCGCACGATGCGCTTGAGCGCCGAAGCCACCTGGGCGGCGAAATCGTCGTCGTAGTCGCCGGCCTCGTTGGTGCCGGTCTGCCCGGCCAGCACGACCCAGCGACCCGGCTTGTCGACCACCAGTCCGTGCGAGAAGCCGCGCGGACGCGCCCAGTCGGCCGGCTGTAGAACCTGCATGATGCCCTCTCCTTCATTTGTCGGAGATGCATGGTGCCCTACCCTGAGCATGCCTGTCATCCCGAGCGCAGCGAGGGATCCAGCATGAGCCTGGATCCCTCGCCGCGCTCGGGATGACAGATGTCAGTCCTTCACGACCGGCGTCTCGACGTTGCGCCCGGGCTTCGGGCAACCGGCGCTGTTGTCGACGCCGGGGCGCGGCGGCGGCGCGGGCGTGCCTTCGGGCAGCGCCTGCGGCGGCACCGCGGTCAGCGTCCAGGCGACGACGCGCTTGAGCACCGAGCCCAGCGCCTCGTCGAAGGCCTTCACCACCTCGGGAATCTTGTCGGCCCGGGCGCGCCAGCAGCGCTCGAAGGCGGCGGCGCCGACGATCTGGCGGTCGGGCATGCGCACCAGGCGCGTGATCATGCGCACATGCACGATCGGCGCGCCGCCGTGGAAATACTCGGCCTGGAACTCGCGCAGGTCGGTCTGCAGGATGTAGTTCGCCCGCACCGCGATCGGATCGCGGCCGACGCCGACGATGCGCCTGGTGTTCTCGAAGGATTCGATGGTGCGGGTCTGCACCATCAGCGGCGCGCGGTCGATCCAGGCGCTCTGGGCGTAGTAGTCCGAGGAGGTCGGCGTCATCTGCAGCGCGATGCGGCCGCTGTTGAGATGCGCCGCCGCCGTCGGCGTCTCGACGATCAGCTGCCAGCGCACCGTCGGCAGGTTGTCGTCGAAGGTGCTCTTGGGCGTGACGGTATAGAGATTGACCGGCGCGTCGGCCTTGTCGAGCAGGCTGCAGGCGCCGAGCAGCGCGGCGACCGCCGCCGCGGCCGCGGTGCGCCGCAGGATCGCGGACCGCGGGTCGCTCATTTCGGCTGGTATCCCTGCTTGCTGCCGAACAGGTAGTTGGCGGGGTCGCGCTCGAGGCGCGTGGAGATGGCGTTGAGGTTCGACGACAGCGCCTTGAGCTCGCGGATCGTGGCGTTGAGCTCGACGAGGCCCTGCTCGGTGAACTGGCGCACCGGCGCGCGGTTGTCGGCGATCATCCGGTTGAGCGAGGCGGTCGTGGCGTTGATGCCGTCGACCGCCTGGCGCAGGCTGGTCAGCGTCTTGCGCACCTCGCTCGGCGCCTTGCCGGCCAGCGCCTTGCGCGTGGCCTCGTCCTGCGGCCCGATCTCGGTCGCGATCTGGTTGATGGTGTCGGCCGCCTGGGTGAACTTCTCCATCGTGGCGCGCATCTCGGCGATCGCCCTGGGCAGGTCGGCCAGGGCCTTGTCGATGTTGCCCTCGTTGCGCGACACCGCCGAGGTGACCGTCGAGAGGTTCTTCAGGCTGTCGCGGAACGCCGTGACGGTGTCGGCCGACAGCGCCGCGTTGAGCCGGTCGACCAGGGCGCTCGCCTTGGTGAACAGTTCCTGCGCGCTTTGCGTCGCGCTCGCCAGGGTCGAGGGTGTCGGCGCGATCTCCGGGAACGGCGCCTCGTCCAGCTGGCGCTTGGGCAGGATGGTCTCGTTGCGCACAGGACCCGATGTCGCGACGATCTGGATGTAGGCCGCGCCGGTGATCAGCGGGCGCTCGAACACCGCGCGCGCCGAGCTGTGGACATCGATGTTGCGGTCTATCCCGATGATCACCGAGATCCGCTCGACCATGCGCCGGCCGCCCTTGTCGGTGCCTTGCGAACGCTCGACATCGCTGAGATCGGCCGGCAGCTTCACCAGCCTGATGTCCTGCACCCGGCCGACCCGCAGGCCGCGGTAGTACACCGGCGAATCGCGCGTCAGGCCCTGCACGTCGTCGTCGAACAGGATGCGATAGTAGGCGAGATTCTCCTCGTTGCCGGCACGCAGCTTCCAGGTCACGAAGCCGACGGCCGCCAGCACGAACAGCAGGACGGTGGCGCCGATCGCGACGTAGGGCGAGCGATGTTCCATTCAAGCTCTCTCGTCGCGCGCGCCGCTTGCGCCGACACCGATGCCGGCGGCACGCGCCCGCGGTCCGTGGAAATACTCGCGCACCCAGGGATGGTCGTACGCCACCAGTTCCTCCATCGTACCGGCTACGACGCGCTTGTCGAGCAGGACGGCGATCCGGTCGCAAATCGCCAGCAGGCTGTCGAGGTCGTGGGTGACCATCAGCACGGTCAGGCCCAGGCTGCGCTGCAGCTGGCGGATCAGCGAGTCGAAGGCGGAGGCGCCGATCGGGTCGAGCCCGGCGGTCGGCTCGTCGAGGAACAGCAGCTCGGGATCGAGCGCGAGCGCGCGTGCCAGGCCGGCGCGCTTCTTCATGCCGCCCGACAGCTCGGAGGGCTTCTTTGCCGCGGTATCCACCGGCAGCCCGACCATGGCGATCTTCAATGCCGCCAGCTCCTCGAGCTTCCATTGGGGCAAGCGCGCGCGCTCGCGCAGGGGCAATTCGATGTTCTCGGCGGTGGTCAGGGACGAAAACAACGCTCCCTCCTGGAACAGGACGCCCCAGCGGCTCTGCAGGTTCCCCAGCTCGGCCGCGCCGAGCGCCGACGGGTCATGGCCGAGGATCTCGATGCGGCCCTCCTTGGGCTGCTGCAGGCCGATGATCGTGCGCAGCAGCACCGACTTGCCCGAGCCGGAGCCGCCGACAAGCCCGACAATCTCGCCGCGGAATACGTCGAAATCGAGGTTGCGGTGGATATTGGTGGTGCCGAACTTGTTGCGCACGCCGCGGAGGCTGATCACCCTTTCGCGGCCGTCGCGATGGTCCCTGATCTGCCCGCCTTCGGCCAGGGGCGGCCGGGCGCGTGCCGCGCTGGTCGTCTCCGCCGCCATGCTCACATGCCGATCGAGAGGAAGATGATGGAGAACAGCGCGTCGAGCACGATGACGAAGAAGATCGCCTCGACCACCGCCGTCGTCGTCTGGCGGCCCACGCTTTCGGCGTCGCCCTTGACCTGCAGGCCCTCGTAGCAGCCGATGGCGGCGATGACGAAGCCGAACACCGGCGCCTTGATCATGCCGACCCAGAAGCTGGAGATGTTGATGTTGTCGCGCAGGCGGGCGAAGTACTGGCTCACGGTGAAATCGAGGTAGATGTCGCAGGCGAAGGCGCCGCCGAGCAATCCCATCAGATTGCCCCACAGCACAAGCAGCGGCATCGTGACGGTCAGCGCCGCGATGCGCGGCACGACCAGCCATTCGACCGGCGACAGGCCCATGGCCTGCATGGCGTCGAGTTCCTGGTTGACCTTCATGGTGCCGATCTGGGCGGCGAAGGCGCTGCCGGAGCGGCCGGCGACGATGATCGCGGTGAGCAGCACGCCGAGCTCGCGCAACACGCTGATGCCGACCGCCTCGACGGTGAAGGTCTGGGCGCCGAACTGCTTGAGCTGCTCGACGCCCTGGTAGGCGATGACGATGCCGATCAGGAAGCACAGCGTGGCGACGATCGGCAGGGCCCGGATCCAGACCTCGCGCATCTGCACGACGGTGGCGTTGAGCCGCATCGCGCGGGGCCGGAACAGGCCCCTGGAGATGACGACCAGCACCTCGCCGAAATACTCGAGCAACCGGGCCGAGCGATCGAGGAAGCGGGTGAAGCTCTCGCCCACGTCGTCGAGGATGTCGATCAGCATGGGCAGCGGCCGCGGCGGCGGCGGCGCCTCGCAGATGTTCTTCTCGACCAGATCGATCAGGCTGCCCTGGTTGTCGTTGGCGCCCTGGATCGGGCAGTCGCCGGCGGCGCGGCGCAGCCGGACCAGCTCGGTCACCCCGGCCGTGTCCAGGGCGCTGACGGCGGCGATGTCGATGGCCTTGGCGTCGGCCGGCGGCGGGTCGGCCCCCGCTTGCATTGCGCGCAGGGCCATCACGACCCACGGCCCGCCGGCGACGATCACCGGCCCGTCCTTGCGATCGGCGATGCGCCACCACGGAGCCCCCTCCTCGCCATCGCTCAGGTCGCGCATTCGGGGGATGTCGGCCATGCGGGTCAGCACTCGACGGGACGGAGGGGACGGGGCACGATGACGAAATATTGCGCGGACGAGGGATTCAGATACACAAGATGGGGCGCTGGAAGAAGCTAGACAAGCTGCCGTTGGCCGGCGGCATCGACGAGGATGACTACCTCAAGCGCCTGGTGCGCGCGCAGTTGCGGCTCCTGCGGGTCCAGCAGTGGCTGGCGCGCACCAACTGCCGGGCGATCGTCGCCATCGAGGGCTGGGACGCCGCCGGCAAGGGCGGCCTGATCCAGCGCCTGACCGAGAAGCTCGACCCCCGCCCTGTCCAGGTCTGGCGCATCGGCGCGCCGCGCGCCGATGAGCAGGGCAAGCACTACCTCTATCGCTTCTGGGAGAAGCTGCCGGCGCCGGGCTTTTTGGGCATCTTCGATCGTACCTGGTATGGCCGGGTCCTGGTCGAGCGCGTCGAGGGCTTTGCCAAGAAGGACGACTGGCGGCGCGCCTATGACGAGATCAACGCCTTCGAGAAGATGCTGACCGACAGCGGCGTGCGCATGGTGAAGATCCTGCTGAACCTCAGCGCCGACGAGCAGCGCAAGCGCATCATCCGCCGCCTGGAGACGCCGGAAAAGCGCTTCAAGGTCACGCTCGAGGACTTCCGCAACATGAGCAAGCGCGCCGACTACGTCGAGGCGTTCGACGACATGCTTGAGCGCACGGACACCGACAACGCGCCCTGGCACGTGATCTCCAGCGACAGCAAGAAGCGCTGCCGGGTCGACGGCGTCGAGCTGGTCGCGGATCTGCTGGGCAAAGGCGCCGACCTCGAGCCCCCGGCCGTCGACCCGGAGGTCGCCGAGATGGCGAAGAAGATGATCGGCTGGAATCCCGAGAGTGCGAGCCCGCTGACCTCGCGGGAAAAGAAGTGACACGGCCTGTCCTCCCTTCTCCCCGCGACGGCGGGGAGAAGGTGCCCGAAGGGCGGATGAGGGGCTTCGCGGAGTCTCGACATCACCGGTGTTGGCTGTTGCGCGAGGAAGCCCCTCATCCGCCTCGCTGGCGCTCGGCACCTTCTCCCTCGGGGCCGTCCGCGGCCCCTGACCTGCGCGGGGAGAAGGGATAATGTCGCGCATCTTTCCCGGATGGTGGGTGGTGGCGGGCACGTTCGTCGTGCTGTGCGTCGGCTTCGGCATCGCCTACAGCTTCTCCAGCTTCTTCCTGCCTCTGCAGGAGACGTACGCGGCGCGGCGCGGCGAGATCGCGCTCGTGTTCTCGATCGCCGGCGCGCTCTATTTCTCGCTCGGCCTCGTCACCGGCGCGGTCGCCGACAGGTTCGGCCCGCGCCTCGTGGTCGGCGGCGGCATGGCGCTGGTGGCGCTTGGCACCTTCGCGGCGAGCCAGGCGCAGAGCCTGTGGCAAGTCTTCGCCGGCTACGGCCTGGGCGTCGGCCTCGGCCTGGGTGCCGCCTACGTGCCCTCGGTCGCCGCCCTGCAACGCTGGTTCAACCGCAAGCGCGGTCTGGCCACGGGCATCGCCGTCGCCGGTATCGGCGTCGGCACCCTGACCGGTCCGCCGCTCGCCCAGCTGCTGATCGAGCATGTCGGCTGGCGCGGCGCCTGGGCCGGCCTGGCGCTGGTCGCGCTCGCCGCCGCGCTGTTCGCGGCGCTCAGCGTCCGGCGCTCGCCCGAGACCTACGGCCTGCGGCCCGATGGCGACGTCGCGCCGGTCAACGCCGGCCCGGCGCCGCCGGCGTCCGGCGACACGCTGGGCGAAGCCGCGCGCCGGCCGGTGTTCTGGCTGCTGTTCGCGGCCTGCGCCATCTACTCCTTCGGCCTGTTCACGCCCTTCGTCCACCTCGTGCCCTATGCCCGCGACGTCGGCCATGGCGAGGCCTTCGGCGTCACCCTGATCATGCTGCTGGGCGTCGGCAGCACCCTGGGCCGTTTCGTCTTCGCCGGCTTCGCCGACCGCATCGGGCGACGGCGCATGTATGCGCTCAGCATCCTCGGGTCCTGCCCGGTGCTGATGCTGTGGGCGGCGAGCAGCCACTGGCTGGCGCTGGTGGCGTTCGCGACGCTGTTCGGCGCGCTGTATGGCGGTTTCGTCGCCATGGCGCCGTCGGTGATGGCCGACTATTTCGGCACCAGGTCGGTGGGCTCGATCCTGGGCGCGCAATACGCCAGCGTGGCCGTCGGCATCCTCGTGGGTCCGCCCGCGGCGGGCTGGATCTACGACACGACGCAGTCCTACACGGCGGCGATCGTCGCCAGCGCCGGGCTGGCGCTGGCGGCCGGCCTTACCGTGCTGTTCTGTCCCGAGCCTTCCGTGCTACGGGCACGCCAGACAGCCACGGAGCCCCTGCGATGAAGATGTCCGCGATCCCCTTCGGCACCACCGACTGGAGCGAGGTCGAGCCGACCGAGCACGCGGGCGAGACCGGCAAGGCGACGTGGCGCACCCGACAGTTCGGCGACATCCGCGTGCGCCTGGTCGACTACACGCCGGGCTACCTCGCCGACCACTGGTGCGAGAAGGGCCACATCCTGATGTGCCTGGAGGGCGAGCTCGACACCGAGCTCAAGGACGGCCGGCGCTTCGTGCTCAAGCCCGGCATGAGCTACCAGGTCGCCGACAACGCCGAGCCGCACCGCTCGCGCACGGCGGTCGGCGCCAGGCTGTTCATCGTCGATTGAGTGGGCCGCGCCACTCCAGTGGCGCGCCTTGTCGATCGTCCATCGCGCCGCGGGAAAACGATCCTATCGCGGTGACGGACGGGCGAGCGGCCGGATCATGCCGACCAGCGGCAGGTGGTCGGAGGCCCAGCGGGCGCCGTCGGTCGAGAAGGAGTCGAGGCTTTCCAGATTCTCGAACGGGATCGACCACAGCCGGTCGAGCGCCATCAGCGGCCGCGGCGCCGGGAAAGTGCGGATGCGCTTCAACGTCATCGGCGCGCCGATCTTCTCCAGCCGGCGCCGCTCGGGACCGAGGACGTTGAGGTCGCCCATCACCACGGTGAGGTCCTCGGGCTCGTGCGCCAGCGCGTCGCGCAGCAACTCGATCTGGCGGCCGCGCTCGGCGGGACGCAGGCCGAGATGGGCGGCGATCACGCGCAGCCGCTGGCCGCGCACCTCGACCACCGCGTCGATGGCGCAGCGCTCCTCGTAGGGCGGGATGGCGAGGTCGACGATGCGCTTCTTCAGGATCCTGCCGCGCACGTAGAGGCCGTTGCCGAATCCGAAGCGCCGCGCCCGAAACGTCTGGCCGAAGACCGGCTCCATGTTGAGCCGCCGGTGGAACAGCTCGAACTGATCGAGATCGGGCGAATAGGCCCGAACCTCCTGCAGGGCGAGGATGTCGGGATTGATCGCGTCGATGACGCGCAGCACGCGGTCGGGATCGCTGCGCCGGTCCATGCCGATGCAGGAGTGGATGTTGTACGTGGCAGCCCGGATCAGCGCGGGCTCGGCCGGCCGATCTGCGACGACTGTCCGGATCTCGGTCTCGCCCGCTAGAGGACTGGTGCCAGCAAACGACATGCCTGCACCGCGACGCGGAAGGGGAAGGGACGGGCCTGCACGACATCGGCCGACACGACCCGTGCGCCCGCGAAATCGCGTTCAAGCATCGCTGCGACCTCCTGCGCGAACGCCTTGTCGAGAAAAGCCAGGGTGATCTCGAAGTTGATGTGGAAGGAACGGTTGTCGAAATTCGCGGTTCCGACAGTACACAATCCGTCGTCGATCAGTGCCACTTTTTGGTGAAGCACGCCCTTCTCGTAGAGATGGACCGTTACGCCGCCGCGGATCAGCTCGGGCACGAAGGACAGGCTGGCGAGCCAGGTCGTGTAGTGGTCGGGCCGGCCGGGCAACAGCACGCGCACGTCAGCGCCGCGCTGCGCCGCGAGGACCAGCGCCGAAAGCGTGGCCGCATCGGGCACGAAATACGGATTGGCGATCCACACCCGCCTTCGCGCGAGCGCGATCATCTGCGTGAACATCAGGCCGCAGCTCTCGAGCTCGTCGGCCGGCCCGGTGGGAATCGTCAGCACGGCGCGGTCCTCGCCGTGCGTCGGGGTGGTGTCCCAGTCGAGCGCCGGCACCTCGCCGGTCGCCCAGTACCAGTCCTCGACGAAGCTCATCTGGCAGCACAGCGCGGTGGGCCCGCGCACATGCACGTGCGTGTCGCGCCATGGCGAGAGCACCGGATCGCGATGCACGTACTCGTCGCCGATGTTCATGCCGCCGACCCAGGCCGCTTCGCCGTCGACCACGACGATCTTGCGATGGTTGCGATAGTTGATGCGCGAGTGGCGGATGTACCAGCTCTTGCGCCCGTTGAACGAGCTGACCGAGACGCCGGCCTGGATCAGGCTGTCGACGTAGCGGCTCGACAGGTTCTCGCTGCCGACGTCGTCGTAGAGCAGATAGACCTTCACGCCCGCCGCGACGCGATCGGCCAGCACGCGGCGGAAGGCGGCGCCCAGCCGGTCGTCGCGCACGACATAGAACTGCACCAGCACATACCGCGTCGCCTGCCGCACGCCCTGCAGCATGTCGCTGAACGCCTCCGGCCCGTCGACCAGCAGCCTGGCGTCGTTGCCGCGCGTGAAGGGAAATCCGGCAAGCCGCTCCAGCGCCGTCAGCGACTCGCGATCGTCGACCTCGAGCTTCGCCCGCGCCCGCTCGATCGCCTCGCTGCCGCCCTGCAGCAGCGCGCCCAGCTCCGCCGCCCGCGCGCGACGGGCGATGACATAGCCGCGGAATTTCCCGTGGCTGAACACGGCATAGGCCGGCAGCGCGAGGTACGGCACCAGCACAAGCGACAGGATCCAGGCCACCGTGCCCTGCGGCGTGCGCCCCAGCATCAGCGCGCGCAAGGCGCAGGCGACACCGGCGACGTGGAACGCGATGGCGATGGCCGGCAGCAACGGGATCCTCTCGGACGACGAGCCGAGATAATGCGCTCAAGGCTCGGAAGGTTGCGCGCCTTTTTCGGGAACCAGGACCTTGACCTCGGCCGTCGCCGAGCGCTGGTTGCCGACGTTGAGCGCCAGCCACGGCGCCAGCTCGCGCATCGTGTCGGCGAACTTCCACGGCGGATTGATCACCACCATGCCCGCCCCCACGAGCATGCGCGGCATCGGGTTCATGCGCATGAACTGGACGTGCACGGCGACGGTCTCCGGCGGGTCGAGCGCGATCACCGCCTCGTGCAGCGCCTCGACGAACTTCATGTCCTTGATCGGGTACCACAGTGCATAGACGCCGGTGGCGAACCGGCGCAGGCCCTGGCCGATGGCCGCCACCGCGTCGGCGGTCTCGTTGCGCGATTCGTACGGCGGGTCGATCAGGATCAGCGCGCGCCGCTCGGGCGGCGGCAGCATGGACTTCAGCAGGCCGTAGCCGTCCTCCTCGCGCACCTCGATGCCCTTGTCGCCGGCGAACTCGCGCTTGAGGAAGATCGCCTCGCGCGGGTTGAGCTCGGCCACCACCAGCCGATCGCCGGGCCGCATCAGGGCGCGCGCGACGCGCGGCGAGCCGGGATAGTGGCGCACGCTCTCGGCCGGCTTGACGCTGAAATTGCCGAACTTCTTGTCGTAGGCGCGCACCACGCGGAGATAGTCGTTGAGCGCCGGCGGCGGCCGGCGGAGCGGCAGCAGGCGGCCGATGCCGCCTTGCCATTCCATGGTCGCCGCGCCCTGGCCCGCCAGATCGTAGCCGCCGCGCCCGCCATGGGTATCGATGAGCAGGAACGGCTTGTCCTTCGCCGACAGCGCCGCGATCAGGTGCGCCAGCGTGGCGTGCTTGAGCACGTCGGAGAAACCGCCGGCATGAAATCCGTGCTGGTAGTTCATAGACGCGCCTATACCACGGCGGCGCGGATCGTGCTTGGATCGCGGCCCGTCGTCTGGAGGGTCGCCCGATGTCCGAACCCATCGTCCTGAAGTCGTCGCCGCAGACCATCCACTGGGGCTATTTCGACAGCAAGCTCGAGCCCAAGGCGCGCGTGAAGTCGGGCGAGATGGTGACCATCGAATGCGTCTCGGGCGCGAAGGAGATCCTGCCCGACCCGCCCTTCGCGATCCTGCCCGAGCACCGCGAGATCCACGAGAAGTGCACGCCGCATATCGGCCGCCACATCCTCACTGGGCCGGTCTACGTCGAGGGCGCCGAGCCGGGCGACGCGCTGCAGGTCGACATCGTCGACATCCAGTTCCGCGTCGACTGGGGCTGGAACGTGCAGCGGCCGCTGATGGGCACCCTGCCCGAGGACTTCCCCTCCTATCGCCTCACGCACATCCCGATCGAACGCAACCGCAACGTCTGCCGCATGCCCTGGGGCACGGAGCTCGAGCTCAAGCCATTCTTCGGGATCATGGGTGTCGCACCGCCGCCTGCCTGG
The DNA here is from genome assembly GCA_050183765.1 of Reyranellaceae bacterium. Lineage (GTDB taxonomy): Bacteria > Pseudomonadota > Alphaproteobacteria > Reyranellales > Reyranellaceae > JAFAZJ01. Next base: position 4,686 of record JBFXAZ010000033.1, on the reverse strand, counting down.
GGCCAGTGCAGCTCGGTTGAGCCGCGCGCCTTCGGCGGCAACATCGACAACAAGGAGCTGGGCGTCGGCACGACGATCTACCTGCCGGTCTTCGCGCCGGGCGCGCTGTTCTCGACCGGCGACGGGCATGGCGTGCAGGGCGACGGCGAGGTCAACCTGACGGCGCTGGAGACCTGCCTCACCGGCACCTTCCGCTTCACCGTGCGCAAGGACATGAAGCTGAACAACCCGCGCGGCGAGACGCCGACGCACTGGATCACTCACGGCTTCGACCCCGACCTCGACGACGCCGCCAAGGAGGCGTTGCGCGACATGATCCGGCTGATCCGCGGCCGGACCGGGATCTCGGCCGAGGACGCCTACATGCTGTGCAGCCTGGCCGCCGACCTGCACGTCACCCAGACCGTCGACGGCAACAAGGGCGTGCACTGCATGATCAAGAAGGCGCTGATCGGCGGGTGAAGCTTATATTAACCACAATTTAACTGTTCAATAGATCAATTTCACATCGACACAAGAGATGATTGTTTGAGGCCGGGGCCCGGACACGCTTTTGTGCGCCCATGTCGGACCTTGCCCATCATTCCATCGACGACGATCTGGCGCGGCTGAACCGGATTTCAGGTGCCGCTTCGGCCCCCGATTTCCTGCGGCTGGCGATCCGCGGCGCCTATCGCGACCGCATCGCGCTGGTGGTGTCGGGCGGCGCGGCCTCGACGGTGCTGCTGCACATGGTGGCCGGCATCGACCGCAACACGCCCGTGATCGTGCCCGACGGGCCGGTGCTGCAGGCGCCGATCGCCCGGCTCGGCCTTGTCGATATCCGCCCGGCGGCCTCGCTGGCGCTGGCGCTCGACGGCTTCGAGGCGTGGGTCGATGGCCGCCCGGCCGCCGGCGGCCGGCGGTCGCTGGTCGAGGCGGTCGATGGCCGGCTGAAGCTCGATCCGCTGGCATCGTGGAGCGCCCGGGACATCGAGACCTATCTGATCGCCAACAGCCTGCAGGCCGGCGCCCCTGCGCCGCACCACTGAGGCCACCGTCGGCGAGCCGAGCCGAGCCTAGGGCGCCGGCTCGACCTTCAGGGTCGCGCCGTCGACGGCGACGACCCGTACCCGCGCGCCGCTTGCCATGTCGGGCCCGCTGACGTTCCAGCTGCCGTCGCCCACGCGCACGCGGCCCTGGCCGTTGCGGATCGCGTCGCTGAGCGTGATGGTCGTGCCGACCAGCTGACCGCCGCGCTCGTTGAGCTTGTCGCCTTCGCGCACCTTGAAGACCTGGCGGATCCAGCCGCGCATGCCGGCGAAGGCCGCGATGCTGACGATGGCGAAGCAGCCGAGCTGAATGTCCAGGCTCGCCGTCGACCACACCAGCTTGAGAACGCCGGTGGCGAATGCACCGATCGCCATGAACAGGAACGCGACGCCCGGCATCATCATCTCGGGCAGCAGCAGCACGCCGGCGAGCGCGAACCAGTGCCAGAACTCGATCGTGAAGCCAGACATCGCCGTTCCTCCCCCCCTCACTTGGCTCCTAGGGCTGCGTCCACGGCCCCGACGGGCGAGCCGGCGCGGAACCGCCGGCCGCCACAGGCGGCGGCAGCGACGCCATGCCGGCCGCGCCGCGCGCCTGGGCCTCCTTGGCCAGCTCGGCGATGCCGCCCAGGGTGCCCATCAGGCCGGTCGCCTCGACCGGTAGGAAGAACACCTTGGCGTTGTTCGAGGCGCCCATCGCCTGCAGCGCGTCGACGTATTTCTGGCCCAGGAAGTAGCTGATGGCCTGCGAGCCGCCGGCGCCGATCGCCGCCGTCACCACCTCGGTCGCCTTCGCTTCCGCCTCGGCGGCGCGCTCGCGCGCCTCGGCGTCGCGGAAGGCGGCCTCGCGGCGGCCCTCGGCGGAGAGAATGGCCGCCTGCTTCTCACCCTCGGCCCGCGTGATCTGGGCCTGGCGGATGCCCTCGGCCTCGAGGATCACGGCACGCCGCTCGCGCTCGGCCTTCATCTGCCGCGCCATGGTCTGCACCATGTCCTGCGGCGGCACGATGTCCTTGAGCTCGACACGCAGCACCTTCACGCCCCAGGCGTTGGTCGCGTGGTCGATCACCGACAGCAGCGTGTCGTTGATCTCGTTGCGCTTGGACAGCACGTCGTCCAGCGCCATGTTGCCCATGACGTTGCGGATGTTGGTCAGCGCCAGGTTGGTAATGCCCTGCACCAGGTCGCGCACCTCGTAGGCCGCCTTGGCCGCGTCGATGACCTGATAGAAGGCGACCGCGTCGACGGTGACGATCGCGTTGTCCTTGCTGATGACCTGCTGCGAGGGGATGTCGAGCACCGACTCCTGCACGTTGACCCTCTTGCCGATGCTGTCGACGAAGGGCACCAGGAAGCGCAGGCCGGGAGTCAGGGTGGCGGTGAAGCGGCCGAAGCGCTCGACGGTGTAGTTCCAGCCCTGCGGCACCTGCTTGACGCCGAGGAACAGCAGCAGGACGGCGAAGAGGACGAGGACGAGGATGAAGATCGTAAAGCCGGTCAATGTCACCTCCCCAACGCGCCGCCCGCCGGCGCCATGTGGCGCGCACTGTAGCAAATGAGCATACGTTCGCCTATCGCTGGTCGACGGCCATGAGACCATACCCGGGGGGACCGCCATGACAGCCATCAGCCTGCGCGCCGAGAACCAGGCGCGGCCATTGGAGGACTACAACGTCGTCTCGGGCGATCGCGCGCTGGTCGAGGCGCTTCAGCGCGAGGGCGGCGGCTGGGCGGGCGATCGGGTGGCGGCCTTCGGCGCGCGCTGCGGTGCCGCCTCGACCATTCGCGCCGCCGAGCTGGCGGAGCGCGTCGGGCCCAACCTGCGCACGCACGACCGCTTCGGCAACCGCATCGACGAGGTCGAGTTCCATCCCGCCTATCACGAGCTGATGTCCCTAGCGCTGGAGAACGGCCTGCATTCCCTGCCCTGGACCGAGACACGGCGCGGCCGGCATGTGGCGCGCGCGGCGCTGTTCATCGCCTTCAACCAGACCAATGACGGGCCGGCCTGCCCGGTGACCATGACCTTCGCCTCGATCCCCGCGCTGCGCGCGCAACCGGATGTCGCCGCCGACTGGGAGCCGCGCGTGCTGCGCAGCGCCTACGACCCGGCGGCGCGCCCGGCGGGCGAGAAGCGCGGCGCGACGATCGGCATGGCGATGACCGAGAAGCAGGGCGGCTCCGACGTGCGCGCCAACCAGACGATCGCGGCGCCGCTGGACAATGGCGGGCCGGGCGGCGCCTACCGGCTGGTCGGCCACAAATGGTTCTGCTCGGCGCCGATGTGCGACGCGTTCCTCGCGCTGGCGCAGGCGCCCGGCGGGCTGTCGTGCTTTCTCGTGCCGCGCTGGCGGCCGGACGGCACGCGCAACGGCTTCCGCATCCAGCGCCTCAAGGACAAGCTGGGCAACCGCTCCAACGCCTCCGCCGAGGTCGAGTTCGACGACGCCTTCGGCTGGCTGCTGGGCGAGGAAGGCCGCGGCGTGCCGACCATCATCGAGATGGTGCGCCACACCAGGCTCGATTGCGCGCTGGGCGCCACGGCGGTGACGCGCCATGCCGTGGCCCAGGCGATCAACCACTGCCGCGACCGCGCCGCCTTCGGCCGCAGGCTGGTCGACCAGCCGCTGATGAGCAACGTGCTGGCCGACCTTGCCGTCGAGTCGGAGGCGGCCACGGCGTTGTCGATGCGCGTGGCCCGTGCCTTCGACGAGGAGGCCGACGGCGAGGCGCAGGCGCTGTTCGCGCGCATCGCCACGCCGGTGGCCAAGTACTGGCTGTGCAAGCGCACGCCCAACGTGGCGGCCGAGGCGCTCGAATGCCTGGGCGGCAACGGCTTCGTCGAGGAGAGCGTGATGCCCCGCCTCTATCGCGACGCGCCGGTGAACTCGGTGTGGGAGGGCTCGGGCAACGTGCAGTGCCTCGACCTGCTGCGCGCCGTCGGCCGCGCGCCGGCGACGCTCGATGCGTATTTCGCCGAGCTCGCGCCGACCCGCGGCGCGGATTCCCGCCTCGACGCGTTCGCCGGCGAGGTCAGGCGCGCCCTGTCGGACACGGCCAACCTGGAGGCCCGCGCGCGACGGCTGGTCGAGATGCTGGCGCTGGCGCTGCAGGCGAGCCTGCTGGTTCGCCATGCGCCCGGTTCCGTCGCCGAGGCCTTCCTCGCCTCGCGCATTTCAGGCGATCGCGGCCAGGCCTTCGGCACCCTGCCGGCCGGCGTCGATACCCGGGCGATCGTCGAGCGCGCCGATCCGCTGATCAGCGCACGATCGTGATCTCGACGCGACGGTTCTCGGGCTGGCCCGTGCCGTCCTCGGTCTCCATGAAGGGCTTGCTCTCGCCCATCCCGCGGGCGGAGATCAGGGCCGCCGGCACGCCTTCGCGGATCAGCCGCTGGCGCACCACGCGCGCCCGGCGCTGCGACAGCGCGCTGTTCACCTGATCGCTGCCGGAGCGATCGGTGTGGCCGGTGACATCGACCGCCTTGACGCCGGGCTTCTTCGCCTCGATCGCGGCCTGGCGGATGGTGGCGACACCCGTTGCGCCGATCTGCGCGCTGCCCCTGTCGAAGAACACCACATGCGCCGGCGGCTCGTCACGCGGCTGCACCGGCTGCTGCGGTGCAGCGGGCGGCGGCGCGCCCTCGCAGGCGGCC